>JAUXUI010000010.1 GCA_030681035.1 Lysobacteraceae bacterium | reverse complement strand
CGGCGCGGCCTTGGGCTCGCGGCTGGCTTTGCGTGGTGGCGCTTGCGGTGGCGCGGTCGGTTGCTCCAGATCGGTCGGGGTACCGAACAGATCGCCCATCAGCACCGATAGCGCCTCGGACTTCTGCCCGAACTGCATGCGCTTGAGCATCGCCAGTTGAAACGTCAGCTTCTCGACCAACGCCGAGAGCCGTTTGATCTCGGCCGAGAAGCGGGCATTGTCCGCCTGGAACCGCTCATTTTCCGCGCGTAACAGGTCAAAATCGGCGGCGGAAAGGGTGGTTTCGAGCATCCGGGCATTATCCCGGAAAACGCGGTTATTGTCAATGCAATCAACGCATTAAATCGCATTCCATGACGCTTTTTTGCCTCGTTACGCCAACCGTTGCGCCACCACCGGCGCCAGCCGGCGCACCGACAAATCGATGCCCTCCAGCAGCAAGCCCAACTCCACCGCATCGAGCACCGCCGACCCCGGCAACACGAACCGGCCGCGCGCCAGGCGCTGATAGCACAGCCAGAACCCGTGCCGGTCGTAACGCAGAATCTTGACCTTGTCCAAGCCCCGGTTGAAGAACACGAACACATCGCTGAACACCGACGCCCCGGCCACCGCCTGCGCACGCAAACTCAAGCCATCCAGGCCCAGACGGAAATCCACCGGCGCCAGACTCACCCGCACCACCGCCGACCCCGCCAGCACCGGCATCATTCCAGCACCTCAAACGACGGCAACGGCCCCAGCAGATCGCGCAGCCAACGCTCCCGCCACGCCCGCGCCGTCGCATAGCTCCAACCCGCATACCGGCAATACGCCGACAACGACATCCCGCTGCACCGCCACTCGTGCAAACGCATCGCCCATACCACTGCACCACACCGCTCCCGCTTCATCGCCTGCTCCCGTCGGTTCACACGGGATACATCAGACCGCGGGCGCTCGCTCAAACATAGATGGGCTGGGGCGGACGGTTACCCACTTTGCGGTGTCGGAATTGCGTTCGATGGCGTTGGGCTTCTTCATGCCCTCGATCGGCCACGTGATGCCGCTGGTGGAAAAATGGACTGGATAGAGCAAGGGGACGGTGCCCAGTGCCGGCATATCGCGCAGGTACTGCTTGAACCGAAAGTCGACCACGGGCCCGGTCGAAACCTCGATACCAAGCTCGGCCAGTGCGTAGCGCACAATCGGACATTGCTCGATGACCTGCGCTTCCGGCAGGGTCGGCACATGAATGAATCGCTCGGGGTCATCCGGGAACACGATCCGCTCAAAAGGATGATCGTGGCTGGCAAAATCGGAGAATGTATCGTCGGTGGATGTCGATATTGTCACCAGCCCCTGCTCGCCGCCACGCTCAAGACGGATGATGATGTTTTCCTGAAGCACCGCGTCGTCCTTGAACGCCTTGTTGCGCGACGCGAACAGGTGCATGTGGCGGATCGCCGCTCGCTCAAGCATAAACTCGCGAAACGGGCGATAGTACGGCCCATTGCAGAAGCTGCGCGGGATGATCGCCACGATCTGTCCGGCGGGTGCTGCCTGCGCTACAGCCAACGCCACGAAAGCCGAATACAGATTTACCGTCTCGATACCGACACGGCGCAGTGCCAGACGGTGCGCGGAATCGTTGCCAATCTTCTTGTACGGCGGATTGAGAATGATGTGGCTGTATTGCGGGAGTGATGTGGCGAACAGCCCACCGGTAATTGCCTCGGTCGCGGCGTGGATGAAGTCGTCGCCATGCAACGTTGCGGAAAAATCGTCGCCCCGATAGCGCGCCACTGTGTGCGTCAGTTGGCTGTGAAGCGAATCATCGATCTCGAAAGCATCAAGCTCGACCCGCTCAAAGCAAAGCACCCCCGAACGCCATCGCTCCAGAAACGCTGCGGAGAGCGAACCGATTCCCGCACCGGCATCGAGCAGGCGGCAGTGCCCTTCAGCAGGCGGGAAAAGACCGGCCATGAAAGCCGCCGTTGCGGCAGGCGTCAGGAACTGACCAAACTGCGATTTCTTGTTCGCATCGGTGTTCCGCGACAACCGCCGGCGCACTTGCTCAACCTCGGACAGCAATGGATTGTCTCCTCAACAACCAGGCTGCAAGATTACCACCGAGACTATTGCGTGCCGTGTCCAGCGCCCATGCCATTGCCCGCCGGGAGCACGTCATCGTGTCTCACGCGAGAATCTGGTCGAATCCGGTTTCTCCAAACATTCGAACAACCGGATAATGCTACCGTCTCTTGTCCGCTCACCACGCGCCGAGCGCCAACACCTGCACCACATCGCCTTGTGCGAGGTGTTGCGGGCCTTCGGGAATGCACAGCAAGGCGTTGGCACGGGCGGCAGCGGCGAGCCGGTTGGAGCCTGTGACGGGGTCGGCATCTACCCACAAGCTGCCGTCTGGATGACCGCAAACCCAACCGCGTTGAAACTCGAAGCGCGCGTGCTTCTTGTGCAACGGTGCGCTGAGCCGTGCATACAGTGCGGGCGGCTGCGCGTCTATACCTTGCATTGCATCCAGCAGTGGAGCCACGAGCGTGCGAAAGGTGGCGAGCACGGCGACCGGGTTGCCGGGCAAAGCCATTACCAGAGTGTCGGCAAAGCGGCCAAACAATACCGGCATGCCGGGCTTGATCCGGACTTTCCAGAAAAACCATTCGCCGTGTTCGGCGATCAGTGCAGGCAGGTAATCTTTCTCGCCGGCCGACACGCCACCGCAAGTGATCAGCAGATCGCACTGTGTGCCAGCATCGGCCAGCGCTGCACGGATTTGCACCGGATCGTCGGGTAACGACGGGAATGCTCGTGCGCTGATGCCCTCGCCGGCCAACAAGCTGCTCACCAGCGCATGATTGCTGTCGTATATTTCGCCCGCTGCCAAAGCCTGCCCGGGCTGGCGCAGTTCATCGCCGC
The DNA here is from genome assembly GCA_030681035.1 of Lysobacteraceae bacterium. Classification (GTDB taxonomy): domain Bacteria; phylum Pseudomonadota; class Gammaproteobacteria; order Xanthomonadales; family Xanthomonadaceae. The sequence continues at coordinate 75,184 of JAUXUI010000010.1, read as the reverse complement.
CACTGAACACGGCTACGCGTGGTCGGCGATACATCGTAAGCTCACCCAAGCCCAGTGCTGCCGCCAGTGATGCCTGCGCCGGCAGCAAGCGGCTTACGGCGGTAATCGCCAGTTCGCCACTGCGCAAATCCTCGCCGCGTCGGCGAATATTGGCGCCGTGCGTGGTACCGGCCGCGAGGGTGACGTAGCCATCGGCAACACTGGCGTTTTCCTTGATGACCACGGTATCGGCGCCGGCAGGAAGCGGCGCACCGGTGGTGATGCGAATCGCGGTTGCTGGAGCCAGCACCAATTCGCGATCAATACCGGCGAATTGTTCATCGGCGAGCCGCAAGGTACTCGGTGCGGCGGCATTTAGATCGGCGGCGCGCACGGCGAAGCCATCCATCGCCGAGTTGTCAAAGCCGGGCAAGTCGATTGCCGCGATGATGGTCTCGACCAGCACCCGACCGGCGGCGGCATTGACCGCCACAGTTTCGGTTGGCAGGCGTTGGCGCACACCGACTTCACGCACGATGGCCAGTGCTTCACTGAAACCGATGGCTTCGTGTTTGCTGCGCATCACAGGCCCTCTTCACGCAAATCGTCGGGTGTATTGAGATTGCCAAAGTGATGCGGGGAAAAGTCCACTTCGGCGATGTTCACGCTTGTCTGCCAACGGTGCATGGCGCGCTCGCCAGCGTCCAGTGCCTGCACCAACGATGGTAGCGCCAGCTTACGAAGATATACGGCGATCAACGGCTGTACGCCATCGACGTCGCGGGCACGTACACAACCCGTGGTTTCGGCACTGGCCAGCAGGCGGCTCAGCAGATCAGCAGGCAGATGCGGCACATCCACCGGCACAGTCAGTACCCAGCGCGCATCACTGGCGTATAAGCCGGCTTCAAGACCGGCCATTGGGCCCGGGTGCTCGGCACGACGATCAGCGACACAGCGCAAACCGATGGCGGCATACCGCTCAGCATGGCGATTGGCGACCACAAGCACGTCATCGACCTGCGTGCGCAGGGCTTCGACCAGAGTTTCGATCAGGCTGCTGCCACGCCATGGCAGCCAAGCCTTGTCGACACCGCCCATGCGCCGCGAACGGCCGCCAGCGAGGATAACAGCGGTGATGCGTTCGCTCACCGCTTGACGTGACGCATCATCCGCCGCCGCGAGGCGACCTGCTTTTCGCTGAGCACGTTCTTGCGATCACCGTAGGGGTTTTCGCCCTCGCGGAACTCGAACTTGATCGGGGTACCAACCAGCTTGAAGCGCTTGCGGAAAAAGTTTTCCAGATAGCGCCGATAGTGTTCCGGCAGGGTTTTCAGCCGCGAGCCATGCACGATGAAGGTGGGCGGGTTGCTGCCACCCGGATGGGCAAAGCGCATCTTCGGCACATGCCCGCGCACTACCGGCGGCGGGTTGGCCTCGTAGGCCATCTCCAGCGCACGGGTCACTTCGGAGGTGCTGAAGGTTCGCGTTGCCGAAACGTGCGCCCGATGCAGCGCCTTGAACAATTCACCCAGACCCGAACCGTGCAGAGCGGAAATGAACACGGTCTCGGACCATTCGACAAAGGTCAGTTTACGGCTAAGCATGTCCTGGGTTTGCGAGCGTTGATAGCTGCTCAAGCCGTCCCATTTGTTGGCGGCGATCACGAACGCGCGGCCGGCATCAAGGACATAGCCCAGTACGGTGGCGTCTTGTTCAGTGACCCCTTCGCTGGCATCAATCAATACAATCGCAACTTCGCACGCATCAATGGCTTGCAATGTTTTGATAATGCTGAACTTTTCAACCGCCAATTCAACCCGGCCCTTGCGCCGGATGCCAGCGGTATCGACCAGCCGGTATTGCCGCCCATCGCGCAGAATATCGACCGAGATGGCGTCGCGGGTAGTACCCGGCACATCCGATGCGATCAGGCGATCCTCGCCAAGAATGCGATTGATCAGGGTGGATTTGCCGACGTTCGGGCGACCGACCACGGCAATACGCATCACTCCCGGCGGTTGTTCGCTGGGATCGGGTGCCGGCTCGGGTTCCGGAAGGTGTACCTCGATGGCGTCTAGCAGTTCGTCGATGCCACTGCGATGCGCGGCCGACAAGGCAATCATGGTCGCGATGCCGCAGCCGGAGAACTCGGCTAGCACGATATCCGAATCCAGACCATCAACCTTGTTGACCGCCAGGATTACCGGTTTGCCACTGCGCCGCAGGTCGGTAAGTATGGTCTGGTCGGGGCCAAGCAAGCCGGCACGGGCGTCGACCACGAATACCAGCACCTGCGCTTCCTCGGCAGCGGCCAGGGCCTGCTGGGTAGTGGCACCGGCAATGCCTTCGGTCTGTTCGGTGAGGCCGCCGGTATCGACCACGGCGAAGGGCAAGTCTTCGATAATCCGACACACGCCGTAATGACGATCACGGGTCACCCCGGGTTCGTCATGTACCAACGCATCGCGGCTGCGGGTAAGCGCATTGAACAACGTGGACTTGCCGACATTCGGCCGTCCAATCAGCGCAACCAGCGCAAGCATGTCAATTCTCCGTTTGCTCAGCGACCAATTACGCGATAGGCGCCGAGCGTGCCTTCGGTGTTGACAACATAAACCACGCCATCAGGGGACACCTGCGGTGTTGCCCTGATCGGGCCAGGCTTTTTGCCCAAAAACGGAATTCGCATCCCTCCACCAAGATGGATGCGGCCAACCGGGGCGCCGGTAACTGCGTCAAACCAGTGCAAATACCCTTCAGCATCGCCAGCGACCACATACGGGCCGGCAGCAGCTGGCGTCGACACCATTCTGTTGAGCAATGCATCTTGTCGCCACAGACCGGCGCCAGTGCCGCGATCAAGCGCCAGCAACACACCACTACCATCGGCAGTGACCACCTTGTCGCCCATCAACGCCATGCCCGCATAACCGGTGATATCGCGGTTCCACAGCGGGCGCCCGCTGGATAAATCCACCGCCATCACCTGTCCCTTGATGCTGTGTGCGAACACGTCGGTCAGGCCGACTTGAATATCACCATCGATATCGGCCATGCGCTCCAGTTCATTGCGGCCATCGGGAGTTGCTACTGCGCGTTCCCATAGGGTGCCGCCATCAGCAATACGCAGCGTAACCAACATGCCGTCAGCATAGCCAATCACCACCGCATCACGGGCCAGCGCTGGCGGCGCATTGCCACGGGTAGTCAATGCTGGCAAACCACGGTCAAAAACCCATACCCGCTTGCCATCGCCCAGATTGATGCCAAAAACGCGTCCGTCATTGCCGCGCACAACAGTAAAACCCTGCGAGACAACGGGGGCAGTGATGACTTCCGAAGAAACCTTGGTGCGCCAGATCTCGGCACCGGAATCTGCGTCAAGCGCAATTACATCGCCCTCAAGGCTGCCCAGCACCAGCCGTCCCGCACCCACCCCTGGGCCTCCGGATAAAGGCAGCTTGGTTTTGGTGCTCCACAACTGCTTGCCCGTCATCGCATCGAAGGCCACCACACGACCATCGATATTGCTGGCGTAGATGCGGCCCTCGGCGAGAACGGGTGCTTGACGGGTCCAAAGGTTACCTTCGCCGTCGCCAAGCGACACCCCCCAGATGCGCTCGATAGTAATCGGATTTTCTAGCTTGACCAGCGCTGCCGGCTCATCGGGCTCGGGCGCCTTGTCAGACTTGCCGAACCATTTCTTCACTGTGCCGCACGCTGAAAGAAGCACTACGCTCAATAGAAGCACCGAGGCTCGCAAGAAAAAACGACGCATTGCTCAGACCTCCGGCTTGGCGGCGACACCAAGATTGTCAAGCTTCATCTGCACGGTGCGATAAACCGGCGAGCCACCATCAAGCACAGTCAATGCTTTTTGATAAGCCAGACGCGCGTCGTCTGCACGATCAAGTGCCGTCAGAGCGTCACCACGCGCTTCGTCAACAAGGCCGCCAAAATCGCTGCTGATGGATTGCAAGGTTGCCAGCGCATCGGTCGGTTTGTCCAATGTCAGATCAAGACGGGCGATACGCAATGCTACCAATGCCGCCAGTGCCTGATCCTGATCGGAAACATCGATGGCGGCAAGCGCATCGCGCGCCGCTTGTGGCTCGCCAGCGTCGATCTTGACACGCGCCACCCGCAAACCCGCCAGCAACGCATACGGCGTATCGGCGAACTCGGTGCGAAGTGATTGCGCAATCGCGTCCACCGAGTCGGATTCTTTTGCGCTGGCCGCTTCAATCAGGGTATTGAACTGCACCGCAGCAGTCGTCTGATGTTCGCTTTGTGCGTTCTGCCACCAATGCCAGCCGGCAATCATGGCGACACCCAAGGCTACGCCTGTCAACATATTGCTGGCGTTGTCTTTCAACCAGGCGCGTACGCGCTCGCTTTGTTCGTGTTCGTCAAGAGATTCAATAGCCATGAGGTTCCTGGATTCGGGCAATACCCGAATGCAATAGTGATCAGAATTACCGGTGGATCAATCGCGGGCCGCAGCCAACGCGCCATCCGAAGATATTGTAAAGCGTGCCACGTCTGCGCGTTGAAATGTGGAGATATCCGCTGCAACGCCGTTGATACTGACGGCTACCCCGCTCGCGTTGCCAAGGGTAATGTAACCCACCTGATCCAACGGATAACGGCGCTCCTCGCCGGCATTGACAAGCGCTTCATCACGCATGCCACCATCTCGGGAGCGTACTTGCAACCAGCTCTTTTTTTCGAATTGCATCAACACGCCTGTTGCAGGGGCTACTTCAGGTGCCGCGACAGAAGCGAGTGCATCAACGCTCTTGGTCGCAGGCTGTTCGCGATAAAACCCGGCAAGCGACGCCACAACCGGCTGGTCGTTGGCTGCGTCTGTTGTGGCCGGCGTGACCACTGCGTCGGCGCTTTCTTGAAGCGTGGTACTGGTGGTTACGGCCAGCGGATCATTTATGCCGGGCGATGGTGTAATGACCGGGTCAATTCGTGTCAACGACCTCGCCGGATGAGTTTCTGGTGAATTGAGTGCAAACCACACTACCGGGATACCGATGGATGCGGTGAGCACTACGTAGACGAGGCTGCGTGTGGAAAAGTCGACCATCCGCTGAATTGCCGAGCTGCGAACCATTGGCGCCAGCGGCGGAAGCTTGCTGGCATCAGCGCAGCCTTCAACCATGCCACAGGGCAACCCGAGCTGACGGCAATAGCTTTGCAAATGTCCGCGCACATAGATTGAAGCACCCAAACGGTCGTATCGTTCGCACTCGATGTCTTCAATGACGTGACTGAGCACTCGCATTCGCGCCGCCATGTCGGAAATGGAATAACCTTTGGCAATCCGTGCACTACGCAGTTGATGTCCGATGCTATCCGTCGCGTCGGCACTCTCGGGTGAGACTTGCGTGTTCATGGTTTTTTATTGTTACCTGGCAAGGCGGATTGATACTCCGGAAACTGCTCCAGGAGCTGTCTACGGTAGCGTTGTGCGGCCTCTTGATCCCCTCGGCCGTCTTCTACATGCGCAGCGATATCCAGCAACACCGGCCCCACCGGGCCCAAGGCTTCACGCCGCTGCACAAAGGCGCGTGCCCGCAAATAGTCGCCGCGTTGCAAACTCAGGCTGGCCATGTCCTGCAACACATCGGTAAAGTTCGGGTCGATCTCGAGCGCACCGCGAAAGTAGCCTTCTGCGCGCTCCAGCAAACCGGCTTCAGTTGCGCAACGCCCAGCATTGCCATAAGCCATCGCCCGGGTCTTGTAGAAGGGGTCGTTCAGGGCGCGATCAAACCAGGCAAGCGATTCACTGGAGCGCTTGCTGCGACACAACCAGGTTGCGTAATTATTAAGCATGGCGCCATCGTTGGGAGCCAGCGCGACCGACTTTTCGTAGAATGGGCCAGCCAGTGCGGGCCGACCGATTCGCTCGTGGAGCATGCCCAGCATCGACTGGGTTTGCGCCGAACGCGGGTTGAGCGCTTCGGCTTTGCGCAGCTTGTCCAGCGCGGCCTCAAAATCGCCCTTGCCCATGTAGCTTTGCGCGAGCCCGAGATTGGTCTGCACGGCGTGCTCTACATCGGCTTTGGAGCGCGAGCCATTGCCGGCACAAGCGCCAATCACCGTCGCCAGCGCAATCACGGCAAGCTGGCGTGGAAGACTACGCAGCATCGGAAACTCCCTGCGCTTCAAGCTTGCGGCGAAAATCTGCCTGTCGGCGTGTACGGTCGAGCACCTGCCCCTTGAGCTGACCACAGGCGGCATCGATATCATCGCCTCGGGTGCGACGCACCATGGTCAGCACGCCAGCCTCAAGCAGCAGCGTCTGAAACGCGCGGATATCGGTCTCGTCGCTGCGCTCGAATCGGGTGCCTGGAAACGGGTTGAACGGAATCAGATTGACCTTGGCCGTGTTGGTGCGCTGCACCTTGGCATCCAGTTTGCGCATCAGCGCAGCCAGGCCACGGGCATGTTCTGGTTGGTCGTTGACGCCTTTCATCATGGTGTATTCGAAGGTGATCGAGGTGCGCGGCTTGCGTTGTGCATAACGCACGCACGCCGCCATCAACACCGCAATCGGATACTTCTTGTTGAGCGGCACCAACTCGGTGCGCAACTCATCTGTGGGCGCATGCAACGACACCGCCAGCGAGACATCGCTTTCCTCGGAAAGTCGATCAATCTGTGGCACCAGGCCGGCGGTAGACAGGGTGACGCGCTTGTTGGCGAGACCAAAACCGAGGTCATCGCGCATGATGTTCATGGCGCGGACCACGTTGTCAAAATTGAGCAACGGCTCGCCCATGCCCATCATCACCACGTTGGTAAGCTTGCGCTGAAAATGCGGCACGTTACCCAGATGCTTGGCCGCGACCCAGACCTGGCCGATGATTTCGGCGGTGCTCAGGTTACGGTTGAAGCCCTGGGTGGCAGTGGAGCAGAACTGGCAGTTGAGGCCACAACCGACCTGCGATGAAACGCACAACGTGCCACGCCCCTTGTCCGGGATCAGCACGGTCTCGATGGCATTGCCGCCATCCATGCCAAGCAACCATTTGTGGGTGCCATCGGTAGATGGTTTTTCAAACACGACGTTGGGCGGCAACACCTGTGCGTGCTGCTGAAGCTTGCCACGCAGCGTTTTGCCGATATCCGTCATCAACTCAAAATCGGTGACGTGGCGATGATAAATCCACTTCATCACTTGATGCGCACGGAAGCGCTTCTCGTCGAGGGTTTCGACAAAGAAGCGCTCCAGACCATCACGGTCGAGATCGAGCAGGTTTTGCTTGGCAATCCCGTCGTTCATTGATGGGCAATCAGCGTGGGCACAGTTCGGTGGTGGCAAAGAAATAAGCAATTTCGTTGGCAGCGTTTTCGAGGCTGTCCGAGCCATGCACCGCATTGGCATCGATGCTCTCGGCAAAATCAGCGCGGATGGTGCCGGGAGCAGCGTCCTTGGGATTGGTGGCGCCCATCAGGTCACGGTGTTTGGCCACCGCATTGTCGCCTTCCAGCGCCTGGATCATCACTGGGCCGGAGATCATGAACTCAACCAGCGCATTGAAAAACGGGCGCTCACGGTGTACTGCATAAAAACCTTCGGCTTCGCTGCGCGAGAGGTGCTTCATCTTCGCTGCAACAATGACCAGACCTGCTTGCTCGAAACGGGAGTAGATCTGACCGATGACATTCTTGGCGACGGCATCGGGTTTGATGATGGAAAGGGTGCGCTGCAGCGCCATGAAATCACTCCGTGTATTGATAGAGAGGGTAGCCAGCCCAGTGAAAGAGCCGAGGCTACCACAAAACCGCGAACAATCGCGGGCTTAGGGGGATTTCCCAGAAACCATTGTAGCCAATGATGCGAACCGCGTCACGGCCCAAGAGCGATTTGGCGTTTTTGACCATTGACCGCACCCCGTTTCGAGCGCTAGTCTGTATTAAACGTTTGTTTGAATCGAGCGATGGGTTGGTTCGTTGATGAATGCCTCGGTACATTTTTCCACCAAAGAACGGTTGTTGACCGCCGCAGAGGATTTGTTCGCCCAGTTCGGCTTTGCTGGCACCTCGTTGCGCCAGGTCACCACCCGTGCCGATGTCAACATTGCTGCGGTCAACTACCACTTCGGCTCCAAGGAAAATCTGGTCAACGAGGTTTTCCGCCGCCGTCTGGACGAACTGAGCCAGAAACGACTCGACGCGCTGGGCAAAGCGCAGGCGCAAGCCGATCCCGCACTCGAAGCGGTTCTGGCCGCCTTCATCGAACCTGCCTTGGCACTCACCCTGGATCGTCAGGGCGGCGGTTCGGCCTTTGTGCGTGTGCTCGCCCGTGCCTATGCCGAAAAGAACGAGCGTCTGCGCAAGTTCCTTTCCGACAACTACGGTCACGTGCTGCGCGAGTTCGCCAAGGCGATCGGCGCACATGCACCCGATCTGGGCAAAGAGGAACTTTACTGGCGGCTGGATTTCATAGCAGGGGCACTCACTTACGCGATGGCGGACTTTGGCCTGATCAAGCGGCCCGGCAACGTCAGCGAAAAAACCCATTGCCAGCGTAGCGCGCAAGCCCTGATCCGCTTTGCCGCTGCAGGCCTGCGCGCACCGTAATACAAAGTCATCACCCCAACCCGTGCCCTACGCACCGCGACCGCACGATCCGATCAACCGCAGCAACGGAGTACCCCCGCACATGTCCAACAACCTGAAAGTTCGCAAGGTGGCCGTCCTCGGCGCCGGCGTCATGGGCGCGCAAATCGCGGCACACCTGGTCAATGCCAACGTCGATACGGTGTTGTTCGACCTGCCCGCAAAGGAAGGCGATCGCAACGGCATCGTCAATCGCGCCATTGCCAACCTCAGCAAGCTGTCGCCCTCGCCGCTTGCCGCCAAATCCCGCGCTGCCGCCATCACCGCTGCCAATTATGAGCAGCACCTGCCGCTGCTGGCCGAGTGCGATCTGATCATCGAAGCCATTGCTGAACGGATGGACTGGAAGCTCGACCTGTACGGCAAAATCGCCGCGCACATCGCGCCGCACGCGGTGGTGGCGTCCAACACCTCGGGCCTGAGCATCAATGCCATGGCCGATGCTCTGCCCGATGCGGTGCGTCCGCGTTTTTGCGGCGTGCATTTCTTCAACCCGCCGCGTTACATGCATCTTGCCGAGTTGATTGCCTGCCGTGGCACCGATCCGGCCGTGCTCGAAGGGCTGGAAGCGTTCCTGGTCAGTACGCTAGGCAAAGGCGTGGTACATGCCAAGGACACACCGAATTTCATCGGCAACCGGATCGGCGTGTTCTCGATCCTGTCGGTGCTGCACCACACTGCCGCCTTCGGTCTCGGTTTCGATGAAGTCGATGCCCTGACCGGGCCTCTGCTGGGCCGGCCGAAAAGCGCCACCTACCGCACCTCTGATGTGGTTGGCCTGGACACCATGTCGCATGTCATCAAAACCATGGCCGATACCCTGCCGGAAGATCCCTGGCACAGCCATTTCAACACACCCGACTGGCTCAAGGCGCTTATTGCACAAGGCGCGCTGGGCCAGAAGGCCGGCGCCGGCATTTTCCGCAAGATCGGCAAGACCATTTCGGTGCTCGACATCGGCACGGCCGATTACCGCCCTGCCACCGGTGAAGCGGCAGCCGAAGTGGTGGAAATCCTCAAGCTCAAGGACCCGGCCGAGAAGTTCGCCAAACTGCGCGCCAGTGCGCATCCGCAGGCACAGTTCCTGTGGGCCTGTTTCCGCGACCTGTTCCATTACAGCGCCTTCCACCTTGCCGATATCGCCGATACCGCGCGCGATATCGACCTGGCAATCCGCTGGGGCTACGGGTGGAAGCTCGGGCCGTTTGAAACCTGGCAGGCCGCGGGCTGGCAGCAGATCGCCAGCTGGATTGAGCAAGATATCGCTGCCGGCAAGACCATGGCCAATGCGCCGCTACCGGCGTGGGCCGTCGATGGTCGCAACGGCGTGCATCAAGCCGAGGGCAGCTTCAGCCCCAGCAGCAACGCGATCAAGCCGCGCTCGTCGCTGGCAGTTTATGGCCGCCAGCGCTTCCCCGACCCGGTGCTGGGCGAGCGTTACGGCGCTGGCGAGACGGTGTTCGAGAACGACGGCGTGCGCATGTGGCACGACGGCGACGGCATCGCGGTGGTCGGTTTCAAGACCAAGATGCATACCGTTTCCGACGCGGTGCTCGATGGCTTGCAACAGGCCATCGGCATTGCCGAAAAGGATTTTTCTGGCCTGGTGATCTGGCAAAACAGCGAACCGTTCTCGCTCGGCGCCGACCTCAAGGGCGCAATGGGCCAGCTTCAGGCTGGCAAGGTCGATGAGTTCGGCGCGATGATTGCCAACTTCCAGGCCACCAGCCAGCGCATCAAGTACGCATTGGTGCCGGTAGTTGCGGCGGTGCGTGGCATGGCGCTGGGCGGCGGCTGCGAGTTCCAGATGCATGCCACCCGCACGGTATTGGCGCTGGAAAGCTATATCGGCCTGGTCGAAGCCGGTGTCGGCCTGTTGCCGGCTGGCGGCGGACTGAAGGAAATCGCCACCCGCGTCGGCCTGGCTACGGCCGCCGGTGGCGATGTGTTCGCTGGCCTCAAGCCATACTTCGAAGCGGTGGCGATGGCCAAGGTATCGACCTCGGCATTGGAGGCCAAGGAACTCGGCCTCGCCCGCGAAAGCGATGTGGTGGTGTTCAACCCGCATGAACTGCTGTTCGTTGCCAAGGCGCAAGTACGCGAACTGGCCGACAGCGGTTACCGCCCGCCGCTGCCGGCGCGGCAGATTCCGGTGGCCGGTGATGTCGGTATCGCGACCTTCAAGATGATGCTGGTCAACATGCTCGAAGGCCGCTTCATCTCCGAGCACGACATGGACGTCGCCACCCGCATTGCCACCGTGCTGTGCGGCGGCAACGTCGATCGAGGCGCGCTGGTCGACGAAGACTGGCTGCTGAAGCTGGAGTTGGAGCACTTTATCGCGCTGGCGCAGATGCCAAAAACCCAGGCGCGCATCGTACACACCCTGACCACCGGCAAGCCGCTGCGGAATTGATGCGGAGGCGGGACCTCGGGACCGCGGGACCACGGGACCCGGAAGAGCAAAAGCCGTTCGTCACGACAGTTCACCGGGTTTTCCCCGGGTCCCGCGGTCCCGGGTCCCGGGTCCCGCATAAAATCAAAGGAACCCCCTATGTCAACCCGCCAAATCCAGGACGCCTATATCGTCGCCACCACCCGCACCCCGGTGGGCAAGGCGCCGCGCGGCATGTTCCGCAATACCCGCCCCGATGAAATGCTGGCGCACGTGCTCAAGGCGGTGATGGCGCAAGCGCCAGGCGTCGACGCCAACCGCATCAGCGACATCATCATCGGCTGCGCCATGCCCGAGGGCGAGCAAGGCATGAACGTGGCGCGCATCGGCGCGTTGCTGGCGGGCCTGCCCATCGGGGTGCCGGCACAGACGATCAACCGCTTCTGTTCGTCGGGCGTGCAAGCGGTGGCGCTGGCTGCCGATCGCATCCGTCTGGGTGAAGCCGATCTGATGCTGGCCGGCGGCACCGAGTCGATGAGCATGGTGCCAATGATGGGCCACAAGGTGTCGATGAGCACCCAGGTGTTCGCGGACGACAACGTCGGTATCGCCTACGGCATGGGCATCACCGCAGAGAAAGTCGCCGAGCAGTGGAAAGTCAGCCGCGAAGACCAGGATGCGTTCTCACTGCGCTCACACCAGCGCGCACTGGCGGCAATCGCCGCTGGCGAGTTCCGCGAGGAAATCAGCCCGTACACCATCATTACCCGCCAGCCCGATCTTGCCACCGACACCATCACGCAACGCGAGATCATCGTCGATACCGACGAAGGCCCACGCGCCGACACCAGCGCCGAAGGCTTGGCCAAGCTGCGCACCGTGTTCCGCGCCGGTGGTTCAGTGACCGCCGGCAACTCCTCGCAGATGTCCGATGGTGCCGGCGCGGTGCTGCTGGCATCGGAACAGGCGATCAAGGATTACGGTCTCACCCCGCTGGCGCGCTTTGTCAGTTTCGCCGTCGCCGGTGTCAAGCCCGAGGTGATGGGGATCGGCCCCAAGGAAGCCATCCCCAAGGCGCTCAAGCAGGCCGGCCTGAACCGCGATCAGATCGACTGGATCGAACTCAACGAAGCCTTTGCCGCGCAGGCGCTGGCGGTGATCCGCGACCTCGGGCTGGACGAGGACAAGGTCAACCCACTGGGTGGCGCCATTGCCCTGGGCCATCCGCTGGGTGCCACCGGCGCCATTCGTACCGCCACCATCGTACACGGCATGCGCCGGCGCAAGCTCAAGTACGGCATGGTGACGATGTGCATCGGCACCGGCATGGGTGCGGCTGGCATCTACGAAGCGCTCTGATTACACAGCCATCGGATGACGAAAACGGCGCCCAGTGGGCGCCGTTTTCGTTTGAATGATGCGGATGCCACGCAAAAAAACCGGCGCCCCCGAGACGCCGGTGAAATGCCTCATTGTCGACTGGTGGTAACAGTTTACTTCCCGACCTTGGCCGCACAGGACATCATCTTGCCACCCTGTTTGCCGGTGATCAGGCCCAATCCGAGCAAACGATCCTTGTAGGCGTCCATGCAACTCTGGTACGAACCGCGATTGGTCGCTTTGCTCAGACACAGGTTGCTGGTGGCCTGCACGTTGGCGCCGACAATAATGCCTGCGACATCGACGACGTCGATCGTGGTGTCACATCCAGCGATCTTCGCGTTGCCGCCGTTGAGCACCCATCCGGTGTCCTGAAGCAGGTTCGGCGAGATGTCGATATCGAACGCAGAGAACAGGGTCGAGTTGATCGCCGGCTCCATCAGCGCATTCGGCAGCATGTTGCTGTCGTAATGTGAGCCGGATGAGCCACCCTGCACCGGATTGGGCATGAACAGACGGGGTCGGCCGGCATCGTCCGCACCTTGTAGCCGCGCCGGATCGATCACTAGCCCCACCTGAACCGCAGGCAACTGAGCTTTTATCAGGTTGCCATCGGCCTGGGTGACCGAAATCGTCGGGATGGTAATCGTCGGGTCGGTTCCACCCAGCCCGGGCGGCGGGTTGGCAGTGGTGTTGTTGGCGATGACCACGCCCGCCGCACCGGCCGCCTGCGCGTTCGCCGCCTTGACCACGAAGCCGCAGGTGCCGCGATCGATGATGGCGATATTGCCGGCGATGGCAGCGGGGTTGTCGAGCGCGTTGCAGCCATTGGCGGGGGATGCCTGCACCACCATGCCGGCGAAGTTCGCAGGCGTCGCGGCCGGGCCGAAGGAGGCCGTCCCGAAATCGTAATCTCCGGCTATCGCCGCTGGTACGCTCACCCGAAACGCGGTACGCGGACCGAGGGTCAATGCCGCTCCGGCAACTGCGCTGGCACCGTCAAAGATCACCTTGCCGTAGTTCAATGCCGATGCCTGACGCTCTGCCACGCTCATTTCGGTCCAGCGCTTGCCGGTGCTGTTGTCGAAGGTGAAGGTGGAATAGATGTCCTGGGTGCCGGCCAGGAATGTGCCGGCGGCCTCGTTCTCGAAGTTCTGGAAGCCAAGGCCGTGGCCGAACTCGTGCATCACCACATCGAGGAAATTGACCTGACCGGCCGGCGTATTGCCGTCAAGCCCCAGATAAAACGTGAAGGTCGAACTGAACTGCGAGTTGATGTCGATGAAGCCGGGTTGCAGGTCGACTCCGGAAATGGCGTCTGCCAGCGCCGAGCTGTACCAGGTGTTGGCAACTCCGGCGCCCGGGAAGTCCCTGAACACAAGCGTCGCACCGGCAGAGCCGAGCACGTTGGGTGCCAGCGGGTTGAACTGGGCGCCGACGAACACCGGCACATCGCTTTGCAGTACTGCACCCCAGAGGTCAGCGGCAAACTGGGCGACGATCAAACGTTGTTCACCCACTGTGGTGCCGGGGTTGCCGCCTACCGGCAAAGCCGGTGTCGTGTCGTTGTAACCCTCGCCCGGGCCATCGAAATTGACCGGAACAATCGTGGCTGCTTGCGCAAAGGTTGTGGCCAGAGCCAGAGAAAGCGCAGCAGCGAGCAGGAGCTTATTCATGTTCGAACTACTTCACCGTGGCCACCGGGGCGTTAGTGCCGTCAGATTCGAGGATTTGCAGCTTGCCGCTTGCATCGCGCTTTACCGACAGCGTGTTCCACAGCTCCGTCGGTACCGCGATCGCTACCGTTCCATCGGGCATCTGCACCTGTGTCGCGGCGGCTTCAGCCATCGTCTCGGGCTGCTTGAAGAAATGGTGATTGTCGCGCGCTTGATCTGCCATGGCCTTGAGCTCTTTCGGCGTTGGCGATGGTTTTGCCGCATGTGCAACCGGCACGGCACCGGCCACAGCCAGTGCAGCAGCGATCCAGATTGGTCTTGCGATGTAATTCATGGTTGTTCCCTCGTACTTGGATAGGTTGGCGACACACGGAAGGCCGCCCGCATGATGGCGACCGACAGAAAGCCAGACGACGCTGTGCCGACGGCAGGCTCGCGAAGTATATGTGACGCAGTTCACATTTTAACGATGCATTGCAGCAATTTTATTGACTACAGATTCCGCGACGTGTAACGCCGCTGGCGCAATCAAGTGCGGTACGGGCGCGGGGTATTCGACACGGGCGTCCGCGCATACTGCGGCTGACCGCGGCCCGGTTGCCGCCATTCAGATTGGCGCGGCTGATCTGGCTGCCGCGGCCTCTTTGGATCGAGCATGATCAACAGGTCGATGCTCGCCGGTGTTGAACGGCCGATGCGCCACTGACGCCAGCCAGGCCCGGAACCTGGATCGCGCCTGCAATATCCGGACGCCGGCTGATCGTGCGGATTTACCGGCTCCGCCAGGTGTTGATGCAATACGACGGCAACGGGTGACGCCCTACGGCGCCTTGAAACCCTCGCCCGGTGCATTGGCAACACGCGCGATGAAACTGGCGTATGCAACAAGCACGGCATCAGCCGCTTCCACCTGCGGGTAGTGGCCGATGCCCGGCAACTCGACCACGTCGGCCGCTGGCAACAGCTCGCGATAGCGTTTGGCGATGCGCCAGCCCGATACCGGATCAGCCATGCCGATAATCAAACACTGTGGCACTTTGCTGTTTTGCATCGCCGCCACCCAGCGCGCCCGTTGCCGATGGCGCTCGGGGATGTACTGGATCAGCGCGTGGGCCAGATGGTGGCCGTTGTCGCTGGCAATCAACCGCCAGAAGTCGTCAAGTTCGCGGGCACTGGGTTGCGTGTGTGGGCCGAAGATTGCCGCAAAACTGCGCGCAAAACGCGGGTAGCTCAGCCGCTGCGACAACCACGGCCCAAGCGGCCCCAGCAACAAGCGCTGGATCAGGCGCGGCCGTGCCGCCTCCATGAACAAGCCGCCATTGAGGTAGCACACCGACAGCAACTTCAGCGGCAGGCCCGCACCGCGCTCGGCCACCCGCGCCAACAATTCCTGCGCCACGCTGTCGCCAAAATCGTGGGCCAGCACATGCGCCTGCCCGATGCCGAGGGACTGCATCAGCGCCAGCACGATGTCGGCCTGTTCCACCGCACTGTAGGCATGATCCAGCGGCTTGCTGGAAAACCCGTAGCCGAGAAAATCCAGCGCGATCACCCGTCGCGTGGTGATCAGTGCCGGCCACAGCCGATGCCAATCCCATGATGCGGTGGGAAACCCGTGCAGGCACAGCAGCACCTCGCCACGCCCTTGGTCACGATAAAAAATGCGTTGGCCTTGCCACTCGAACGTATTTCCCTCGCGCCGCCATTGCTCCAGATTCATTGCCAGCCCATACGGTTACCCGGGTGCTCAGTGTACACACCGCTGGCAGCGCGCCAGCGCGCAAAGCTCCTCACCACGTTAAGCCGAAGGGTTCCTGTGGAAGCGCTGTCAGATCAAGCCTGGGGCCGGCTCTGTGCGCGACCAGGCACATGCTGCGCACATGGCATCTGTCGCCCACAGGGTGGGCTCCTACAGGGGCAGATCACGATTTTTTGTAGGAGCGCACCCTGTGCGCGACGGTAATTTTCCAACCGAGGTACATGCCGGTCGCCCGCACCGGGCTCCTACAGGGGTAGAGCACCGTTTTTTTGTAGGAGCGCACCCTGTGCGCGACCGTAATTTTCCAACCGAGGTACATGCCGGTCGCCCGCACCGGGCTCCTACAGGGGCAGATCACGATTTTTTGTAGGGGCGCACCCTGTGCGCGATGGTAATTTTCCAACCGAAGTACATGCCGACCGCCCACATCGGGCTCCTGCACACGCACGAGCACAGCAGGCAGCATCTTCCCGTGCGCTGCGCGCCGCGCTACATTGCAGGTGATCGTCGGTGCAGCGCACCGGCAACGCAGCCGGCTGGGGCCGTGGCGAGCTGCGATTGGGGACGGCCGTTACCGGAATTAGGGGAATCAAAATGCGTAAATCGCTGCTGTTTACGGCCGTGGGCAATGCCCTGCCGTTGTTTGTACTGATGGGTTTGGGTGTGGCTGCGCCAGTCTGGGCGCAGGACGGCGGTGACACCGATGCCACGGCGGATCAAACCGAAGCCAAATCGCTCGACAAGGTCATGGTGCTTGGCTCGCGCCGGCAGGGCACATCGGCTACCGAGACCCTGGTGCCGGTGGACATCATTCCGATGACCAAGGCCGCCACCCAGGGCGCGCAGTTCGACTTGGGCCAGACCCTGCAATTCATCGCGCCGTCATTCAACTCGACGCGGCAGACCGGCGCCGATGGTGCCGACCTGATCGACTCGGCGGCCTTGCGTGGCCTGAGTGCCGACCAGACCCTGGTGCTGGTCAATGGCAAACGCCGCCACAACGTGTCGCTGGTCAACCTGTTCGGCGCGCGCAACCGCGGCGCCACCGGCACCGATCTGAACACGATCCCGGTACTGGCAATCGAACAGGTGGAAGTGCTGCGCGATGGCGCGGCGGCGCAGTACGGCTCCGATGCCATTGCCGGCGTGATGAACATCACCCTCAAGCAGCGTCTCGGTTGCGAAGGCGTGCTTGCTTACGGCCAATATTCACGCGGCGATGGTGAAAACGATCTGACCACCGCCTATTGCGGCGTGGAACTCGGTGAACGCGGCGTGCTGGGCGTCACCGCTGAGTACCTGAGTCGCAATCGCTCCGACCGCTCGGGCAAGGACAACCCGCGCACCATCGGCGATTCCAGCGTCGACAACACCACGGTGGCCGGCAACGGCACGTTCGGCATCACCGATAATGTCGAAGCGTATTTCACCGGCACCTACCAGGATCGCGATGCATCCTCGGCGGCATTCGCGCGCGGCGGCATCGTTTCGGACGATATTCCGTCACGCAATTCCGCTGCAATGTTTCCTGACGGCTTTGTGCCATTCATCAATGGCGACCTCGAAGACCGCTACGCCACTGTCGGCGCGCGCGGTGACTTCGCCGATTGGCATGTCGATTTGAGCACTACCTACGGCTACAACGAGCTGCTCTACAACATCTCCAATACGCTGAACGCCTCGATCGCCAATGCCAATCTGCTCGCAGGCGGCGCCGGCATCAGCCCTACCCGCTTTGATGCCGGCGGCTTCTCGTTCCGCCAGCAAACCAGCAACCTCGACATCAGCCGCTACTACGATGGCGTGTTTCAGGGCCTGAACGTGGCCTTCGGCGGCGAGTATCGCGACGAGCGCTACAAGATTTTTGCTGGCGAGGCGGGTTCCTTCATCGATGCTGACGGTGCCGGTGGCGGCAATGCCGGCAGTCAGGGATTCCCAGGCTTCCAGCCGGGTGATGAAACCAACTCCAGCCGCGACAGTTGGGCCGCGTATGTTGATCTGGAAGCCAGCGTCACCGACCGCCTGATGGTCGATATTGCCGGCCGCTACGAGGACTACAGCGATTTTGGCACCACCCTCAACGGCAAGCTGGCATGGGCTTATCGCACCACCGACAGCCTGCGCCTGCGTGGCTCGGTCAGTACCGGCTTCCGTGCGCCGTCGCTGCAACAGCGCTTTTTCTCCTCCACCTTCACCGACTTCATCGGCGGCGTGCCCACCGATGTGGTGCTGGCGCCCAATGGCGGTGCCGTGGCCAACGCCGCCGGCATTCCCAAGCTGAAGGAAGAAACCTCCGACAACTTCACCCTTGGCTTCACCTGGGAGCCGCTGGACAACCTCACGCTGACGGTTGACGGCTACTGGATCAACATCGATGACCGCATTGTGCTCAGCGGCCGTTTCGACGACAGCGACCCGAGTATCGGCGCGATTCTGGATCAACTGGGTGTTGGTGAAGCACAGTTCTTCGTCAACTCGGTCGATACCAAAACCCGTGGCGTTGATGTCACCGCCGCCCACGACATGCCGATGGCCGGGGGCAAGCTGGTTACCCTGCTCGGATTCAACTACAACAAGACCGATGTCCGCCGCGTCAACACCCCAGCCGCGCTCGCCGGGCGCGAAGATGCCCTGCTCGACAACCGCGAAAAACTGTTTATCGAAAACGGTGCGCCGCGCAGCAAGGGCACGCTGGCGTTCGATTACACCCACGGCTCATGGAACGGGCTGTTCAAGCTGATTTACTTTGGCTCGCAAACCCTCGGCACGTTCTCCGGGCCACCGGTGCCGAACCTCAAGTACGACGCACGCTTGTCGGCCGATGCCAGCCTCACCTACGCTTTCAACGCTGGCAAGACCAAGTTCACCATCGGTGCGGCCAACATCTTCGACCAGTTTCCGAGTGCGCAAAATGCCGACGAAACCGACAACGGTTTCAAGTACGACAGTGTGCAGTTTGGCCTGAACGGAACCGCGCTGTTCGCGCGTTTGTCCAGCGAGTTCTGATCCCTGCATGGCTGACAGGCGGCCAACCACCGCCTGTCAGCCAACTGCAGGAAATACGAAATCGGTATTTCCAACAACCGATCGACCATCGAAGGCCTGCTCGTGATTGGGGCCTTCACGATCAACCCAATGCAGAAACAAATGTGCCGACCAGCGATTGGGATTGGGTGTCAGCCGCCCATGCAGGTAGTCGGTGCCGCGATAGACCACGGCATCACCGGGCGCCATCGCAAACTCACTGTATCCGCCCGCCCCAAAATCCTCATCGCCACGGATGGTGCCGCGCTGCTCCAGCGGTGCCGGATCGTTGGCCACTGCCAACGCCCACGGCTTGTCATCCGAGTAGGCCAGGGTCAGCGAAACCGAATGCTCACAGGCCGGGCGGTCGGCATGGATGCGACACACATCGCCCTGCTGATAGGTACGAAAGTAGCTGTACGTCGGCAGCAGCGGGCGGCCCACAACAGCCTCGATTTTCGGCGTCATCGCCCATAAAAACGTGAGCAGCACCGGCCACTGGTAACAGTAGATTTCGTAACACGGCTTGCTGGTTATCAGCGGCGGCGCCAGACACTGGTCGCCGCTCTTTCGCACCTGCAGGCTGATCTGGTAAGCCATCGCCGCAGCCACTTCCGGCGGCACCATTCGTTCGCACAGCACAGCACCGGCACTGCGGTATCGTTCGTTCTGGTTCATGGCGGAAGTAGACCTTGCGCACCTGAAAAGCGCAACACCTGTGATGTTGTCAACAGCCGGACAAACCAGTCGCCGGATCGAACACGCTCAACGCGACTGAATGGTGGTCGTGCTGCGCCTGGATGCGAATACGCATGCCGGGCTGCACGGCAAGCGCAGGTATCAGCAAGCGCACCATCTGGTGCCAGTGCGCACAATACGCATCGGACACGCCATTGCCCAGATCAGGGCGATTATCCAGCACCCGCTCATCATCGAGCTGCAAACGCATCCAGTAGGCAACACCATGGCACACGCCGGCACGGGTGACCTCGATTTCCAGCGTGTTGTGCATGGGGCTGGTTGCGGCATCGGCGGTGAAATCAAAATCGAAGATGGCGAAGTCGTCGGACAACGCGACACCCTGAAACCCGTGCGCCTCTACACCGACACAATCCGGCCGGTACTGGTTGAGCATGCGCAGATCGAAACCACTGGCATGATCGGCGGCACCCTCGCGCCAGAGCATGTCCGATTCGATCAGCACACCATGCAGCCGCGCCCGCGCCGGGATGATCCGTGCGCCTTCCAGCGCCAGATGGCTGCGGGCATGGGCAAAACTTGCCAACGCTCCCTCGCCGATCACGGTGGCGTCGAAAATCTCGGCCACGATCAGATTGGGGCGCAGGCAGGCGGGGAAATCGGCCTGCGGGTCGATCTGAAACGACGATTTGGCAAGCACGGTGATTTTGTCGGCAAGGCCATTGTGGGCAATGATTTCGCGGGCGAGTTCGGCCATCGCCGGGTTACCTTCGCAGGCAATCACGTGGCGCGCACCGGCGCGCGCTGCCATCATCGACAGCAGGCCAGTGCCGGCACCGATATCCAGCACCACTGAATCGGGTGTGATCGCCGCGCACAGAGCCTGTTCGTACTGCGTATTGCGCGGGCCATCACTGACCATCGGAAAATGCCAACGCTCGACCAGACGGCCATTGATCAGCCGAAGATTGCGCTCGGCAAAGGCATCATCGCCACGTAACGCGAGTATCTGCTGGTAGGTTTGCCGCGCCGCCAACAGGTTGCCTTGCGCCCACAGCGCATTGGCACGGCCATGCAGGGCCGGCAGGTGCTCGGGTGCCAGTGCCAGCGCCCGCTCAAAACACGCAGCGGCATCGCTGGCGCGCTCCAGGCGCGCGTACAACTCACCCATCTGCACGTGATAGGTCGGCTCGGCCGGGTCGCTGGCAATCGCGCGCGCCAGGCTTTTACCGGCCTCGTTGATCTCGCCGCCAGCCGCCAGTGCCGAACCCAGCAACCCCCAGATCGCGGCGTTTATTGGCTCAACCGCAAGCCGCTGCCGGCACTGGCTGATCGCTGCCGCGACGTTGCCAGCCTTGATCGACGCGGATATCGCATCCACAGCCGACCTGTCGTCGTCGCGCCCCCGGCCCAGTTCGTTCATTGTCGCATCCTCGCAAGGTATTGGTGTCCGCACTGTTGCCCGGACTGCGGATTGTGGTCGATGACCGCAACACCATCAGTAACGGTACACACGCAAAGCCATCAAGATGCACGGCGCAGCAGTTCAAGCGCACGCCCAGCCGCAGCAAACGCGAACGCACCGGTGACGTGAGTCGCAGCGCCAAGGCCAGAACCGCAATCCAGGTTAAAACCACCGTCAGAGTTCGCCGCAGGCCGGATGCCACAGACTGTGCCATCAGCCTGCGGATAACGCACGTTTTCCAGCGAATACACCGCCGACACCCCGAAGTAGCGCTGCGCATTGCGTGGAAAATTGAACTCGCCGCGCAGCTTCTTGCGGATCAGCGACAACATCGCGTCGTGCTCGGTTCGGCTCAGATCACGCACCCGCACCTGGGTGGCATCAACACGGCCACCGGCCGAACCCACTACAACCAATGGCAACTTGCGGCGCCGGCACCAGGCGATGGTTTCGACCTTGCTGCGAAAGCTGTCACAGGCATCCAGTACCAGGTCGTAGCCGCGATCAAGCAACTCTCCGAGATTGGATGGCGTCAGGAATGCAGGTATCACCTGACACGTTATTGCCGGGTTGATGGCACGACAGCGCTCCGCCAGCACCTCACCCTTGGCGCGGCCAAAATTGCCGTCCAGCGCCTGTATCTGTCGGCTGGTATTACTCACGCAAACATCGTCGGCATCGATCAGGGTCAGCGCGCCGATTGCACTGCGCGCCAGAGCTTCCACCGCCCAGGAACCCACACCGCCAAGACCGATCACGCAGACATGGCGGCCAGAAAAGCCGGCAGTAGCACCCGCACCATAGAGGCGATCAATACTGGCAAATCGTTGCTGCAATAAATCAATATTCGGCGCAATGCTGTTCATCCGTGCATTTTAACCGCTAAAGATCGGCGACAATGCGCGCCGGAATTCCAGTCCCGGAGACACCATGCGCTTTGCCATCACCCTGCTGATCGGATTGATGATTGGTGTTCTCGGCACCAGTTCCGCGCTCAATGCGCTGCGCCAGGCCCATGCCCTGCCCCGCAGCCTGATGGTGTTGATCAATCACCACCAGCGCAGTGTCAATACTGAGTTGGCGGCGCCGAGTTGCTCGACCAAAACCGTGCGCCATCATTTCGCCCGACTCAACACTCTCGGCGCGGACATCGATGCGGTGTTTGCGACATCAAAGGACGCCACATTTTCGCGTTACGCTGCCGATCTGCAAGCAGCAACGTCGGCAGCCCTGCACACGATGGCTACCAGTTGCGCTGATCTGACCCTTGTAGCAACGCGGGTCGATGACGCCTGTGACGCCTGCCATCGCGATTATCGTTGAGCCGGTCGGTACGCCAGCACACCCATTCAACGAACGCGGTCGGTGTGCGTTCAGCCACTACACTTCAGCATGAACACAGTCCACCGTTGCGGAGTAACACCATGAACCTGCGAAACCTGTTTGTTTCCACCCTTTGTATCGGCCTTGCGGCGTGCGCCACCGGCGGTGGCCGTGGCTATGGTTATGGTGGCCCGCCCCCCAACGGCCAAAGCCAGAATGTGCGTTGTTATGACTGCGGTGTGATTGAACGCATTGAAACCGTTTATGGCAACAGCTCGGCCAGTGGTGGCGGCGCGGTATTGGGCGGTATCGTCGGCGGCGTGTTGGGCAATCAGATCGGCAAAGGCGACGGCCGCAAGGCTGCAACTGTGGTCGGCGCTGTGGGCGGCGCAGTAGCGGGCCATCAGATCGAAAAGAACGTCAAATCTGCGCCAACGTATGACGTTTTTCTACGCATGGATGACGGTCGCCGCATTGTCATCAACCAGCGCAATCTCGCCAACGTGGCCCCCGGTGACTACGTGCGAGTAACCAACAACCAGATCGTGCCGCTGCGCTGAGCGCAGCTCCCGAATCACGAGGAAAGGCCGGGATAGCAGCCCGGCCTTTTTTGTCAGGGAGCGGCCGAAAAGCCGCCGTTCTGTGCAACCCCGTTGCCAGCACAATTGACGAAACGTGAATGCGCCAACCATGTTGGGTCGGGATAGTAGGAAAATACGAACTGTCCATCCTGGATCGTGTCTATCAGCGCATGGGCCACTTTTCTGCGTACCGCCGGGCAACCCAGGCTGCGACCGATCCGTCCGACTTTGCGCACGAATGCCTCGCTGACGTAGTCGGCGCCGTGAATCACGATGGCGCGACTCATGGCGTTGTCATTGAAGCCCGGCTCAAGGCCCTGCATCCGCAGCGAATACCCGTTGCGGCCAAAGTAAACATCGCGCGTGCGAAACAAACCCAGGCTCGACGCATAGCTGCCCGTATCATTGGAAAACGTTGCAGCAAGGGTTTCACCCGAATTGCGACCGTGCGCAACCCGTTCTGCATACAAAAGAGAGTTCGCGGCAAGATCAAATACCCACAAGCGTTTCTCAGTGGAGGGTTTTGAATAATCAATCACGGCCAGTCGATTCGGAGCTGGTACACCGCTGCTCACAGCGCAGCGCATCGCTTGCAATGCCAGCGTTACCGCAGCTCTGGCGGCTATCGGCGTTGCGGAAAGCAGTGGGTCGGCCGGCGGCGAAGCCCTGCCGCTAGCGCAGGCGAAAATCGTCAGCAGCAATAGTGATCGGTACGGCGGATGCAATGGCATGATCCCCAGACAATACGGAGCGTACAGATAATGCCGACAACCGACACCAACGCGCAAGTTACAGTCGTTCAGGTTAAAAAACGGTTGCGTGCGTGGCGCACCACCAGCGCGTTGCTGCTGATTGCTGCCATCGTTGGCGTACAGGCAGCGGCCACACCGTTGGAACCTTCGCAAAACCCAAGGCTTGCCCTGCAATTGCGCGAACAACTTGCGCAACCCGTAGCGCAGGCCGCAGAGCATTCGCAACTGGATCGATTGCTTGCCGTTTTTTATCAACTGCGCCAATTCAGGCCCGCATGGGCCGAACCCGCGCAGCGGGCTGCGTTGCTGGCCGCGCTTGACGACATCGAAAACGATGGGTTGTCGTCTGGCGATTACGCATTGGATACGCTGCGTGCCACGTGGGCACAGCCAACCCTGCCTGCCGATGTTGCACAGACGACTGAGTTGCTGGCAACACGCAGCTTGCTCACCGCCTTGTCGCATTTGCTCAATGGCAAGGTCGATCCCCGTGTGCTCGAACGTGATTGGAACTTTCAAGCGCGCAATATCGAAGTGCGCTCAGCATTAAGCGCAATGAGTGCAGCGATTGATGCAGGCGAGATTGCGGCCTTGTTCAACCGTGCCCGCCCGATGTATCCACTATATGAGCAATTGCGTGAAGGCCTGCGCCGGCTGCGCAAAGTGCAAAGCACAGGAGGCTGGCCACAAATCGCCGACGGCCCAACACTGAAAGCGGGTGACGACGACCCAAGAATACCGGCGTTGCGCGAGCGTCTGCGCCTGAGCGGATATGGCGACCCGGAGATGGAAGCCGCTGCGGATTCGGCACACTTTGATCGGGTGCTTGAAGATGCCTTGCGCCGATTCCAGCGCAAGCAATACCTGGCCCCCGACGGGGCGCTGGGCAAGAGCACACTGGCGGCACTCAACATAACCGTAGCGATGCGTATCGACCAGGTGCGCGCCAATCTGGAACGCGCACGCTGGTTGTTGCATGAAACCAGCGCCGAGTTTTTACTGGTCGACATCGCCGGCTACAAGGCGACTTATTTTCAGCATGGCCAGCCGCAATGGAGCACACGCGTGCAGGTAGGAAAACCCTATCGCAAGACGCCGAGCTTCCGTTCGCAAATCAACCGGATCACCTTCAACCCGACGTGGACGGTACCCCCCACGATTCTGCGCAACGACATCCTGCCCAAGGTCCGAAAAAACCCCGGCTATCTGGCTGCCAATCGCTTGCGTGTGCTCGACCACAACGGCAAGGAATTGCGCGCCGAGCAGATCGACTGGAGCAATCCCAGTGGCCTGACCTTGCGCCAGGATGCGGGAGCGGGCAATTCATTGGGGCGGGTTGCGATCCGTTTCGACAACCCCTACAGCGTGTATCTGCACGACACCCCGCATACCGAACTGTTCGATCTCGAACAACGCGCCTTCAGCTCCGGTTGCATTCGGGTGGAGCGGCCACTGGAACTGGTCGAGCGCCTGCTTGACGATCCCGCACAATGGAACCGGGCTGCCATCGATGCCGCAATTGCCAGCAACCAGACCCGCAACGTGAGCCTGCATCGGCCAGTCACGGTATTGCTGATGTACTGGAGCGTGGACATCCACAGCGATGGCCGGCTCGGATTCAAACGCGACATCTACGGACGCGACTCACGGATCCTCGCCGAACTGGCCAAACCGCAGCCCTTGCGTTTGTTCAATTGATGCGTGCCTGATCAAAGCACGCGCTATCCGGTCAGGGGTGCAGCCATTCGCTGACGCCGTCCGGATAGTGTTCGCGCTTCCAGATCGGCACCCGTGCCTTGATTTCATCAATGATCCAGCGGCAGGCAGAAAATGCCGCATCGCGGTGGCCCGCGCTGACGCCGACCCAGACCGCGAGATCACCGAGCGCCAATGCCCCTACGCGATGCACTGCACGGGCATCGACGATAGCGAAGCGCGCACAAGCCTCGTGCATGATCCGCTCACCTTCGCCGAGCGCCAGTTCGCGATAAACCTGGTAATCCAGGGCCTGAACGGTCTTGCCCAGATGGTTGTCGCGCACCCAGCCTTCGAATGCAACAAATGCGCCGCATTGTGGTGATTGCATGGCCTGACGCAGCAATGCCGGATCGATCGGCGATTCGCTGATGGCAAAACAGGGCACGATCAACCTCCCGATACCGGCGGCAAAAAAACCACCTGCGCGCCCTCATGCAAACCATGATCCCAGCTGACGAAGGCATCATCGAGCGCAACCCGTAGCCGCGCTTGCGGAAAATCAAAGCCATGCCGTGTGCTGCACTGGGCGTATACCGCCGACAAGGATGCACCATCGGCCATCTCGACATCCTCGCTGCTGCAACCGGCCCGATCACGCAGACTGGCAAAGTAGTGAACAACCACTTTCATCGCAGCTTTTCCTTGCCAAAATCATGTTTGCCGCCGCTTTTCGCCAGCAACCGTGCTGGCCCCAGCACAATGCGGTGCGACAACGCCTTGCACATGTCATAGACCGTCAACGCCGCCACCGTGGCACCAGTCAACGCTTCCATCTCAACCCCGGTGCGATGCGTGGTACGCACCATGCACGTGATATTCAGCACGTTGGCACTGGCCCAGAGCAATTCAAAGCGACAGCCGTCGATAGGCAGCGGGTGGCAAAACGGGATCAACGCCGAAGTCTGCTTGACCGCCTGGGTGCCGGCGATGATGGCGGTGGCAATCACCGGCCCCTTCGCGGTACACATGCCCTGCTCGCGCAGGCTGGCAGCAGTGGCTGCGGGAAAGCGCACGCGGCATTCTGCCAACGCCTCGCGCACACTGGCGGTTTTGCCGGAAATATCAACCATCGCTGGCTGACCCAAAGCATCGATGTGCGAAAGCGTCTCGCGTTTGCGCGTTGCCATCAACCACCCACCATGAACATCTCAATGCGTCTACCGGCTTCAGGTGCATTACCGCGCAGCTCGCTGTAGCGATCACCACGGCCCACCCAGGTTTCGACAATCCGCTGCTGCAACGCTACTTCACCGTGATTGATGTATTCGCGCAGCGGCGTGCCGGTGGCAGCAAACAAACACGTGTAAAGCTGGCCATCGGCGCCCAAGCGTGCGCGATGGCAATCGCCACAAAATGGCTCGCTCACCGAGCTGACGAAGCCCACTTCACCGCCACCATCGGCATAGGCGTAGCGGGATGCCACCTCGCCACGATAATTCGGTTGCAGCGCGCGCAATGGCCAACGCTGGTGAATCCGATCGCGCAGTTGCGCCGATGGCACCACTTGATCGCGTTGCCAGCGATTGCAGGTGCCCACGTCCATGTATTCGATAAAACGCACCACATGTGCGCTGCCACGAAAATGTTCAAGCAAGGGCAACACGTCGGCATCATTGATGCCGCGTTGCACCACGCAATTGATCTTGATTGCGGTAAACCCCGCCTGCTCCGCCGCAGCAATGCCGGCGAGCACGTCATCGAGCCGGCCACGGCCGCCGGAGAGCTGCGCAAAACGCTGTGTATCCAGGGTGTCCAGACTCACCGTCAGCCGATGCAGGCCGGCATCGGCAAGTGCATTGGCGTGCCTTGCCAGCAGGCTGCCGTTGGTAGTCAGCGCCAGATCCTCGATGCCGTCGATAGCGGCCAGTTGTGCAATCAGATCGGGTAGACCGCGGCGAAGCAACGGCTCGCCACCGGTTAGCCGCACTTTGCTCACACCCAAGTACACAAAGCTGCGTACCAGCGTTTCGATTTCAGCAAAACCCAGGCGCTTGCTGCTGTTGGCATGGTCATTCTCGGTCCACTCCGGGGTGCGATCAGCGGGCATGCAATATGGACAACGATAATTGCAGGTTTCGATCACCGAAACACGCAGATCGCGCAAGTTGCGGCCAAGACGATCAGCAACGATGACCGGCGCAGCAGGTGCCAATGATGTACGTGCAGTGGGGCGGTTCAAGATGACTCCAGTGCCTGAGCTGAAACGGGTTCTGCCAATGCCACGCGCAGCCCTGCATGCGCCACCCGATAGCCACGCGCCACCATGGATTCTGCCTCGGCAGCACTACCGTAATGGTAAATCAACAATCGATCCAGCAGGTTTTTTCCGTACTCGCGTTCAAGATCATCAAGGCCACTGTGCGATGGGTTGCCAATCAACGCGCAATCGTGGGCGATCAATTCGCCTTGATCCGCATGTGTATTCAGCACTTCTGGAATTGGCCGGGTATCGCCGGTGTAGAGCAGTGAACCACGCAGCCGCAGGCCAAAAGCGGTGCCAGGCGCATGGTGGCGCACCGCAAAAACGTCAAACCACATCTTCCGATGCCAAAAACCGTGGCTCATCGGGATCAACTGAAACGCATCCCAAAAATTGCTGCCGCCCTCAGCCAGTACGCCAGGGTAATCGGCCACTCGTGCCTGCAAATGCGGCACCAATGCTGCTGCTACATACAGACGCACACGACCGCATTGCGCTGGATCAAAGCGGGTTGCAAAAAACAGGCGTTCAAGGCCAGCGACATGATCCATGTGGACATGGGTTATGAATATCGCCTGCGGCATGGCCGAATATGTACACAGATAAGCGGCCAATGCCTCATGCCCACAATCGATCATCAACAGCGGCTTGCCATCCCGCTCAATGACCGCACTGGCCGAGCCCAATTGATCGGCAGCTGCGGCATTGCCAACACCGAGAAAATGCAAGCTCCACATCATGGCAGCCCTTGCGCCATCGCCAGCGCATAGCTCTCGCGCAGGCGTGACCAGCCCGACACCACCGCATCGCTGTATTGGTAGCCAGCCATGAGTTTGTCGATGGAACGACGCAACCGGCGCAGGTTGCGATACCGCCAACGGTGGTTGAGTGGACGGCGTTGCGAACGATCAAAATCAATCAACCATACCTGCCCCGCGCCATCGAGCAACACATTATTGGCGTTCAGATCGGCATGATCGATGCCGGCACGATGGAAACGGGCGATGGTTGCACCCACCTGCTCCCACGGCGCACTGGCTAAATCGGCATGCAGCAAGGCAGCCCAAGGCACGGCTGTGGCAATCCGTTCGATCAGGATATCGGCACGGTAGCCCGCACCATCACGTTGATAACGTGCGGCCAAGGGCGTGGGCACGGGCAACCCCTGACTGGCCATTTCAGCCAGCAGGTTGAACTCGGCAAAGCTGCGCGTATGCTCGGCGCCGTGCCACGGATACCAATCACCGAGCAGCGTGGCAAACAGCCCGCCACGCCGGTAATGGCGTAGCACTGCGTCGTGACTGGGGCAACTGACAAACCAGGCCGAACCGCGACCACTACCCAAGACCGGTGTCGCTTGTGGCCAGGCTTCCGGATGAAACAGCTTTTCCAGCGCCGGCGCTTGCGGCAAACGCGATGCGTCGAACACAATGCCCACGCCGTCGCACAGAGTCATCGTCGGTGGAGCACGCAAATCGGATGGACAAGGAATCTGGTTCATGGGAGCGATGCCTGATGCATGGCGGCAAGTTTAACGCAGCTCACGGCACACCTCGCAGCGTATGCCTTTTGCGTCTTTCCGCATTGGGTGATGTCACCCACATGCTGCCGATTGTGCATGCCTTGCGCCAGCAGGTCCCAGACACCCGCATCACCTGGGTGATCGGGCGTGGCGAAGTGCGCCTGCTGGGTACACTGCCCGGTGTTGAGTTCATCGTTTACGACAAGCGTGGCGGGTTTGCGGCGTGGAGAGCGTTGCGCCAAAGCCTGGCCAAACGCCATTTCGATGCCCTGCTGCTGATGCAAATGTCGCTGCGTGCCAGCGTGCTATCGACCGCGATCAAGGCAAGAACCCGAATCGGTTTTGATGCGGCGCGCAGCCGCGAAGGCCATGCTCTGTTTTGCAATCAACGCATCGCGGCCGACGGTTATCATGTTATCGACGTATTCGGCCAGTTCTTGCCGCCGCTCGGGTTGCACCTGTCCGATATCCAGTGGAATCTGCCGATCAGCGATAGCGCTTGCGAATGGGCGCAGACGCAATTGCCCGGGCCGCAGGCCACACTGATGATTTCACCGTGCTCCAGCCATGCTCTGCGCAACTGGCTGCCGCAGCGTTATGCCGAAGTGGCCGATTACGCCGCTACGCAGCATGGCATGCGTATCGCACTGATCGGCGGGCGCAGCCACGCAGAACGTGAAATGGGCGACGCCATACTCGCCAATATGCGGCAACCCGCGGTTGACCTGATTGGCAAAGACAGCATCGAACAACTGCCCGCCTTGCTGCAACGCGCGAGCCTGTTGTTGAGCCCGGACTCCGGGCCAGTGCATATCGCCAATGCCGTCGCCACGCCGGTGCTCGGACTCTACGCCTGCACTGACGCCGAGCGCAGTGGGCCGTATCACAGCCTGCGGTATTGCGTAAATCATTATGCTGAAGCAGCACGCCGTTTTTGCAATCGCGACCCGCACACCCTGCGCTGGGGGCAGCGCTTGGAAAAACCCGGGGTGATGGCCCTGATCCAGAGCAGCGAGGTAATCGAACGTCTGGAACAATGGATCGGCGATCAGGCGGCGCCTGGCGCACGATAATCGGCGTAGGACTTTTCTTCGACGAATGACGAGCCCAGCGCCAGATTGATTTCACGCTTGATCCGCGCACGCTCGTCGTTTTCGATGTAAACCGCGCGCGCCAACCGAATGAACTCGGCTTCGAACCGCTGCGCACGCTCCTGCTCGCGGATTGCATCCTCGATATCCCAGAGTCGCTCATTCACGGTCTTGAGCGCTGCACGCAACGCCGCAACATCGCTGCCGCTCGCGGGATGATCCGCCCAAACGATCAACAGGGCATCAAGTTCACGCTGCACATTGGCCAGCTTGGCCGGGTCGCGCATGCGTTCAGCCTTGATCTGCAAAATCGCGATCTTGTCGAGCAATTCACCAAATGATATCGGCACCATGATCTGGGACATGCAATCCACCTTGCCAAAACGACAACGCCGCCCAAATCCAACGATTCAAGGCGGCGCGCATAAACTGGCGGAGAGGGAGGGATTCGAACCCTCGTTACGTCGGAGACGTAAACCGGATTTCGAATCCGGCGCATTCGACCACTCTGCCACCTCTCCAACAACTGCATTGGGTGCTGCCACCCTATTCCGGCCGGGCGAACTCAATCAACGAGCCGAGCACAGCACAGAGCGCGGAATGATACGCGGGCAAGGCGTCCGGGACAAGCCAAAAAACACGTTGTCACTCTGTGAGGCGGTCTTGAGCGTGTTCAATACGCTTTTTACGGTACTCGGCGAGCAACAAATGGCGCTGCCTTGCAGGAATTGCACTGTCAACGGCATCATGACGGGTCGGCACACGCCACCCACACAACAAAACCCAACAAGGCGCGTCCGTCTGAACATGATCGAGTTTGGCCACCTCAGCCACGTCGGCCTTCGCCGCGACCTCAATGAAGACACCTATGACGCCAACGCGGATAAGGGGCTGTGGCTGGTCGCAGACGGCATGGGCGGTCACGAGTACGGTGAAGTTGCCAGCGCGCTGGCCCGCGACGCAGCGATGGAATCGGCACGTGCCGGCAGCAGCCTGAGCGATGCCATCCGCTATGCCGCGCACACCGTAGCCGCTTACTCGCAGGGGCGTCGCAGCGCGTTGCCGATGGGCACCACCATCGCCATGGCCGCCACCACAGGTAATCAATACGAAGTCGCCTGGATCGGGGATAGCCGTGTGTATCTGTGGGATGGCCAATTGCGTCAAATATCGCAGGATCACAGCCTGGTACAGGAAATGGTGGCGCAAGGCGCCATCACCAGCGACCAGGCGCGTAGCCACCCACGCCGTAACGTGGTCACGCAGGCGCTTGGGGTGACTGATCCAGACCATTTGCGCATCGGGGTGGCAAGCGGGCTGTGGTGTTCGGGGCGGCAACTGCTGCTGTGTACCGATGGCCTGACCGAGCACGTCTCCGATAGCCGCATCGCGCAGATTCTTGCACGCGAGACGTTATCAGCGCAGGAACTGGTCGAACATTTGGTGTTTTGCGCGCTGCGCGGCGGCGGCAGCGACAACATTACCGTGGTGCTGGCACGCGAGGTCTAATCAAGCGCCGGCGCGGGGTCGGCAAGCCACACACACGCACCCTGTTTTTTCTCGATCTTGCGCAATCGCTCGTTATGCAGAGCGGACTCGGCATCATTGGCACGCAGTACTCGTCGCGGTCGTACCGTTACCGTGCTTGTTGTATTGCGCGCGTTTTGTGACAGGGATTCAAGGCTCAAACCCAGATCCCCCTGCCCCGAGGTCAATGCAAGGTAGACCTCAACCAACAACTCGGCATCGAGCAATGCGCCATGTTGGGTGCGATGCGCGTTGTCCACCCCCAGGCGTTTGCACAGGGCGTCAAGGCTGTTGCGCTGCCCGGGGTACTGCTCGCGCGCCATGCGCAGCGAATCGACCACTTCAGCGTAATCACTGATCCGACCAAGCTCGCGCCCAATCAGGCTCAGCTCGTTATCGAGAAACCCAACATCGAATGCGGCGTTGTGGATGATCAGCTCGGCACCGCGGATGAAATCGAGAAACTCATCGACAATCTCATGAAATCTTGGCTTGTCGAGCAACGATTCGTTGCTGATTCCAGTGACTTCCATGGCTCCGGCATCGATCAGCCGATCCGGGTTGAGATAGCGCTGGAACTCACGGCCGGTGGGGCGTCGCTTGATCAGCTCGATACAGCCAATTTCGATGATGCGATGGCCGCGCTCCCAGGCCAGGCCGGTGGTTTCGGTATCCAGCACAATCTGCCTCATCGCCCACCACTCCTGGCTACTGGCCGCAATTGCTCCGCTGCAGCACGCGCCAGCTCGTCTACCCGCTCGTTTTCCGGATGGCCGTTATGACCGCGCACCCACTGCCACTGCACCGTGTGCGGCGCCGCAGCAGCACTGAGCCGTTGCCACAGGTCCTTGTTCTTTACCGGCTCGCCTGCAGCGGTCTTCCAGCCACGCCGCTGCCAACCCGCCAGCCATTCAGTGAATCCTTTTTGCACGTATTGTGAGTCGGTATGCAATACCGCAGCACACGGTGTGCTCAGCGCTTCCAGCGCCTTGATCGCCGCCATCAGTTCCATGCGGTTGTTGGTGGTGTCTGGCTCATTGCCACTCAACTCGCGCTCGCGGCCATCGCAGCGCAGCAACACGCCCCAACCACCGGGCCCCGGATTGCCGAGGCATGCGCCATCGGTATGAATTTCAACCTGTTTCATTGTGCTCCCACGCCGTTGTTCCAAGCCACCCTCGCCCCCCCGACGCGCAAAGGCGTCATACCATGCACCCGCTTACGTGCAAGCACCAGATACGAACTGGCCAGACGGCTACTGCGCTCCATGTCACTTCCCACATCACAGCTGGCCGGCGCGCGCCAGCAATACCCCAACGGCCGTATCGTACGCACTTCAAGGCCGTGCTCGCCCAACATCCGCGCCACTTGGCTTGGTGTAATCGCCCGCAACCCGCTATTGCACCAACGTAAACGCACCAAACTCAACGGATTGAAAACGACGAATATCGCCGCGCCTTCAGGTGCCAGCACCCGCGCCACCTCACCCATCAACTGCGTGCCCGCCGGCGAGGACTCCAGCACGTGCTGCGCGTAAACCAGCGACAGGCAGGCGGTTGCAATCGGCAATGCATCATCGGTGCAACGCACATCACCGGACATGCCGCCAGCACAACGATAAAGCTGCATCATCACTTGCGTCATCGCACC
The DNA here is from genome assembly GCA_030681035.1 of Lysobacteraceae bacterium. Lineage (GTDB taxonomy): Bacteria > Pseudomonadota > Gammaproteobacteria > Xanthomonadales > Xanthomonadaceae. The sequence continues at coordinate 41,763 of JAUXUI010000010.1, read as the reverse complement.
GGGAAGCAGCGCCGGGCTATCCGCACACGGGCGCACAAACAATCCGCCATGGCCAAAGACACGGCTAATATCGGGCGCAGCCAGCAGTTGCTCATGCGCCAGCAGCGCCGCGATGGGCGCGCTGGCAAACAGGCGATCAGTGCCCCATGGCATTTGACGGGCAGCGCGAAGCTCGGGCATGGTGTGGATTGTGCGCGAAAGCGGCGCCAAGGTCATCTGTCGCAATTCACCAACTGCCAACGAGGCGCTGCTGTGCTGAGGTTACACGCCATTTCCGCCTTCAACGACAACTACATCTGGGCAGTTACCGCCGCCGATGGCAGCACGTTGGTGGTCGATCCGGGTAGCGCTGCGGCGGTTGATGCGTTTCTGGCTGAGGGCAACTGCACCCTGCGCGCCATCCTGATCACGCATCATCATGCCGATCATGTTGGCGGCCTGAATGCACTGCGCAACACCCACCAACCCAGGTGCTACGGGCCGCACGACGCGCGCATCGACGCTATTGACGTGCGGGTAGATGATGGTGACACGATCAATTTGCCAGAGATGGGCCTGCGCCTGCGCATTCATGCCGTACCTGGGCATACCCGTTCGCATATTGCCTACCACGGCAATGGCTGGTTGTTTTGCGGGGACACCCTGTTCAGCCTGGGCTGTGGCCGCCTGTTTGAAGGTACACCGGCGCAAATGCTCGCCTCGCTGGAGCAACTGGCCACGTTGCCAGACGAAACAGCGGTCTGCTGCGCGCATGAATACACCCAGGCCAACGGTCGCTTCGCACTCGAAGTGGATCCTTTGAATGCAGAACTGACTGCACGGATTGCCCAGGTTGACGCGTTGCGCGCCGCCGAGCAACCCAGCGTTCCAGTGAGCCTGGCGAGCGAACGCGCCTGCAATCCTTTTCTGCGCGTGGACGATCCCGCCATCCTTGCGGCGCTGACTTTGCATCACGGCAGAGCGCCAAAAGACCGCATCGAGGCATTTGCCTGGTTGCGGCAGTGGAAGGATAGGTTCTGAGCTTGCCGTGGGTTGGCACCGAGGCATTACACTATCGCAATCGTTCACCCGCAACGACGGGCATTGGGAGACACCATGGGTTTTCTTTCCGGCAAACGCGCACTGATCACCGGCATTGCCAGCCAACGTTCGATCGCCAATGGCATCGCCGACGCCATGCACCGCGAGGGTGCGCAACTGGCATTCACCTATCAGAACGACAAGCTCAAGTCGCGGGTGGAAAAAGCCGCAGCCGAATATGGGTCGAACATCGTGATCCCGCTGGATGTGGCCGATGATGCGCAGATCGACACCTGTTTTGCCGAGCTCGGCAAGCACTGGGATGGCTTCGATATTCTGGTGCATTCGATCGGTTTTGCGCCGCGCGAAGTGCTGGAAGGCGATTACCTCGACGGATTGGATCGCGAGAGCTTCCGCATTGCCAACGACATTTCAGTCTACTCGCTCACCGCACTGGCCAAGGCCGCACGGCCGATGATGAAAGACCGCTCCGGCAGCATCCTCACCCTCACCTATCTCGGCGCCGAGCGCGCGCTGGCGCATTACAACGTAATGGGTGTAGCCAAGGCGGCGCTGGAATCAAGCGTGCGTTATCTGGCGCTGAACCTCGGCCCGGAAGGTACTCGCGTCAACGCCATATCCGCCGGACCGATCAAGACATTAGCCGCCTCCGGCGTGGGCAGCCTGCGCAAGATGCTGGGCCATGTTGAGGCACACGCACCGCTGCGCCGCAATGTCAGCATCGAAAACGTCGGCAATGTGGCAGCGTTCCTGTGTTCCGACCTGGCCGCCGGCATCACTGGCGAAATCACCCATGTCGATGCCGGTTACAACATCCTGGGCATGGCTGGACTGGGCGACTGACACGCACTGGCCGGAGACGTGCAAGCCTTCGATGCGTTGATTGTCGATTGCCACGCCTCGACGCTGGCAACCGGGCACGGCTGGGGGCTGATCGCCAATGCCGCAATCGGCTGGCGCAATGGGCTGCTGGCCTTCGTCGGCCCACGTGAGCAACTTCCGGCCGATGCGGTTGCCACCAGCACCCGTGTACATCACGCAAACGGTGCGCTGGTCACACCGGCGTTGATCGACTGCCACACCCACCTGGTGTTCGCCGGCGAACGGATTGCCGAGTTCGAGCAGCGCCTTGAAGGCGCCAGCTACGCACAGATTGCGCAGGCGGGTGGCGGCATCAATGCCACCGTGCGGGCGACGCGCGCAGCCAGCGAAGACGAACTGCTGGCGCAGTCGCTGCCGCGCGCCCGCGCGCTGCTGGCCGATGGCGTCGCCACGCTGGAGATCAAATCCGGTTATGGCCTGAACCTGGAAAGCGAACTGCGCATGCTGCGGGTGGCCAGGCGCATTGCTGATGCGCTCGGCATCAGCATTCGCACCACGTTCCTCGGCGCCCACGCACTGCCGCCGGAATATCACGGCCGCGCTGACGACTACATCGACATGCTGTGCGCTGAAATGCTGCCAGCGGTGGCTGCTTCAGGGCTAGCTGATGCCGTGGACGCGTTCTGCGAAGGCATCGGCTTCAGCCCGGTGCAAACGCGGCGCGTATTTGCCCGTGCGCGCGCGCTTGGCTTTCCGATCAAACTGCATGCCGACCAGCTCTCCGATCTGGGCGGTGCGGCGTTGGTCGCAGCATTCGACGGTCTGTCTGCGGACCACATTGAATACAGCAATGCCGACGGCGTGCAGGCATTGGCACGCGCGGATTCGGTCGCGGTGTTGCTGCCCGGTGCATTCCACTGTCTGGGTGAAACGCAAAAACCGCCCATTGCCGCACTGCGCGAACACGCGGTGGCGATGGCAGTCGCCACCGATTGCAATCCCGGCACATCGCCGATGTTGTCGTTGCGCTTGGCGATGACGATGGCCTGCACCCTGTTTGGGTTGACACCACTGGAGGCGGTCACTGGTGCAACTGCAAACGCCGCCAAAGCGCTTGGGCTGGCCGATCGCGGCCGACTCATGCCGGGCCTGCGCGCCGACCTGACGCTATGGGATATCCCTCACCCGGCGGCGCTGACCTACTGGCTGGGTGGCGCGGGCGCACTTCAGGTATTCAGTGCGGGCGAGCCATTGTTCTGCAACAGTGTCGTTGAATGAGTTCAGACACCAATGGCACTTACTTAAGCCAGAACCCCCTCAATTCATCATTCCCGCGACTGCGCGCGCCTGGAGCGCGCGCGAACAGCGAAGCTGGCCCGTAGGGCGGCGGGCATGGACTGCCCGCCGTAAGGCGGGAATCCAGTGACTTCAGGAAATTGGGCACGAGCGAAAGAAGCTGTGGATGCCAGCTGTAGCCTGCCCTCGAATGCTTTAATCGGGGGCTGGCATGACGACGCTTAAGTAAGTGCCATTGAGTTCAGACACGTTTTTCAAGCCATGAAACGACAAAACCCCGCCAGAGCGGGGTTTTGTCTTGCACCGTGAGCAGGTTCAGGCTGACTTCTTGGCGGCCTTTGCTGCCTTGGCTGGCGCTTTGGTCGCCGCCTTGGCGGCAGTTTTGCGCGCAACGACCGGGGCCTTGGCGCTCACTGCCTTGCTTACCGCGCTGCTCTGCGGACGGGCGTTTCCGTGGCTGCCGGTAAAACGCTTGCCCTTTGCGGTCTTCTTGTCCCCTCTGCCCATGACTGCTCCTGAATGATTGCGATTGCTAAGCAGACTAGATTACCACTGCTCTGGCGCAGACACCATGATGTTGTGCTATCCGGCTCAATTGGCCAGATGTTTACGGGTGAGGTGAAGGTTGCGCCAATGCGCCGCAGCGATCAAACCGCCACCCGAAGCCATCGTCAAAGCATGGATAATTGCGTGATCATGCGCCCATGGTAAAAATGCACCGATCCACAGCAATCCAAGCCCCGGAACCAGTCGCTGCCAGGCGTCAAGCAGCCGGTGCTTGCGCCAGCCCAAGGCCAAGCTGGCGATACCCACTGCCGACGCCACCACGGTAAACGCCACCTCAAACAGCGACGAACCCAGCAGGCCAATACTGAGCCCCGGAATAAACGCGAACAGGAATGGCAAAAAAGCGCAGTGCAATGCACACAGCATCGCTGCGAATGCACCGGCACGATCCGTCGCGACACGGCAACTCATCGCATTGCCGAACATTGCTCGACGGCTGAGCGATGACAACGGCGATTCAGATGGTACAACGGACACGGCGCCTCCTAGTGTTTGGCGGCTCTTCCACAGTTACGCCGAAACGGCACCTGCATGCATCAATTGGAATATTATAACATATCGTACCCGGTTTAATACAGACCCGTTAGAATTGGCCTGTAACTCACTTGTGGGAGTACACGATGCGCGTCGCAGACATTCTGACCGCTACACCGATCACTGTCGGTCTGGACGACAACCTCGCCAAGATCAAGCGTATCTTTGATACCCACGCATTCCATCATTTGCTGGTTGTTGCCGAGGGCGAATTGTTTGGCGTCATCTCTGATCGCGACGTATTGCGTGCGGTGAGCCCGTTTGTGGACAGCCCAAGCGAGCGTGCGATGGATGCCGCTACGATGAAGCGCCACGCCCATCAGATCATGACCCGCAAGCCGGTTACTGCCACTGGCGATGAACCGGTTGGCGTTGCCGCTCGCCGCATGCTGGAAGCCAACGTATCGTGCCTGCCCGTGGTCGATGAGAAGGATCAGGTTGTCGGGATTATCACTTGGCATGACCTGTTGCGTGCGCTATGTGGCTTGCCACACGGCAAAGACCGGCAGGATTGATTCAAGGTTTTGGCGCAATCCAGATCAGGCTGGCCATGCGTCCGCTGCGGCCATCGCGCCGATGCGAGAAGAACCGGCCGGGATCACTGATCGTGCAGCACTCGCCGCCATATATCCGGCTTATGCCCTGAGCGTGCAAGCGTTGCCGCGCCAACTGGTATAAATCGCACAACCAATGCCCTGGTCGCGTTGCGCTGAAGGCCTGCTCCGCTACCTGATCACGGGCAATGAATGCATCACGCACCTCATCACCGACTTCATAGCGCTGTGGGCCGGCAGCGGGGCCGAGCCATGCCACGACATTGCCCGGCACGGTGGCCATCGCCTGCACTGTGGCCTCCAGCACACCATTGCACAGCCCACGCCAACCCGCATGGGCAATCGCCACTTCGCTGCCATCTGCCGCAGCAAATGCGACCGGCAAACAATCGGCGGTGAGGATTGCCAGTACCTGGCCAGGGATTGCTGTTACCGCAGCATCTGCTTGCGGTTCATCGCCCGCCCTCAACCCGCCACCATCAAAGCGATGAACCGTGGTGCCATGCACCTGTTGTATCCAACATGGCGCACTGGGCAATTGAGCTTGTTCACGCAGCAACGCGCGGTTGGCATGTACGTCGCCGCAATCCCCACAACGCGTGCCCAGGTTCAAGTGATCAAATGGCGCCTGTGAGCATCCCATCGGCCCGCGCAGCGTGGTCAACGTACACACACTGGCCGGGACCGGCCAGTGTGGCGAAAGCACCTGCTGCGCGAACTCAGGCCGCATCGGCATCAACGCCCGCTCAACGGCGCGTACGCGGGCGCGGTGCCAGTGCGTTCGCCTCGGCGCTATCCGCTTGCAACGCCGCCATCAACGCGATCAGGTCGGCCGGCACTGGCGCCTCGCATTGCACCGGCTCACCGGTGGCCGGGTGGGCAAAGTTCAGGTGTTGGGCATGCAGGGCTTGGCGTCGGAATCCGCGCAATACGGTGTTGAGATCGGCACTGGCCGCCTTGGGGATGCGCAGCGCGCCGCCGTACAGCGGGTCGCCAACCAGCGGATGGCGAATATGCGCCATGTGTACCCGTATCTGGTGGGTGCGACCGGTTTCCAGGCGACATTCCAGCGCGGTATGCGCGCGGTAGCGCTGGTACACGCGGTAATGGGTAATCGCCGGACGTCCTCCCTCTACTACCGCCATGCGCACCCGATCACGCCCGTGGCGGCCGATTGGTGCATCCACACTGCTGCCCGCCACCATCGCACCCACCACAACGGCAAGGTACTGCCGATGTACCGCACGCCCGGACAACTGCTCGATCAAACCGGTATGGGCGCGTTGACTGCGCGCAACCACCATCACCCCGGAGGTGTCCTTGTCGAGGCGATGCACGATACCCGCACGCGGCAATGCCGCCAAGCGTGGATCACGGTACAACAGTGCATTCACCAACGTGCCATTGGGATTGCCCGCTCCGGGATGCACCACCAAGCCGGCCGGCTTGTCGATGACCAGCACATCCTCATCTTCGTACAGCACGACAAGTGCAATATCTTCCGGTTCAGCGTCTGTTTCAACACCGAGCACCGCATCCACGGTGATTTGTTGGCCCACGCGGATGGCTTCTCGTGGACGCACCAACTCGCCATCCAGGCGCGCATCGCCGGATTTCACCCATTCAGTGAGACGTGTGCGCGAATAGTCAGTGAAAAGTTCCGCGAGCACTTGATCAAAGCGCCGCCCCGCCTGCTCCTGAGTCACCGTGGCATGCAGGCGCTCAACCAGTTCGTCGTCGTGTTCGGTATCCATCAAACTCCTTGGTGGCCCACCAACGGGCCATGGTTTACAGCGATTTCGCATTGATCGGCTATTATCCCCACTTTCCCCTATACGCGCCGCGTGCGCCGAACATCGCCATGACCGTCAAACGCACCCTGCCCCGCATCGTCCTGATCCTGCTGTTGGTTCCCGTACTTTCCGGGTGCGGTTGGTTCAAGGCGAAAAAAGACCCGGTAGAGACGATGCCGGTGGATCAGCTATACAGCAAATCGCGTGAAGCACTGGATGATGGCAACTACGGCAAATCCGGGCGAATGTACCAACGCTTGATCGCGCGCTTTCCATTCGGGCCGGAAACCGAACAGGCGCAGCTTGATCTGGCTTATGCCCAGTTCAAAGCCGGCGCGCCTGAGGATGCGGTTTCCACGCTGAACCGCTTCATTCGCACTTTCCCCACCCACAAACACATTGATTACGCCTACTACCTCAAGGCATTGGTCAACTTCCAGAAGGAAAACATCCTGATGGAGCGCATCGCACGGCTCGACATGACCTCGCGCGAGATGACCGGCACTATGCAAAGTTTCAACGACTTTGCCGATTTGATCCGCCGCTATCCCGATAGCCGTTATGCCCCGGATGCCCGCCAGCGCATGGTACATCTGCGCAACTTGCTGGCCCGGCACGAACTCGGCGTTGGCCTGTACTACCTGCGCCGTGGCGCCTATGTCGCTGCCGTCAAACGTGGTCAGTACATCATCGAAAGCTATCCGCAAAGCATGTACATCGACGATGCGCTGGCGTTGATGGCGCAGGCTTACACCAAACTGGGTGAAGACAAACTTGCCGCCGACACCAAGCGGATTCTGCTGGCGAATGACCCGGAGCATCCCTGGTTGAGTGGCAATTGGCCGAAGAGCAAATCGATCTGGCGCCAGCTCAACCCATTTTCCGGCGACTGATTCGGCGCGAACGCGTGGCTACTCTCAATCGTTTTGCTGCGTGGCCGGGCGCACGCTGGTGATGAGGTACAGGGGCCGCTGTTTGGCCTCTTCGTACAGGCGCCCGAGGTATTCGCCAATCAGGCCCAGCGCAATCAGTTGCACGCCGCCGAGAAACAAAACAACCGTCATCAGCGACGGATAACCCGGCACAGCATCGCCGTAGAGCAGGGTCTTGGCGATGATCCAGACCCCGAACACGAATGCCACCAGCGCGGTCATCACGCCAATGTAGGTGGCCACCCGCAACGGCGCGGTGGAGAAGCTGGTGATGCCATCGAGCGCGAAGTTCCACAAGCGCCAATAGCTGAAGGCACTGCGACCGGCCAATCGCGGCTGCCGGTGATAGCCGATCGCGCACTGGCGATAACCGACCCAGGCAAACAGGCCCTTCATGAAGCGCCGTCGTTCGCGCAACTGGCGCAGCGCATCCAGAACCGGCCGTGAAAGCAACCGAAAATCGCCGGTATCGCGCGGCATCGGCGTATGCGACAGGCGCGACATGACCCGATAAAACCCGGCGGCAGTCAAGCGCTTGAGCCAGCTCTCGCCGTCACGCGCAATGCGGGTGCCGTAAACCATGTCGAAGCCTTCGCGCCACTTGGCAACAAATTGTGGAATCAATTCCGGCGGATCCTGGCCGTCGGCATCGAGCACGATCACCGCATCACGCTCGCCGGCATGATCCAGCCCGGCCGTCAGCGCCAATTCCTTGCCAAAATTGCGCGATAAACGCAGCAGGCCCACACGGGCGTCGCACGATGCAATGCGCTCAAGTACCGCCCAGGTACCGTCGCCGCTGCCGTCGTCCACATACAAAACCTGCGCCGGGATATCCAACCCATCAAGTACCGTAGACAGGCGGTCGTGCAAGGCCGGCAGCGCAGCCTGTTCATTGTAGGCAGCAATAACCACCGTCAGGTTTCGATAGCGTTCCATAGCGCGCATGGTATCAATTACGCCACGTCACCTGCGGCAAGACAGGCTACTGCGCACCCGGCACCCCACAGCACTCGCGCAGATATTCCGGCCCGCCAAGTTGACGAACCTGCCGCTCCACCCACGCCTGACGTGCCAAAACATACGGCCCCGGGCGATCGGCATGCCAGCGTCGCGGACTAGGCAACACCGCCGCCAGGCGTGCGCTTTGCGCGCCGTTGAGGGCGCTCGCCGACACCTTGAAATAGCGCTGTGACGCCGCCTCAACGCCATACACTCCCTCACCGAACTCGACGATGTTGGCGTAGACCTCCAACAAGCGCTGCTTGGGCCATAGCACTTCGAGCCATAACGTGTACCAGGCTTCCATACCTTTGCGCAGCCAACTGCGGCCTTGCCAGAGAAACAGGTTTTTGGCGACCTGCTGGCTGATGGTGCTGGCACCGCGCACCCGGCCACCGCTATCGTTGTGATCAAGCGCACGGCTGATCGCATCAAGATCAAACCCGTGATGAGCGGGAAACTGCTGGTCCTCGGCGGCTACCAGCGCAATCGGCAATTGCGTTGGCAGCGTCGCCCAGTCGCGCCAGCGATAATCCAGCTCGAATCCTTCAACATTTCGTGACTCAAAGCGCTGCACCAGCATCACCATCGAGCTGGGCGGATCGAGCCAGCGCAGCACCACAACCTGCAATATCGTCAATACCGGCAGCAGCAACACCAGCAGCAGCAAACGCCGCCACCAGCGACCCGGCGACTGCCGCCGCTGCCGTGAACGGCTCACGGCCACCTCCCGCACACAATGACATCGCAGTGATACAACGTGCGATCATTTTTGCCAAATGCCCGAAATATCCCGATCATGTCTGCTGTGATCCTCATCGCATCTCGCTTGCAAAAATCATGAAAGAAACCGGCAACGACCCGAATCACGATGCAATCACGCGATTTTCTCTGGCCGACAATGGTATTCGCGGCGTGTTGGTTCGCCTGGACTCAAGCTGGCAGGAACTGCTGAGCCATGCCGATTATCCTGCACCCGTCATCGCCTGTCTGGGCGAAACCTGCGCCGCCAGCGCCTTGTTCACCGGCCATATCAAGACACAGGCACGCCTGAGTGTGCAAATGCGTGGCACCGGAAAGCTGCGCATGATTTTCGCAGAATGTACCGCCGCTGGTGCAATTCGCGGTATCGCGCGGCACCAGCTTCCGCTCCCCGACACACTCACGCCGCGCGACTTTGGCACTGGCTCAATGCTTGCCATCACTATTGAACAAAATGTCACAGCGCAGGCTGAGGCAGTGCGTTACCAGGGCTTGGTGGAGCTGGATGCAGGTAGCTTGGCGGAATCGTTCGAGCGTTATTTCGCCCAGTCCGAGCAACTGCCAACGCGGATACTGCTCAGCGCCAATAACGGCTGTGCTGCCGGACTGATGTTGCAACGCCTGCCCGGAACCGTAGCCAATGACGACGCCTGGCACCGTGCAACACTGTTGTTCGAGACCTTGCGCAGCGACGAACTGCGCGATACTCCGGTAAGCACTCTGCTCTACCGGCTGTTTCACGAAGATGGCGTGCGCATCCTCGATACACGCCCACTGCGCTTTCAATGCAGTTGCTCGCGCGAACGCGTGGCCGCCGTGCTCTTCAGCTTGGGCGAACACGAAGCCATGGCCTCGGCGCAGGCCGATGGTGTTGCCGAAATCACCTGCGAGTTCTGCAACCGCCAATACCGCTTTGATCGGGTTGATCTGGCACAGCTTTTCACCACCGACACAGTGCCATCACCGAGCCGCCAGCAATAATTTGGTATCAATTTGATTGCAGTCCTTGAAATTCGCGGAACAGACCGTATATTCCGTCCCAGAACAGCGGTTTAAGCAGCGACAAAGCGCGCGCCGTGCTATGCTCTGCACAGTATGTTTGAACCCTTGGGGCGGCTTCGGGTCCAAGCTTCGGGTCCAAGCATCGAGTGGCAAAATCGCCGGTTTCCACAATTTCAAGCATTTGGACAACGCATTGCCATGATCCGCCGTCTTGCCATCAGCCTGCTGTTCGCCCTCGCGGCGAGCATGGCGCACGCGCAAGTTCCGCTGAAATGGCCAGCCACTACCCAACCCGAACAAGCAGTGGAAACCACACTGCTGCCCGTGCTCAATCGTGAAACCGGCAAGTTCGAGGCATTTTTGTTGGTCGAACCGGCGAACATGCAGACGGCAAATGGCCTGAATCTGCTACCCACCCCGCTATCGCGCTCAGTTATCACAGGCTCGCGACTGCTCGCTTCCGACGGCCAATACCTGAACCGTTTACGCGGCAACGTACGCCTGGAACCGGGCAACAATCTGGCCGTGCTGTGCGATGGCCCAGCCAGCCTGATCAATTCACTGGGTGGCCTGAGCCAGCATTGCCTGCTTGCCTCGCTGGATCAGCACCCCGATCCACTGGCCCGTTATAGCCCGACGCTGCGCGCCAACGTCGCATTCGATAGCGGCCCGGTTCGGGTTGACCTCGGCATCGGTGCGCAACGGCAAATCCTCAGCCGTGCCGTGCTGGGTGCCGCACCGCGCGGTTATACAATTCTGGGTGGCGCCGCCAACAGCAACAACGTGTGGTGGAACCGGCCGCTGCTCAATGGTTACCTGAGTGGCCTCACGCTTGACCAAATCGATGTCGGTGGCCAAGCCTACCTGCCACTGGGCGAACAGGGCTGGCTTTCGATTGGCGGCTCGGTTGCTCGGGCACGCTTGATTGCCAATACCAACACCTTGTTCCGCAGTGGTGATTGGACGCGTAGTGCGGTCACCCTTGGTGGCGGCTACGGCGCTTTCAGTGGTGCGGTAACGGGCCATAGCATGCAGTCAGACAACGGACTGCGTTGGCAAGGTGTCGATATCGGTGTTTCCTGGCTCACGCCGTGGAGCGGCCGCCTCAGCATCGGCGCCGACAACATCCTGTCCGGTGGCGATAGCAATATCGGCCTTGGTGAAATCGGCCTGCCCGATGAGCCCAAGGGACGCACTCCATACGTGCGTTATCAGCAGGATTTGTAAGCCGCAAGCCAGATCGCCGCAGGCCTGATCGCGTCAGCCGATGCGATCCGTTGAACGGTAGCGTTGCCTCGCGTCGCTCAGCTTCTTGTACCCCTCCCCATCGAGGTCATGGACCTTCGTCTTGCCAATGACGCCGGCCAAGCTGCGCACCCGCGACAGGATCGTTTCGATGTTCGGGGTGTCAAGCTCAGCCCGTACGGCGTCCAAGGTGTTGCCGTAGTCGGCTTTCAGCGCTTCCGTCACCATGTCGGTGAGGCCTGCAACCGCAGGGATCAGCGGCTTGTCGCTACCAGGAGGAAAGATGCTGGCTGGCGCGCCCGCCCCGACCAGAAGGCCGATCCGCTTGCGTCCCTGGGCAATGATCTGCCGCAGACTGGCCATGTACTGGTCTGGATTGTGGACACTGACCGTCATCGAGCACTCCCTTTTTTTGCGCAACTTGTGGCGACTTTCGCCTTTGAGTTTTCATTGTTACGTTTTACGCTCTATTCGTCTCCCAGAAGGATACGAACTTGCCGCTGAGTATCGTTTGTATTATATTTACCGCGCAGTACGTTTCTTATAGGGGCGCAAATTGAGCGCAAAATATCACTTGCAAACGAAGACGCTGGGCCCGCGAGCAGCGCAACTCTTCACGGAGCTAAATGAGCTGCGCCGCTCTACGTTCACCTTGGCGGATGTAGGCTCGATCACCGGCCTGTCGGCGGCATCGGCCCGCAATCTCGTACACAAGGCCCAGCAACGCGGCTTGGTGACACGACTGAAGCCCGGCCTGTACAACCTCGTGCCGTTCGAGCTTGGCCGGGCCACTGAGCACATCGACAGCCCATACCTGATCGCGCGTGAACTCGCCGGTACCGCGCCCTACTTCCTGTCGCATGGCACCGCGCTTGAACTACATCGCATGGTGACGCAGCCGAACTTCACCGTCTATGTGTCATGCACGCGGCGCGTGCGTCCACAGACGATCGGCGGCTATGACTTTCGGTTTATTCACATCACTGCGGAACAGGAATTCGGTGTCATGAAGCACTGGATCGACAAGGAGCGCTTCGTGATGATCAGCGACATGGAGCGCACCATCATCGATGGACTCCGCCATCCGGCATTTGCCGGTGGCATCACCGAAGTCGCCAAGGGCTTGTGGATTAAGCGTGATTCACTGAAGACCGAACGGCTGGTGGACTACGCACGACGGCTCGGCGTCGGTGCCGTGGTACGTCGCCTCGGCTACCTGCTGGAACACTATGGTATCGCCGATGCATCGGCGCTGGTGCCCTTGCGCGGCATGCTGACGGCGACCTACCAGCGCCTCGATCCGTTGCTCCCCGCCGAGGGTGCTTTCATCTCACGCTGGCGCCTCCAGCTCAATGTGACGCCCGAAGAACTCGATGCCGTGAGGCTTGGCTGATGATTCCTCAACGCAACATTTCCCTGATCTCGAACACGCTGATGACCGCTGGCGGACGGCGTATCCCCGAGGCCGTCATCGAACGCGATTACGTGTTGGCCTGGTTCCTGACCGGCTTGGCCGGCCATCCGCTGCGCGACGTGCTGGCCTTCAAGGGTGGCACCGCCCTGCGGCGCTGCTGGTTCGAAGACTATCGGTTTTCGGAGGACCTGGACTTCACACTGACCCGTCCAATCACCTTCGAAGATATCCTGGCGGGGTTGGACGAAATCTTCGCGACCGTCGAAGCCGACTCGGGCCTGCGGATCGCGTTCGATCGCGAAGACCGGCACGGCCACCAGAACAGCCACACCTTCTACCTGCGCTATCAGGGGCCACTACCTGCCGCGAACGACGTGAAGGTGGATATCACGATCAACGAAGTCCTGTGCTTCCCACTGCAAGATCGCCCAATTCAGCGCATCTACGACAGCTTTGACGACTTGCCCGAAGGCCCGACTGTGAAGGTCTATGCCATCGAGGAGATCGTGGTTGAAAAGCTGCTGGCCTTGAGCGACCGCGCCCGCAACGAACCGCGCGACTTGTATGACCTCTGGTATCTGTTCGGTTCCACTGAATTGCGCATTGCTGAGATGCGCGCCGAACTTGATGCCAAGCTGGCACTGCGGCAGCGCGTCATTGCAGGCATGGAGCAGGCTATTGCCGCCAAAGAAGAGCGTCTGCGGCGACTCTGGGCCAATCGTCTCGCACACCAAATGAGCGAACTACCACCATTTGATGATGCATTCCGCGAGGTGGCGCGTGCTGTTCGCGCTGCCAACTTGCCGAGGATCGACGTTTGAGCGGCAATCCAAGGCGCTGCCAACGTCCGAGCAACTCAAGTCGGCGTGGCATTGATGCGCCACGGTAAACACGCTCTTGCCGCATTTCTGGAGCCTGACAAAGCAAGAAGCACTTCAACACGGTCTTGGCTGGCACAGTCGGCTGGAGACGAGGCTGAGCGATAACATGACACAGATGACGAGACCGGTTGGCTGGTTGTCAGCCTCTTTTTCAATACACCCGAAAAATCCAGCCTCACTCCCACTCAATCGTCGCCGGCGGCTTGCCGGAGATGTCATAAACTACGCGAGAAACACCGCGTAACTCATTGATAATGCGATTCGATACCTTGCCAAGCAACTCGTACGGCAGGTGTGCCCAATGCGCGGTCATGAAGTCGATGGTTTCCACTGCACGCAGCGCTATCACCCATTCGTAAGCGCGCGCGTCGCCAACCACGCCCACCGATTTCACCGGCAGGAACACCGCGAAAGCCTGGCTGGTCTTGTCGTACCAGCCGGACTTGCGCAGTTCATCGATGAAGATGGCGTCGGCGCGGGCCAGCAGTTGCGCATATTCGCGCTTTACTTCGCCGAGGATGCGCACGCCCAGACCGGGGCCGGGGAACGGGTGGCGGTAGACCATCTCGCGCGGCAGGCCGAGTTCAACGCCGATACGCCGCACTTCATCCTTGAACAGCTCGCGCAGCGGTTCCACCAGGCCGAGCTTCATGTGCTCGGGCAGACCGCCCACATTGTGGTGGCTCTTGATCACATGCGCCTTGCCGGTCTTGCTGCCGGCCGACTCAATCACATCGGGATAGATGGTGCCCTGCGCCAGCCACTTCACGTTGTGCAGCTTGCTGGCCTGCTCATCGAAGATTTCCACAAACAGGCGGCCGATGATCTTGCGCTTGGCTTCGGGATCAGTGACCCCGGCCAGCGCCGTAAAATAGCGATCGGCGGCATCAACGCGTATCACCTTCACACCGAGATGCTCGGCGAAGGTAGCCATCACCTGATCGCCTTCCTGCCAGCGCAGCAGGCCGGTATCGACAAACACGCAGGTCAGGCGCTCGCCGAGCGCGCGATGCAGCAACGCCGCCACCACCGAGGAATCGACACCGCCGGACAAACCCAGCAGCACATCGCCCTCGCCGATCAGCGCATGGACGCGTGCGATCTGGTCTTCGATGATGTGCGCTGCGGTCCACAAGGTGCCGCAGCCGCAAATATCGACCACGAACCGGCGCAGCAGTGCCTCGCCCTGTTTGGTGTGGGTAACTTCGGGATGGAACTGCACGCCGTACCAGCGCCGCGCATCATCGGCCATCGCCGCTACCGGGATGCGCTCAGTGCGCGCCGTCACCACGAAACCGGGCGGTGCGCTGGCAACGTGATCGCCGTGGCTCATCCACACATCCAGGCGCGATTGCCCGGGGTGATCGGACAGGCCACCAAGCAGACGATCCTCGGCAATCCGATCGACCTGCGCATGGCCAAACTCGCGTTGATCGGCAGCCTCGGTGCTGCCGCCCAACTGCACAGCCAGGGTCTGCATGCCGTAGCAAATGCCGAGAATTGGCAGACCTGAATCAAACACCGCCTGCGCTGCACGCGGCGCGCCGTGCAGCGTGGTCGATTCCGGCCCGCCGGAAAGCACGATGCCTTTGGCGCCAAATGCCGCAATTTCGGCCGGGTCGTGATCCCAGGCCCAGATTTCGCAATAGACACCGATCTCGCGGATACGCCGCGCAATCAACTGCGTGTACTGCGCACCAAAGTCGAGGATGAGGATTTTGTCGCGGTGGATGTTTTTCATCGGGGCTGGGTACTTTCGTGAGCGATGGGTTTCGCTGCGCTCTACCCATACTACGGACTGGGGACTCGGAAAAGCCAAAGCAAGAAGCAAGACCCGTAGGATGGGTAGAGCGCAGCGAAACCCATCAATCGCCGAGCCCCGGCTTTCACCCCATCCGATAATTCGGTGGTTCCTTGGTGATCTGCACATCGTGTACGTGGCTTTCGTGCGCGCCGGCGCCGGTGATACGCACGAACTGCGGCTGCTTGCGCATCTGCTCGATGTCGGCACAGCCGACGTAGCCCATCGACGCGCGCAAGCCGCCGGCCAACTGATGCACGATGCTGTGCAGCGCGCCGCGATACGGTACCCGGCCTTCAATCCCTTCCGGTACCAGCTTGTCCGGCTCGGTGGCATCCTGGAAGTAGCGGTCCTTGGAGCCGACCTGCATCGCGCCCATCGAGCCCATGCCGCGATAACTCTTGTAACTGCGGCCCTGATACAACTCCACCTCACCGGGCGCCTCTTCGGTACCGGCAAACAGACCGCCGATCATCACCGTGCTCGCACCCGCGGCAATCGCCTTGGCGATGTCGCCCGAATAGCGGATGCCACCATCGGCAATCAATGGGATGCGATCCTGCAAGGCCTCGGCGACCATGCCGATCGCGGTGATTTGCGGTACGCCGACGCCGGCAACGATGCGCGTGGTGCAGATCGAACCCGGGCCGATGCCGACTTTCACTGCATCCACACCGGCGTCCATCAACGCCAGGGCGGCATCGCCGGTGACGATATTGCCACCCACTACCTGCACCTTGCTGTAGTGCTTCTTGATCCAGGCCACACGATCGAGAACGCCCTGCGAATGGCCGTGCGCGGTATCGACCACGATCACATCGACACCCGCAGCCACCAATGCCGCTATCCGTTCCTCGGTGTCGCCGCCAACACCCACAGCCGCGCCCACGAGCAAGCTCTCGTCGGCATCCTTGGCGGCATTCGGGTTGTCACGCGCTTTCTGGATGTCCTTCACCGTGATCAGGCCACGCAATTCGAAGGCTTCGTTCACCACCAGCACTTTCTCGATGCGGTGTTTGTGCATCAGCGCCAACACTTCCTCATCGCTGGCACCCTCGCCCACCGTCACTAGGCGGTCGCGCTTGGTCATGATGTGGCGCACCGGGTCGTCGAGCTTTTTCTCGAAGCGCATGTCGCGGCTGGTCACAATGCCGACCAGGCTGGAGCCCTCCACCACCGGCACGCCGGAGATGTTGCGGGCGCGGGTGAGCTTGATCACTTCACCAATGGTGGTGTCCGGGCCAACCGTGAACGGCTCGCGGATAACGCCGGCCTCGAAGGTCTTGACCTGACGCACCTCATCGGCCTGACGTTGCCACGACATGCTCTTGTGGATGATGCCCATCCCGCCCAACTGCGCCATGGCAATCGCCAGCCGCCCTTCGGTGACGGTATCCATCGCCGAGGACAGAATCGGCATATTGAGATTGATCCCACGCGTCAGGCGGGAGCTCAGACGCACATCCTTCGGCAGCACGATCGAGTGAGCGGGGACGAGCGAAACATCGTCGAAAGTGAGTGCTTCAGCCAGGATGCGCAGCATTGAGCAGCTCCACGGGGAATGAAGCGCATCATTATAGCGGTCAACGCCGGCTGACGTGACATCCTATCGCCGGTTGCTCAGCCAGTTCCGCCGCTTCCAGCGTGTTCTGCATCAAGGTGGCCACCGTCATCGGCCCAACCCCGCCGGGTACCGGGGTAATCCACGATGCCCGTTCGCTGGCAGCCTGAAAACCCACATCGCCGCACAGGCGGCCATCGTCCATGCGGTTGATGCCGACATCGATCACCACCGCGCCGGGCTTGATCCACTCGCCCGGAATCAGGTTGGGCCGGCCGACCGCCACCACCAGAATGTCGGCCTGACGCACCTGATATTCGAGTACGTCACGCGGGGTGAACTTGTGGCAACTGATGGTGGTGCAGCCGGCGATCAGCAGTTCCATCGCCATCGGCCGGCCGACATGATTGGAGACACCAACGATGGTCGCGGTCTGGCCACGTACCGGGCGATCGGTCCACGCCAGCAGCGTGGTGATGCCGCGCGGCGTACACGGACGCAGGCCAAACTGGCGCAGCGCCAGATGACCGACATTCTCCGGGTGAAAGCCGTCCACATCCTTGCGCGGGTCGATGCGGTGAATCAGCGCATTCGGGTCGCGCTGCCCGGGCAATGGCAATTGCACCAGAATGCCGTGGATCAGCGGGTCGGCATTGAGCCGGTCGATCAAGGCGCACAAGTCGGGGTCGCTCACATCAGCCGGCAAATCGTAGTCGAACGCGTGAATGCCAACGCGTTCGCAGGCGCGGCGTTTGTTGCGCACATACACCGCCGATGCCGGATCGTTGCCCACCAGCACCACCGCCAGCCCCGGCCGCTGTCGCCCGGTCTGTAACAATGCGCTCACACGCACGGCCAGATTATCAAGTAGATTGTCGGCAATTGCTTTGCCGTCGAGGATTCGGGCAGTCATGCGTTCGCTTCGGCGGTGATCAAACGACACATTATCGCCTACCCGGAGACCCCATGTCTGATCTGACCAGCCTCGAAGCCGCCGCCTTCCGCCGTTTGCTTGAACATCTGCGCGAACGCAGCGACGTGCAGAACATCGATCTGATGAACCTGGCCGGCTTTTGTCGCAACTGCCTGGCGAACTGGCTGCGCGAAGCCGCCGATGCCCAAGGTGCGCCCATGAGCAAGGACGAGGCGCGCGAGCAGGTTTACGGCATGCCCTACGACGAGTGGAAAGCGCGTTTTCAGGCCGAAGCGACCAGCGACCAGCTCGCTGCGTTCAAACCCGACACGCACCCAGACTGACAACCGGTCGGGCGTTAATCCAACCCAGGTCGCCCACAGGGTGGGCTCCCACAGATGTGCGTTGAGGCTCTTTTGTAGGAGCCCACCCTGTGGGCGACTCCGACGGCTTCCCAGACACTCAACCCAGCGCGAAGCTGTCAGCCCGCGACCGCGCCCAGTAGCGCTGGAACACCACATGATCCGGTGTACCGGACAGCAACTCGCCCGGTTGCAGGGTTGGGTAGAGCGTGGCATAGGACGCCACATCGGTCGGCGATACCCGGCGCAGGATGTGATCGGGCAGCAATTGCGCCGGGTCTTGCAGGCCGGCGGCGGCAAGCAGCTCCTTGAGCGCCATCACCGTGGCCTTGTGGTAGTTGTACACCCGCTCGGTTTTGTCGGGCACGTCCAGGTTGTGCCAACGATGCGGATTCTGGGTGGCGATACCGGTGGGGCATTGATCGTTGTGGCAACTGCGCGCCTGTATGCAACCCAGCGAAAACATGAAGGCCCGCGCCGCATTGCACCAGTCGGCGCCGATGGCGAGGGTGCGCGCCACGTTGAATGCCGAGGTGATCTTGCCAGCCGCGCCGATGCGAATGCGATCACGCAGGCCGGCACCGATCAGGGTGTTATTCACCAGCAGCAGCCCTTCGCGCAACGGCATGCCCACACGATTGATGAACTCGACCGGCGCTGCACCGGTACCGCCCTCCTTGCCATCGACCACGATGAAATCGGGCACGATGCCGGTCTCGCGCATCGCCTTGACGATGGCGAACCACTCCCACGGATGGCCGATGGCCAATTTGAACCCGGTGGGCTTGTCGCCCGAGATTTCGCGCAGGCGGGCGATGAATTGCAGCAGTTCGATGGGCGTGGAAAACATCGCGTGCGCCGCCGGCGATTCCACCGTTTCACCCACCGGCACACCACGCGCCTCGGCAATTTCCTCAGTCACCTTGGCGCCGGGCAACACGCCGCCATGGCCGGGCTTGGCACCTTGCGAAAGTTTGAGTTCGATCATCTTCACCTGCGGATCGCAGGCATTGCTCTCGAAGCGTGCCGCGTCAAAACTGCCGTCAAGATTGCGGCAACCAAAATAGCCCGAACCGATCTCCCACACCAGATCGCCGCCAAACTCGCGGTGATAGCGTGATATCGAGCCCTCGCCGGTGTCGTGATAAAAACCGCCTTTGGCAGCACCACCGTTGAGTGCGCGGATGGCATTGGCGGACAACGAGCCAAAACTCATCGCCGAGATGTTGAATACGCTGGCCGAATACGGCTGTTTGCGCTCGCTACCAATCAGCACCCGAAAATCGTGTGAGTCGATGTGCGTGGGCACCATGGCATGGTTGATCCACTCGTAGCCCTCAGCGTAGACATCGAGCAGGGTGCCGAACGGGCGTTTGTCGAGCGTGTTCTTGGCGCGTTGATAAACCAGATTGCGCTGCTCGCGCGAGTACGGCCGGTCATCGGTATCGGCCTCGATGAAATACTGGCGGATCTCCGGGCCGATCGACTCCAGAAAATAACGGAAGTGGATCAGGATCGGATAGTTGCGATTCAGCGTCCTGCGGGTCTGTGCCAGGTCGTAAATACCCAGCAACGTCAACGCACCGAATAGCGCAACCCCGTAGTAGCACCACGGGCTCCAGCGCGCGCCCATTGCGCTCAGCAGCAGAGCAATTACCGAGAAATAAAACGCGCTACGGCGCTGATGAATGACCAACTGCATGGACTGACTCCCTGAGGCAAAGCTACGCGGAGCGTATCCGCATCCCCCTCTCCCACTGGGGCGAAACCGCAACGCTTGCGCGCCATTGGCGCGCGTGCGGTTGAGCGCCCGCGCCGCTGGCGCGGGCCGGGGCGCGAAGCGGGGCCGGGGTGAGGGAAACGGCAATGACGTGCGCAAACCTCATGATGTAGCGCAATTTGAGTCACCATGATCGTTTACCTGCGGCGAGTAATGTGATTGCACGTAGTTGTCGATCAATTGGATGAACGATTCGGTGATGTGCTCGCCACGCAAAGTAACCGTCTTTTCGCCATCGACAAATACCGGCGCGGCCGGCGCCTCGCCAGTACCGGGCAAGGAAATGCCGATATTGGCGTGACGCGATTCGCCCGGGCCGTTGACCACACAGCCCATCACCGCCAGGGTGAGATTTTCGGCACCCGGATAACGCATCTTCCACTCCGGCATGCGTTCACGCACATGTGCCTGCACCCGCTGCGCGAGCTGCTGGAAGAACTCGCTGGTGGTGCGGCCGCACCCCGGGCATGCGGTTACCAGTGGCGTAAATGCACGCAAGCCGAGCGTCTGCAACAGCTCCTGCGCAACGATCACCTCGGCGGTGCGCGACTGCCCCGGCTCGGGCGTCAGCGAAATGCGGATGGTGTCGCCGATGCCTTCCTGCATCAGCACTGCCAGTGCGGCGCTTGACGCCACGATACCCTTGGAACCCATGCCGGCTTCGGTGAGGCCCAGATGCAAGGCAAAGTTGCTGCGCGTGGCCAGTTCGCGATACACCGCGATCAACTCCTGCACACCGCTGACCTTGGCCGATAGCACGATCGAATCGGCGGGCAAGCCAATTTCCACAGCCCGTTCGGCCGAGTCCAGCGCGGAGCGAATCAGCGCCTCGCGCAACACCCGCCCGGCATCCCACGGCTCGGCCCGCGCCGCGTTTTCATCCATCATCCGGGTCGCCAGCGCCTGATCGAGTGAGCCCCAGTTGGCACCGATGCGCACCGCCTTGCCATGGCGCGCGGCCAATTCGACGATGCTGGCGAACTGGCTATCGCGTTTTTTTCCAAAGCCGACATTGCCCGGATTGATGCGGTATTTGGCCAGCGCTTCGGCGCATGCCGGCTCAGCCGCCAGCAACTGGTGGCCGTTGTAATGGAAATCGCCGATCAATGGCACCACGGCGCCAATCATCGCCAGACGCTCGGCGATCTTCGGCACGGCTGCCGCTGCCTCGCGGGTGTTTACCGTGATGCGCACCAGCTCCGAGCCGGCACGCCACAACTCGGCCACCTGCTGCGTGGTTGCCTTGACATCGGCGGTATCGGTGTTGGTCATCGACTGCACCACCACCGGCGCATCGCCACCCAGCATGACATTGCCCACTTTTACCGAACGCGTGGAGCGGCGCGGCGCCGGGCCAAAACTCTGACTCATGCCGAAAGCTCCTCACTCGAATCGTCGTGGACCAATGCCTCGTGCGACAACACGGCATATTCGCCAATTTCGCCAA
The DNA here is from genome assembly GCA_030681035.1 of Lysobacteraceae bacterium. Lineage (GTDB taxonomy): Bacteria > Pseudomonadota > Gammaproteobacteria > Xanthomonadales > Xanthomonadaceae. The sequence continues at coordinate 20,054 of JAUXUI010000010.1, read as the reverse complement.
CCAGGCGCAACGGCCCATTAGCCGCAATGACATGGTGCTGTGCGTGCAACAACCACGCAGGATCATCGTCCAACCGATGCACGGTGGCACCGCCCAGCACAACGTGCGCGTTCGCCGCAACGATGATGCCGTGACGCGGATTGCCACCCGGCCCCGCCACAAACTCGATGGCCCGCAATGGCGGCGCCTTGCCAGCCTTCCCATTTTCGGGAGTCAATGCAATTGGCCATGCGCGCAGCCCGAGCAATTCGATTCCCGCGCTGACTTCATCACTGTCTTCGTAGCGTAACCAGCGCACTGTACCCAGCAGCCAGATGCGCGATTGCATGCTTTCTGCGTGCAGGGAAAGGGCAACCAGCTCACCCACCCGCACCCGCGCCTGCGCTTCGGCGGGCCAGCTCACGCGATAACCGCTTTGGCTCTGATCGAGCACACGCGCCGGCAGAATCCTGGCGTGTGCCGCATCGCTGCCTGGAAATGACGCGCTGGTGTTGCCCGCCATGGTGGTTTGCTGCTGATGCAAGTGCTGCAGGAATTCGCTGAAGTTGCGGCCACCATTAAGATAGCTGTGTACGCTGCTCATCCCCAACACCGTATCCAGCACATGCCCGCCGGGAAGGCGCAGACTGTTGCGCGTTACGCTGGCAGCCAAGCTTTGCAGCCAGCGCTCAGCCAGACGACGATCCAGCGGCAAACTGCCCTGGCGCGACAAATACACCGTTTCGCCCGAGGCACCGGCAATGGCGGCCTGCAAATCCGCCAACAACGGTGACACATCGATCCACTCGAGCACGCTCACATCATCATCGGCGAACGCACGATCTGCATCGGCACCAAGTGCCAGCGACACACCTTCCGGGCGCTCGCTGGCAACGGGAAGACGAATGCCATAATCCAGCGCCAGATGCCACAGTGTCTCCTGTTCGGCTTGGGCAAACGCATACGGATTGGCCAATGCCATCAACAGGGATTGCAGGTATACCTGGCGCGTACTGCTGCTGCGTTCCACCAGGCTGTCGCCCACCACCTTGGTGTCCAGACACAGCAACTGCGCGAATGCATAACTGCGGTGCAAGGATAGCCACGCCTGCGCAGGTGGCGCGCGATAACTGCGCCAAGCCTGCGCCAGAGCAAGTGCAAAGTGGCTGCACGCACGATGCAATACATTCGTTACCAGCGCACCTTTCAGCATCGGCACCTTGCCATCGGGTGCGCAAACTTCGGCAACCGCCTGTCGGTAACCTTGCGCGAGCAACACATGCATCGCCTCCACCGCCTTGGTGGCCGCCACCAGATTCGGGGCAAGCGGCAGGGCTGCGTTACGCAATTTCACGCTCAACGGCGCCATCACGTCGTATGCCAGCGGCCGCAAAATATCGAGCGCTTCGGCGCGCACCGCACCGCGCCATGCAAGCCCGTGCAGGCAAGCCAGCGCCTGATGCACTAGTTTCAAGGTTGCCTCGGCGTTGGCGCGTGGCAAGGTATCAACCCATTGCCGCAACTTGCGGGCATCGGTGGGGAAACCGGTTGGCGGCACAACCGGGACAGCGTTTGGTAATGCGATAAATGCGGCAAAAATTCGACTCATTGTGCAATTATTACCCGAATACGTGCCGCTTGCGGTGACTGCGGTGGCGAGGCATGCTGGCCGGCCGCATTCGAATATCAGTCATGGCAACGGATCGCAGCCGCATTTTCAGCCCATCGCAACTCAACGTGTTGGCGCGTGAGCTGCTGGAAGGCAGTTTTGCCAACATCTGGGTGCAGGGTGAAATCAGCAATCTCGCCCGGCCCGGTTCCGGCCATATCTACCTTACCCTCAAGGATGGACGCGCGCAGGTGCGCTGCGCCATGTTTCGCGCAAAGGCACAACGCCTCGCTTTCACCCCGACTGACGGCATGCAGGTGCTGGTCGGCGGCCGAGTGACCTTGTACGAAGCGCGCGGCGACTTCCAACTCGCCATCGAGACCATGCAAGAGGCCGGTGAAGGCCTGCTGCGCCAGCAATTCGAGCAACTCAAGGCAAAGCTGGCGGACGAGGGGCTGTTCGCAGCCGAACGCAAGAAGCCAATACCGGCGCTGCTGCGACGCCTGGCGGTCATCACCAGCCCTAGCGGCGCTGCCGTGCGCGATGTGCTCAGTGTGATCGGCCGTCGTTTCCCCCTGTTGCAGGTTGAAATCCTGCCGGTGCCGGTGCAAGGCAAAGATGCCGCAGCGCAAATACAACGCATGTTGCAACGTGCCGATGCCAGCGGTCGTTACGATGCACTGTTGCTGACCCGTGGTGGCGGTTCACTGGAAGATCTGTGGTGCTTCAATGACGAGGCGTTGGCGCGCGCCATCGCGGCATTGAACACGCCCGTGGTTTCCGCAGTCGGCCATGAAATCGATTTCACCCTGGCCGATTTTGCCGCCGACCTGCGCGCCGCCACACCCTCTGCTGCCGCCGAACTGCTGGTGCCGGACCGCGACGCCCTGTTCGCCCGCGTACTACGCGCCCATGAACGTCACGATGCCGCCATCCGACGACAATTGTTGGCCGCAGCACAAGCCTGTGATCGCAGTTTCATGGCACTTCGCCATGCCAGCCCCGCGCAACGTCTTGCCCGTGGTCGCCAGCAACTTGCCGCCGGCGCGCGCGCCTTGCAGCGGCTGCGTCTTGGCTTGACTCGCAAACCTGGCGAACAGCTTGGCGCATTGCACCATCGTTTGCAGCGCGTGAACCCTGCGCTGGAGCTGCCCGAACGGCGACACGGCCTGCTTGCGCTGAATGCACGGCTTCGGCGCGCACTGCAAGCGCGCCTTGCGAATGCCAGACAACAAAGCGACGGCGCCGCACGCGCCCTGCTCGCACTCAACCCGATGACGATCACCCGCCGTGGTTATGCCCTGCTTCGCCGTGCCGATGACGCGCAAGTTGTTCGCTCCTGGCAACAAGTCGCCAGCGGCGATCAGCTGAACGCCGAGCTCGCTGAGGGGCGGTTGTTGCTGGAAGTGGTTGCCACGCACGATGCGTAGGATTCACGCGTACTCCTCTGCATCGGCGCGTTACACTGGGCACTCCAACACTGTGCCTCCGCCGCTGAAATGAACCCGCATCAATGCTGAGCCTGGCTGCACCCCACTGCCTTGCCCAGGAAGTGCGCAAGAGCCGCTTCGTCGCCCACGCCGCGCCGGTTGCTGACGAGGACGAAGCCCTGGCTTTCATCGGGGATAAACGCGACGCAACCGCAACCCACAATTGCTGGGCCTGGCGCATTGGCGAGCGTTATCGCTTCCACGATGACGGCGAGCCGGGTGGTACCGCTGGCCGCCCGATACTGGCGGCCATCGACGGCCAGGGGCTGGATCAGGTGGCGGTGCTGGTGATCCGCTGGTTTGGCGGCATCAAGCTTGGTGCCGGCGGGCTGCTGCGTGCTTACGGCGGCATTGCGGCCGAATGTCTGCGCACCGCCGAACGCCGCACAGTGATTCCCATGTGCGAAATGGAATTGCGCTGTGGCTTTGAACACACCGGCGTCGCCCATACCTTGATGCAGCAACATCAGGCGCACAAGATCGGCGAGAATTACCAGGCCGATGGTTTGCTCATTCGGCTGAGTCTGCCCGCAGCCATGCAACAACCCCTGGCGGATGCCTTGCGCGATGCCACCCGCGGACAGGCGCATCTGCTGATTGCCGACGATGAGAACCCATGAGCACTTCTGAAAAATCCAGCGGCAAACTGTCGTCCCTTCGGCGCCTGTGGCCTTACGCCAGCCCCTATCGCGGGTTGGTCGCAGGCTGGCTGGGCTTCATGCTGATCGCCGCCGGCTCCACGCTGGCGCTGCCGATTGCCTTTCGCCTGGTGATCGACAAAGGCATCGGCGGCGCCGGCGGCGGCTCGATTGATCGCTGGTTCGAGATTTTGTTTGTGGTCGCTGCCATTCTCGCCATTGCCACTGCTGCCCGATTTTTCTGCATCACGGTACTGGCCGAACGCATCGTCGCCGATATCCGCAAGCAGGTCTTTACGCACCTGATGCATCTGGACATGAGTTTCTTCGAGCGCACACGCAGCGGTGAAATCATTTCGCGGCTGTCAGCCGATACCGAAATGCTGCGCACGGTGATTGGCTCCAGCGTATCGATCGCGGTTCGCAATGTGCTCAACGCATCGGGTTCGGCGATCATGCTGGCGATCACCAGCCCGCGGCTGGCGGGTATGGCTGCGATTGTGATACCAGCGGTCATCGTCCCGATCGCCCTGTTCGGCCGTCGCGTGCGCGAGCAATCGCGCGCCAGCCAGGATCGTCTGGCCGACGCCAGTGCGCGTGCCAGCGAAACCTTAAACGCCATGCACACCGTGCAAAGCTACGCCCGCGAGGCCCACGAGAGCGAGCGTTTTGCCGATGCCGCCAATCGTACCTATCTCACCTCGCGCATCCGCATCCGCACCCAATCACTGATGACCGCACTGGTGATACTGCTGATCTTCGGCGCCATTACCGCGGTGCTGTGGGTTGGTGCCAAGGATGTCATCGCCGGCAACATGAGTTCCGGTGCGCTCGGCCAATTCGTGCTGTACGCCATCATCGGCGCCGGGTCGGTGGGCGCACTCACTGAAGTGTGGAACGACGTGCAACGTGCCGCCGGCGGCATGGCGCGGATCAACGAGTTGCTGCGCGAACGCTCGCATATCGCCGCGCCTGCTCAGCCGCAGCCGCTTCCGGCACGCTTCAGCGGCGATGTCAGCTTTGATGCGGTGACATTCCACTACCCCTCGCGCCCGGAAACCTCGGCATTGATCGATTTCACCTTGCACATTCGCGCTGGTGAAACGGTAGCCTTGGTGGGGCCGTCGGGCGCTGGCAAAAGCACGGTATTCCAGATGCTGCTGCGTTTCTTCGACCCGCAAACCGGCAGTGTCAAGGTTGACGATCACGATGTACGCACACTGGCACCTGCCGACCTGCGCTCACGCATTGCCCTGGTGCCGCAGGACCCTGTGATCTTTGGCGCCGACGCCATGGAAAACCTGCGCTATGGCCGGCTCGATGCCAGCGACGAAGAAGTCTGTGAAGCGGCACGGCTGGCCGAGGCACACACCTTCATTCAGGCGCTGCCCGAGGGCTATCGCACCTATCTGGGTGAGCGCGGCTCGCGCCTTTCCGGTGGTCAGCAGCAACGCCTGGCGATTGCCCGCGCTCTGCTCAAGGATGCCCCCATCCTGCTGCTTGATGAAGCCACCAGTGCGCTGGATGCGCAAAGTGAACGCGCGATCCAGCATGCGCTGGACCGACTGATGCAGGGGCGCACTACCCTGATCATCGCGCACCGGCTGGCGACCGTGCAGCGAGTGGATCGCATCGTGGTGCTCGACCATGGCCGCATCGTGGCCCAGGGCCGGCACGAGGAACTGGTGGCGCAAGGTGGTCTGTACGCTGAGCTGGCGCGCCTGCAGTTTGCGATCTGATGCAGCGCACGGTACTTGACCCGCTCGGTCGCCCACAGGGTGGGCTCCTACATAAATCAGCGCTCCACTGTAGGAGCCCACCCTGTGGGCGACCTGCCGTCAGGCAGGCCGAGCGAAACGAAGGCGTAGCAACGCTATGCGATGCGTTGTTGCGAAACAACTGACCAGCGGCGCGATCATGGATGCGAACACTTGCGACAGCCTGCGCAGCACGGGCCACATCGCGTTGCGCCGCAAGTGACAGGCCAGCCGATTGCTGAATGCACCGACAAGCACGTAACACCACCCCGCCCGCGCGCTTTCCCGTTCAGGCACAATACGCGGCTGATTTCGGACCGAGCCAATAGCCCATGCCCATGCAACGCACTCTCATCAGCGCCGTGTTGGCGATGGCATTCGCCATCCCGGCTGCGGCACAAACACGCGCCGGCGAGTGCCGTGAGATCCGCGATGATCTGGCGCGACTGGCTTGTTATGACCAGATCAATGCGCACAGTGATGTGTCTGCCAGCGAGAATGAAAACGCGGCTACGACAGCAGCGCCAACACGCATTGCAAGCCGCGATGAGCGCAGCCACCCTGCCATCGCGCAGCGCCACAGCGATGGCAGCCCCGATACCCTGAGCCAACGCTGGGAACTTGAGCCCGAAGACAAGACCGGCCTGTTTCGCGTTGTCGCACACAAACCCACCTACGCCCTGTTTGCCCGCTACTCGGGCAATCCCAACCAGTTGCCGTCAACACCAGCGCCGGGGCATCAGGTCACCTCACCGCTCAACCTCGACAGCGTCGAATCCAAGTTCCAACTGAGCTTCAAGACCAAGGCACTGGAAAACCTGTTCGGTGGTTATGGCGACCTGTGGCTCGGCTACACCCAGCAGTCGAGTTGGCAGGTGTACAACACCGTCAACTCCTCGTCGTTTCGTGAAACCAACTACGAGCCGGAAGCTTTCCTCACCCTGCGCACCAACGCCCGCATCCTTGGCTTTGACTGGCGGCTGCTGAATCTGGGTGTGGTTCACCAATCCAATGGCCGCGAACTGCCACTGTCGCGCAGCTGGAACCGGGTCTATGCTCAATTCGGACTGGAACGCGGCAACCTGTCGCTGTTCGTGCGCCCGTGGCTGCGCATCAATGAATCCGCCAAAACCGATGACAACCCGGGCATCACCGATTACATGGGCCACGGCGATCTGCTCGCGGTTTACCATCACGGCGAAAACGAGTTCTCAGCCCTCACCCGCTACAGCGGCGTCGGCAATCGTGCCACCATGCAGCTTGATTGGCATTTTCCGCTTATCGGCGCACTCAAGGGCTATGTGCAACTATTCAGCGGCTATGGCGAGACCTTGGTGGATTACAACATTCACCAGAACACGATCGGCATCGGCGTGTCGTTGACGCAGTGGCAGTAAGGCGAACGCCGATCACACCAAGCGCGCACCATTGGCCACCGGCCGCTCGACGGTGGTAATCACCACGCCGTCCGCGCTGGCAAAGCCGGTCAGCAAAAACTCAGACTGAAACTTGCCGACCTGCCGTGGCGGAAAATTGATTACGCCAACGATTTGTTTGCCGACCAGGTCATCGGGCTGATACAGCGCTTTGATTTGCGCACTGGTCTTCTTGATGCCATGCGGCCCGAAATCAACCCACAAGCGCCACGCCGGTTTGCGTGCTTCGGGGAAATCCTCTACCCGCAGCACGGTACCAGCACAGATCAGCACTTTCTCGAAGTCTTCCCAACTGATTGTTTCGTCCGTGCCCGTCATGCGCTGCGCTCGCACCAGTCCTTCCAGGCATCCTTTGCCTGCAACCAGGAATAGCCCAGTTGGGCACCAACAAAGCCTGCCGGTTTGAACGCTGACACCAACCCGTAATGGCTCAATTCACGCCATCGCGCGTCACCTTCGGCAATCGCCGACGCGACCAATTCACCCGCGAAGGTGGTGGGCGCCACACCATGGCCACCAAATGCCTGTGCCAGCCACAGCCCCGGCTCGATTTCACCGATCTGCGGCATCTCATGGCGGGCGTAACTCATCAACCCCGACCAGGCGTAATCGACGCCGATGCCATCGAGTTGTGGAAACACCTTGAGCAAATCCCGATACAGCAGCCGCCGAACAGCCTGCGGCGAGCGATCACGCACCGATATTCGCCCGCCCCACAGCAAACGCGTGTCGGGCAACGGCCGGTAATAATCGAATGCGAAGCGGGTGTCGTAAACCGCCGCCTGCGTCGATAACACCTCAGCCATGCGCGCACCCAACGGCTCGCTGACCATCACATAGGTCGCGATCGGCAACACCGCCGCATCCACCCGCCGATGCAAGCCAGCCAGATAGCCACCGCAGCTCAACACCACCTGATCGGCATCGATCCGGGCATCGGGTGTGGTAATCCGCCAGCCATTGCCACGGCGTTCCAGCTTCAGCGCCGGGCTGTTGCCATGGACGCGTACGCCCTGTCGCATCGCCGCATCGGCAATGCCCAGGGCATAGTTGAGCGGATGCAGATGCAGGGCTGCCGGTTCAAACAAGGCATCGTGATAGCGGGCACTGTGTATCCGCTGCTGCACCTGCACCGCATCGAGCCACTGCCAATGGCTGTCGAAGTGTTCTGCCAGCAGACGCTGGCGCGACGCCAGCACCTTGCGATCACGAAACCAGTTGACCCACAGTACTCCGGCATCCACCGCATCGCAGGCGATGGCGTACTGCGCCACACGCTGGCGAATCAGCGCTACCGCATCGGTGGTACCGCGATACAGGGCCTTGGCACGCGCCGGTCCGAGGTCGGCCAGCAGGCGATCCTCGCCACGGCTGAACCCGGCAAACACGAAGCCGCCATTGCGCCCGGAAGCACCGAAGCCAGGCGACTGCGCATCGAGCACCAGCACATCGCGTACGCCGCGCTCTGCCAAACCCAGTGCGGTATTCAGGCCGGCGAAACCGGCGCCGATAACGCACACTCGTGTTTCATGCTGGCCCGCCAGCGCTGGAAACTCAACGCGATTTGCAGTGTCTCGGTAGTAAGTCGTGTCGGTACGCATACTCAAGAATCGCGCACGCCAAGTTCGCTCAGCGCCGACTCCATCGCCATGCGTGCGGCCTGATTCAGATCCTCGTGATCCAGCGCAAAGCGGATCGTGGCCTCGACCAATCCGATGCGGCTGCCGCAGTCAAAACGCGTACCCTGAAAGCGGTAGGCCAGTATCGGCGAGGAATCCAGCAACGCGGCAATGGCGTCGGTGAGCTGTATCTCGCCGCCTTTGCCCGGCGGCAGCTTGTCCAGAAACTCAAATATCCGACCCGGCAACAGGTAACGTCCGACCACTGCCAGCGTACTGGGGGCTTGTTCCGGGCTTGGCTTTTCCACCATCGCGCGAATGCGCCCGGCGCGGCCATCAAAACTGTCGGTCGCCACGATGCCGTAGCTACCAGTCTTTTCGCGCGGCACATCCTGCACCGCAATCACCCCGGCATCGTTTTCAGCGGCCAACTCGGTCATCTGCCGCAGCGCACCCTTGCCGTGCCGGTTCCAGATCAGATCATCGGGCAGCAATACTGCAAACGGCTCGTCACCGATCACCGGCCGTGCGCACAACACCGCATGGCCAAGGCCGAGCGGTTCGGACTGGGTAACGAATACGGCGCGCACATGCTTGGGCAATACATCACGGATCAGCGCCAGCATTTCGGTCTTGCCGGATTTCTCCAGTGCCTGTTCCAGTTCGTAGGCCTTGTCGAAGTAGTCCGCGACAGCATGTTTGTAGCGGTTGGTGACGAATACCAGCGTGTCACAACCGGCTTCAATCGCCTCGTCCACCGCGTACTGGATCAGCGGCCGATCCACCACCGGCAGCATTTCCTTGGGTACCGTTTTGGTGGCCGGCAAAAAACGGGTTCCCTGCCCGGCGACCGGAAAAACTGCCTTGCGTACGCGAAAACTCATGTCGTGCTCTCCGTGTAGGTGCAGTGATCGCTGCCAATCGTTTCGTACTCTGGCACAACGCGATGAATCAACTGCACCAGCCCGGCTTCATCGTGACACCCGACCATGGCACGGGCCTCGTCCAGCCACGCCGCCACCTGTTGCGCCGACACCGGTCGTTGTTCCGCCTGAAAAATGCGAGGGTGTGCGGTGCGCTGGTATTTTTCATCCGGGTGAAACAGCACTTCGTGCAGCTTTTCACCGGGGCGAAGCCCGGTGTAAACGATGCTGATCTGCTCACGACCACCACGCTCTGACAGCCGAATCATCTGCTCGGCCAGATCGCGAATGCGCACCGGCTCGCCCATGTCCAGGGTGTAGATTGCTTCATGCGGCGCCAGCGTGGCCGCCTGCAAAATCAGCTGGCACGCTTCCGGGATGGTCATGAAATAACGGCTCACCTCGGGGTCGGTCACCGTCACCGGGCCACCGGCACGTATCTGCTCACGGAACAGCGGCACCACGCTGCCTGCGGAATCGAGCACGTTGCCAAAGCGCACGGTGACAAAGCGCGTAGCAAACTGCGTCGCGAGGCTCTGGCACACCAACTCGGCCCAGCGCTTGCTGGCCCCCAACACATTGGCCGGATTGACCGCCTTGTCGGTGGAAATCAGCACGAAGGTGCCGACACCGGCATTGGCCGACGCCCGCGCCACCACCTCGGTCGCCAGCACGTTGTTGCGAATTGCCGCGCGTAGCTGAACCTCAAGCACCGGCACGTGTTTGTAGGCCGCCGCGTGCATCACGGTGTCTGCCTGACTGCGTTGCAGGGCATGCGCCACCATCACAGCGTCGCCGCAATCACCCAACACGGCATCGATCTCAAGGCCCGGGAAAGTAGCGCGCAGCGAGCGCACGATATTTTCCAACGCCAGTTCGGATTGATCGAGCACCTGCAAACGCCGCACGCCAAGTCGCGCCACCTGCCGGCATAGCTCTGAACCAATCGAGCCACCAGCACCGGTAATCAATACCGAACGCCCGGCCAGCCACTCGCGTACTGGCACCCAGTCGGGTGCCACCGGCTCGCGGCCTAACAAGTCCTCGATCGCTACCGATTTCAGTTCGCCAGGAGCAACCCGCCCACCTAACACGTCACTCAAACGCGGCACCGTGCGAAACGGCAAACGCGCACGCTCACACAACGCCACAATGCGCTGCATCTGCTCCGGTGTCGCCGTAGGAATTGCAATTACAACCAGCTCGGCCGCCACTTCACTGGCCACCTGAGGCAACCGTTCCAGCGGCCCCAACACCGGCAAGCCCTGCAAGCGCGCGCGTTGCAACTTGGGCTGATCGTCGAGAAAACCGATCGGGCGATAACGGCCATCACGGCGCATGTCACGCACCAGTGCTTCACCGGCAGCGCCGGCACCGAGCACCAAAACCCGGCTGCGTGGCTGATCCAGATTGATGGCCAGGCGGCGATCTTTCCAGGCGCGATACAACACCCGTGGCGCACTGAGCAACATCACCAGCGTTGGCACGTACAGCGCCAGCGCCGCACGCGGCACGCCATCCAGCCGGTTGTACAAAAACAGGCCAATGCCAATGCCAATCAGCCCCAACGCACAGGCGCGGGCGATATTCCACAAGTCGGCAACGCTGGCGAATCGCCACAAACCGCGATACAGCCCCATCATCCAGAACACCAAGCCCTGTGCCAGCAAAACGATCAGGTGTTCGGTGGAAAACCACGGCCGCTCAACGATGCCTTGCACATAGCTGTAGCGCAAGTACACCAAACCGGTCCAGCAAATCCAGACCATCAGCAAGTCGTGAGCCACCACCAGCACGCGCGGCAGCAACGCGGCCAGTTTTCCAGACCAGGAGCTCATCGCAATTTCCTTTGCACTTTGCGACGCGCATGCACGCGCAGCCAAAACCAGACCAGCGTCGTTACCAGCAACCACAATGTTGCTGGTAACACGTTATCGCCATAGGGTAGTTCAAGCACCAAGGCAACCGCCAGCGCGCTCCATACAAAATAACCCAGTGTCACCTGCCAATGCGCGTAACCGGCACGCACCAACCATTGATAGGTGTGCTCGCGGTGCGCTCGCCACCACGCCTTGCCCTGCATGATGCGCTTGCCCAGCGTCAGCGCGCTGTCCACAAAAAACGCAGAAATCAGCACCAGTGCCATCGGCCACGCCAGCGCATTCAACGCCACCGATTGCACCAGCAACGCCGCCACCATGAAGCCGATGGCACCGCTGCCGACATCACCCAAAAACACCCGCGCCGTGGGCAGATTGAACGGCAAAAACCCGAGGCAGGCCAGCGCAAGCAATGCTGCGGCATACATCCACATGCCACCGCCAACGAGTACAGCAAGCGCCAACGCAATCAACATTGCCTGCGAACCGGCAATACCGTTGATGCCATCCATGAAGTTCCAGATATTGATCAGGCTGACAATCGCAAACCAGTACATAAACACATGCAACGGACTTGCCGCATGACCATCGGCCTGGTACAGCACCGCCACAAACAGCGCCGCAGCAATGCCATGAACGAGCAATCGATAGCTTGGCGCGACGTCGCGCACATCATCGCGCCAGCCAACCACCGCCACCAACGCAGTTCCGAGTACGTATGCCAGCAACAAATCATCGCGCAAACCAAGCAGCCAATGGGCTGCCAGCAACGGCAGCAACGCACCCGCCAGCACACCCACACCTCCACCACGTGGTGTCGGCGAGGCGTGGCTGCGTCGGCAACCAGGCAAATCCAGCATGTTGCGCCTGAGGGCCAGACGACGGATCAACACAGTGACCACCATGCTTGTCAACAGTGCCGACACAGCCAGCGAAAAAATGGTTATGGTTAATGCATCAGGGCTCATTTCATCGCAGCGCTCTGTACCGGCATCACGCTACCCCAAACCCGGCAGCTTGGGCATTGCCAGTGATGGTTACGCGCACCAAAGCCACAACGATTGCAGCGATAGCCTGGCGCCCGTTTGAGCAGGTCATCGGTGCTGACTGCCAGCACCTCAAGCACCGTGCGCGCTGGCCCATCCGTGGCTTGTTGGGCCAGTGCAATCAACGCTGCCTGCGCAGCTATCGATGGGCGCTCACGCACATTCTTGCCGAGAAACTCCAGCGCTGCATCGCAGCCATCATCGCGCTCGATCAGGCGAGCCATCGCCAACACCGGTGCCACGCCGTCATGGCGTTCAAGCATTTCCGCCAGAAAGGCCCGCATGCGCGCGTGATCACCGCGCAGTTCGTAGCACGCCAGCAGAGGCGAAATTACTTCTGGCAAAAAGTCGGTATCATTTCGCGCAACCCGCTCGTAATGTCGAATTGCTGCTGTGGAATTGCCATCTGCGGCCTCGATCTGCGCCAACAACATGCCTGCACGCGAACTGTTGGGATCGGCCTGCGCTGCTTGCAACAGGAGCTCACGAGCAGACGTTCCATCGCCATTACGTCGCGCCTGCTCGGCCATCTCACAATGTAATTGAGCAATCAGCCCTGCACACGACTCTCCACTCACCTGCTCAACACGGCGCGCAAACTCGATCGACTTGGGCCAATCACGCTCAAACTGGTAAATCGCCAACAGGTGGCGCAGCGCCTTTTCCTGTTGTTCATCCAGGCGCACCAGATCGGTGAACAAGGTTTCGGCGCGATCAAGCAGCCCGGCGCGCATGTAATCTTCGCCCAGTTCAAGCAAGGCAACGATTTTATCGGCGTCGCTGATGTCGGTACGTGAAACCAGCCCCTGATGCAGGCGAATTGCCCGCTCCACCTCACCACGGCTTCGAAACAAATGGCCCAGCGCAATTTGCGTTTCAATCGTGTTGCGGTCGGCGCGTGCAATCTGCAAAAACAGCTCGATGGCCTTGTCCGGCTGCTCGTTGAGCAGGTAGTTAAGACCACGAAAATAAGTGATGGACATGCGGCTGAGCCGCTTGCCGGTAGTGCGGATCGTGTTCTGACGCCCGAGATACCAGCCGCAAGCGGCACTGACCGCCAGCAGTATCAACACCAGTAACGTGTCAGTCACGCGGCGTCCACAGGCCCGTTGAGGGTTCGGCTCGATTCGGAAATCGCAACGTTACGCTGTAACGCTTTCAGCCTGCGCCGCAGCGGCCACACACCACCAACGATAACCGCAATGGCACCCAGCACTGCACCCGCAAGCATGGCAAACAACACCATAAACCCGCTATTGGCAGACAGTTGATTGAAGTAAAAATCGACCGTGATTGGCGCGGTATTCAGCGCTGCAAACGATGCGCCGACCAGTATGAATACCAAGACCATCAGCGCGTGAATGACTCGCATGGGCAGGCTCCTGGAACGGAGAGATCAAACGAAGTGAACACAAGCACAGAGCGTGAGTCTGGAAAAGCAATCAGTCTGTGCTGGTAACAATAGAAGCGTTATTCACGCGTTCACGCAATTCCTTGCCGGGCTTGAAGTGCGGCACGTGCTTGCCCGGAAGCGCAACCGACTCCCCAGTCTTGGGGTTGCGGCCAATGCGCGCTGGGCGAAAATGCAAAGAAAAACTGCCAAAACCCCGAATTTCAATGCGTTCGCCCTCAGCCAGCGCAGTGCTCATCAATTCGAGCAAGGTCTTGACCGAAACATCAACATCATCAGCTTTCAGGTGGCCCTGGCTGCGAGCCAGCAATTCAATCAGTTCGGACTTGGTCATGGTGTCATCGGGCTAGATGCCGCTGGAAAGACGTTCGGGGCCTGCATCACAGGCCCCGAACGATGACTTACTCGGACTTGTTCAACTGCTCGCGCAACAACGCACCCAACTTGGTGGTGCCACTGCTGGAGGCAGTTGCCTGGTAGTCGTCCATCACCTGCGCCACATCGGCCTCATCCTTGGCGCGGATCGAGAGCTGCAACACGCGACCCTTGCGATCCATACCGATGAACTTGGCTTCAATGGTCTCGCCAACCTTGAGCACGGCGCTGGCGTCTTCAACGCGCTCCTTGGAGATATCCGAAGCGCGCACATAGCCCTCAACGCCATCAGCCAGCTCGATGTTGGCGCCACGTGCATCCACTTCCTTGACGGTACCGGTCAGGACATCGCCCTTGGCATGCATCGCCATGAACTGGCCAAACGGGTCCTGCTCCATCTGCTTGAGGCCAAGCGAAATACGTTCGCGCTCGGGATCAACCGCCAGCACCACCGCCTCAACCTCGTCGCCCTTCTTGAAGTTGCGCACGATGTCTTCGCCAGTGGCGTTCCAGGAGATGTCGGACAGGTGAACCAGACCATCGATGCCGCCCTCGATACCGACAAAGATGCCGAAATCGGTGATCGACTTGATCTGGCCGTTGACCTTGTCGCCCTTCTTGTGCATCGCGGCGAAGGCTTCCCACGGATTGGAAGTACACTGCTTGATGCCGAGCGAAATGCGGCGACGCTCTTCATCGACATCGAGCACCATCACTTCGACATCATCGCCAACCTGAACCACCTTGGACGGATTGACGTTCTTGTTGGTCCAATCCATTTCGGAAACGTGTACCAGACCCTCGACGCCGGCTTCGATTTCGACGAACGCGCCGTAATCGGTGACGTTGGAGACCTTGCCGAACACCCGCGAGGTGCTCGGATAACGGCGGGCGATGTTCTCCCACGGATCCTCGCCCAGCTGTTTCAGGCCAAGGCTGACACGGTTGCGCTCGCGATCAAACTTGAGCACGCGCACGTCGAGCTCGTCGCCCACGTTGACCACTTCGGACGGATGGCGCACGCGCTTCCACGCCATGTCGGTGATGTGCAGCAGGCCGTCGATGCCGCCGAGGTCCACGAACGCGCCGTAATCGGTGAGGTTCTTGACCACACCCTTGACCACTGCGTTTTCCTGCAAGCGCTCCAACATCTTCTCGCGCTCTTCGGAAAACTCGCTCTCCACCACCGCACGACGCGACACCACCACATTGTTGCGCTTGCGATCAAGCTTGATCAGCTTGAACTCAAGCTCCTTGCCTTCGAGGTAAGCCGGGTCGCGCACCGGGCGCACATCCACCAGCGAACCGGGCAGGAACGCACGCACATCCTTGATATCGACAGTGAAGCCGCCCTTGACCTTGCCGCTGATGCGGCCGGTGATGGTGGCATTGCTCTGCAGTGCTTCTTCCAGCTCGTCCCACACCATCGCGCGCTTGGCTTTCTCGCGCGACAACACGGTTTCGCCGAAGCCGTTTTCCAGCGAATCCAGGGCTACCTTGACGGTATCGCCCACCGCGACTTCGAGTTCTCCGGCTTCGTTCCGGAACTGTTCGATCGGCACAATGCCTTCCGACTTCAGGCCTGCATTGACTACCACCACATCGGATCGGATTTCGACCACCACACCGCTAACGATGGACCCGGGCTTGAGGTTGGTCAGTGCAGCTTGGCTTTGTTCGAACAGCTCAGCAAATGATTCGGTCATTGAAAGATTTCTCGGTTGAACACACGGGCCGCGATCGGCGCGACCCACCATTGTGTGGCGCTTGCGCGCCGGTTGAGGAAACTCCCCACGCACCATGCGTGAGGGCCGGTTCTGCCCACGTTGCCAATACCTGGCAGACGCTACTGCTGCCGCAGCGATGCCGGCAACAGCGCAAGCACTTTTTCGATCACCGCATCAATGCCCAAACCGGTGGTGTCGATGGTGACGGCATCTGTGGCCGGCATCAGGGGCGCTACCGCACGCTGGGCATCACGCTGGTCACGAGCAAGAATCTCGCGTAGCAGACTGTCCAGCTTAACCGAAACCCCTTTTCCCTTCAACTGCTTATACCGCCGTTGTGCGCGCTCATCGGCGCTGGCGGTCAAAAACACCTTGTATGGCGCGTCGGCAAAGATCACCGTACCCATGTCGCGGCCATCGGCCACCAGGCCGGGCATGCGCCGCGCACGCCGCTGCCGTGCGCTCAACGCCGTACGCACCTGTGGCAGCGCTGCGATGGCCGATGCTGCAGCGCCAGCGGTTTCGGTACGCAATTCGTCGGTGGCATCCACCCCGTTGACCAGCACCCGCGGTTCCGCCGCCGGATCGGCGGCTTCGCGAAACTGCACACGGACCTCTTCGGTACAACGCAGCAACGCGTCGGCGTCGCTCAAGTCGATGTCCGCCCAGGCAGCCGCCAAGCCCACCGCGCGGTACAGCGCACCTGAATCCAGATAGTGCCAACCTAACCGCGCCGCCAGCGCCCGGCTGATAGTGCCCTTGCCCGAGCCCGAAGGGCCATCGATAGTCAGTACCGGTATGGTGCTCATGCATCCCTCTCGTTGTGCCCCCCGGTGCCGCACCAAGGCCTGCGCAAGCAATAGTGTAAGCCACCACCGGATGGCTTCCGCGAGGTGCAGCCGCAATCGCGGTGGTCAGCTTCCGGTGCTTTTCGGCGTACTCCTTGGGTGCCCTCGGCTTTTCCATGAATAAAACATAAAAAACTCATGGTGCTTTTTCAGCTTCCGCAAATGCCACCGCTAGCGCCTGTATGCGCGACGTGAAGTCTTGGTATTCGCTATCCCTCTCGGTATCTGGACTCGCCTTGATCTGCCGTACCGCCACCAAAGATGCTTTGGGGATGATGACGAGATACTGACCGAACGAGCCATTCGCTTCGTAGGTATCCACCGGTTTTTTTTCCGGGTGAAATGGCCGCCAGGGGCCGATTCCGTGGGGCTCGATCAGTTCGCGGTTCCACTGTTCTCCCCAACCCGCGCCCAGGCGCTCCGCAAGCACGGCGTACAGATCGAGTTGGCTGGCAAACGAACGTCCCTGCAAGGGACGCAGTTTATCGATCATGTGCGGGTCGGCATTCACGCCTTCCAACATGGCGATGCTTTCCTTGTCGACGCGAAAGTGAACGCCTCCGGGTCGACGCCACCACAGCAGACCAACATCCGGGGTGAGTGTGCTGTGTGCCAACATTGCATCAATGTAGCCCGGGCCGATAAGAGATTTCGCTCTGAACTGCCCGCGCGCCAACACCAGATGGCCGATTTTTGCGATATCTCGCGCTGTCAGGGAGAGGCCGGCCATCGCATGTGGATTTCCAGCCGCATCTTTGTACCACCCATCTTGCGTGATGCTCAATGGCGCGAACAACCGTTGCTGGATATATGAATCCATGGGCATTCCGCTGGCCTTGAGGATGATCCCTGCCAACAGGTTCACCGCCTTGTTGTTGTAGGCCCAGTGTGCTCCTGGGTCATGGCTGAGTTCCGCCGCCAGCGCGAGCTTGATCACATCCGGCGCAGAATATATCTCTTCGCTTGGTCGCGGCACATTCTGGATGCCAGAACTATGGTCCATCAGCATCCGCACCGTTATCGCTGACTTTCGGCCTTGCCTCCACTCGGGATAGAAGTCGGCAACCGGCATATCAAGCGACGCCAGCTTCCCATCGCTCAGCAGCGCACCGATTGCTAAAGCGACCACCGATTTGGTCACCGACATCAGTTCGATGGGCTCTGGAACGCCGCTGGCATAGCTCTCGAATAGCACCTCGTCACCACGCATCACCAACAATGCATCGGTGTGTGAGGCCTCGGCACCTTGTTCGATCGCCGCCAATGCCTTCTGTACTTGAGTTGAAGCACTGCCGGCCACTGTGATCGTCGCAACGGCAAGCAAGCATGTCACGCATAAGGCTCTAAAAAGTAGCGACATCGTCTCATCCTCCAAACAATAAGTGGTGTCAGACTCATAGCTGCGAGTGCTCCGCTTTCCGCGGCCAATTCAGGGATGCGATGCACGCGACACGGCGTGATGCCTTGGGTGTGACGACTCGGGATGTGACGACTCGGTGACGACTCGGGAGGTGACGACTCGGGACACCCACAATCCAGTTAACGGGACTCGCTGTCAACCGCGGTCAGATAACGCTGCGGAACGCGTCAATATCTTTGAGAATCGGGGTCGCGAAAATCGAGATCGGATTGCTATTTCCGAGTCATCTGTCTTCCTCGGCCGTCCCGCCTTTCCCGGCCGCACCCGGTTCCGCCGCAATCCACCCAAGTCAAGGCTCAGTCGTAGGATGGGTAGAGCGCAGCGAAACCCATCAAGCGCGTTGTACCGGCGGTGCAGGTGCTGCCCGGTTCGGCGGTGCAGTGGACCGAGCAAGAAGTCGCCCCCCGTCAGGCTCATATCTCGTTGGAATCGCGGTAGGGCGTTCAGGCTCATACCTCATTGGAAGAGACTGCAGTTTGACCCCTATTTTGTGCCATTTTGTGCTACCGCAACACCGACAAATCCCACGCCTTCGAGCGCGAAACCACCGTGGACGCCTAGCCCGTGACGGGCTCCGAGAGCAAGGTGAACACGTTGAAAGGGACGCAGGCGACGCGCATTCCCGGCGACACTGTAAAGGCATACCGGCAGCGGGTGAAGCGGGTTCATTAGGGGCGCGGCCAGGCGGCAAGCAGCCGCCGGCGCTTGCGCCTTGTGATTAGGTAGGCAATGCTGACCCCAAGGGTATTCACCGGGCTTTCCAGGGAACCATCGCATGACAAACCAGACACGGCTGCGCGCAGCTTTCAGGACGCTGCTTTTCCAGCTCATGCTGCTGCCTGTGCTGGCGCTGGCCACGCCGGCAGCGCCCGCTGCGCCCACCCCCTACCCCACCGTCAACAAGGTGGCCAAAGGCTACGGCGCCGACCCCGTCGGCACCGTCGCCGCACTGGAGTTGATTTACGCCAACCCGACCCATCCCGAGCGTGCCGCCGCCGGCCGGGCCCTGCTCAACACCCTCTTGATAAAAAAGCAGGCCGCCGAAGCCAAGGCGCTGGCCGCCGACCTGCTGGCCGCGCCGCCCACCGACGCGCGGGGTGAAGCCAAGCTGCTGCAGCTCGAGCTCGAGCGCCGGTACGCCGCAGGCGACTGGGAAGGCCTGGAGGCCATCGAACCCCGCGCCACGGTCGCCTCCCAGGACACGACGGTGCCGGTGGAGGCCCGCGCCGACCTCCTGCACCACCTGATGACGGTCTATTCGCGCGTGCCCCGCCTGGAAGACGCAAGCCGCACGCTGGAAACCATCATCACCCTGCTGGGCGACAAGCCCAGCCAGCGCCTGCTCACCGCGCTGCGCGCCAAGGGCGCCATCCACGCCATGCAGAGCCAGTTCCCCCCGGCCATCGAAGCCCTGGTCGCCGCCCTGCGCGTGGGTGAGGCGCTGGGCGAACCGGTGGACACGGGCGTGCTACGCAACCTCACCGGCATCTTCATCTACTTGGGCGAACACGCGCGCGCCGTCGAGTACGCCGAGCGCGCCGAAAAGGAGCAGCGCGGACAATCCCCCACGCCCGAGGAGCGCATGGGCGTGCTGTCGGTGCTGGCCACCGCGTATATCGGTGCCGGTAACGTGGAGCAAGGCCGGCGCTGGTCGCAGGAGGCTCTGGCGTTTGGCCGCGCCAACCAGTTGCCCACCGGCGGCGCGCTGAACAACTACGGCCACCTGCTGCGCGACGAAGGCCAGTTCGCCGAAGCGCTAGTGTAGTGTTGCATTCTGTTTGGAACTTAAGCGGCTATTGGCGCGAATCACTTTTTGCAAGATGTCGCAGGCGCTTTTGGTCCAGATGAATGGCTTGGGTTGGGTGTTGTGGTGGACGATGTACTCGTCGATGGCGG
>JAUXUI010000144.1 GCA_030681035.1 Lysobacteraceae bacterium | reverse complement strand
CCCTCCGGGAGAAGGTGGCGCGAAGCGCCGGATGAGGGTTCAAGCCCGTACGATAGCCGATACTCGCACCGAACCCTCACCCCCAACCCCTCTCCCGGCGGGAGAGGGGCTTCTACCGCTGAGATATAGCGCTAATCAGGAAGGTAGTTGGCCGGTGTCACTGGTCAGGCTGTAATCGATGCCTGGCTGTGCGCTACGTTATGATTTCCCGAGATCAATTCCGAGGATCGGCCTTGCCAAGCCATGTCCATTCCTGACCCTGCATCGCGTGCCGGCGGACTTGCCAGACGTGGCATCGAGCTGCTGTTTGGCATTGGCGTGCCCGCAGAGCCATGCTCCGCGTTGGACCTGTTGCGCGAGGCCGATGCATTGGGTGGCGCACCCGACGCCGATTATGCGCTGGCAATGATTGCACTGGGCAATGTGCTGTTGCCCTGTGATGCAGTATCGATCCATCGCTGGCTGGTACGCAGTGCGCAACGAGGCTTCAGTCCGGCGTTGCGCAGCGCAGCAGTGGCATTTGGTCGCAGTGAACTCGACGGCGCGCAAGCTGCTGCGGTGTGGTGCCTGGAGCGCGCGGTAGAACAGGGTGATGCCGTTGCGGCCGCGTTACTGGCGCACCGTCTGCAGCAAGGGTACGGTACCGGCCGCGACCCCGTGCGCGCTCAGCAATTGGCAATGTTGGCCGTCCGAGCAGGCGTCGTGGTGGAAAACAGCACCATCGGAGCCGAGGGCCGTCGTTCAGGCGCTGCGCCGCCGACACCAGACGCGCCGGGCATTGCACGCGATGAGCCAGACTGGACACGATTGCATTTGTCGCTAACGCCGACTTTGGGCACAACAACATTGTTGTGCGAAAGCCCGGGGATCTGCCGGGTGGATGATTTGCTCAACGTTGAGGAGTGTCGTTTGCTGCGCTATTGCGGCTCACGGCACTTGAAACGCTCACTGGTGGTAGACCCGTTGACGGGTGAGCCGCTGAGCGCTGGTCTACGCACCAGCCGCGACGCCAATTTTGTTCCGTCGCTGGAAGATGTCAGCCTGCGGTTGATCCAGTTGCGCTTCGCCGCTGCCGCGGGTAGTCCACCGCTCTCACACCTCGAACCGCTGGTGGTGCTGCATTACGCCCCTGGTGAACAATACCGTCCACACCGTGATTACCTGTCACCCAGCGATCCGGGCCTTGCCGGCCCTGGCCGGCAACGGGTGACTACCGTGTGTTGTTACCTCAACGAGGGCATGCAAGGTGGCGCGACGGTTTTCCCCAAAGTGGGTGTGCGGGTTCAGCCCCGGCAGGGCAGCGCGGTGGTGTTCGCCAACCTGGGCCCTGAGGGTCAGCCTGATCCGAACAGCTTGCACGCCGGCGAGCCGGTAGGTTTTGGCGAAAAATGGCTGGCGACCTCGTGGATCCGGCAGGGGCCGATTCGCGCGTTCTGAATCCGCTCAGTTGCCAAGGCGTGGCATTCAGCTCTCAGCGAGGCTGAACCAGGTATTGAAGGCAACCGTGATCCGCTCGCGTGGCCCAAGGTACGGTTTCACTTCATGCAGCACCCACGACGGGAACAGCACCAACTGCCCGGGCTTGAGTTTGAAGTTCATCGCGCCGAACGAATAGGGCGGAGCCATTGCCGAGTTGCCGGCATCATTGAACATCGAGGCCGCTGTGTTGGGGTTGGGAAACGACAGGATGCCACTGTCGGCCGGTTCGCTGGCATCCGCCCCCGATGCTACGCAATAAACGCCAGACCAACTGGCCATCGGATGATTGTGGGTGGTGAAGTAACCGCCATTTCGGGTGACGTGAAACCAGCAATCGGCATGGATACGCAAGCGTGCCATGGTGATTGCGTCATAGCGATTGAGTTGCGCGATGATCGATTGCAAGTGTTGCCAGCAATAGGACTTGAGCTCCTGCACGCAGGGTTCTGGCCAGGAAAACAGGTCGAAATTGCTCTCAAACAATGCATTATTGCGCAGCACCAGTGGATTGGGGTTGGCATAACGCCGGCCCTCGCCTTCGCGCGCAATGAACAGTTCGCGCAATTGTCGATTGAGCTCGTGCGGATCGGGGTGTATTACCGAAACGCATGGGACTGCAAACAAGGTGGAAATGGGTGTCATCGCGGTATTCTCCACACGGCATCGCCGGCATGCTGAGCGTACGATGCCCCATCCAGGTTGCTGCCATCAAGCAGTTTGACGCATTGGATGACCTGATTAGTGTCGAACCTCAGCTGCTTTGCCCCCTCTCCCTCCGGGAGAGGGCTGGGGTGAGGGTTCGGCGTAGACGCAATAGGTTTGTCCTTGCACCGCACCCTCATCCGGCCCTTCGGGCCACCTTCTCCCGGATGGGAGAAGGATTTACCATACATCGCGGCTGAGGTTCGACACTAATCAGGTTGGATGCTGCGTTGCGCTGCGACGGATGCGCACCTTGATCCGTCTAGTCAGGGTAATGAACACAATAACCGTGACCATGGAGCTTGACGATACGGCATTGGTTGCCCGCGCCAAAGCTGGCGAGTCCGATGCATTGGCGGGGCTGTATCAACGTCACGCGCGTGCGCTTTACACGCTGGCATTGCGCATGACCGCGCACCCGGCCACCGCAGAAGACATGGTACAGGAAGCATTTTTACGGGCTGCCCGAGCATTGCCTGGGTTTCGTGGCGATGCCCCGGTGGCCGCATGGCTCAAGCGGCTGGTCGCCAACGCCGTGATCGACCACATGCGTAAACAGCGGCCGCAGGCGGCGCCCGAAGTGATCGACACCATGGCGGCGGTTGCCATCGAGCCAGATGCTTTCCTGGATGCCGTGGGCCTTTTGCGCAGGCTTGCGCCGGATGCCCGCAGCGTCGTGTTGCTGCATGAAATGGAAGGGTATTCGCACCCGGAAATTGCAGCCATGTTTGGTAAAACCGCAAGCTGGTCGAAAACCGTGCTCGCGCGCAGCATTGCGCGCTTGCACACTTGGTTGGAGGAAGCATCATGACCATTGATTTGGACAAGTTGCCCACAGCGTCAGAGCGGCAGCGGGTAAGTGCATACCTGCACGGATTGCCTGATGTCGAGCCGCCAGCAGCATTGCAGCAGCGTGTGTTGTCAGCAGCATCGGCACCGCACTCGCGTGTACCGCGAGCCGCTGCGTGGGCAGGCGTGATGGTGGCTGCGGGATTGTCGGCAGTGGCGCTGTTTGCTGTGCGCGATGATCGTGTCATTGCGCCTGAGGTGACGCCGTCGGCATACGCCAACGCACCTGCGCAAGCGCAATTGCGGGCGATCGATCGTGAGTTGCAGATGGCGCTGCAACGCGGCGCCGAGCAAGGTCACGTGGCGGTTCTATGGGCTGAGCGTGAAGCGGTAGTGGCGCAATTGGACTCACCGACACCGGCGGCTCCGGTGCGAATGTAAGGAGCGTTGACATGAAAACACTGGCGATGATGATTGCATGTGTGCTGGCAGGTGGCGTTGCACAAGCACAAGAGACCGCGCAGACAACCGTGGCAGGAGAGGTTGAGCTGGCGTTGCTGCGCGCGGCAGACCTTGGTGTATTGCCCGGCCCCGATGAAGCGCCGTTGCGGATCGAGACGCCAGCGAGCACCCGCTATGAGCTGGGTGCGGTGATCGATCCGACGCCCGGCAACGGCCCGGCGGTGCTCGCGCTGACCCCGGGCGGTGCCGCCGAACGGATGGGTTTGCATGTCGGTGATCGCCTGCTGGCAGTGAATGGCGATTCGATTTCGCAAGTGCAACAACCGCTGGATGTGATTCGTGCCGCGATGGTGCGCGAGCGCGGTGATCTGGTGCTGGATGTGGAGCGGGCAGACCGGCGGCTGGCGTTGAATGGACGGGCCGATGCTTTGGTGGTGCCGGCCTACGCGATGACGATCAGCGCCAGCGCCTCCACCGGCAACTGCGGGCGTATCAGTGTCTTTTTTACGGCATCGCGCAGCGATGACCTGTATCCAGCCAGGATCATTTACATCGATGGCAAGACCCCGCTGCTCAACACGCCCAGTTGGCGGGTCAAGCCCGGCAAGCGAGTGCTCACCGTGGCTGAAAGCATCGAGCCGGTTCGCTTCAACGCCGTGCAGCAACGGCAACGCCAGTTCCGCCGCGAGGACCACTACAAGACCATCGAGATTGAGGTGCAGCCCGACACCACTTATCAAATTGCCGCACGCTTTCATTTGGGCGGAAACGTGATCAAGCATGAGCATTGGCAGCCGGTAGTGGCAAATCAAACCCATGAGGCGTGCCAATGATTGCAGCCTTGCGTCGCCGCAGTCGCAAAGAGGCAACCTGCGGCGTGGCGACATGATGAGAGTTGCAGTGTGGCGTCGCGACATAGCACGATACGTCACTCATCAACTCTCGCGGTAAACCGCATGATCAGTAACGATGTCGATTTTGAACCTTATCGCCAGCACCTGGCCCGCCACGGACGGGTTCAGGTGCCGGGTTTTTTGCAAGCCGCAGCTGCCGAGCGCATGCACCAGTGTTTGCGTGAGGAAGTGCAGTGGACGCTTGCCGAGCGTATCGACGGCAAGCCAAAGACCACCGCTGCCGACACGTATGCCAGCATGTCCGAAGCGCAGTTGCAGGAAATCTATCGCCTTGCCTATGCCCGTGCCGGCAGCGAGTTCCAGTTCTTGTATGACAGCTACATGCTGGTGCGGGCGCAAAAGGAAGGCCGCGATCCAGGCCTGATGCTGCATGTCGTGCTCGACTTCCTGAACTCTGCAGAAGTGCTGGATTTCGCCAGCTGGTTTATCGGGGTACCCGGTATTGTTGCCGCCAATGCCCAGGCTACGCGTTACCTTCCCGGACAATTCCTCACCCGGCATGAGGACGAGAACAAGTCAGAAAATCGAGCAGCAGCATTCGTGATCAACCTGAGCAAGGACTGGATCCCCGATTGGGGTGGCTTGCTGCAGTTTCACGATGAATCCGGTGGCATCAGCGAAACCATGTTGCCGCGCTGGAACTCGTTTTCGGTGTTCCACGTGCCGCAGCCACACAGCGTATCGCTGGTGACACCATGGGCTGGGCAACCGCGATTGGCAATAACGGGCTGGTTTTTGCGCGCCAAAGCGTAATTGCCAGATCGAGACACGTTTCATGGTTGCCCGGTGCGCTGATCGCTAAGCTACCGTTGCCGGGTACAATGTGCGTTTGCCCGCTTTTGGCGTCCGCCTGGCTGCAAGGGATACTCTGAACAAGCCTCGTCCGGCGTCATTGCGAGCGCAGCGAAGCAATCCAGTGCTCTGATCCTTCGGAGATTTCTGGATTGTCCTAAAGGACTCCGATCCGCTATGGCCTGAAGGCCATGCGGAATCGTATGCCCTAAAGGACTCCGATCCGCTATGGCCTGAAGGCCATGCGGAATCGTATGCCACGTCGCTTCGCTCCTCGCAATGACGGCTTGTTCAGAGTATCCCTGGCACCATCGGCGACACAGCTTCGGGTGCGCTCACAACTCATTACAGGCAGTTGAACTCATGTTGCAACAA
>JAUXUI010000143.1 GCA_030681035.1 Lysobacteraceae bacterium | reverse complement strand
GGAGAGGGGTTGGGGGTGAGGGTTCGGTGCGAGTATCGGCTATCGTACGGGCTTGAACCCTCATCCGGCGCTTCGCGCCACCTTCTCCCGGAGGGAGAAGGGGCCGAAGCCCGCCGGGCTGAGATATAGCGCTAATCAGGTAACCTGATGGGATAGAGCAGCCGGATGCACAAGAGCGGCCAGCCGGGGCTGTTTGCTGTGCAGCACCCAGCCCCGGGGTTCACGATTACGCCAGATCGAAGCGGTCGAGGTTCATCACCTTGTTCCAAGCGGCCACGAAGTCGCGTACGAACTTGTGCTGTGCGTCGCTTGCAGCGTAGACCTCGGCCAGCGCGCGCAATTGCGCGTTCGAGCCGAACACCAGATCGACCACGGTGGCGGTCCATTTGAGCTCACCGCTGCCGCGCTCGCGCCCTTCCAGCACGCCCTCGCTGCCGGCCCGCTGCCACTGCGTGCGCATGTCGAGCAGGTTGACGAAGAAGTCGTTGCTCAGTGTCTCCGGGCGCTGGGTGAACACGCCGTGCGGCGCATTGCCTACATTGGCATCAAGCACACGCAGACCGCCGATCAACACGGTCATTTCGGGCGCGCTCAGATTCAGCAACTGCGCCTTGTCGATCAACAGCTCGGCCGCTGCATTCTCCAGTCCCTTGCCGGCGTAGTTGCGGAAACCGTCGGCCAGTGGTTCCAGCGGGGCGAAGGAGTCGACATCGGTTTGCTCCGGCGCGGCGTCCATGCGCCCGGGAGTGAACGGCACGGTGACGTTGACGCCGGCCTTGTTCGCGGCGGCCTCAACGGCGGCGCAGCCGCCGAGCACGATCAGATCGGCCAGTGACACCTTCTTGCCCGCGGATGCCGATGCGTTGAATTGCTGCTGGACAGCTTCCAGTGCGGTCAGCACTCTGGTCAGTTGCGTCGGCTGATTCGCCGGCCAGTCTTTTTGCGGGGCAAGGCGGATACGCGCGCCATTGGCGCCGCCGCGTTTGTCGCTGCCACGGAAGCTGGAAGCCGATGCCCACGCGGTGGCTACCAGTTCGGCAATCGACAGGCCCGATGCCAGCACCTTGGCCTTCAGCGCGGCGATGTCGTTGTCATCGATCAGTGGATGATCGACGGCCGGAATCGGGTCTTGCCAGATCAGCACTTCGTCCGGCACCAGCTTGCCCAGATAGCGGCTGCGCGGGCCCATGTCGCGGTGCAGCAGCTTGAACCAGGCGCGCGCAAAGGCATCGGCAAAGGCGTCGGGGTTGGCCATGAAGTGGCGCGAGATTTTTTCGTAAGCCGGGTCGATGCGCAGCGCCATGTCGGCGGTGGTCATCATCGGCGCGTGGCGTTTGGATGGATCGTGCGCATCGGGCACGGTGGTCGCGGCAGCCGGGTCGGTGGGTACCCACTGGTGCGCGCCGGCCGGGCTTTTGCTCAGCTTCCACTCGTAGCCGAACAGGGTTTCGAAATAGCTGTTGTCCCATTGGATCGGGGTCGGCGTCCACGCGCCTTCGATACCACTGGTGGTGGTGTCGCCCGCCCTGCCGCTGCCGAAACGGTTGTGCCAGCCAAGGCCCTGCTCCTCGATCTCGGCGCCCTCTGGCTCGCGGCCAACCAGCGCCGCATCACCGGCACCGTGGCACTTGCCGAAGGTGTGGCCACCGGCGACCAGCGCCACGGTTTCTTCGTCATCCATCGCCATGCGCGCGAAGGTTTCGCGGATATCGCGCGCCGAGCCGAGTGGGTCGGGATTGCCGTTCGGGCCTTCCGGGTTCACGTAGATCAGGCCCATCTGCACCGCGCCGAGCGGATTGGCAAGCTCACGATCACCCTGGTAACGCTCGTCACCCAGCCAGGTGGTTTCCGGCCCCCAGTGGGTGTGCTCGTCGGGCTCCCATGTGTCCGGCCGACCGCCGCCGAAACCAAAGGTCTTGAGGCCCATCGAATCGAGCGCCACGTTGCCGGCGAGCAACAGCAGGTCGGCCCAGGAAATCTTGCGGCCATACTTTTGCTTGATCGGCCACAACAGTCGGCGGGCCTTGTCGAGGTTGGCATTGTCCGGCCAACTGTTGAGCGGTGCGAAGCGTTGCGCGCCGGAGCCACCACCACCGCGGCCATCGGCAATGCGGTAGGTGCCGGCGGCATGCCAACTCATGCGCACAAACAGCGGGCCGTAATGACCGTAATCAGCCGGCCACCAATCCTGCGAGTCGGTCATCAGCGCGTGCAGGTCCTTGACCACGGCATCCAGATCGAGAGTCTTGAATTGCTCGGCGTAGTTGAAGTCCTCACCCAGCGGGTTGGACTTGGCGGAATGCTGGTGGAGCATGTTCAGATTGAGTTGATTGGGCCACCATTCGGCGTTCGACGGCCCCTTGTTGGTGGTGTGGCTGCCGGCGCCGCCGGCAAACGGGCATTTGGATTCGGTAGACATGGTGCTCTCCTCGAGTGATGGGGATGCCACTGCGGACCCATCCTGGCGCATCGAGTTCGATAGATATAATCGTTTGTTTTTATCGCAGCGATAGTTTCAAGGAATCACCGTGTTGCCAGCGGGCGCGTCGCGGCGAAGGGCGCCTGACGCGAATTCGATGACGTTCGCAACCATCTGGCGTGTCGCCAGGAGTTCGCTCCGTGCGGTCGCCCACAGGGTGGGCTCCTACAAAGAGCGGTTGCGCTCACCTGTAGGAGCCCACCCTGTGGGCGACCGGAAGCTGCGATGCACAACACCCCATCACGCAATCCGACGGGACTACATATTCCGCCGATACTCGCCGCCGACGTCGTACAGGGCGTGGCTGATCTGGCCGAGGGAATGGGTCTTGACCGCTTCCATCAGCGCGGCGAACACGTTGTTGCGCTCGCGGGCGGTGTTTTGCACATACGCCAGGCCTTGGCAGTCGTGCGTCTGCAGCGCGGCGTTCGCGGGAGCGCGCCCACAGAAGCTCAGTGCAGCGTCCATGCCGCCGCGCGATGTTCGGTATCGTTTCAGGCTGCGCGCACGTCATGGCGACGGCGTATCAGGCGGCAATTTGCTCGAAGGAAAAGTCTGGCACATCGGCGCGCTCGCTCGCGTGCTCCATGGTCAACGCGCAGACGTTGCCATCAGCATCAACATCCAACTGCGTGTTTTCGTCCAGATCGCGGGTCTCGACGATTCCGGCCGCACGGAACTCGATATAGAGCGTGTCCGTGTCGCGAAAGTATTTGATCTTCATGGCATGAAGTCTCGGTCGAAAAACGCATTGTGCACCGTCTCAGCATCCTCTAACAGCACAACGCGAAGATAGCGGCCATCCGCCTCGGCAATCGATGCCCAACAACGCACTCGACCGTCGGTCTGGCGTTGCGTTCGCAGCGGTTGCGCAATCACACGCTCAATCCACTCATCGCGTATGCCGCACCGATCCTGGCGAATGCGTGTGGTCAGAAAGTATTTGGTCACCCTCATCGCCACGCCTTGCCAATCACATATTCCGCCGATACTCGCCGCCGACGTCGTACAGGGCGTGGCTGATCTGACCGAGGGAGTGGGTCTTTACCGCTTCCATCAGCGCGGCGAACACGTTGTTGCGCTCGCGCGCGGTGTTTTGCAGATACGCGAGGCCGTGGCCATCGTGCGCTTGCGGCGCGGCTTCGTCGGCGTCGGCGCGGTGCGCGTGCGAGGTTTCGCCGGCCGGGGCGATGGCGTTGCGCACCGCCTGGAAGTTGCGCACGTTGTCGATCTGCTGCACCTTTTCTTCCGGGGTGCTGCGGATCAGTTCGATTGCGGTGACGATGTCGCCGGCGTGCTCCTTGGGCAGGAAAGTGTTGACGCCGACCAGCGGCAGGCTGCCGTCGTGCTTCTTGTGCTCGTAGACCATCGACTCGTCCTGGATCTTGCCGCGCTGGTACATGGTGTCCATCGCGCCCAGCACGCCGCCGCGTTCGCTGATGGCTTCAAACTCCTTGTACACGGCTTCTTCGACGATATCGGTGAGCTGATCGACGATGAAGCTGCCCTGCCACGGGTTCTCGCAGAAGTTTAGGCCGAACTCCTTGTTGATGATCATCTGGATCGCCACCGCGCGCCGCACCGATTCTTCGGTAGGCGTGGTGATGGCTTCGTCGTAGGCGTTGGTGTGCAGGCTGTTGCAGTTGTCAAAGAGTGCGTAAAGAGCTTGCAGGGTGGTGCGGATGTCGTTGAACTGGATCTCCTGCGCGTGCAGGCTGCGGCCGGAGGTCTGGATGTGGTACTTCATCATCTGGCTGCGCTCGTTGGCGCCGTAGCGCTCGCGCATGGCGCGCGCCCAGATGCGGCGGGCCACCCGCCCGATCGCGGTGTATTCCGGGTCCATGCCGTTGCTGTAGAAGAAGCTCAGGTTGGGCGCGAAGTCGTCGATCTGCATGCCGCGCGCGAGGTAGTACTCAACGATGGTGAAACCGTTGGACAGGGTGAAGGCGAGCTGGCTGATCGGGTTGGCCCCGGCTTCGGCGATGTGATAGCCGGAGATCGAAACCGAGTAGAAATTGCGCACTTTGTTATCGACGAAATACTGCTGGATGTCGCCCATCATGCGCAGCGCGAATTCGGTGCTGAAGATGCAGGTGTTCTGCGCCTGATCTTCTTTCAGGATATCGGCCTGCACGGTGCCGCGCACGCTGGCAAGGGTGTGCGCCTTGATGCGTGCGTAGGTTGCCGCGTCCAGCAGTTGATCGCCGGTAACACCGAGCAAAGCCAGGCCAAGGCCATCGTTGCTCGGCGGCAACTCGCCGGCATAGCGCGGGCGCTCGCGGCCGGCGAAGAACGAATCCATCGCCTTCTCGGCTGCGGCCCAGCGCGCAGGATCGGCCTTCAGGTATTTTTCCACTTGCTGATCGATGGCGGTGTTCATGAACATCGCCAGGATCATCGGCGCCGGGCCGTTGATGGTCATCGATACCGAGGTGGTAGGCGCACACAGGTCGAAGCCGGAATACAGCTTCTTCATGTCGTCCAGGGTGGGCACGTTGACCCCGGAGTTGCCTATCTTGCCGAAGATGTCCGGGCGCGGCGCCGGGTCTTCGCCGTACAGGGTGACCGAGTCGAACGCGGTGGACAGGCGCACCGCTGGCTGGCCGACGCTGAGGTAGTGGAAGCGCCGGTTGGTGCGCTCGGGCGTGCCTTCGCCGGCAAACATGCGGATCGGGTCTTCGCCCGTACGTCGATACGGATACACACCGCCGGTGTAAGGGTAGTAACCGGGCAGGTTTTCCTTGCCGAGAAAGGTGAGCAGTTCGCCCCAGCTCTTGTAGCCGGGCGCGGCGATTTTCGGCACTTTTTGATGACTCAGCGATTCGCGGTAGTTCTCGACCCGGATCGCCTTGCCGCGCACTTCGTATTCGGTCACCGCATCAGTGATCGACTGCCGCCGCGCCGGCCATTCGCGCAGTTGCTTGAGCGCATCGGTGCTGAGCGCGCCGATGGCATCGTTGTAGCGCTGGCGCAGGGTGTGTAACGAGGGGTCGGCATCGCAGTTGTAGGAGCGCACCCTGTGCGCGACCGCTGACTCACCGCCAGATTGTGGATCGATGTCGCCCACAGGGTGGGCTCCTACAGAAGCGAGCAAGGCGTCGGCCGGGTACAGATCAAGCGTGTTTGGCAACAGTGGATCACCGAGGTCACGCAGTACGTCGTAATAGCTCTGTGCGCGATCGGCAATGTCGGCCTGCGATTCGATGCGCCGGTTGATCGCCCGGCCCTGTTCGGCGATCTCGGCGAGATAACGCGTACGTGCGCCGGGAATCAGCACGGTGGCGCGGGGTTCCTTGAGGCTGGTATCCACGTGTGGCGTGAAATCGCAGCGGCTGTTGTCACCCCTCTCCCGCCGGGAGAGGGGCTGGGGGTGAGGGCTCATGGATGGCGTGGTGCCGGCCAAACCCTCACCCTCGATCCCTCTCCCAGAGGGAGAGGGAAGAAAAACCTTTTCACGCAACAACCGGCACAGATTCGCAAACATCCAGGTGATGCCCGGATCGTTGAACTGGCTGGCGATGGTGGGATACACCGGCACGTCTTCGTCTTTGGTCTGGAACGCCACGCGGTTGCGCTTCCACTGCTTGCGCACATCGCGCAGGGCGTCTTCGGCGCCGCGTTTGTCAAACTTGTTGAGCACTACCAGCTCGGCGAAGTCGAGCATGTCGATTTTTTCAAGCTGGCTGGGGGCGCCGAAATCCGAGGTCATCACGTACACCGGAAAATCGACCAGATCGACGATCTCCGAATCGCTCTGGCCGATGCCGGCGGTTTCCACCATCACCAGATCAAAGCGCAGGCTCTTGAGGAAGGCGATGCAATCGCGCAACACCAGGTTGGTGGCGGCGTGCTGGCGTCGCGTCGCCATCGAGCGCATGACGACGCGGGACGACCTCAATGAGTTCATGCGAATGCGATCGCCCAGCAACGCACCGCCGCTGCGGCGGCGGGTGGGATCGACCGAAATCACCGCGATGCGCATCTGCGGGAACGCTTGCAAAAAGCGATTCATCAGCTCATCGGTGACGCTCGACTTGCCAGCACCGCCGGTGCCGGTGAGGCCGATGACGGGCGTCGACAGCTGGGACCCGGGACCCGGGACCCGGGACCCGGTAGAAGCAGAAAGCGAAGTCCAGGTCGCGCGCAAGCGTGCCAGCTCGGGCTCCGAAAAAACCCCATCCTCGATCGCTGACAACATCCGGCCAATCGCAATCTCATCATCCAGCGCCGGCCGCTCGTGCTGTTCCGGGACCCGGGTCCCGGGTCCCGGGTCCCGGCTCTTGGCCGCCCGCTCCACCACATCCTCGATCATCGCCACCAGCCCGAGGTGCATGCCGTCATTGGGGTGGTAGATGCGCTCGACGCCGTAGTCCTGCAACTCCTTTATCTCTTCCGGTGTGATGGTGCCACCACCACCGCCGAACACCCGGATATGCCCAGCGCCGCGCTCGCGCAGCATGTCCACCATGTACTTGAAATACTCGACATGGCCGCCCTGATAACTTGACAGCGCGATGGCATCGGCATCTTCCTGCAGCGCGGCGCGCACCACGTCCTCGACGCTGCGATTGTGGCCGAGGTGGATCACTTCCGCGCCCTGCGCCTGGATCAGCCGACGCATGATGTTGATCGCGGCGTCGTGGCCGTCGAACAGGCTGGCGGCGGTGACAAAACGCAGCGGGCTGGCTGCTGGGCTGGCTTCAGCGCGCAATTGCTGCGGCGATGTGGCCGATACGGCGAGCGGGCGGGCGTTTGTGCTCATGCGGTGAGACCTTGGCTGTTCGAGACAAGCTTTCATTGTAACGCCTGCCCCGCAGGGCGATCCTGACCATCCAACGTGCCGTAGCGGGCGACCTTCCAGCCGCGCCGCGAGTCCGAAGCGCTCGCTTTCATCTCCAATTGTATTTTGATATCTTTATGATATCTTTTACACACAACTGGAGGACCGCCATGAAAGAACAACCGATTAGCTCGCTTCCCGGTATCCCGACGGTGCTGGCACTGATTGCCGCACTGCTCGCTGATGGTTACGTCATCGTCAATGCAGTCGCGACCGGCGCGGGGCCGGCGCTGATCCTGCCGCTGATTCTGGTCGCCGTCGTTGTGCTGTTTTGTCTGGGCGGTTTCTACATGGTGGAGCCCAATCAGGCAGCCGTGCTCAGCCTGTTCGGCAAATACGTGGGCACGGTCAAGGATCAGGGCCTGCGCTGGAGCAATCCATTCTTTGCCTCGAAAAAAGTCAGCCTGCGCGTACGCAACTTCGAGAGCGGGCGGCTGAAGGTCAACGAACTGGAAGGCAGCCCGATCGAAATCGCTGCGGTCATTGTGTGGGAGGTCGCTGACTCGGCTGAAGCGGTATACAACGTCGATGACTACGAGAGCTTTGTGCATATCCAGTCCGAAGCGGCGTTGCGCGCGATGGCGACCAGCTATCCGTACGATCAGCACGAGAACGACCGCATTTCGCTGCGCTCGCACTCGGCGGAAATCTCGCAGCATCTCAAGGATCAGCTCGATGAGCGCCTGACCACCGCCGGCGTCAACGTGATCGACGCGCGCATCAGTCACCTGGCTTATGCGCCCGAGATTGCGCAGGCGATGTTGCAGCGACAGCAGGCTGGCGCGGTGATCGCGGCGCGTACGCGCATCGTCGAGGGCGCAGTTGGCATGGTCGAAATGGCGCTGAGTCAACTCAAGGACCGTGGCGTGGTCGATCTCGATCCGGAACGGCGTGCGGCGATGGTCAGTAACCTGCTGGTGGTGTTGTGCTCGGATCGCGCCACGCAACCAGTGGTGAATACCGGCTCGCTGTACTGAGATGGCCGAGAAAAAGGCCTACCCGCTGCGCATCAATGCGGAAGTTCTTGCCGCCGTGCAGCGCTGGGCCGATGACGAACTGCGTTCGGTCAATGCGCAGATTGAATATGCATTGCGTGATGCCCTGCGCCGCAGCGGGCGACTGAAAAATCCAGCGTCGGAAACGGCCGACGACACCCTTGAATCTGATGAGGTATAACCATGAACGATAGCCGTTGGACCTATAAAGTCATCGATTTGAAGGGCAGTTTTTTTCGGGCCACGGTATCGGCCCAGCAGATGGAAGAAGAACTGAACCGGCTCGGCTTGCAGGGTTGGGAGTTGGTGAGTGCCGACACCGCACAAAAGCCATTCCAACCGATTCGTGCGATCCTCAAGCGTCCACTTTGAGCGATGGAGAGTGCCATGCCCATGCCTGCCTTGCTACGCGCAATGATGATTTGCTCGGCATTGTTCGCGGGCCTGGCCGTGGCGCAAGATTACGCCGAGCAGCAACGCAAGGCCGCAGCGCTGCTCGATGCGCTGGATGCTGGTCAATACGAAGCAGCGCGTGCCGACTTTGATGCCACAGTGAGCGAAGCGCTAACAGCCGAGCACCTGCGCCAGGTGTGGGAATCGCTGCCGCAGCAACTGGGTGCCGCGAACGAACGCGGCCCGGCCCATCCTGAGCAGATCAACGGTCTGAGCGCGGTGGTGACGCCGCTGCATTTCAGCCTGGCCAGCCTCGATGCCCTGGTCACCTTCGATGCTGACGAGCGCATCAACGGTTTTCGGCTGGTGCCGGGCAAGCCGCCGCAACCAACGGCTGCGCCAGCACCACTGAATGCGCCCTTCAATGAGAACGATGTCGAGGTCGGCCCGGATGACAACACGCTTCCAGGAACCCTCACCATGCCGCGCGGCGATGGTCCCTTCCCTGCGGTGGTGTTGCTCGCCGGTTCCGGCCCGAATGATCGCGATGAGAGCATCGGCCCGAACAAGCCACTGCGCGATCTGGCCTACGGCCTGGCGACGCACAATATTGCGGTACTGCGTTACGACAAACGCGCCCATGCCCGCCCACAAGATTTCGCCACCGGCGATTACACCGTCGAGGACGAAGTGATCAGTGATGCGCTGGCCGCTACCAAGCTGTTGCGTAAAACGCGGAACATCGACCGCCGCCATATCTTCGTGCTCGGCCACAGCCTGGGCGCGATGCTGGCGCCGCGCATCGCCGCGCAAGACAAGCGCATCGCCGGCTTGATCTTGCTGGCGCCACCGGCACGACCGCTTCAGGATGCAATCGTCGATCAGATGACTTACCTGGCCAGCATCGATGGCACGTTTACCAGTGACGAGCGCACCGCGATCGACACCGTGCGCGATCAGAGCGAGCGCGTGCGTTCGCTGCAAGCAGGCGACACGCCGGCAGCAGACACCCTGCCGCTGAACCTCCCCGCATCCTACTGGCTCGACCTGAAAGACTACGACCCGGTCGCCACCGCACTGACGCTGACGCTGCCGATGCTGGTGTTGCATGGCGGGCGCGATTACCAGGTCACCGCCGCCGAGTTTTCGCGCTGGCAACAGGCGTCGTGGCCGGATGACGGTAAAGTGAGCCCACGTGTCACGCTCAAAGACTACCCGCGTCTGAATCACTTGTTCATGGCCGGTG
The DNA here is from genome assembly GCA_030681035.1 of Lysobacteraceae bacterium. Classification (GTDB taxonomy): domain Bacteria; phylum Pseudomonadota; class Gammaproteobacteria; order Xanthomonadales; family Xanthomonadaceae. The sequence continues at coordinate 28,325 of JAUXUI010000143.1, read as the reverse complement.
ATGGCCCATCCACCCCGGCGGAATATGCGCAGCCCGGCAATGTCGATGCCGGCGTGATTGCCGACATCGCCAACTGGATCAATGCGCACTGATGTCGGTCTTGACCACTGAATATCGCCTGCATAACAGCGACTGGGCCGATGCGATCCCGGCAGTGCTGGCACGTGGGCGCAACGTGGCGGTATCTCGGCAATTGGCCACTGCGCAATGGCTGTTGCGTCGAAAAGCCGATGGCCGTTATCTCGCCACCGCCAATCACAGTGCCGAGATTCAACCGCTGCTGCCGCTATCGGCAGCGCAACAACAGGCGCTGCGGCAATTGTTGATTGCAACGCCGCGCCAGCACGCGCTGTCGTTGGCCGGGCTGCGCCATCATCTGGATGCCCTCGGCATTCCCGCCGATTACGGCACCGCGCACCAGTTGGCAGCCATCGCTGAACCAACCCGCCTCGCCCATGCCGGCGCTGATCGCTATCAGCGCCCATTGTGGTTGCTGCCAAATGCGGCAACGCAATGGCAGGCGATGCGCAGCGCAGCGCGGGCACAGGGCGTGACGCTGGATGCAATTTCAGGTTTTCGCAGCCATGCCTATCAGCTTGGCATTTTCCGCCGCAAACTCGCGCGCGGCTTGTCGGTGGCCGAGATTTTGGCAGTCAACGCCGCGCCCGGCTTCAGCGAACACCACGGTGGCTTCGCCATCGACATCGGCACGCCCGGCGAGCCGCCGGCAGAAACCCGCTTCGAGCACACCGCCGCGTTTGCGTGGTTGTGTACACACGCCGAAACCTTCGGCTTTCACATGAGTTACCCACGCGACAACCCGCATGGCATCGTCTACGAGCCGTGGCATTGGGCGTATCGCGCGCGTTGATCACAGCGCAATCAATCCTGCGAGCGTTTGACCGGTGCCTGCGCTTGCTTTGCACTATCAACGATCCGCCACAGGTACAGGCCGGCCAGGGTGCGATACGGCCCCCATGCCTCGCCACGCGCGGCCAACACCTTTGGCGCGGGCATTGCGTCGAGCTGGTCGACAATTTGCGCGCCCTTGCGCACACCCAGATCGTCAACCGGCAAAATATCCGGGCGACCAAGGCGAAACATCAGCAACATTTCCACCGTCCAGCGGCCGATGCCGCGCACGGCGGTCAATGCCTCGATGATGGCCTCGTCATCCATGCCAGTCAGCCGCCGCGCACTGGGCACTTCACCGGCGCTGGCGCGAGTAGCGAGATCACGCAATGCCAGCACTTTGTTGCCCGACACACCGCAGCCACGCAAGGTGGTTTCATCGACCGACAACAGTGCATCGGCATTGAGCCGGCGCGATGTTACCGCCACTTCCACGCGGCCAACGATGGTGGCGGCGGCCTTGCCGGAAAGCTGCTGGTACAGAATCGAGCGCGCCAGCGAATCGACCGTTTCAAATGGTTTGTGCCAGCCATCGGGTTCGATCGGGCCGATGCGCTTGATCCACGCGCCCAGCTTGCGATCACGTTTGGCCAGGTGTGCTTGCGCAGCGGTCAGATCGAATCCACGCGTGTACTTCGCCATCAACTTACTCCGCGGCGGAAAACAGGAAAGCGAGGGCCAGACCCAGCCAGACCAGAATCAACACGCTGCCGCCGAACGGCGCCAACGCGGTAGACGTGCCCCACAATGCGGCGCCAGCCAAGCTCCCCGCGAACAACAGCAGGCCGGCGAACATCGCTGCCAGCAACACCCGAAACACGCGCCGCGCAGCAAACCCCGCCAGTGCCAGCAATGCCATACCATGACCGAAGGCAAACGCCGCCGCCAGCGACAGCCGCGCCTGCGCATCGCCAGACAACCCGTGCGACGCATACGCCGCAGCGGCCACTGCCAGCGCTGCCAGTAACGCCGCTATGGCGCGCAGAGCACGGCTGAAATACGCCACATCGGCAGATGCTGTCACTTGGCCGGCTCAATGAATGCGGTGCGCGGCTTGCGCAGGTTGCCAACCTTGTATGGCGACAACGCGAACTGCCAGCCATCGATCCGTTGCGCGAACGTCTCGCTTTGCGTGCGCCACTGCGCCAGCCGCGATTGCGCACTGGCAATCCCGGGTGTTGTTGTCGCGTCATCGTCGCTTTGGTTTTCCGGAGCCGCTTTTGCTGCCGCTCGCTCGAACGCCTCGCGTTCGCTGGCATGCTTCATCGCCTGATCTTCATCAAAGTGGGCCGTGAACCGTCCCCACGCCACGTCTTCGTGTTGCCAGAGCGTCAAACCCACGTCGAGACCGTCAGCGGTTACGAAGCGCGCATGCAGCGCGTCAGCCGGTGGCTCGCCCTCGGCCTTGGCAACATCCTCCAGCCGCAAGCCCTGCAAAAAACCATCCACACCATCGACAGCGGTTTGTACCAGTTGCTTGCCCTTGGCCAGAGCGTCGAGTTGCCATTGGCTGTCGTTGATCGCAGCACGATGCAATGCAATCGCCTCGCCTTTGCCTGGCTTGATTTCGATGCTCACGATTCGGCGCGGATCAACATCGATCAGATCGCGATGCAACCAGTTTTCTGCCTTGCGCTCGGGCGCAATGTCCAGATCGGCAAGCCACGACTGGGCCGCATCGGGCACCCGTACATAACTGCCACGCCCCTGTGGATTATTGAGGCCGATGATCAATGCCAGCGGCTCGCCGCCGCCTGTAATGTCAAGCCGCGCGCCTTGCGCCCCCTTGCTATCGACATCTTCAACCCCGAGGCGCGAGTAGTTTTCTGGCAGCGCGGTTTTCGCTTCGACCCGCTGCGTCAATGCCAGGCGCAACAAATAATCGCGCAATTTGCCGGTGTCGGCCGGCCAGCCGGCGCGCTGCTGAACCCGCCATGCGTCGTCGCTGCGGCTCAGCACGATCTCGCCGTTATCGGCGCTGCTGATGCGCACTTCGTCGATCGCATTGATACGCTCATTGAGGCCCGCGATCAGCGGGCCTTTACCAACATCGGCGCGCTCAGGCGCGCGCTTGTTCAGCAACACGGCCGCAAGAGCGAGCAGTAAAACGGCAATCGCAAGTCGAATGATGGTCCGTGTCATTCCCGTTCCTCAATGGGCGTTAGCCATCGCGCCACTCAGCGCTGCCTGCGTCGTCGCACACGCAACAACGCGAAACCCAGCGCGATCAGACTTACCAGCAGCGGCATGCCCAGCATGTTGATCAGCTTCAGGCGCATGCCCAAGGCTTCGATATCCTGATTCAAACCCAGTTGCACATCACGCAATTCCTTGCGAATGCGTATTTTTTGCTGCTGAAATCGTTCCAACTCGGCCTGCTGTTCAGGCCCAAGCAGCGGGCTGCCACCCTCGCTGCGCTCCCCTTGCAACGCTGACAACCGGCGCTCGGTCTCGATCAACTGCGCCTGCAACTCACTTTCCTTGACCCGAAAACGCTCTTCGGCACGGCGCTTGAGCGCCTCGACGCGCTCAAACGGCCGGCTTGAACCGGCGCGCGTGCGCACCGCAATCAGATCGGTACTGCCAACCAGGTTATCGACCGCATTGACGACAAAGTCGCCATTGCCGGCAAACGGATTGAATGCGCGCTGACCAAGGATGCTCTGCACACTCACCCACATGCGATCCGCCAGCAGATCGCTGTCGGCTACCACGATGATCGAGCCATCGGCGTTGCCCTGGATGAGCTGATTGACTGCCTTGCGTTCGGGAAACGCCGTTTTGAGTGGCCCACTGAGACGGGCAGCGAGGACGTAGCGATCACCGGTTGCCTTGAAATCCTCGAACAAATTGGCGGGGTCAGGCAGGAAGCGCACCTTGTCCACACTGGTGATTCCGGCGGAATCCGATGATTGCGCCAGCGGCTCCAGCGTAAGCCCACTGTTCTTGCTCAGCGTCAGTGAACCGGCCGTGGACAAATTGAACGACTCGATCTGTGCGGACACGACATCGCGCTGATTGAGGGCTTCGGCAGACAAACCCAGCACACCCAGATGACGCACTGGCTGTGAACTACCCGGACTTTGCACTTGCAACGCGTAGCGCGAGTCGAGCACTACCTTGCCCGGATCGTATTGCACGCCCCAGGCAGCAAACAGTTTGCCCATATCCGAGCTGTGCGGCGCGAACATCGTGGTCGGATCGCCATCGCCAGCGCCAACGGCCGCCTCTGAATAGGGATCGACAAACACCAGCAACTTGCCGCCACGCAGCACGAACTGGTCGATGGCATACTCGCTGCCATCACTCAAACCCTTGGGATGCACCAATACCAGCGCATCCACATCCGGAGCGATATCGGTGATCGGCTGCTGCAGGCGACGCAGCTCGAATAGCTGATTGAGTTCGTTGTCGATCACCCAGCCTGCATTGGCTTGACCCGTTGCAGCATCGTATCCGGGTGCCATCGGCAGGCTGGAATACAGGGCTACGACCGAACGCTTGTCGCTGCTCAACGTCGAGATCAGCTTGGCAACGTCGTATTCAAGGAACGATTCCTTGTTCGGCTGAAAAATCGGGATGATGGTCTGACCATCGGTTGCATTGGTACCCACCAGACCAAAGAACAAAGCGGCGCCCGAGCTGCCGATCGGAACCGATTGCAGGCCATAGCTGCCAGCACGATCTTCTGCTTCAGAGAACGGTTGCGGGTCGATTGCTTCGAGCTGGATTTTGCCATGCGAACGCGATGCCATTTCCTCCAGCAGTTCACGCACCCGCTGCGCATACGTGCGCAACTGTGGCATGTCGCGTGCGGCCTGATCGGAGAAATAGAAGTACAGATGAATCGGCTCATCGATCTTTTCGATGATGTTCAAGGTGCCAGGCGAAAGTGTGTACAACGCGTTCTCGGTAAGGTCCACGCGCCAGCCGCGCAGTGCGACAGCGCTGATTGCTACCAGCGCGATAAACGCCAACACGAGAATCAACAGGTTGGACGCGCCCAGAAAACGGCTTTTCAATCGATTCATCGGCAATCCTCAATCAGCTTTTTTCATGTTGATCACCAACACGGTTGCATACAGCCAAGCCGCGATGACCAGCAGAAAAAACACCATATCGCGCAATTCCAGCACGCCCTTGGCGATGGCCTGAAAGTGGGTGAGAAAGCTGAGTTGGGCAACCGCATCAACCAGCACCGCTGGCAGCCATGAACGGACAAAATCGAGCACCACTGGATAACCGGTGAACAACAGGCCAAAACAGACCACAACCGAAAGTATGAATGCGATCACCTGACTGCGGGTTGCCGCCGAGAGGCAGCCACCCACGGCGAGAAATGCGCCGGCCATGAGCGCGCTACCCACATAGCCGGCGAGGATGACGCCATTATCCGGGGAACCCAGGTAATTGACGGTCAACCACACCGGGAAAGTGAGCGCCAGCGCGAGTAGAACAAAAGCCCATGCTGCGAGAAACTTGCCCAGCACCGCTTGCCACAGCGTCACTGGCAAGGTAAGCAGCAATTCGATCGTGCCGGTGCGACGCTCTTCAGCCCACAGCCGCATGGATACGGCCGGCACCAGAAACAGATACAACACCGGATGCAGCAAAAAGAACGGCTGTAAATCTGCCTGACCGCGCTCGTAAAGGCCACCCAGATAGAACGTCAACATCCCGGCCAACAGCAGGAAGATCACGATAAAGACATAGGCAACCGGAGTGGCGAAATAGCTCGCCAATTCGCGCCGGAAGACGGTGATCGTTGTACTCATGGCGACACCGTGGTGGATTGGGTAATGGTGCGGAACACGTCCTCAAGGCGTGCCGGCTCGACCTGCAACTGCGCAAAGGCGACGCCGCGCTCTTGCAACCGTGCTGAAACGACCGCGAACAAATCATGCCCTGGCGTAGCCAGCACGATCATCCGCCCATCCACTGGGTCGCTTTCCAATCCGGCCACGCCGACAACCCCTTCCAGCGCCGAACGAGCCGCCACGGTATCGGCAGCGCGTACCGACAGCGCACCGGCGTAGCGTGAGCGCGCCAGCAAATCCGCTGGCGTCGCGTCAGCCAATACCTTGCCGGCGGCGATGATGATCGCGCGCGTACACACCGACGGCACTTCTTCAAGAATATGGGTGGAAATCAGGATCGTGCGGCCCGGCGACATCTCACGAATCAAACCACGCACTTCGTGCTTCTGGTTCGGATCGAGGCCGTCGGTGGGCTCATCGAGCACCAGCACCGGCGGATCATGCACGATTGCCGCACCCAGGCCCACCCTGCGACGAAACCCTTTGGACAAAGTATCGATCGTTTGTTGCAAGACACCTTGCAAAGACAAGCGGCCGATCACATGGTCCAGCCGCTCGCGACGGCGTGCGCCTGACAAGCCGCGTACGTCGGCAATAAACTGCAAGAACGCCCATACCGTCATTTCGCCATAGCTGGGCGCGCCTTCCGGCAAATAACCCAGCACTTGGCGTGCGGCCAGCGTCTGCATCTGCATCTGCACATCGTGACCACAGATGGTAGCCGTGCCGTTACTGGGGCTGACAAAGCCCGCAATCATTTTCATGGTGGTCGATTTTCCAGCCCCGTTGGGGCCGAGAAACCCGAGCACTTCACCCGGTTGGACGGTAAAGCTCACTTCGTCCACGACAAGGTGATCGCCGTAACGCTTGCTCAATGCCGTGGTTTGGATCATCGCCATGCATCCTTGACACAAACGCCATCACATCGCGGAAATGCGAGTGGCGTTGCTTGCCTTGGGGCTGATTTTGACCGAAACAGCCCCGGAGCCGCTGTGCAACCGCGCTGACGCGGATTGCTGCGCGGGCCGGCGTGAGCATTGCAAACCCCGGCACGTGCAAAACGGAGCTGTCATGAAAAACACCTGATGACGGGCCTGACAGCCCGCCATCAGTGACACTTATTTTACCGGCCAATAGACGTTGAACGAAGTGTCTTCAACCGAGGTGTCTTCAATGTCATTCAGATACTCTTCAAACGCACGATCTTGCACCGCTTCACCATGCGTCAATGCGTACGCGCGAAGTTGGTCGCGTGCGACGGGCAAGCCCGCCGGGTTGCCGGTGTAGGTGGTCTTCATCGCGCGCCCCTCATAACTGCGGCCAAACTGCACCTCGCCTTCCAGGATGATGGTGGCAGGATCCAGCGGCTCGGTGACAACCAACAGGTCTTCCGCGCCAGGCACATCAACTTCAGCGCTGTCTTCAACTGCTTCGGTACCGTCTTCGCCATCGGCGTTTGGTTCGGCGATATCAGCCGTGGGCTCCTTGACCGGGCCGGTGCCTTTTTTGCGCACCGGATAGGCGATATCGAAGTCGTAGGTGTCGGAACCGAAGTTGGTGGTGATCAGCCGGTATGGGCCGGCCGGTTCGAGGTCGTTTTTGGCCATTACCTGCTTCAACCATTTGAGCTGGTTGATCATCGCCGCTTCCACCGCGTTGATATTGCGCTCGGAGGATGTCGGAACGAACAGGATGTCCTGCGCTGGAATCTGCACGGATTCGATCGTGATGCCGCTGTAATCCATGTTGGGGATGGTGGCAAACATTGCCGACAGCGACTTCAGCCCCTTGTCCATGTCATCGCCCACGGTGCGTGCGAGGTACATGCCAGCATAACGGCCGAACAGGTTCCAGCCGTAATCCACGCGGTAGCGTTGGCGGACTTGGGTGGTTTTGCCCTTGCGCTCGATCTCGAAGCGCATCGACTTGTTGGTGCCATAAGCATCATTTTCGACTGCAAAACGGAGCTTGCGCACCTTGCCCGATTCATCGCTGTCTACCAAATCCCAGGCGCCAGCACCGACATCGTCCAGCCGCGAGCGGTACTCAAACCGTGCGCCGACGCCAAAATCGGGGCCACTGACCTCGGCGTGAAGCCGTGGATCGTGCAAATACAATGCGTTCCAATCAGAAAAACGCTTGAAACCGTTCATCGCGTCAAACACGATCCGCGGCGAGCGGTTGGTTTCAATGCTGTCTTCATGAATACGGTGATCGGGCAGCGTTGCGCCAAAAACCACGAACACCAGCACGACAATGACAATGGCAAGCAAAAATTCGTAAACACGGACCATTCGAGAACTCTCCACGAGCGACAGGCAGCCCATCGACGCACGCGGTCGCCGGGCCGGACGGGGAATCGTAACAGGTGGCGAGGCGCACGCACAGCCTCCCGCACGCCTCCCTAATTTAACGCGATCACACCAGTTTCAGCTCGAATGCCTTGAGCACCGCGCGCGTACGGTCACGCACACCCAGTTTCGACAAGATGTTGGAAACATGGTTTTTCACTGTCCCTTCAGCAACATGCAGAGAATTGGCAATCTCCTTGTTGGAAAACCCGCCAGCCATCAGGCGCAGTATCTCGGTTTCACGCTCGGTCAGGGGGTCGGGCTTGTCCAGGCTGACAAAATCATTATGCAGGTGTTCCAGCCCCGACAGCAGGCGCTGGGTAATCGCCGGCTGCACCAGCGACCCCCCTTCCGCAACCGTCTTGATGGCAGTGACCAACTGATCCAGCGACACATCCTTGAGCAGATACCCGCGGGCACCGGCCTTGATACCGGCCAACACCAGTTGGTCGTCATCAAATGTCGTCAGGATGATGGTCGGTGGCAGGTCGCCGCGCAGTGCGAGCGCCTGCAATGCCTCCAATCCAGACATCACCGGCATGCGCATGTCCATCAGCACCACATCGGGCCGCACGTTGGCGACCATATCCAGTGCCTGACGGCCATCGGCCGCTTCTCCCACCACTTCGATAATGTCATCCGACAGTGCCAATAGTGAGCGTACGCCCTGGCGCACCAGGGTCTGGTCATCAACCAGGCAAACGCGAATCATGAGCAGGCTCCATAGGCAGGTGAACTTCCAGCGCGAAACCGTGGCCGCGCGCACTTGATAACAACATTGTGCCGCCAACGGCGGCCAGACGCTCGCGCATCCCGCGCAATCCGTTGCCGGAGGTGACTTTTTCAGCACCGCGCCCATCATCCTTGGCGTGCAGTACGATCACAGAACCCGCCCGATAGATTCGTAGGCTCAACCGCCGTGCTTCAGCGTGGCGTACGGTATTGGTTATGATTTCCTGCGCACAACGCAGCAGCACGTGCGCACACTCGGGGTCTTCCAGCGCGAAATCCTCGGGCAGATCAAGCTCGATCATCAACGCGGGTACGCCGTCGCACAGGGCGCGCATGGCGGTGCCCAACTCCACCCGCCCATCCTCACGCAACTGGCTGACCGCCTCACGAACGTCGGTCAGCAACAACTTGGCCAAGGTGTGAGCCTGGCGTACATGCTCTTGCGCCTTGCCACTGGAAACATGGCTGGCTACTTCCAGATTCAGGCTCAATGCCGTCAGGTGATGGCCAAGCAGATCGTGCAGCTCGCGAGAGATCCGCATGCGCTCGCTCAAACGGCTGCTTTCGGCCAACAGGGCACGGGTGGCGCGCAGTTCCGAATTGAGCCGGCGTTGTTCATCGCGTGCCTGCGCCTGTTGCTTGGCAACCAGGCCGGTAACGAACGCGAAACTGGAAAAGCCGACATAAAGCGCCGATTGCAGCGCTGCCTCCAGCAGCGAGAAGCCCTGTCCTTCAGTGAACGCCGGCACCAGCGCGACGTGCTGCAACACCAGCCAGGCTGCAGCGACCCCCAGCGGCAACAACCACGGCAACACACCAGCAACCACCAGCAACAGGACGCCACCCAGGCCACTGCCGCTGGAGTGGCTGACCGCAATGGCGCTGAGTGATGCAAACAACAGCAATCCATAGTCGTACCAGCGCGGGTGACGCATTCCGAGCGAACGCGTGACCAGCCAGTAGCTCAGGCCGAAGCCCAGGTAAGAGGCCACCCACAAACGCAGGTTGATATTGGTATTGAGTGTCGAATCGCCATTCTCGCCGGGGAAATACCAGGAGCTGAGCACCAGCGGAATACCGACCACCGCCCAGGTGAACAATCCGGCATAACGCAGCAATTGGGTGTGGTTCAAACGATTCAGCATGCTGCCATCATAGGCGCAGCAACCCCTGCCGCAACAGGAGAAAGGTCATGGGTCGGCGACCCGAACCGGTGCGGGCACGCCGTTCACATGCCATAATTGCCGCCAGTCGCAGCACACGAAGCGTGCGCGAAATCCCCTGGAGTGCAAGTCAGGAATGTCGATTCATATTCGCGACGTGTCCGAGCACGAGCTTGACGCCGTGCTGGCGCTCAATAATGCCGCCGGCAAAAGCATCCTGCCAATGAGCCGGGAGCAACTGCGCTTTTTCTTTGATTGCGCGGCGTATTTCCGGGTCGGGCTGATCGATGGCAATTTGGCCGGTTTTCTGATCGCCTTGACCGAAGACGCAGAGCACGCCAGTGCCAACTTCCGCTGGTTCAAGCAGCGCTTTGAGCATTTTTTGTATATCGATCGCATCGTAATTGCCAAAGGGCATCGTGGCGCCGGCCTCGGCCGGATGTTTTACGCGGATTTGCAAAGCTTTGCCGAAGTACGCAGCCCGCGCATCGCCTGTGAAGTGTTTCTGGAACCAGGCAACGATATCGCCCTGTTGTTTCATGGCACCTATGGCTTCAATGAAGTCGGGCAGCAACTGATGCCAGGAATTGAGCGGCGCGTCTCGTTGCTGACCAAGGAGCTGTGTAGCTGGCCCTGGGTGCAGCAAACCTATTACAGCGGCGATCACTCGCGCTTGCCTGACCTGCCGTGGCTGGCAGCGCGCCACCACCACACTGGCGCCACCCGCCAGGCGACCGGCAGCTGAGGTGCCCGTGGCAGCCAATTCTCTGGAACAGGCGGGTGAGCTCAAGATTGGCCAGGTCGGCATCGCCAACTTGCGCATCCGCAGCTTCGATATAGCCTCGCTGGTCGATGAAATGCGAGAGCGCGTCAAGCGCGCGCCAAAACTGTTTGAACGCGCCGCCGTGGTGCTCGACTTCGGTGGCTTGATCACCTGTCCGAACGCCAATGATGTGCGTCAATTGATAGCCGGGCTGCGTGCAGCGGGCGTATTGCCCGTCGCGCTGGCCTACGGCACCGATACGGTTGAAGCATTGGCCAGTGAGTTGGCATTGCCGTTATTGGCCAAGTTCCGCGCGCAATATGAATCCACAACCGCACCCGCCGAGCCCGCAACGCGCGCCGCAGCAACATCAACAAAGCCTGCAACGCCCGTCGCTGCGGCAGCGAGCGCGCCAGGACTGATCCACACCCAGCCGGTGCGCTCGGGCCAGCAAGTGTATGCACAAGGGCGTGACCTCATCCTCACTGCGGCCGTGGGTGCCGGAGCGGAAGTCATTGCCGATGGCTCGATCCATGCCTATGCGCCGCTGCGCGGCCGTGCGTTGGCGGGCGCCCTTGGCGATACCAATACCCGCATTTTCTGCCGCGAGTTTCGCGCCGAATTGGTGGCGATTGCCGGCCATTACCGGGTGATCGAAGAGATTCCGCCCGAGTTGTCTGGCAAACCGGTGCAAGTCTGGCTTGAAGATGGCCGCATCCAGATTGCGGAGTTGGTTTAGCTTTGGCAGGCACTCTCCGGTAGCATCACCCCAACTGATTTCAGCCGGCTACTTGCCGCAAACTTTATGGAGAACCTATTTTGACTGAGATCATCGTCGTCACATCGGGCAAGGGTGGTGTCGGCAAGACCACCACCAGCGCCAGCATCGCCTGCGGCCTGGCGCGCAAGGGCAAAAAAGTAGCGGTTATCGACTTCGATGTCGGCCTGCGCAATCTCGACCTGATTATGGGCTGCGAACGCCGCGTGGTTTACGATTTTGTAAATGTGATCCAGGGCGAGGCCTCGCTCAAGCAGGCACTGATCAAGGACAAACGGCTGGATACCCTGTTCGTGCTGGCCGCCTCGCAAACCCGCGACAAGGACGCACTGACCAAGGAAGGCGTGGAGAAGGTGCTCACCGATCTGAGCGAGGACGGCTTTGACTTTATCGTCTGCGACTCGCCCGCCGGCATCGAAAAGGGTGCGTTTCTGGCGATGTACTTCGCTGATCGCGCCATCGTGGTGGTCAACCCGGAGGTCAGCTCGGTGCGCGACTCCGACCGCATCCTTGGCCTGCTCGCCAGCAAGACCCGCCGCGCCGAGCGTGGCGAGCGGGTGCAGGAGTTTTTGCTGCTTACCCGCTACAGCCCAACCCGGGTTGAAGCCAACGAGATGCTGTCGATCGCCGATGTCGAGGACATCCTCGGGCTCAAGGCGCTGGGCGTGATCCCCGAATCCAGCGACGTGCTCAACGCCTCGAACAAGGGTGAGCCGGTAGTGCTCGATCCCGAATCGCAGGCCGGCCAGGCCTATGAGGATGCGGTCGCGCGGCTGCTCGGCGAAGACCGGCCGATGCGCTTCACTGAAACCAACAAAAAGGGCTTCTTCTCGAAGCTGTTCAGGGGTTGAGCCATGAGCATTTTCGATTTCCTCAAGCCCAAGAAGAACACCGCATCCATCGCCAAGGAGCGCCTGCGCATCATCGTCGCGCAGGAGCGCAGCACTCGCGGTGGCCCGGATTACCTGCCGCTGCTGCGCCGCGAGTTGCTTGAGGTGATCCGCAAATACGTCAGCGTTGATGTCGACGCGGTCAAGGTCGATATCATCAAGGACGGCGACAACGACGTGCTGGATATCTCGGTAGCCCTGCCCGACGGCAATGACAGCGCAGCGTCTACCCCTCGCTGATCCCGGCGTGCCTGACGTGTTGCGCATTGCCGCTATCGGTTTTGCGCCATGCGCGACACTGCTCGCCGGCTTTGATCTGGATTTGCACGCAGTTGCCGATGACGCCGCCATCCCCGGCAGCTATTGGGGCGACTGCGAGGCAGGATTGATCGGCAATACGGTGTATGCCCGCGCCGACACCCCGCTCCATTCGCTGTTGCACGAAGCCTGTCACCTGATCGTGATGCCGGCTGAACGGCGGGCGTTGGTGCATACCAACGCAACCGATTCGATTGCCGAGGAAGATGCCACCTGCTACTTGCAGATTCTGCTCGCCGATCGCTTGCCCGGCGTCGGCCGCGACCGGCTGATGGCCGACATGGATGCCTGGGGTTACAGCTTCCGGCTGGGCTCGGCCAGGGCATGGTTCGCGCACGATGCCGAAGATGCACGCGCGTTTCTCGAGTGTGCCAATTCGAGCTTGCTGGATTGATCGTTGGCAAGCAAGGTCATGCCGCGCGCGTCCCCGGGTTGCGCTGCAACTGTAGGAGCCCACCCTGTGGGCGACCTTGATGTCGCTATGTTGGTCCACCTGTCAGTCGCTTCGCGACAGCGCAAGCTGCGCTTGCTATGCCTTCGCTTCGCCGCTACGCGGCTCGCTCGGTCGCCCACAGGGTGGGCTCCCACAGAAACTGATCGAAGGCTCGCCAACCCTTACGTACGCGGCAAGGTCACCCCGGTCTGGCCCTGGTATTTGCCGCCACGATCACGGTAGCTTTCCGCACACGGCTCATCGGATTCGAAGAACAACATCTGCGCCACACCCTCGTTGGCGTAGATGCGCGCCGGCAACGGCGTGGTGTTGGAGAACTCCAGGGTTACATGGCCCTCCCATTCGGGTTCCAGCGGGGTGACGTTGACGATGATGCCGCAACGCGCGTAGGTGCTCTTGCCTAGACAGATCACCAGCGTGCTGCGCGGGATACGAAAATATTCGACCGTACGCGCCAGCGCGAAGCTGTTGGGCGGAATAATGCAGACATCGCCTTTCATGTCGACAAAGCTCTTCGGGTCGAAATGCTTGGGGTCGACCACCGTCGAATTGACGTTGGTGAACAGCTTGAACTCATCGGCGCAGCGCACGTCATAGCCGTAGCTTGAGGTGCCGTAGGAAACGATGCGCGCGCCCGATGCGTTGGTTTTCACCTGCGCCGGCTCGAACGGCTCGATCATGCGCTGTTCCTGCGCCATGCGCCGGATCCAGTTGTCGGATTTGATACTCATTGATGGTTAGGCTCGCGATGCGGAAAATGATCGCCACAAACCAGCTGGCGGTACCTGGAAGGTCGCCCACAGGGTGGGCTCCTACAAAAAAACGCGGTCGCACACTGTGGGAGCCCACCCTGTGGGCGACCGAGCGAAGCAACGAGCCGCTTACGTCGCCTGATCGGTCAAGTCCGACAGGCAGCCAGCGCACAGGATAAAGCAGCCGCCCGCCGACGGCGAGCACCCGCGCACTACCAAGCCCGGCAAGCTCAAGGCGTGAGCTTGATCCAGGTCGCCTTCAGTTCAGTGTATTTGTCGAATGCATGCAGGGACTTGTCGCGGCCATTGCCGGACTGCTTGAAGCCGCCAAATGGCGCGGTCATGTCACCGCCATCCCAGTAATTCACCCACACGCTGCCGGCGCGCAGCTTGCGCGCCACCCGGTGGGCACGGTTGATGTCGCGGGTCCACACCGCAGCCGCCAAACCAAACGGGCTGTCATTGGCGATGCGCAGCGCTTCGGCCTCGTCGGTGAACGCAATCGTGGACAATACCGGCCCGAAGATCTCCTCCCGAGCGATCGTCATGTCGTGGCCGACGCCGTCGAATATCGTGGGCTCGATGTAGCAACCGCCGGTTTCGGTCATTACCCGCTTGCCGCCCAGTGCCAATGACGCGCCCTCGTTCTGGCCCTGCTCGATGTAGCCCAGCACCCGTTGCAGATGGCCTTCATCGACCATCGCGCCCATCGGCGCATCGGCATCCAATGGATGGCGCGGTTGCAGCTTGCGGCTGGCGGCGATCACTTCGGCGATGAACTCATCCTTGATCGCACGATCCACCAGCAGCCGCGAGGCGGCGGTACACACCTCGCCCTGGTTGTAGAAAATCGCACCGGCAGCAGCACGCGCGGCTTCGGCCAGATCCGGCGCGTCGGCAAAGATGATGTTCGGGCTCTTGCCACCGCATTCCATGAACGCACGCTTCATGTTCGAACGGCCAGCGCATTGCAACAGGTGCTTGCCCACCGCCGTGGAACCGGTGAACACGATGCCATCGACATCCATATGCAGCGCCAGCGGCTCGCCCGCACCTTTGCCAAAACCGGGCAGCACATTGAACACACCCGGAGGAATGCCGGCTTCGATCGCCAACTCGGCGATCCGCAGCGCGCTCAGCGGTGATTTTTCGGAGGGCTTGAGAATCACCGAATTGCCCATCGCCAGTGCCGGCGCGATCTTCCAGATCGCCATCAGCAGCGGGAAGTTCCACGGCACGATGGCGGCAACGATGCCCAGCGGTTCGCGCGTGACCAGGCCCAGCTCATCGCGCCCAGTCGGCGCGACTTCGTCGTACACCTTGTCGATCGCCTCGCCGGTCCAGCTCATGCAGCGTACGCTGGCGGCCAGATCCACGCTCAGCGCATCACTGATCGGCTTGCCCATGTCGAGGGTTTCGAGCAATGCCAGTTCTTCACGATGGCTGTCTAGCAACTGCGCAAAGCGAAGCAATACCTTTTTGCGATGCACCGGTGCGGTAGCCGACCAGCGGCCATCCTCGAACGCACAGCGTGACGCACTGACCGCACGCTCGACATCCTCCGCTTCGCACTGCGCAATCGCGGCAATGACGCGGCCATCGATCGGGCTGATGCAATCAAAGGTTTGCCCCGATGCAGCATCCACATAGCTGCCATCGATGAATGCCTGGCTGCGAATCGACAGTTGGGCGGCGCGCGCCAGCCATTGCTCACGGCTGGTTGGCCGGATGTTTGCGGTGCTCATGTGGACTCCGGGGTGATGGTTGTTGCGAGATTTCAGAAGGTGGGTGGGGTATTGGCACTGACGATGATCGCTTCATCCGTGCCGACGTTGCGAAAACGGTGCGGCGAACGACTTTCGAAGTAATAGCCATCGCCCGGGCCCAGCACGCGCACCTGCTCACCGACGGTGACCTCGACTTGCCCTTGCACGATTACACCACCTTCCTCGCCGTCGTGTTTGAGCATTTCACCGCCAGTGTCCGAGCCCGGCGGCATCACCTCACGCAAAATGCACATCTGCCGCGCCACGCGCCCCTTGCCCACCATGTGCAGTTCGATGCCGGCGCTGCCGAGGTCGGGCTGCTGCGATGCCGGGTAAAACGCACTGTCCTCGCCCGACTCCATATCCAGGGTGAAAAACTCGGCCAGCGAGATCGGGATGCCATCCAGCACTTTTTTCAACGAACTGATCGATGGACTGACCTTGTTCTGCTCAATCAGTGAAATGGTGCTGTTGGTGACATTCACGCGTTTTGCCAGCTCACGCTGACTCAGGCCCTTGGCCTTGCGGATTGCTTGCAGGCGCTGGCCGACTTCCATAGCTCAAAATCCGGTAATGATGCGGAATACTTAACACCCATCGCCGTAAACGTCAAACAAAGCCCCATGCTGCGGCGCTCGTTGTAAAGATTATTCAACACTGATAACTTTCTGCCATTGCCGCAGGAGGCTGTAAACCCATGTCCGAGAATCACGCTCTGGAAGCGTTCTGGATGCCGTTCACGGCGAATCGTCAATTCAAGGCCACACCGCGCTTGCTGTCTTCGGCCAGCGGCATGTATTACCGCAGCGATGACGGCCGCCAAGTGCTCGACGGCACCGCCGGCTTGTGGTGCTGCAACGCCGGCCACGCGCACCCGCGCATCGTCGAAGCGGTGCAAAAGCAGGTGGCCACCCTCGATTTTGCGCCGACCTTCCAGATGGGCCATCCAGCAGTGTTCGAATTGGCCGAGCGGCTGGCAGCGATTGCGCCGAACCCGCTGAACCATGTGTTCTTCACCAATTCCGGCTCGGAGTCGGTGGATACCGCACTCAAGATTGCCATCGCCTACCACCGCATCCGTGGCGAGGGCCAGCGCACGCGATTGATCGGTCGCGAAAAGGGTTACCACGGCGTTGGCTTTGGCGGCATCTCGGTCGGCGGTATGGTCAACAACCGCAAGATGTTCGGGCCGCTGCTGCCAGGTGTCGATCACCTGCGCCATACCCTGGATATCCCACGCAACGCGTTCTCGCGCGGATTGCCCAGGCATGGCCTGGAACTGGTCGAAGACCTGGAGCGGCTGGTACAGCTGCACGATGCATCCACCATTGCGGCAGTGATCGTGGAACCCATTGCCTGCTCCGGCGGCGTGGTGATGCCGCCCGATGGCTACCTCAAGCGCCTGCGCGAAATCTGCAACAAGCACGGCATATTGCTGATCTTCGATGAAGTGATTACCGGCTTTGGCCGCGTCGGCGGCGCATTTGCCGCACAACGTTTCGGCGTTACCCCCGACCTCATCACCACCGCCAAGGGCCTCACCTCCGGCACTGTCCCGATGGGCGCGGTGCTGGTTGCCGGGTATATCCACGAAGCATTCATGCACGGGCCACAAGGCGCGATCGAACTGTTCCACGGCTACACCTACTCTGGGCACCCGCTGGCCTGCGCCGCCGCGCTGGCAGCACTGGATGTCTACGCCGAAGAAAATCTGTTCGAAAAAGCCATCACTCTCGGCGAATATTGGGAAAACGCGCTGCATAGCCTCAAGGGCCTGCCCAATGTCATCGACATCCGGAACTTCGGCCTGATAGGTGCGATCGAACTGGCACCGCGCGATAATGCACCCGGTGCGCGCGGCTACGAAGTGTTCACCCGTTGCTTCCACGACTTGGACCTGATGGTGCGTTGCAGCGGCGACGTTATTGCGCTGTCACCGCCGTTGGTCGTTGAGAAAGAACATATTGATCGCATCGCTCAGACATTGGCGCAAGCCATTGCAAAGACCACCTGATCGCCCACTCACCTAATCTGGTATCCGCAATCATGCTTATCGGCGTCCCCAAAGAAATCAAGAACCATGAATACCGTATCGGCCTGACCCCGGCTGGCGTCCGTGAACTGGTCGCCCATGGCCATCAGGTGCTGGTGCAACGTGACGGCGGCAAGTCGATTGGCCTTACCGATGAGATGTACGAAAAGGCCGGCGCCCAGATCGTGGACAGCGCGCAGAACATCTTTGCCCGCGCTGACATGATCATCAAAGTGAAAGAGCCGCAACCGATGGAATGCGCGATGCTGCGCCCCGGCCAGGTGCTCTACACCTACCTGCACCTGGCACCTGATCCGAATCAGACCACAGCGCTGGTGAAATCCGGTTGCACTGCGATCGCCTACGAAACCGTCACCGACCGCAAGGGCGGACTGCCGCTGCTGGCACCGATGAGCGAGGTGGCGGGACGAATGTCGATTCAGGCTGGCGCCCATGCGCTGGAAAAAGCGCAGGGAGGCTCCGGCGTGCTGCTCGGCGGCGTCCCCGGCGTCAAGCCAGCGCAGGTGCTGGTGCTGGGCGGCGGCGTGGTCGGTATCAATGCCGCTCGCATCGCGATGGGCATGAATGCCAACGTCACCATTCTGGATCGCTCGCTCGACCGCCTGAAGTACCTCGATGAGCTTTACGGCGAGCGCCTGAACACGCTGTATTCCACCCAGGATGCGATCGAGGAGTTGCTACCGCAAACCGACCTGGTCATCGGCGCTGTGCTGATCCCCGGTGCGGCTGCGCCCAAGCTGATCTCTCGCCAGCAACTCAAGTTGTTGCGCCCCGGCTCGGTGCTGGTTGATGTCGCCATCGACCAGGGCGGCTGCTTCGAAACCAGCAAAGCCACCACCCACCAAAATCCGACCTACGAAGTAGACGGCATCATCCATTACTGCGTTGCCAACATGCCCGGCGGCGTCGCCCGCACCTCCACCTTCGCGCTGACCAACGCCACCCTGCCGTTTGCCCTGCAACTGGCCGACAAGGGTGCCAAGCGCGCGCTGCTGGACGACCCGCACCTGCTCAACGGCCTGAACGTACACGCCGGCAATATCACCTATGAAGCCGTCGCGCGCGACCTGGGTTATGACTATGTACCGGCAGCGCAGGCGCTGGCGTGAATTCGGGACCACAGGACCACGAAACCACGAAACCACGGGAAAAGCGTAAAGCTTTCAGTCCGCAAAGGACGCAAAGAGCGCAAAGGAGAAGCGCCACGAATATCCAGGCCTAGATGTCGGTTCCCCGGGTTACGCGCTGCGCGCTAACCCGGGCTACAACGGCGCGATGTTTTAGGCCGTGGTGCGGTGAGATGAAACGGAAATGCCGACAAGTAGCGCATGGCGACGGCATGGATGCCGGACGACTGCATGGATGCAGGAGGTAGAGCAACGCAGGAGCAGTTGCCGAGGTAGAGCAACGCAGGAGCAGTTGCCGAATGCGCGGGCCGAGTGCGACAACCCGCCGTAAAGCACGGCGAGCATCGCAGGCAAGCGCAGGGCGAGGCGCCGGTGTCTGAGCACATGGATGTGCGAGTTCGGCGCTGGCCTGCAGTTGCCGAGAAGCACAGCGGATCGGTGCGGCTGGAGCCGCATCGGCGTGCGCCCGGCGCAAGGCGTTTTGGGTCCTCACCGCCGTGTGAGGGCCTCGCCGGCCGCAGGCCGATGAAAGCGTTGCAGCTCAGCGCTGACTTGGATTTACTTTCATGCCAAGCGCACACTGACAAAACCCCTCACCCGCACCCGGACCCACCATGACCAATCCCCGCACCCTCACCCACTTCATCAACGGCAGCGAAACCGCCGGCAGCAGCGGCCGCTTCGGCGATGTCTACGATCCCGCCACCGGCCAAGTGCAGGCCAAGGTGCCGCTGGCATCGGTCGCCGAAGTCGAAGCTGCCATCAGCGCCGCACACGACGCCTTCCCCGCCTGGGCCGCAACCACACCGCTGCTGCGCGCACGGGTGATGTTCCGCTTCAAGGAACTGCTCGAAGCACACGCCGATGAAATGACCCGGCTGATCACCGCCGAACACGGCAAAGTGCTCAGCGATGCGCGCGGCGAATTGACCCGTGGTATCGAAGTGGTTGAGTTTGCCTGCGGCATTCCGCATCTGCTCAAGGGCGATCACTCGATGAATGTCGGCCGCGATGTTGACTCTTACAACGAGTACGCCGCGCTCGGCGTAGTTGCCGGCATCACCCCGTTCAACTTCCCGTGCATGGTGCCGATGTGGATGTTCCCGGTAGCGCTGGCCTGCGGCAACACCTTCGTACTCAAACCCTCCGAGCGCGACCCCTCGCCGGCGCTGCTGATTGCGCGCCTGCTCAAAGAAGCTGGCCTGCCCGATGGCGTGTTCAATGTGGTACATGGCGACAAGGAAGCCGTCGATACAATCCTTGATGACAGCCGCGTGCAAGCGGTGAGCTTTGTCGGCTCCACCCCGATTGCCGAATACATCTATGCGCGCGGCAGTGCTGCCGGCAAGCGTGTGCAGGCGCTGGGCGGCGCCAAGAACCACATGGTGGTGATGCCCGATGCCGATCTGGAACAGACCGCCAATGCCCTGCTCGGCGCCGGCTTCGGCTCGGCCGGCGAGCGTTGCATGGCGATCTCGGTGGCGGTCTGCGTGGGCGACGCCACCGCCGATGCACTGATCGCACGGCTCAAGCCGATGGTGCAGGCGCTGCGCGTTGGCCCGGGTTGCCAGGGCGACCCGGACATGGGCCCGCTGATCAACGGCGCGCACCGCGACAAGGTCAAATCGTATGTCGATCTGGGCGTCAGCGAAGGCGCCACACTGGTGGTCGATGGTCGCAAGCTGAAAGTTGAGGGAGCCGAAGCCGGCTTCTTCCTCGGTGGCTGCCTGTTCGATCATGTCACACCCGAAATGCGCATCTATCAGGAAGAAATCTTCGGGCCGGTGCTGAGCATCATGCGCGCGCCCGATTTCGACACCGCGCTGGGGTGGGTGAATACGCACGAATACGGCAACGGCACCGCGATCTTCACCCGCGACGGCGATGCCGCGCGGCAATTCGCACACAAGGTGCAGGCCGGCATGGTTGGCATCAATGTACCGATCCCGGTACCGATGGCCTTCCACAGTTTCGGTGGATGGAAGCGCTCCTTGTTCGGCCCGCTGCACATGCATGGCCCGGATGGCGTGCGCTTCTACACGCGCATGAAAACCATCACTGCCCGTTGGCCCACCGGCATCCGCGCTGGCGCCGAGTTCAGCATGCCGACGATGAAGTGAGGGACTCGGGACTCGGGACTCGGGACTCGGGAAAGCGTAAAGCCCTTCGGTCCGCAAAGGGCGCAGAAAGGCGTCGCGCACAAGGTGCGCTCCCACAACAAAGCGGTGATCCACCCCTGTAGGAGCCCACCCTGTGGGCGACCCCGTTACGCGTCGATGGTGGGATTACGGTCGCTCACAGGGTGAGCTCCTACAGAAATCCCGGCTCCGTGCTTCTGTAGGAGCCGGCCTGTCGGCGAACGAACTGGCGATAAAGAGCATCCATGTCGTCGCTTGCCCGCAAATCGCCAGAATTTGCGCGCAGCATCCATGCACCCGACCCCGCGTGGAGACCACCGAATGCAACGCACCGCCCTTTTGCTGCTGGCATGTCTTGCGAGCACCTTCAGCCACGCCCAGCCCGCCGATGTAACGCCGATCGAGTGCGGCAATTGCACGCGCTGGAACACCGCACAAACGCCGTTCCGCCTGTTCGGCAACAGTTACTACATCGGCACCCGGGGTCTGTCCTCGGTACTGATCGACACCGGTGCCGGGCTGATCGTGCTCGATGGCGCACTGCCACAATCGGCGCCATTGATTGCCGAGAACATCCGTGAACTTGGCTTTGAACTACACGACGTGCGCTGGGTGCTGAGCTCACATGCGCATTTTGATCATGCCGGTGGCATTGCGGCGCTGGCACGCATGAGCGGCGCGCAGGTGGCTGCCAGCACTCGGGGCGCCAACGCATTACGCATGGGCACGGTCACCGCCGATGACCCACAGGCAGGCTACGGCATGGGCAACGCCTACCCGGCGATTGAGCACGTCACCGAAATCGTCGATGACGGCACCCTCACCCTGGGCAACACCCGCGTTCGCGCCCATTACACCCCCGGCCACACGCCCGGCAGCACCACCTGGAGTTGGCAAAGCTGCGAGGCGGAACGTTGCGTAACGATGGTGTACGCCGACAGTTTGAATGCGGTGGCGGCACCGGGCTTTCGTTTCAGCGATACACCGGCCCGCATTGCCCAGTTCCGCACCAGCATCGCGCGCGTTGCTCTGTTGCGCTGCGACATTCTGGTGCCGGTACACCCGGAGTTTGGCGATCTGTTCAACCGCCTTTTGCATGGCAGCAACACATCGCGATTCGTGAATGCGAACGCCTGCCAACGCTATGCCACTGCGGCACGCAAGCGGCTGCAACAGACGATTGCAAATGAAACGGTTCCAGCGCCCGCACCGAGTACCAAATGATCTTACGGCTGTCATCGTTTGCGAGTAATGTTGGCAACTTCGCGTGAGCCGCCTCGGGGGAGGTATGGCGCTCATCACGCTTTCGCCGCCAGCCGGCATTTCGGGGAGTACCACGCATGAAACAGTTTCCGCGACTACCACGCGTCATCGTTGCCGGACTGGCCATTTTCGGCATGTCCAGCGCATCGGCCGATGTCTTCATCAACGAGTTCCACTACGACAACAACGGCACCGATACCAACGAAAAGGTTGAGGTCATCGCGCCAGCGGGAACCAGCCTGAGCGGCTGGAAGGTGGTGCTGTACAACGGCTCCAATGGCGCTCAATACGCCACGCTAAATCTCTCCGGCACAACTGCAAATCAGTGCGGCGGTCACGGCACAGCCGTGGTGACGGTCGGTTCGACCGGCATGCAAAACGGTGCGCCGGACGGCTTGGCATTGGTCGATGCCAGTGGTGCGGTAGTGCAGCTGCTCAGCTACGAGGGCACGTTCACCGCCAGCGACGGCCCGGCCATCGGGCGCACCAGCAGCGCCGTGCCAACCTCGGAAACCAGCACCACCACTGTCGGCTATTCGCTGCAACTCAGCGGCAGCGGTTCCAAGGCCAGTGACTTCACCTGGCAGACGCCGCGAACCAGTTCATTCGGTGCCTGCAACGCTGGACAGACGCTGGTCGCTCCGGTCACCGGCCCGGTTGCGTTGAGCAACGGCGTCGCCGTTAGCGGCCTTGCAGCCACCACCAACAACGCACTGAGCTTCACCCTTGCCGTGCCCAGTGGCGCAAGCAACCTCAGCTTCGCTATCAATGGCGGTAGCGGCGACGCCGACGTGTACGTGCGCTTTGGCAGCGCGCCCACCACCAGCACTTACGACTGCCGCCCGTTCCTGACCGGCAATGCCGAAACGTGCAGCTTTGCCGCACCGCAAGCTGGCACTTGGTACGTGATGGTCAATGCGTTCACCAGCTTCAGCGGCGTCAGCCTGACCGGCAACTACACCGCAGCCAGCGGTGGCGGTGGCGGCGGCACCGGATACTATGCTGGCATCGTCGCCAGCAGCCCCAGCGCGCTACGCAGCGCACTGCACAACCTGATCGACGACCACACCAAGATTCCCTACACCGCCAGCACCACCGATACCTGGGATGCCCTGAAGCTGGCCGACGAAGATCCGCTCAACAGCGGCCGCATTCTCGATATCTACAAGAATGCTTCGTACCTGAAAGAGGCTGGTGGCAACAGTTTTTACAACCGCGAACACACCTGGCCAAACTCGCTGGGTTTCTCCGTTGATGGCAGCACCAACTACGCCTACACCGACATGCACATGCTGATGCTGTCGGATATCACCTACAACTCCAATCGTGGCAACAAGCCGTACGGCGATTGCAGCGCCAGCTGCACCGAATATGCCACCGGCGCCTATGCCAGCCAGGGCGGTGGCAGCGGCGTGTTCCCCGGCAACTCCAACTGGAGCGACGGCGTGATCTGGCAGGTATGGAGCAAGCTCAAAGGCAATGTCGCGCGCGGCATCCTGTACATGGACGTGCGTTACGAAGGTGGCAGCAACGGGGTGAGCGGCGTCGCCGAGCCCGACCTGCGCCTCACCGACGACCTGTCGCTGGTGGTCAACACCGGTGGCAACGCCGCAGTGGCCTACATGGGCCGACTCAGCACCTTGCTCAACTGGCACCAGCAGGATCCGGTCAACACCGCCGAAGTGTTGCGCAACGACATGATCCAGACCTTCCAGGGCAACCGCAATCCGTTCATCGACCACCCGGAGTGGGTCGCCTGCGTGTACCAGAACGTCTGCAACTGAGGCGCTTTGTCGATTGCAAGGACGGGCCACAAAGCCCGCCCCTTGGGGGGCGGCAGCCCGTAGGATGGGTAGAGCGCAGCGACCGAGTGTGACGAAGGCGTAGTTCGCGGAGCGAACGCTGTCGCGAAGCGACCGAAACCCATCAATCACGCAGTCCCGAGTCCACGTTTGCGATCACCCGCAACCGGGCGTCAGCAAGGCGCGTACCGGTGCAAAACTGCGGCGGTGTTCGGCGCAGGGACCGAGCCGGCGCAGGGCGTCGAGGTGTTTCGCAATGGGGTAGCCGTGGTGCTGACGCGCGCAGTGACCGCGCGCAACGTAGCAATCGGGCGCGCGGCAGGTGTGATGTGAGCTATGGCGATTCAGGTTTGGCGATCAGCAACACCCTTATCCGCTTCAACTTGCGCTTGAACGTGCGGGCATTGTCGGCGCCCATGCGCAGCATCAGCTTGTGCCCCACCGATGCCGACTGCAACGCCGGATCGACGTACTCGTAAAGCACACCATTAAATTGCACTGCAAGCGGCTCTGGCGGCGTCGGTGCCGCAAGCAAATGATCGATCACCACCAGCAGCCGATCATTGAACTGGCTATCGGGATACCCCAACTGGCGGTAAGCGCTCTGGAAAAGTGGCTGCCAATGGCGATATGCAGCCACTGCCATTTCGCTGTCTAGCGCGTCAAATGCCCGCACATAAGGCACGTATCGCGCCGCGTTTTCGGCGGCAATCACTTTGCCCTGCTGCGTATCGACCACGGTGAACTCGCCTGCTACGGGCTTCAACGGCCACACGCGCAGCGCCAACCTGGGTCGTGGCAATGCATCCACGGTGGCAACGATGCGCTCGATGACATGTTCGGGGCGCAGCCAGACGCGCGTGGTATCGCTGCCCGTCAGGCGGCCCAAAGCAGCGAGCACGTCGGTATCGCTGTCAGCCAGCGCCGGCAACGGTTCTGCTGCTGGCACCGCATTCGGTCGCGACATGGGCGGCGCGGGCGTCTCCACGACACTCTCCACCAACCGCTCTGCGGTCACCACATTTGGCTCGGCTGGCGCAACCGGCACGTTTTTTCCGACACGCCAATACATATAGCCACCGATGGCCATTACTACCAGTAACAACAGCGCAATCACCGGCCAAGCCTTGCTGTCACTCCGCTGCACGGGTTTGGTCGGCCGTACGTTTTCTGCTTCCATGACGAATACCCCACCTGATAATCCCTACAGGGTATGCAACCGGTGAGCATTCGGCCAGTCCCCGAGCGAACCGCGACAAAAACCATGCATGTCCGGTTCAGCGCAAGCAAGGCCTGCCCGATGGGCAGGCCTTGCTTTGATGTTGCTTGAGGTACGGATGCGATCAAAACCGCAGGGTCGCCTTGCCGTAGAAGAAACGACCATTGAAGCCAAACGGCGAGTTGCCACCGGAGAACGGCAGAATGCCATTGAAGCTGTTGACCGCAATCACCTCGTCGGGCAGTTCGTCGGTGAGATTATCGACACCGGCCGTGAGGGTGAATGACTTGTTCACCTTGAAGCTCACCGAGGTGTCGAACACCCACTCGGCGCCGAACTTCTGGTCGCGCGCCGGGTCGTCGTTGAACGTGCTGTAGGTACCGTAATAGGTGGTGCCAAGGCGCGCCGACCAGCGATCCAGATTCCAGTCAAGGCCGAGGATACCCTTGTACTTGGGCACGCCTTTGGTGATGCGACCGATCTCGGTTCGCCCGATGCGCAGCAAGTCCAGGCCGCCTTGCTCCAACACCGCCGGGTTATCGGCAATCCGATCCAGATCGGTGGTGTTGTAATTCAACGCAGCCGTCACCGTGAGGGCGCCGGCATTGCCGAGGTCATAGTCGGTACTGCTGACCAGATCGATGCCCTCGGTGGTGGTATCCACGGCATTGGTGAAGTAGCGGCCACCATCGACATTTGGGAAGCCCTGGGTGGCGAGGAAGTTGCGCACTGCAGTGCCACGCAGGTTTTCCGAGAGCACGATGCGATCACGCACTTTCACGTGATAGGCATCCAGGGTGATGCTCCAGTTGTCGGTCGGCTGGATCACCAGACCCAAACTGAAGTTGGTCGATTCCTCGGCGTCCAGCGGTTCGGCGCCCAATGCCTGGGCAATCGGGCTGGTCACCGGGAAGGTGCGGATGTCGAACGGTACACCGTCGATGAAGTTGGTGGCGGTGGTGGAGTACAACTGCTGCGACAGCGATGGCGCACGGAAACCGTTGCTGATGGTGCCACGCAGTGCAACGCGCTCGGTGAAGGCATATCGCGAGGACAACTTGCCCGACAATGTGGTGCCGAAGTCGGAATAATCTTCATAACGCGCCGCAAAACTGGTGCTCAGCTTGTCGGTGAGGTCGGCATCGAACTCAAGGTAGCCAGACCAGTTGTGACGCGCCTGATTGGTCGCATCGCTGGGGCGGAACCCAGCGAACACCTGCGAGCCACTGCCGGTGAAGCTTTCGAATTGACCGGGCTTGATCTGGTAGGTGTCACGGCGATACTCGATACCAGCGGCGACATTGAGCGGATACGCCAACCCGATATCGAAGCCACGGGTGAGATCAAGGTTGACGGTCGTTTGCCCATTCTCGAGTGTCCCAGCGAAGAACTCGGTCGGGCTGGCCGCACCGAGGCTGGTGTTGACGCTGTTGCCGACATTGAAATCGAACTCGTTGCTGCCATAGCCCACGCTCAGATCGAAGCCCCAACCAGCGGCGTCGCCACGAAAACCACCGAACACCGACACATCATCGGAAATCGGCAGGATCAGCGGCAGGAAGCCTTCCGGATGAATCACCGGCACGTTGCGGGCATCGAGCGCACGACGGAAGAAACCGGCCGAGTTCGCTTCGCGCCGGCTGTAATTGGCAAAACTGTAGAACTCGACCTGCTCGGTCAGCGGCACCACCGAGTTGACGAACAGCATCTGGTCTTCCACCGCCGCATCGCCAAAGCGGTGATTGAGCCGATTGAAGGTGGCCTCGCGTGGATCGGGCTGACCATTGATCGGCGAAAACTGCGGGCGCGGGTCGGGGCGCGAGCGGTTGGTATCGTTGCGATCACGGTATTCGGCGGCCACGGTGAAGAAACCACCATCACCAAAATTGAAACCGGTAAACCCGCTGATGTCGTTGAGCTCGCCATCGCCCTTGTCGAACTCGCCATAACGGTAATCCACGCCGGTACCGCTATCGGCACCTTTCAGCACAATGTTGATCACACCGGCAATGGCATCGGAACCATACTGCGCCGCAGCGCCGTCACGCAGCACCTCGATGCGCGCGATGGCGCTGCTGGGAATGGCATTGAGATCGACCGGCGACGAACCGCGCCCCAGGCTACCATTGACATTGACAATGGCTGTGGTGTGGCGACGCTTGCCGTTAACCAGAACCAGAGTTTGATCGGGTGCCAAACCACGCAACTGCGCAGGGCGCACCGTATCCGTGCCATCGGTGATCGAGGTATTCGGAAAGTTGAACGACGGGATGGTGCGCGACAACGCCTGGATCAGTTCGCTGGTGCCATGGGCATCAAGCTGTTCGACACTGAGCACATCGATCGGCGACAGCGATTCGGCGATGGTGCGATCAGTCAGACGGGTACCGGTGACGATCACCTGGTCCAATGCCTTGGGCTTTGATTTTTCAGTACCGTCGGCATCCAGAGCAGCGGTATCCTGCGCTGCAATGGCACCCGTGGACAACACCAAAGCAATAGCCACCAACAACGGGCTGCGCCGCAGCGCGGACAAATCATGAGGCTTGTTACTTGTCATCGGAACTTCCTTTATGAAGTGATCCGAACCAGTGACTGTCAGACCCGAAGCGGTGCGCGCCGGATGATGACCGTCGCGGGGTTCGGGAGCAGTTGAGAACTATCTGTTCAAGCGCACCGGAATCCGCACACACAAGGGCATGTCGCCGCAACAACAGCGGATTCGTAGGTGGCTTATTGTGCAGTGCAGCGACATGGGTTGAGTAATGCCAGAAAACGATTGCATTTGTCAAGCCCGTGTCAAGGAATGCGTCAAGGAAGCGCTGAACAAGCCGTCATTGCGTACATGGACGCCGTGCGGGGGGTATTCAGCGCATCCTCAAGCTGTCCTGATTAGCGCTATATCTCAGCGGTAGAAGCCCCTCTCCCGCCGGGAGAGGGGTTGGGGGTGAGGGTTCGGTGCGAGTATCGGCTATCGTACGGGCTTGAACCCTCATCCGGCGCTTCGCGCCACCTTCTCCCGGAGGG
>JAUXUI010000142.1 GCA_030681035.1 Lysobacteraceae bacterium | reverse complement strand
TCAGCTCGTGCTCCTGCGCTTTGGTCAATTCAATCGCCGGGGCTACTCGCACTGACTCACTCCATGCTCAATCCAGGTGATGAATTGGACATCGGCAAGACTTTTAAGTTCCATCAAGAATCGAACACTACACTAGCGGCGATCTTGCTTTATTTCTCGCGGGAATTTTCGGCCCGGCGCTGGATCGTGTTGCTTGCCGTCAGCACGCTCATCCACGCCTATTTGTTGGCGATGGTGCTGGCCCTATATCTGACCGACCTCGTTCAACGCGGCTCGTCGCGACAACTTTCCGTTGTCAACGCATTACGCTGCACGGCGGTGGCCGGCCTGAGTATTGCCGCAATCATGTGGGCTGCAGGGTATTTCATGCTGGGAGCCGACGCAGTCTCCGGGGGATTCGGCGTCTACCGGATGAACCTGCTGTCGCCAGTCGATCCGGACGATATCTGGTCAGCGTTGCTACCAAACCAAGACCAGGCACCCGGCGCGTACGAGGGCTTCAATTTTCTGGGATCGGGGATGCTCGTCCTGGGCCTGATCGCTGTCCTGGCCGCAGCCGGAAATAAAGGCCCGGCCAACGGGCGCGTTGTCACAGGGTCGTCGTGGCCGCTGGCCTCGGCGTTGCTCGAAGGCTCGGTGCCGCGGATGGTTCCCATACTGGTGTTGTCGGTACTGCTGTTTGGTTATGCAATCTCCAACCGCGTGGCGATCGGAGGCCAGGAACTGTTGTCGTATCCGCTTCCAGCGATGGCTCAGCCGCTTGCCGACACATTCCGCTCCTCGGGCAGGTTTTTCTGGCCAGTGTACTACCTTGCCTACCTGGCGATCTTCTACCTGCTCTTTACCCGGCTTTCGGCCAGGTGGGCGGCGGCCATCTGCGCCGTCGCGCTGGTTTTTCAGGTGGTCGATTCCAACGCGGCCCGGGAATGGTACCGGACGCGCTTCGCGCGAACGCCGGAATGGTCATCGCCGCTACGCTCGGCGATGTGGGACGTTCTGGCATCGCGCTATCGGAAAATCGCCGTGGTGCTGCCGCACAATGCCTCGCCCGATTGGAAGGTGCTGTCACGGTTCGCTGCCGATCACCGGATGGCCATCAACACCGGTTACTTTGCGCGAATCGACCGGGCCAGGGAGCAGCAAGCCGGGAGGCGCGTCGCCACCTCGATCATCGCGAACCGCCTGGATGCCGATTCGCTCTACGTGTTTCAGGACGACGGGCTGTGGAAACGCGCGCTGAGCCAGCTGCAACCGACGGACGTGGCTGGGACCTTGGATGGATTCCGCATCGTTGCGCCGCATCTGCGGGACTGCATGGATTGCAATCTGGAAGCGATCGCCACAGCCGCGAAAGACGGCGGCGCGGATTATCGATACGACCCTGTATCTATCCAGTTCACCAGCGCCGAACGCGGTCACGCATACACCGTGCATGAATGGTCGCGATGCGATGAATCGAGCGCGATGATGCCGTCGCCCACAGCGACCGGCGTCACCAACGCCAGGTTCTGCATCTGCAACGGCACCACCTCTGCGCGCAGCGACCAGCCATTGATGCGCTTTCGCCGTCAACCACTTCGCCAGCGCCGCAACAGACAGGGCTGTCGATTGCGCGATGGCGGACATGAAATCGTCCAGCTCACGAGCCTGTTGATCGGGGGTCAGGTCAGCGATTTCCTCCAATAGCCCTGCAATGACTCCCGGGTCCGTGCCGGAACGGGTCAACCGGCTGTAGAGGTGGGGAGCTTGGGCAGGCATCAATGACATTCCATGGCGGTTGAGTGAATGGTGCCTCGAACGCAGGCGGTTTTCGTTTATTGCGAGTTTCGTTTATTTCGACTATGGTAGCGCCGTTCCCTTCCCGATACCACCGGAGTTCGCCATGACCGCCACCATCCTGTCCAAGATGACGCTGCCCGTCGAGCGGGAAGTGCAGGCGGCCGTGCAAGGGCAACGCGCCTTGGCGGCCTACCTCGCGACCCAGTTCGAAATTCAGCGCATCCAAATCTTCGATGACAAGAACCAGGCTCATCAGGTTGAGCTGCCGACCTCCGCCATGCGCCTGCTCGTGGACATCCTGGCCGAGCTGGCCGACGGCAACGCCGTCAAGGTTGTGCCCGTTCACGCAGAATTGACCACTCAGGAAGCGGCCGATCTGCTCAACGTCTCCCGCCCGCATCTGGTCAAACTGTTGGAAGAGGGCATGCTGCCTTTTCACAGGACCGGCAAGCACCGGCGCGTGCGCTTCGCTGACTTGATGCAGTTCAAGGGCCGCCGTGACCAGGCGAGCGAACACGCGATGCAGGAACTGACGAAGCAGGCCGAGCAACTGGGCATGGGCTACGAATGAGGCATTCGCCGTTCACAGCCGTCTACGACGCCTGTGTTCTGTATCCCGCGCCTCTGCGGGATTTCCTGATGTGGCTTGGGCTGTCGGGACGATTTCGTGCGCGGTGGAGCGAGCAGATTCACGAAGAGTGGAAACGCAACCTGTTGCTCATTCGTACCGATCTGACGCGGGCACAGCTGGACCGTACTTCGGCGCTGATGGATCTGGCCATCCCGGATGGTTTGGTGACCGATCACGAAGTTCTGATCGCCGGGCTTACCTTGCCCGACCCGGATGATCGCCATGTGCTTGCTGCCGCGATTCGCTGCAATGCCAGCGTGATCGTCACCTTCAACGACAGAGACTTCCCTCCAGCGGCGCTGTCTCCCTTCGGCATCGAAGCGCAGCATCCCGATATGTTCATCGAGAACCTGTTTGATCTTGATCCGGCGGCAGTTGTCGCGGCAGCTCAGCGTCAGCGCGCCCAGCTCAAGAATCCACCGATGAACGTGGATCGCTACATCGATGTGTTGCTACGGCAGGGGCTTGTCCAAACGGCGAAGTCCCTGACCATTTATCAGGCCACCTTGTAGCGCCCAAATAGTTCAGGAGCGGTGAACACTGAATGGCAGAGCCAACCGAGAAAACGTTCAAGCATCGTGAAACCGTGCTGCCAACCCGATCTGTTGTTGCTCGTACCAGCACTGCGCCGCAATCACGTCCTGCTCGGCGGTGCGGCGAATCCGAACGCTGTAGCTCAAGGCAACAGGCGCCGCAGCCGTGCCTGCACCTCAGGCCATGGCGCATGGTCGCCCGGATTGGTTTCAAGGTCCGCAAGGCGCGCATCCAGCAAGGTTTTTTCCTCGTCTGTTGCGGGCGCATCGATGGGCGAAAGCGTCTCCCAAACGGCACCGATCAGCTCCAGCCGATCCGCAGCGCTCAGCGTCTTGACTTGCGATATGAGGACGGTACTCACCATGGGGTAACCATAGCCGACTTTGTTCGCGAAACCAATATTCGCGGGCACGTTTGACGGGAGGGTTTACTCCATCCCACGCGGCGGGCAGCCATTGCTGCCGCCAGTTCATCGTCGTAACCGGCAATCCGCATTTCGCGTGCAAACATGTTGGCCTCATCACCCGGCAAAGAGCGGGAATTACAGCCCCCATGCGGGTTTGCGGCCAGCGTGAGCAGCATCCAACGTACAATCAGCCTGCGCCGTGGCATGGCATCAACACGCCATGCAGCCGTTTACGCAATGCGCTCGGCACCACCCATGTAGGGCCGCAAAACTTCAGGCACGGTGATCGAGCCATCGGCGTTCTGGTAGTTTTCCATTACCGCTACCAGCGCACGACCTACGGCAACACCGGAGCCGTTGAGCGTGTGCAGTGGCTCGGGCTTGCCGGTTTCGGGGTTGCGCCAGCGTGCCTGCATGCGCCGCGCCTGGAAGTCGCCACAATTGGAGACTGAGCTGATTTCGCGGTACGCGTTTTGCGCCGGCAGCCACACTTCCAGATCGAAGGTCTTGCTGGCACCAAAACCCATGTCACCAGTACACAGCAGCACCCGTCGATACGGCAAACCCAGTCCATCGAGCACCGCTTCGGCGTGGCCCACCATCTGCTCGTGTACGGCGTTGCTTTCGTGCGGGCGCGCGATGGCCACCAGTTCGACCTTTTCAAACTGATGCTGGCGGATCATGCCGCGCACATCGCGGCCATAGCTGCCGGCCTCGGCGCGAAAGCACATAGAGTGTGCGGTCAGGCGCATCGGCAGCGCCGCATCGTCGATGATCTGATCGCGCACGATATTGGTGAGCGGCACCTCGGCGGTGGGAATCAGGTAGCGGCGGCTGTCGCCAACCTGGGTGGCGAACAGATCATCCTCGAACTTGGGTAATTGGCCGGTGCCTTGCAGGCTGTCAGCGTTGACCAGCAGCGGCACGTTGCATTCGAGATAGCCATGCTGCGTGATGTGCAAATCCAGCATGTACTGCGCCAGTGCGCGGTGCAATC
This sequence comes from Lysobacteraceae bacterium, assembly GCA_030681035.1. Lineage (GTDB taxonomy): Bacteria > Pseudomonadota > Gammaproteobacteria > Xanthomonadales > Xanthomonadaceae. Next base: position 34,394 of record JAUXUI010000142.1, on the reverse strand, counting down.
GCGCCAACTCGCCGCGCAGTACAGTGAAGCGTGCGCCGCTGAGTTTGGCAGCGGTGTCGCCATCCAGCCAGCCCTTGCGCTGGCCAAGCTCGACATGATCCTTGACCGTGAACTCGAACACACCCGGCGTGCCACGCCGATGAATCTCGACGTTGTCGTTTTCGTCGCGACCGATCGGCACCGATGCATCCGGCAGATTGGGAATGCCCAGCGCAATCGCGCCCAGCTCATCACGCAATGTTTCCAGCCGGGCCTCGCAAGCCTTGAGTTCATCACCGAATCCAGCCACTTCCGCCAGCAGCGCCGAGGCATCCTCGCCCTTGGCCTTGGCGTGGCCGATGGCTTTGGAGCGGGTGTTGCGCAGGTTCTGCAATTCCTGGGTGCGGGTCTGCAATAGCTTGCGCTCGGTTTCCAGCGCGTCCAGCGCTGCGACATCAAGCACGAAGCCGCGCGTGGCCTTGAGCCGCTCGGCGGTTTGCGCGGCGTGGCTACGCAGCAAGGTGGGATCGAGCATGAACGATTACTCCGGGTGCGTCGGCAAAAGAGGCATTATCCGCGCCGATGGCAGTAACGACAATGCAGGTGTGCGGCACCGGCACAGATCGAGTTGCCAGCGGGCATGGCAAGTGCAAACGTTTTGCTGCAATAACAACAAATGCCAGTCAAGCCAACAAGCAACCTGTCGCGTTCAGCGATGGAGTAGCGGTCTCTTCTTCGCAAACTCCTCGTCGAAGAAGTCGCGGAACGTGATCACGTTCGTCTTGTCCGCGTATCAGGTCTCCTTCGATTTATTCAGTGACTCGGGCACCAGCAGATGAATGCCGTTTTCAGCCATGTTCGAGATCGCAGCAGCCGTCACGCGATCATCAACGGTGGCAAGAAAGATATCGTTATTGAATCGTTCCAGCGAAAGTTGCTTCCAGCGTTCACGCAAAATCGTCTTCAATGACACGACTACGGCCTCATCAAAATGACGCGTCTTGGACCGGAGAGTCGCAACATCAGGAAGGACGAAGTCTGGGCGGCGATCATCGAAAACAGCATGTTCTTCGTGACGAATTCTCCCGCCCCGGAACACTCGAGCCACATGATGCTCGAAGGAGCGACCAGATCGGCTTCTTCTAGTCTGCGATGCGCTGAGGAAAATCTTGTCCAGAACTGGAAAACCACGAACAACTGTGCTTACCAGAACTGTGCCGTGTAAAAACTCGACTACACTTTTATTCTTTTGGACGAACTTCGTTCAATACGCGCTCGACGGCGATTGACGCAACATTAAGATTTTTTTTGACATTCGATACGCAAACAATAAGGTCATCTATATCGCGCTCGAGCGAGTTGTCACACAAGATCATATCGCCGTAGAAACTCTTTATTCCAGCCTTGTCACATATTTTGATCAGATCATCCTGCCACAAAATTTCGAGCACGTTATCGTCCCAAACTGGCCACCCAGTTCGGCGCATAGCTGACTCAGTCCAGGCAAGATTATTGAACTTCACTGTCGCCGTCTCTCGGTAACGCCGCTGAAAAGAATGCACGCCATGCAGAACTGGTCCGCGAAATCCAATGTCGTCCATCAGTTCGTCAGCCGTCTCGCGCCCATGTAGTAACAGCAAGTCCACGGCTAATCTCCACGTAGGAAGTGTTGTCTATGACGCACTACAAGTGAGATATCGGGTACAAAACGCTCTGGCAAATCGATCTGCTTATCCTCTACTGGCCAGAACACATCACGAATAAACGAATCCTTAGACTCTCTCAGCCGTGAGGAGAGAATGATGCGCCAATCATCAGTAAGGGTGAAAAGATGGCTATCAAAGGCTTTGTCATGGATTGCAGAAAGGCACAGCCCATTGCTTGGGTTGAGTCTGTTCGCTTTGTCAGCACTCCACGGGACGATGTGGCTGGCAACTAACAATCGCGTGTTGGAGACACCGGAAACGCAGCAACGACCACGATAGCTACTGAGTACCGCTCGCCGAAAAAAATTCTGCTTGATACGCTGTTGCACAAGTGCTTGGCGCGTTTCGCCGGTAAAGTCGCTGAGCGCTAAGTCATCCACATTCTCATCAGACCTGTTGTCCTTCAACCCGTGATCACGCAGAAGGTATAGGCGCAGTTGCTCACATTCGACTGCGAGCCGCTCCCAGTCGGCGTGAAATTCGTTCCAAATCTCCTCGTCGAGTCGGGAGTGATTCGTCAAACCAACCCTTCCGCTAGTGAGGATCGCCGGATCCAGACCCGCGAGATTCCCGCATTTCCTTGCCACGGCACCTGGTGTTCGACCAATAAGTTTGGCAAGCTCGATGAGCTTCTTATTCTTCGCGTGAAGCTGCCCAAATGGTGTCTGACAATAAAAGTGGAACGCAAGCTTGGTTTGCTCTGGTGTCCATAACCCACTTCTCGAAAAAGCGGCAGGTGAAATCTTAATCGTGTCGGCCACGGCAGCATCCTTGGTGTGAAGCATAGAGACCACACACTTTGCTACCGCATCGATCATTGGCGCAACTGCCGCTACGGCGATCAATTGGTATGCCTGAGTATCGCTCACCGGTATCTTGAAGCTGTCTGGAAGCCCCATCAACCGTGCGCATTCGCGCGGGGTTAGCCGGCGCGGACGCTTGCGCGGGCCTTGCGATACCAACACTTCCGAACCGTCCTTGTAGTAGCGCGCAGACAAGGTGCGGGTAACGCTGTCGCCATCGACGAGCCCATAACCAAATCCGTTGCCGGCGGCCTTGTGCTTGGCGGCGTAGTTCTGCAGGTAGGCCCAAAGATTCGGGGTCAGCGTGTAACGGGCATCTACCTTGGCTTTTGGGCCAATGGTGTAGTGCGACTCAGGCCGTTCGCTGCCGTCCTGCGGATGCAGGATACTTCCGAGCCTTGGGCCTTGTTTCGGTAGTTGCAGATCATTCCACGAGAAGTCGGTTGGTTCGCGGAAGCCGACAATCAGGATTCGCTCTCGATGCTGCGGTACAAAGTGCTGGCCATCGACAACCTTGCAGTGGATGGTGTAGCCCAGATCGTGCTCCAGCACCTTCTTGATGACACGGAAGGTGTTGCCCTTGTCGTGACCAACCAGATTCTTCACGTTTTCCAGCAAAAACGCTTTGGGCTGCTTCGCCTTCAGGATGCGCGCGACATCAAAGAACAGCGTGCCCTGCGTCTCGTCGGCGAAGCCATGCGCACGGCCAAGCGAATTTTTCTTTGATACCCCGGCAATGCTGAAAGGCTGGCAAGGGAATCCAGCCAGCAATACGTCGTGATCGGGGATGTCATTTTCATCGACTTGCGTGATGTCGCCTGCCAACGCATGCGTGGCGTCGGGAAAGTTGGCCAGATACGTCTTTTGCGCATAAGGATTCCATTCACTGGTAAACACGCAGCGCCCGCCGTGCGCCTCAAAGCCCATGCGGATGCCCCCGATGCCGGCGAACAAATCGATGAAAGTAAACGCCGCGTCGCCCTTGCCGGCCAGCTCAAGTGGCAGCAGGCGCTGGCGAATGGCATCGGCCAGATACGGTGGTGGCTCGGTCTCGCCCAGTTGCCAGCGACGGATGGTGCGAGCGTCCACACCAAGGCGCTCGGCAAGTTCTTTCTGTGTGTAACGGCCATGCAGGCTCGCGAGCAGGTGTCGAGCAGTTTCCACGGGCATTCTCGCAAGGGATCAATTGCGGTCATCCTGTCCGCTTTTTGTCCCTTTTGCAAGCGCTGCAACCACCACCAAAATCCAAACCTCACCCCCACTCGAGTGAGGTTACTGCGGAGTGCTTCACACCGACTTACGCTGCTGCCGCCGCTGTCGCATGCGCCGCCGTTCGATCAGCTCGAACGCCGCCGGCAACAACAACATCGACAACAGCGGCGCGCTGAGCATGCCGCCCACCATCGGTGCGGCAATGCGCTGCATCACCTCGCTGCCGGCACCGGTACCAATCAGTATCGGAAACAGGCCGGCAAGGATTGTCGCCACCGTCATCGCCTTGGGCCGCACCCGCATCACCGCGCCTTCGTGGATGGCTTCACTGAGCGCTTTTTCGTCGGCGTCGGGTTGTTCTGCCAGCCGCCGATCCCAGGCCTGACGCAGATACAGCAGCATGATCACGCCAAACTCGGCGGAAACACCGGCCAGCGCCAGAAAGCCGATGATGGTGGCCACTGAAACGGCGTGACCAAGCAACCAGATCAGCCACAGGCCGCCAACCAGCGCAAACGGCAGGCTGAGCATGATCAGCAGGGCTTCGGCGGCACGTCGAAACACGGTCCAGATCAGCAAAAAGATCACCGCCAATGCGATTGGCACGATGATCGTCAGGCGCTGCATGGCACGCGCCAGATATTCGAACTGACCTGAATAGCTCACGCTGTAACCGGGCGGCAATAGCAGATCGGCGCCAATGCGCGCGCGCAGGGCATCAACCGTGGCACCCAACTGACCGGGCGCAACATCAATATAGACATACGTCACCAGCCGGGCATTTTCGCTGCGCAACGCCGGTGGCCCATCGCGCAGGCGCAACGTCGCGATGTCCGAAAGCAGCACCTGGCTACCGTCGCCAGCGACGATTGGCAACGCCGCCAGTGCTGCCAGCGAATCGCGGTCGGGGCGGGCATAACGCAGCACGATCGGGTAGCGCTCGCGGCCCTCGATGGTTTCGCCGATCGGCTCACCGCCAACCACGGTGGCAATGATCTGCTGCACCGCCTGCTGGCTCAGGCCGTAGCGGGCGGCGGCCAGAGTATCGACATCCACATCCACATAACGCCCGCCAGCGCTGCGCTCGGCGATTGCCGAATACACGCCCGGCACCTTGCGGGCCAACGCCTCGACGCTGGCGGCCAGACGCTGCAACTCGGCGGTGTCCGGGCCGGCGATCTTCACTCCAACCGGGCTCTTGATGCCGGTGGCCAGCATGTCGATGCGATTGCGGATCGGCGGCACCCACAGATTGGACAAGCCCGGAACCTTGACCGCCGCATCGAGTTCGGCGCGCAGCGCTTCAGGGGTGAGCCCCGGCCGCCACTGATCGCGCGGCTTGAAGGTGACCGTGGTCTCGAACATTTCCAGCGGCGCCGGATCGGTTGCCGAATCGGCACGCCCGGCCTTGCCGAACACATGCGCCACCTCGGGCACGGTGCGGATCATCCGATCGGTCAGTTGCAGCAACTCGCCGGCCTTGGCGGCCGACAGGCCGGGCAAGGCGGTCGGCATGTACAGCAAGGTGCCCTCATCCAGCGGCGGCATGAACTCGCTGCCCAAGCGCAGTGCCGGCACCACGCTCAATGCGATCACCAGCATGCCGACGCCCAAAGCCACGCGTGGACGCCGCAACACCATCGCCAGCAGCGGACGATAAATCGCGATCAGAAACCGGTTCAGCGGGTTGTCCTGTTCGGGGCGGATCTTGCCGCGTATCAGATAGCCCATCAGCACCGGCACCAGGGTGATCGACAAGCCTGCCGCCGCCGCCATGGCATAGGTTTTGGTGTAAGCCAGCGGTGCGAACAGACGCCCTTCCTGCGCCTGCAAGGCAAACACCGGCACAAACGACAAGGTGACGATCAGCAGGCTGACTGCCAGCGCCGGGCCGACCTCGACCGAGGCCGCGCCGACCACTTGCCAGCGTTCCTCGCCCGTGGCGTCGCGGCCATGGTGCGCGCGGAAATGCTCGAAGTGCTTGTGCGCGTTCTCGACCATCACCACCGCCGCGTCCACCATCGCGCCAATGGCAATGGCGATGCCGCCAAGCGACATCAGATTGGCACTGATGCCTTGATGGCGCATCACGATGAACGCCGCCAGCACACCCAGCGGCAACGTCACCAGCGCGACACCGGCCGAGCGCAGGTGCCACAGAAACAACACGCACACGATCGCCACCACGATGAACTCTTCTATCAGCTTGCCGCGCAGGTTGTCCACTGCCGCCTCGATCAACTCCGAGCGATCATAGGTCGGCACGATCTGCACGCCGTCGGGCAAGCTGGAGGCCAATTGCTGCAACCGCTGCTTGACCGCCGCAATGGTGCTCAGCGCATCACCGCCCGAGCGCAACACGACAACACCACCGGCCACCTCGCCCTCGCCATCCAACTCGGCAATGCCGCGACGAAACGCCGGCCCGCGCCGGATCGTGGCGACATCGCCCAGCAGCACCGGGTTGCGGCTGGCATCGAGCGCCAGCGGTACCTGCTCGAATGCCTCCTGGCTGCGCAGGTAGCCTTCACTGGCCACCATCATCTCGGCTTCGCCCTGCACGATCACCGAACCACCCACCGCACCATTGGCGGCGCGCACCGCCTCGATCAGCTGTTGCACGCTGATGCCTTGTACACGCAAACGCTGCGGGTCGGGCACGATCTGCCAGGCGCGCACCATGCCGCCGATACTCGCCACTTCGGCCACGCCGGGCAGCGCGGTCAATTCAAATCGCAGCAGCCAATCCTGGATCGAACGCAACTCGCCCAGATCGTGTTTGCCACTGCGATCAACCAGCGCGTACTCGTAGATCCAGCCGACGCCGGTCGCATCCGGGCCCAGTGCCGGGCTTACCCCTGCCGGCAAGCGATCACGCGCCTGGCTCAGGTATTCGAGCACCCGCGAGCGCGCCCAGTACGGATCGGTGCCATCGTCGAACAGCACATACACAAACGAATCGCCGAAGAACGAATAGGCGCGTACCGTAGCCACGCCGGGCACCGACAGCATGGTGGTCGCCAGTGGATAGGTGAGCTGGTCTTCGACGATCTGCGGGGTCTGCCCCGGCCACGGTGTGCGGATAATCACCTGGGTATCGGAAAGATCCGGCAGCGCATCGATTGGCGTATGCAACATCGACCAAGTGCCCATGACCGCCAGCAGAACAGCGGCAAACAGCACCGGCAAGCGGTTGGCCAGCGCGTAACGAATGATGGCGGCGATCATGGCTGCGTACCCGCTGCCGGTTCATCCGGGTGCTCGCTGTGCGCATCGGCTTCGGCAGCAGCCGGCGTCTGCGACTGGGTCAGGCTAGCCTCGGAATCGAGCAGGAACTGGCCGGACAACACCACTCGCTGCCCGGCTTTCAGGCCACTGCGAATCTCGGTGTGTCCTTGCGCCCTGCGCCCGGTACTGACCACGGCCATGCGATAGCGTCCTTCACCCTCATCCAGCGCCAAGCGCGCCTGCGCCCCGGTGAGAATCAGCGCTTCATCGGGCACCCACAAGGCCGGCTTGCCCGGCGGCAATTGCACGGTGACGCGTGCGAACTGCCCCGGCACCAACGCACCATCGGCATTGGCCAGCACAATGCGCACGGTTTGCGTGCGTGAACGCGGGTCGATCTGCGGCAATACCTGTTCGATCTCGCCGTGACGCATGTCGCCGCCGAGCGCATCGATGGCGATGGCAACCTTGGCACCGGCAACCAATTGCGTCGCCTGCGCCTGCGGCAATGCCGCTTCCAGCCAGACACTATCGAGCGGGTTGATCCGCGCAATCAATTCACCGGGACGCAGCCACTGGCCCTCGCGCACCGGCAATTCGGTCAGCACGCCGCTGATCGGTGCATGCACAATCACCTGCGCCGCGTGCTGACCACTACGTTCGGCTGCGCGAATATCAACTTCGCTCAGGCCCAAGCGCAACAAGCGACGACGGGCGTCACCAGCCAATGCCTTGGCCTCCGCCGAATCGGCACCGCGCAGGGCCAGATATTCAGCAATGGCACTGGCCCACGAGGGTGCTTCCAGCGCAGCCAGCGGGGCGCCGGCTGTGATGGAATCAAAAGGCGCCTTGACCCATAGCCGCTTGACCTGCGCATCCACGGCGGTATCCAGCCGCGCCTCCTCGCGCAAGTTCCAGGTGACGGTGGCCGAGGCCGTGATTCTTGCCGCCAGTTGGCTCGGCTCGATCACCTGCGAGCGCAGGCCGAGGCTCTGCACACTATCTGCCGCCACTTTCACGCCGGCCGCCATCACTTCGTCGGCATAGCGCGGCACCAGTTGCATGTCCATGAACGGCGATTTGCCGGGTTTGTCGAAGTGCTTGTCCGGCATCATCGGATCGAACCAGTACAACACCTCGCGCTCGGTTTTAGCGTCCGTCGCGGAAACCGGATCACTGTGCTGGCCGGCGCGATAGGCGAGCCATGCGGTCAATGCCAAGGCCAGTGCAACAACGACTGCGGCGAGGCCCAGATTGCGGGTATTCATGGCTGTGACTCCTGTGATTTGAAGCGATACGCCAAACCGACCCATGCGCTGCCCAGCGCCTGCAAGCGGCGTGTGGTTTCGATGCTGGCCTGCACTTCGTCGCGACGGGCGTCGATCCACGCATCGAGCGATTGCCCGGAACGGTAACCGGCCAGTGCCAGCGCGCTGCGGTCGTGCAACAACGGCAGGCGTTCGCGGTTGTCACGCTGGGTCTGTTCAACCAATGCGGCCCATTGCGCGTAATCGCCGCGGATTACGGCGGCCTCAGCGCGACGGGCATCCTCGTGCTCGGCATGCAGGGCATCGCGAGTGGCAATGCTGGCCGCAATGCCACGATCCTGCCGATTGGCAGTGAACAGCGGCAGGTCGATGGCGAACTCCAGCGTGATCATGTCGGCGCGGCCGACGGCACGCTGGCCATAGCCGGCGGCGATACTGAAGTCAGGCCGGCGCTGCGCTCTGGCGGCGGCAACGGCGGCATCCGCCTGGGCGTTGTGGGCATCGAACACCAGCAGATCGACACTGCGATCCAGCAGCGCCAGCGCACGCGCTTCAGGCACTGGCGCCTCATCGAACGCTGGCGGGTCTGCCAACGGCCGTAGCGCGTGATCCCCGAGCCAGCGTAGCAGGCTGGCATTGGCTGACGCAATCCGGGCCTCGCTGCTGCTGAGCTGGTTCTCGATTTCCAATTCCAGTGCGCGCACCGCCAGCACATCGCCGGGACTGCCACCGGCCTTGACCCGGGCGCGGGCGGCGCGCGTGGCCAATTGCGTATCCGCGAGCAGTGCCTGCAACAACGTGCGTTCATGCTCCGCCGCCCAGCGCATCACCCACACTTCGCCGCTGGCGCGGCCCACGTTGAGGGTGCCGGCTTCAACCTGTGCCGTGCGCATGTCGCGTTCAGCCAACGCCATGCGCCGTTCCGCTTCGCGTTTGGCAGCCGCAGGCAAGCGCTGCCGAAAGCCGATCTTGCGCATGGTCATCGGATCGGCACCGATCGCAAAGGCATCGTTGCCGGTGGCGGTGAGGTTGTCGATGCCGAGCGTCAACTCCGGGTCGGGCAAGGCACCGGCGCGCAGCAGTTCTTCACTGGCGGCTTGTTCGCGTGCGTCCAGCGCGCCAATGCTCGGTGCCAAACGGGTGGCGAGATCAACCGTGCCAGCCAGCGTCAACGGCGCGGTGACAGCATCATCGGACTGCGCGCGTAACGGCGCCCATGCTGCCAGCAGCAGCACGAACGCGGTAATGCACGCGCCTGCGTGGCGACTCAAAAAAGTACAAATCATGGCGATTTCCATCCATTGCAAACATCGGCCGGTCGCTGAAGCAACCGGTGCAGTCAGGCAATCAGAGGGAAATCGGGGGCCTCAGCGCGGGGGCCGCGGACAACGAGCGCACGCTCACGCCCGCATCCGCAAGCGGCGTTGCGATGCGCATCGCAAAACCGGGGAACGCAGCCGCTGCCGGCACCGTGCAGGTGCCGACCAGGCCACACATCGCTTGGCAGATGCCGCTGCATGACGCGGCCTGTTTGCCGCAATCGGGCATGCCGTGATCGCCACCCATTTCCGCACAGCAATCAGCGCCGTTGCCAGCACTGTGTTGCATCGTGCTCATCATGTGCGCGCAATCGGCCGTTCGCGTCGCCGCCAGCAACCCGGCCCACGGCCCGGTCGCAAACAGCAGCGCCACCACCAGCAGCAAACGGCCGGCGATGGCGAACACACGCTTGGCGGATCTAGACGTCATGGAATTCAGTATATCGCCAACTGTGTTGCTCCGCTGCGCTGCGCAATGGATGCGCAAGAGAGAGCGCTCTCAATGAACCTTTCAATTGGGGCTGTGTATTGCGCCGAGGCGAGTGCATTGGATCGAAACGGAGGCTTTCACCGGCCTGCGGCGGTGTCGCTTCAAGGCAAAGCTTTCACCAGTCTGCGGCCGGCGAGGTCCTCACAGGGCGGAAAAGGGCCGAAAACGCCTTGCGCCGGGTCGAACGTGCTTTACGGCGCGTTGTCGCACTTGGCCCGCACATTCGGCAACTGCTCCTGCGTTGCTCTCGGCCGCTGTTCCAGACGCGGCCCTACCTCGGCAACTGCTCCTTGCGCTGCCCTACCTCATGCATCCATCGAGTCGTACCTCCTGCATCCATGCAGTCGTCCGGCATGACCCACGGGGATGTGGAGAATGCAGATTTTGCATGGGGCAAAAATCTGCCCATGCCGTCGCCATGCGCTACGTGCCTGCTTCTCCGTTTCATCCCACTGCGCCGTTGCCACAACTGTCGCCCACAGGGTGGGCTCCTACAAAAACCGGCTGCGCTCCTCTGTAGGAGCCCATCCTGTGGGCGACATAATGCGTTGGACACCCTGTGGGCAACCAAGAGCACGGTATTCTGGCCAATGCCTTTCTGCGCCCGTTGCGTTCTTTGTGGATCGGGAGACATCCAGACTTGGATGTTTTTTGCGCTTTTCCTTTGCGCTCTTGGCGTCCTTTGCGGATCAAAAGCTTTACGCTCCGACCGTCGGGTTCATGGCCCGTGTGCAGTTTCAGCCTCCGAAACAGGCCGCTCGCGACACCGAATCGGATCGGTGTTCATCGCGGCCCACTGCGCCCCAGCCGCAGCGCATTGCTGACTACCGACACCGAACTCAGGCTCATTGCCAGCGCCGCGATCATCGGGCTGAGCAACAGGCCGAACAGCGGATACAGCACGCCGGCCGCAATCGGCACGCCGAGCGCGTTGTACAGGAAGGCGAAGGCGAGGTTCTGCTTCATGTTGGCCACGGTGGCGCTGGAAATCTCGCGCGCGCGCAAAATCCCGCGCAGGTCGCCCTTGACCAGCGTCACCTGTGCGCTGGACATCGCCACGTCGGTGCCGGTGCCCATGGCAATGCCGACATCGGCACCGGCCAGTGCCGGCGCGTCGTTGATGCCATCGCCAGCCATTGCCACTTTGCGCCCCTCGGCCTTGAGCCGCTGCACCAGCGCGATCTTGTCCGCCGGCCGCACTTCACCATGCACCTCATCGATACCGAGTTGGCGCGCCACCGCGTTGGCGGTGGTGAGGCCGTCGCCGGTCGCCATCACGATGCGCAGGCCGGCGTCATGCAGTGCCTTGATCGCTTCCGCTGTGGATGCTTTTATTGGGTCCGCGACCGCGATCAGCCCGGCCAATTGCCCATCGACAGCGAGAAACATGACGCTGGCACCCTCATCGCGCAGCGCTTCGGCAGTCGCGTGCATCGCCGTGGGATCGACGCCGGCGTCACGCATCAATTCGCTGTTGCCGATGGCGAGTTTGCGGCCATTGACCACGCCGCGCACGCCGATGCCGGTGGCCGATTCGAACGCCTCCGCCGTTTGCAAGCGCAGTTCACGACGTCGCGCCTCGGCAACGATGGCTTCGGCGAGCGGGTGCTCGCTGCCCTGATCGAGGCTGGCGGCGAGATGCAGCACTTCATCCTCGCTGAAGCCGTCCGCCGGCACGATGCTGCGAAACGTTGGGCGCCCTTCGGTCAGGGTGCCGGTCTTGTCCACGATCAGGGTATCGATCTTGCGCAGGTTCTCGATCGCCTCGGCATCGCGGAACAGCACGCCGGCCTGAGCCGCACGCCCGGTGGCAACCATGATCGACATTGGTGTGGCCAGGCCCAGTGCGCAGGGGCAGGCGATGATCAGCACCGAAACCGCGTTGAGCACCGCAAACGTCCACGCCGGTTCGGGGCCGAACCAGCCCCATGCAAAAAATGTGATAACCGAAGCCGTGAGTACCGCGAGCACAAACCAGTACGCCACTTTGTCAGCCATGCGCTGCATCGGCGCACGCGAGCGTTGCGCCTGCACCACCATTTGCACGATCTGCGCGAGCACCGTCTGCGAACCCACTTTGCCGGCGCGAATCACCAGACTGCCGGTGCCATTGAGGGTGGCGCCGATCACCGCCGAACCAACCGACTTTTCGACTGGCATCGGTTCACCGGTCAGCATCGACTCATCGATGTGCGAGCGGCCCTCGATCACTTCTCCGTCCACTGGCACTTTCTCGCCAGGGCGCACGCGCAGGCGATCACCGACATGGACATGGCTCAGCTCAACGTCCTCTTCGCTACCGTCGTCGCGCAGCCGGCGCGCGGTCTTGGGCGCCAGCCCGAGCAGCGCCTTGATCGCCGCCGAGGTCTTCGAGCGTGCCTTCAGTTCCAGCAACTGGCCGAGCAAGGTCAGTGACACGATCACCGCAGCGGCTTCAAAGTACACACCGACCCGGCCGTGCTCACGAAACGAGACCGGGAAAAGTTCCGGCGCAAGCGTCGCCACCACGCTGTAAGCAAACGCTGCTGACACACCGATGCCGATCAGCGTCCACATATTGGGCGCGCGGTTGCGAATCGAGGCGATGCAGCGCACAAAAAATGGCCAGCCTGCCCACAGCACCACCGGGGTACTCAAAACCAGCTCGATCCAGGTCCGCATATCGGCGGACAGCAATGGCAGGCGATGGCCAAACATCGCCAATGCCAACACCACCACCGATAGCGGCAGCGTGTACCAGAAACGTCGGCTGAAGTCGCGCAGTTCGGGGTTGTCGTCGTCCTCAACACCAGGCATCTCCGGCTCCAGCGCCATCCCGCAGATCGGGCACGTGCCGGGATGATCCTGACGAATCTGCGGGTGCATCGGACAGATGAACATCGTGCCGGCGGGCACTGCCGCTGGGGCAGTTTCTGGCTTCGCCGAAAGATATTGCAAGGGGTCGGCAATGAATCGATCATGGCAACGTGCGGAACAAAAATGATAGGTCTTGCCGCCGTGTTCGGCGCGGTGTTTCGACGTGGCCGGATCAACCTTCATGCCACAAACGGGGTCCAACACGGTTGCCCCGGCAACTGCGGCATGGCCGGAGCAACAAGTGTGCGTGCCCTGCGTCGGGGAGTGTGAATGCGGATCGTGCATGGTCATGTTCAATCCTTCGATAGCGCAGCAAGCATCGGACAACATTCCAGCAGCCTGTTGAGTGTAGTGCGATGAATCCAGCGCAACTGAACCAATGCCATATTTTGTATCAAAAAGCACACAACCAGCACCCGACAAACCGGCAAGATGCGATACGAGCCAGTCTGTGCAGATGCCAACCAACCGAACGGGGAACTCATCATTTCGCCCACTGTCTACCAGTGCTCTACACTATGTCTACGCACTCGCATGGATAATGCCAGCGGGGGAAAACGTTACGGGGGTAACGTGATGCTTTTTGCTGTGTCTGCGGATGTATTCGCTGATTCTTTACATGCTATCGACAATGGTGCATCCCCGTGAGTGGCTTGCGCGCACGGATTGCACGGCTTGGCCGTTATCGCCTGCGCATCTTGCTGGTCGGCGGTTTGGGCGGCCTGTTTGTGCTGATGCTGCTGGCCTTGGCATTCAGCGCCTGGGCATTGGCGCTGAGTCAACGTGACCAATCGCTGATGGCCGATCTTCGTCGCCTCGATACCCTGGTTGCGCGTTATCATTCCGATGCCGAACGCTACTTGCGCAATGCGCCGCGCGACTATCCCGATTACTTCCGCGACACCACCCTCTACTTCGCGCAGCTCAAGGATGATGTAGAGCAAGTAGAAACGCTTTTTGCGTCACTGAGCGATCAACGCAGCCGCATGGAGCAAACGCCGTGGGCGCTGCTGTTGCTGGGGCCGTCTGCCGCCGGCACCGACCCGCGCTTTGATCCGCTACGCGACTTCTGGCGCAGTTACCGCAAACAGTTGCAGCAGGCATTGGGCCCTGATGCCGATGAACCGCGCCTGGAGTGGGCGGCACGCCATATCGTCGAGCAATCAGGCGATCTCGCCGGGCACATTTCCCAAATCAGTTCATCGCTGCAACAGGTCATCAAATCGCATCAACGCCACGCGCGCCTGGTTGGGCAATGGGGGGTTATGCTGACACTGATCGTGAGTGCGCTGGGCATCATCGTGTTGATACGTTCACTGACACGGCGGGTAGGTACCACGCAACACGGTTGCGAACAGATTGCCCGTGGCTACTTTGGCCATCAGATTCCGGACCGCTCCAATGATGAACTGGGCTCGCTCAATACCGCAATAAATACCGTGTCAACCCGCATGGGTGCCGTGCTGCGTCTGCTCGATGGTATTCAGCGTGGTGCCGACCTGCATGCAACCGCACGCGAGGTGCGTGATGCCTTGGGCGCATTTTTACCCGCCGACTGGCTGGGCTTGTACGACAATGATCCTGACTCGCGCAGCGTGCAGTTGCGTGAGCAGTTCCCCGAGTTGCCCGGCCACGGCTTCGACATGGCCGAACAGGCCGACCTGAAATCGAACAAGCGTTTTGCGGTTTACGAAGCCAGCTTCGCCCTGCCCGATGTTGCAACAGCGTTGTCCGCACAAGGTTTTCAAACGGTACTGGTGCTGAGTTTGCCCAGCGAATCCGGCCCCGGGTTCACTCTGGTGCTGGCAGCACGTAGCGCCAACGCGTTTTCGCATGATGCGCAGGCACTGCTTGGCAATCTGGCACCCGTAATCGCCCATGGTTTCGAAAAGAGCGCGCTTTCGGAACAATTACTGTTGGCCGCCGTCAACGGCTTATCGAAATTGGCAGAGAGCCGCGACCCGGAAACCGGCAATCATCTGATCCGGATGAGCCATTACGCGCATGCCATCGCCCGACAATTCATCGACAAGACCGATAGCAGCGAAGTGTTGCCGCCCGGTTTTGCCCGCGATGTGCTGCGTTTCGCCTCGATGCACGATATCGGCAAAGTGGGTGTGCCCGACTCGATCCTGCTCAAGCCGGGTCATTTGTCCGATGCGGAGCGCACCGAGATGCGGATGCACCCGCTGATCGGCGGCAGCGTGCTGCGCGCCTGCGCCGGGCAGTTGCCGGAAAGCTCACGCGATCTGTTCAAAATCGCCATCGATATCGCTGAAGGTCACCACGAGTGGTTTGACGGAGGCGGCTACCCCGCAGGCACTCGCGGCCGCGACATTCCGTTGGCAGCACGCATCGTCGCGGTAGCGGATGTCTTCGACGCACTGACCTCGAAACGTCCCTACAAGGAAGCATGGTCACTGCAACGGGGGCTGGACTACCTGCGCGAGCAATCCGGCAAACACTTCGATCCGGCGGTGATCGCTGCATTCGAGCGGGCGATGCCGCAGATCAACGAGGTGTACGAACGCTACCGGCATGTGTAGCTCGGGACCTCGGGACCTCGGGAAAAAGCGTAAAGCTTCTGGTCCGCAAAGGGCGCGAAAAGCGCAAAGGAAAAGCGCCAAGAACATCCAAGTCTGAATGTCGGTTCCACCGCTACGCGGTTACGCGGGGTTACGCCCCGACACTTTTCCGCTGCGCAGCGCGCTCGGTCGCTCACAGGGTGAGCTCCTACAGAAAAAGCGGAACCCTACCACTGTAGGAGCCCACCCTGTGGGCGACAAGCAATGCCATGCCGGCGGGAACAAACGACCAACCATCGCCGTGTGCTGACGGTATCGTTTCACGGCAAAATCGGTGCTGTCTGGCAACACCACTACGCGCCTGAATCAGACGTCGAAATTGGGCTACGGTGTCGAGCCCCCGGGTTCTACCGGCGGGTTGGCCTTCAGTTCGCGGTAACGCGCCAGCAAGTCATCGAGTTCATTTTGCAGGGCATTGCGTTCCGCTTCGCGACGCTGCAAAACGATCTTTTGCTCACCCAACTGGCGATGGGCATCACCAAGATTTTCGAGCGTGCGCGCATCAACGGCCTGCCCGGCCAGCTCGCGGTCGGTGGCATGCGCCAGCAGACTGGCCAGGCTGCCACGCTGGCTGTTGATGCCCACCTGCGCCGATTTCACCGACTCCTCGACCAATATCAGTCGATCGCTGTAGGTCTTCTGCAACTCGCTCTCGCTGGAATAGGACGAAAGCAGAGTGCGATCATTTTGTAGCCTGTCGGCTTCGATTTTGGCCGCTGCGGCAGCCGCCTCGGCTTCACGCGCCTTCTGCGCACGTTCGTCGTCGGTCATCGCCCTTTCGACTTTCGACACGGTGCTGCCGCTGGCCTTGTTCAACTCGGCTCGCGCGGCATCAACCGCCTCGGCAGGCAGACTGTCGGTGTAGTGTTCCTTGCCGTCCTTGTCAGTCCAGCGGTAGAGCTTGGGCGCCGGGTCATTTTGCGCCTGCACGGCAGGTGCCGCCAAAATGATGGCAAGCAATATCATGATCCATGAGATGCGCATCTGCGGCCTCACTTACTGCAACCGTATTGCTCACGATACTGCAAAAGCCGATCCCGTTGCAGTGCCATATCGGGCTGCGTGCCGGCAAACTGCAACAGCGCGTCCAGGCTGGCGATGGCACACACCGGAATCGCGAAGGTATCGGCGACTTCTTGTGCTGCCGAGCGTTGATCGTTCTGGCCGCGTTCCTGGCGATCAAGCGCCAGCACAATGCCGGCAACTTCAGCTCCCGCTTGCTGAATGATGGCGATAGATTCACGAATGGCGGTGCCGGCAGTAATCACGTCATCAACAATCAGCACCCGGCCACGCAGCGGCGCCCCGATCAGGCTGCCACCCTCGCCGTGCGCTTTGACTTCCTTGCGGTTGAAGCTCAGCGGCAGATCGCGGCCACGTGATGCCAGCGCCAGCGCCAGCGCGGTGGCCAGGGGGATGCCTTTGTAGGCCGGCCCGAACAGACCATCAAACGCAATGCCGCTGGCTGCGAGTGCGTCGGCATAACATTCACCCAAAGTTGCCAGCGCGGCACCGCTGTCAAAGCGCCCGGCATTGAAAAAATACGGACTGCTGCGCCCGGATTTGAGCGTGAACTCTCCAAAGCGCAAGGCCTCGCGTGCCAGCGCCAATTCAAGGAAACGGTGTTGATGGGGTTTCACGGCAGTGTACCTTCAGGCATCGCGCGAGACGTTTGCGGCCTCGACGGCGGCAAGATAACCGGACCAGCGCTGGTCCTGCTCACGGCCGAGGGTGTGCAGGGTTTCCCAACTGAAAATGCCACTGGCGTGACCATCGGAAAAACGCAGCAACACCGCATAGTGGCCGATCGGCTCAACCGCATCGATGCCTACGCCGCGTTTGCCGGCGACCAGCACCTTCTGCCCCGGGCCATGGCCCTGCACTTCGGCACTCGGGGATTCCACCCGCAGGTATTCGAATGGCAACTGAAACCGCTCGCCACTGTCGAACGCGACCTCCAAGGTGTGCGAGGCACGGTGCAAAATGATATCGGTCGGCCGAGGCTTGCTCACTGCGCGTGCGCCGGAAAATACCACACATTGCGAATCAGGCCATCGCTGCCAAACTCGTAAACGCTGAGCGAGGATTGTTGTGCCGGCTTGCCGTCAGCGTCGGTGTAGCTGGCGGTTTCCACTACGCTGGCGAAATGGCCATCAACCGTGATCGGCCCGATGCTGGAGCGCGCATCGGGGGTGGCCTTGAAGTACCCATGCAGCCAACTGCGCAGGTCGTCGTGGCCAACGACTTCTATATTCAGTTTGTCATGCTCGACGCTCATCCAGCGCAGGCCCGGCGCAGTGGCCTGCACTAATGCCTCGACATCGTGATCGTTGCTGGCCTTGATGAACATCTGCAGACGCTGCGGGATATCGGCTATCGGCTGCTCGGCGCGGGCTGGGGTGGCCAGCACCAGCAAGCCCAGCAGGGCAGGAAACAACATGCGTGCTTTCATCGAATCAAAAACCTCATGCAGTGGGATTGACGAAACCTACAGGATATATCGGCTAAGATCCTGATCCTGAACCAACGCCCCCAGTTGCGCGTCAACAAAGGCACTATCAATCGCCACATCATCGCTGCGGTCGGGGGCTTCATAGCTGATGCCTTCAAGCAGGCGCTCAAGCACTGTGTGCAGGCGGCGGGCACCAATATTCTCCTGCCGCTCGTTGACCAGAAAGGCAATCTCGGCGATCCGCTCGATGGCGTCGGTGGTAAAACTCAAGCGCACGCCTTCGGTTGCCAGCAACGCCTCGTACTGGCGAATCAGCGCCGCCTTGGGCTCGGTGAGTATGCGCACGAACTCGTCCTTGCCCAGCGCACTCAACTCCACCCGGATCGGAAAGCGGCCCTGCAATTCGGGGATCAGGTCGGACGGCTTGGCCATATGGAACGCGCCCGATGCGATGAACAGGATGTGATCGGTACGCACCACGCCGTATTTGGTGCTGACGGTGGAGCCTTCGACCAGCGGCAGCAGGTCGCGCTGCACGCCTTCACGGCTGACATCGGCACCCATGCCTTCCGAGCGCTTGGCCACCTTGTCGATCTCATCGAGAAACACGATGCCGTTTTGCTCGCAAGCCTCGATGGCAAGCTGACGAATCTCGTCCTCATTGACCAGCTTGCCGGCCTCTTCCTCGACCAGCTGCGGCAACGCTGTGCGTATCGGCAATGTGCGTTTGTGGGTCTTGCCGCCGCTGATGCCCTGGAACATCTGCTTGAGCTGTTGCGCCATTTCGTCCATCCCTGGCGGCGCCATGATGTCAACGCCAACATTTACCGCGAGCTCGAGCTCGATTTCGCGATCATCGAGCTTGCCCTCGCGCAGTTGCTTGCGCAGTTTCTGGCGGGTATCGCTGTCGATTGCCGATGGCTCGTTGCTGGCCGTGCCAGCGTCAAAACCAGAGCCGCTGCGCCGTGGCAACAGCGCGTCGAGCACACGCTCTTCGGCGCGATCTTCGGCCTGCACCCGCACCCGCACCTTGGCCTGTTCGCGGAACATCTTGACCGCGGCATCGGCCAGATCACGAATGATCTGCTCGACATCACGGCCGACATAACCGACCTCGGTGAAACGCGTGGCCTCGACCTTCACGAACGGTGCGTTGGCCAGCGCCGCCAGCCGCCGTGCGATCTCGGTCTTGCCAACACCGGTGGGACCGATCATCAGGATGTTTTTTGGGGTGACTTCATTGCGCAGTGCCGGGTCGAGTTGCATCCGCCGCCAGCGGTTGCGCAGGGCGATGGCGACCGCGCGCTTGGCATCAGCCTGGCCGATGATGTAGCGGTCGAGTTCGGTGACGATTTCGCGGGGGGTGAGTTGGGTCATGGGGATGGCCAGAGTGGGGTCGTTGAATGTGTTGCTGAAGTTCGGTGAAGCAATCGCTTAATGCTACCTGTGGCCGAAAACCTTCAAAGCCAAGCTTTCAAGCCTGCGTCCGGCGAGGCCCTTTTCACGGCGGAAAAGGGCCCAAAACGCCTTGCGCAGGGCGCACGTCCTTTACCGCGCATTGTCGCACTCGACCGCACATGCGTTTGCTGCGCATTGGCTTTCCCGTTTCATCGCACTGTACCGTCGCGATAACTGTCGCCCATAGGGTGGGCTCCTACAGGTGAGCGCAACCGTTTGTTTGTAGGAGCTCACCCTGTGAGCGACCGACCAAGTTGTAGCCCGGGTTGGAGGCCCGCAGGGCCGTAACCCGGGACCGCGTCACCGTTGTGATGGTGCGATGACGAACACAACAGTGCGCGCAGAAACTCGAGCTTTGTCCTTCCTTTGCGCTTTTTGCGTCCTTTGCGGACCGAGAGCTTTACGCTTTTCCTGAAATCCCGAGTCCCGAGGCCCCGGCTTCACAACACCTCCACACTGATATTGCGATTGGTGTAAATGCAGATATCCGCCGCGATCTTCATTGCCTCCTCGGCCACGCTGCGTGCGTCGAGCGTGCTGTGCGCCAGCAGGGCGCGCGCCGCAGAAAGGGCAAACGGGCCGCCGGAACCGATCGCGATCAGGCCATCTTCGGGCTCGATCACATCGCCATTGCCGGACACGATCAACGAGGTTTCGCTGTTGGCGACCGCGAGCAGGGCTTCAAGCTTGCCCAGACGGCGCTCGGTGCGCCAATCCTTGGCCAGTTCGACCGCCGCGCGCACCAATTGGCCGCTGTGCTTTTCCAATTTGGCTTCGAACAACTCGAACAGGGTAAAGGCGTCGGCGGCGGCACCGGCAAACCCGGCCAACACCCGGCCATCGCGGCCCAGCCGCCGCACTTTGCAGGCATTGGCCTTCATCACCGTGTTGCCGAGCGTTACCTGGCCATCGCCGGCAACAACCACTTGGCCGTCGCGACGCACGCTGATGATGGTGGTGGCGTGGATGGTTTCCGCCATGATTGCGCTCCAAGTTCCCGAATGACTTTGATGGGGACGGCCACGGGCTAGAACAAGAGTACGACCCAAGCCATTGCAATCCGGTTAACCATCACCAGCCCCAACCTCGTCATTCCCGCGAAAGCGGGAATCCAGTGCCTTCAGTGGATTGGGCAAGAGGATGCCCGCTGTAGCCAGCCCTCGAATGCTTGAATCTGGGGCAGGCATGACGACGATTGAAACAAACACCATTGACAACCCTCAGGTTTTACGTCGCGCCCGCGGATGCGCCGCATCATAGACCTTGGCCAGATGCTGAAAATCCAGATGGGTGTAAATCTGGGTGGTGGCGATGTCGGCGTGGCCCAGCAGTTCCTGCACCCCGCGCAGATCGCCGGACGACTCCAGCACGTGGCTGGCGAAGCTGTGCCGCAGCAAATGCGGATGCACGCGTTTCCACACGCCTTGCCTTTGCGCAAGTTGCTTCAGCCGCAACTGCACAGCACGCGATGAAATTGGCGCGCCGCCTCGGCCTGGGAATACCGGAGCTTCAGTGCTGGCGGCGGACTGCGCACGCCAAGCCTGCAAGGCCTCACGCGCAAAGCGGCCCACCGGCACGATGCGCGTTTTGCCACCCTTGCCATCGACGCGCACCAGACTTTCATCCAGATCCAACGCGCCCCAACGCAGGCCACACAGTTCGGACAGGCGCAGGCCGGAGGAATAGAACAGTTCGAGCATGGCGCGATCACGCAGGCCCAGCGGCCCGTCGGTCGGCACTTCCACCAGGCGGCCCATTTCATCGGCATCGAGCACCTGCGGCAACTTGCGTGCTGCCTTGGGCGCGCGCAAGCCGGCGCTGGGATCAGCCGCGATAGTGCCCCGCCGCAGCAGGTCTCGCAGCAGGCCGCGACAAGCCGAGAGCCGGCGTTGCAGGCTTTTGCTGCTCAGCCCACGACGATGTTCATTGGCGATGAAGGTGCGCAGGGCTTCCGTCGTCAGGGCAGACCACGATGCGTGTCCCTGCTGCGTCATCCACTGCACCAGCGCGGCGAGATCGCGTTGGTAGGCATCCAGCGTATGCACGGATGCGCGCCGCTCGACCCGCAGTCGCGCCAGATAATCGGTGACCGCCGCGTTCAGGTCAGGCAGCGTGTTCATGTCGGTCGGTGCTCAACCCGTGCCTTGCCAACTGCGCCGATGTGTTCAGTCGGTTGCTACGCAACGCTTGCTGCGCCAGCACCGCCTTCGCTTCGCCGCTACGCAGTTCGCTCGGTCGCGCACAGGGTGCGCTCCTACAGGTGGGCGCCGCCGCTTCTTTGTAGGAGCCCACCCTGTGGGCGACCCGGCAAGCCGCAAAGAAAACGAACACGGGATCACCGCGACATGGCTGCAACGCTTGACCGGCTGCACTCACGTTGCACCGCACTCACTCGGCTCGAAGCGCGCCAGCGCCGCCGCCAGCGATTGCGCCATCAAATGCAGAAACACGGTGCCCATACCGGGGAAAAACCGGTTGGCGTCGCGTGAACCCACAGCCAGCAGGCCACGCTCGGGAATTGCCATCAATGCACTCGACTGGATATTGGTGTGGCCCTCCCCGAACAGGCGTTGTTGCTTGTCGGTGTGCAGCCGCCCGCACAACGGCTCGTCGTCGCTCACGAATTGCGCAAAGGGATGGAGTTCGGTCGCATCGGCAGCAATGATTTGCAGCCACGGCTCATTGCCCAGCCCCGCTACCGGGTGGTACAGCACCAGGCTGACCTGATCGCCCTGAAAATCCTCACCCAGACACGCCACCATCGCGCGCACGGTGTCGGCCGCGCTGCGCTGGCGCATCAAGGTCAGCGCAAGCTGATGGGTGCGCACCGCGAGGCGTTCGTTTTCCTGCGCGGTGGCGAATAACTCGTGCAGACGCCGATTCAGCTCGCGATTCTTGTCGCGCAATACATCGAGCTGATAGCTGGCCAGCGAAGTCGCACTGCCTTCCTGACGCGGCGGCGCCAGGGTCAGTGCCAGATCGGGATAAGTCGCCAGAAAATCGGGATGGCGACGCAACCAGGCCGCCACTTCGCTCGGGCCGATGCGCCCAGCATGCTCTGTCATCACCACACTCCCTCGAAATCACCATCAAAGACAAACGCCGTCGGCCCGGCCATGCGCACCGGTGCGCCATCATAGGGCCATGCAATTTCCAGATCACCACCGGGCAGGCTGACACGTACACGGCGATCCACCCGGCCGGCGCGCACCAGTATCGCCACCGCCGCACAGGCGCCGCTGCCGCAAGCCAGGGTTTCGCCGACACCGCGCTCGTACACGCGCAGGTCGATCACCGAACGCGAGCGCACACGGGCGAAACCGACATTGACGCCTTCGGGAAACTCGGCCCGCGCCTGCAACGCCGGGCCCAGCCGCTGCACGCTGGCGTCGTCAAGCTCGCTCATTTCGATCAACGCGTGCGGGTTGCCCATCGATGCCGCAGCAAAATGCACTGCCTCGCCAGCGACGTTCAAGGTATAGGTCAACGCTTCGGCATCCACCCGCAGCGGAATCCGCTCGGGGCGAAACTCGGGCCGGCCAAGCTGCAATGCGTAGTTGCCGCCGCCCAGGGTTTCGACCGCGACTGCGCCAGCCGGGCTGTCGAGCACAAAATGCGGCGGCAGCTCGGCGTGCTCACGGCGCAACCAGGCAGCAACGCAGCGCGCGCCATTGCCGCACTGCTGCGCACTTGAGCCGTCGGTATTCCATATCCGGTAGCCGGCCACAGCATCGGCGCTGTGCGCGGCCTCGATGGTGATGAACTGATCGCAGCCGATACCCCGATGACGATCGGCCATTGCGCGCACTATCGCCGCGTTGATGACGCGACCCTTACGGCAATCGACCAATACGAAATCGTTGCCGGCACCATGCATCTTGGAAAAATGCAGCGGGCCGGGATCGCTCATTGCGTGGCGGACTGCGCGTCCGGCGGTGGCAACACCAGCGGCCCCTTGTTGCCGCAGGCAGCGAGCAGGGCCAGAGCGATCAGCAGACAGGCAAAGCGGGCAGTGGTTTTCATGCGTGCCAGTATACTGCGGCGTAGAAACGAATTGCCGCCTTTCCCAACCCACGCTGGAGGGTGTGATGAACCCGACGAACTGGTTGCTGCTGCCGGCACTGCTGCTTGGGCTGTTCGCGCTGATCCTGCTGTTTGGTCGCAGCGGGCGCTGGCTGCGGCGTCTGCTTGGGCTGTGCTGCGTGTTGCTGGCGTTGCTGCTGGCGGCGCTGGGCGTCAGCCTGCGCCAATACCTGCGGCTGGATCAGGCATTTCCGGTGGCCACGCTGGAAACAACCGCGCTTGGGCCGCAGCGCTTCGCGGTGTTATTGCACGATGCCAGCGGCGACACCCGTCGCTTCGAAGTGCTGGGCGACGAATGGCAACTCGATGCCCGCGTGCTGCGCTGGCAATTACCGGCGCTGCTGGCCGGGGTGCCGCCACTGTACCGGCTGGAACGATTGTCCGGACGCTACCGCGACATCGATCAGGAACGCGAGGCCGCGCGCAGCGTGTTCGCACTCAGCAGCCGCAATGCCATCGACCTGTTGACCCTGCAACAGCAGTACCCGCAATGGTTGCCGTTTGTGGACACCCGCTACGGCAGCGGTGCCTACCTGCCACTGATCGATGGTGGCCACTACGAGGTGATGCTGCATCCGCGCGGCGGCCTGGTGGCGCGTGGCAGCGACGATTTCACCCGGCAAGCGCTCAATCGCGATGAATAATGGCGGTGCAGCCCGATGGCCGTGTAGGATGGGCGGCGCAGCGAAACCATCGTGACCGAGCGACCGACAGTCGCCCACAGGGTGGGCTCCTACAGGGCAGATCACCGCTTTTTGTAGGAGCCCACCCTGTGGGCGACCACCGCTGTTCGCCGGCAGGCCGGCTCCCACAAGAGCGAATCGCGCAGCGAGCGCTGTCGCGAAGCGACCGAAACCCATCGAAATCACTTTCCGGAAAACGTACCCCATGCCCCCACACCCACACCGCCTTGGCCTCGCCATCGCGCTGGCATTCGCCAGCCCGGCCATCGCCCAGAACACCCCGCCGGAAACAACCAGCACGCGCCTGGACACCGTCGAAGTCAGCGGCCAGGTGCTTGATCGCCGCGACCTGCTGCAACAGGGTGAAACCAACTCGGTCACCGGCTTTGACCTGAGCATCAAGGACACCCCGCGCGCAGTGACCAGCGTCAGCGCCGAACTGATCGATCTGCTCAATATCCGCGACCTCAACGACATCACCACACTGACGCCGGGCACCTTCACCAGCTCGTTTTTTGGTGTCGCCGGCTCGATCGATATTCGTGGCACGCCTGGCGAAAATTATTTCCGTGGCGTGCGCCGGGTCGATAACCCCGGCAACATCCCCACCCCGATCGCCGCATCCGATCGCCTCGACATCGTGCGCGGCCCGGCCTCGCCGATCTACGGCCCATCCAAGATTGGCGGCTACGTCAACTTCGTACCCAAGTCGGCGCGCGCCGAGAGTGGCGCCTATCTCGACAAATCGGTGGGCGAAGTGTCGTTCACCACCGGCTCCTGGGATCGCGCGGTGCTGGAAGCCGAATACGGCTACAAGTTCAATGCCGACGCCACCCCGGTCGGCTATTACCTGTACGGCCTGCACGAAAACTCCGACAGTTACTACCGCAACGACGGCACCCGGCAAAGCGTGCTGCAGGCGGCGTTCGACAGCGACATCAACGAGCGCACCCGGGTCGAGTTCGGGGTGCAATACCACAACTACCACGGCAACCAGAATGCCGGCTGGAACCGGCTGAGCCAGGAGCTGATCGACAACGGCACGTATCTGGCCGGCACCCCGTTGCTGAATCTCGACAGCGACCACAGCGGCCGTTTGTCGCAGGCCGAGATCACCGCCGCCGGCGGCCTGTCGGCGTTCGTGTTTGCGCCCGGCCTGACTACCGCCGGGCCGGTGGCAAGCTTCGGCCCAAATGGCGCCAATGCCGTGTTTGCGCTCGACCCGGCCAGCGTTCACCAAGTGCAACTCTCGCGCAAAAACGTGTTGATCGATCCCGAGGATTTTCTCGCCACCGACACCACCACCGCCTACTTCGACTTTCACCATGCGTTGAACAACGGCGTGCAGCTCACCAACAAACTGTTTTTCGACAGCCTCGATACCGAGCTGCAAAACTCCTACGGCTTCTCGCAGGTGATCGACACCTGGGTGCTGGAAGACCAGTTGATTGCGGCGTGGCAATGGGATGCCAGCCCGAACGTGCAGGCCGATTTCGAGTTCTCGCCCTCGGTGCGCCACACCCGCGCCAAGCTGGCCGAGGATTTCCTGTTCGAGTTCCTCGACCGCCGCGACCTGTCGCAAGGCCCCAGCGCCAACGACCGCATCGAAACCGCCGGCCTGTTCGACAGCGCGCAGTTCATCAACGACCTCACCACCGATTACACCGACTATGGCTTGGCGGCTTTGTCGAACGTCACGCTGTATCAGCGCTGGCATGCGCTGCTCGGCCTGCGTTACGACGTGCTGGATATCCAATCGCGGCAGGCGCGTAGCGCCACCGCCGGCGATGCCGGCCAGCAGGCCAGCGATACCGACAGCGGCTTGTCGTGGACCGCCAGCCTCGGCTACGACCTGACCGACACCATCCGGCCGTATGTCACCGCCTCGACCCAGCGTACCGTGATCACCGGCCAGGGCGGCGAAGTGTCGCTCGCCAATGTCGAACTGGGCGCACTCAATGCCTCGCGCTTGTACGAGGCCGGGATCAAGGGCAACTTTCTCGATGGCCGGCTGTTCACGGCAGTATCGGCCTATCGCCAGACCCGCACCAACTTCAGCTCGCAGAACCTGTCCACCAACACCTCGACGCGCGGCAAGGGCATCGAGCTCGAAGTGCGTTACGTAGTCAGCGACTGGCTCAGCCTGATCGGCAACAGCGCGTGGCAGGATGTGATCAATACCAACATCTCGGCCGGCGGCCAGTTCGCGTTCTTCAACCCGGCCGACAGCGGCATCGCCCCGGAAAACAGCTTCGGCGGCACCGTCTCCGGCCTGATCGACGGCCGCAACAAACGCTCCGGCATTCCCGACCGGGTCAGCAGCCTCACCGCCATTGTCAAACCCACCGACATCCTGGAAGTGTTCGCCACCGTCACCGACGTGGCCGCGATGCCCTCGGGGTTTTCCGGCGTGGTGCGCCTGCCCGGCTACACCGTGGTCAACCTCGGCAGCAGCGTCAGCATCGGCCAGTTCGAAGTGCAGGGCTTCATCAACAACCTGTTCAACGAACGCTACTTCCGCGCCAACGCCTCGGACCTGTTCGGCTCCAACCTGGTGCTTCCCGAGCGTCCGCGCAGCTGGACCCTGCGCCTGCGTTATCGGTTTTGAGCGTTGCCTGATGGGTACATGAGGCGCGTCCAATCGCATTGCCAAGGGGATTGGACGTCAAACCGCCGTGCTACTCAAAATCGGCGGGAAGTCGCTTGTACGAACTGAGGATGATGCCGGACGGGAATGCATTCGTGCAGACAAACTCAAATCAACGTGGTGAGGTTCCCTGCGCAAAAAAACGCTTGCCCGTGCCCAACAGCAGCTTGGCCGACTGAAAGCATAGAGACCGCCAACGCGGCATGCGCTGATCGCGCTGAATCGAGACTTGTATAGGTGCTGCAATGGATTCGAGCCCCGTGCCGCTGAATCTGCGCAAGTCTGCACTTTGCTCTGCCTTGGCCCAACGAGTGGTTACTGACTTCCAGCTTCCCCTGCGATGGCGATTGGACGACAATCGCCAAAAAGTAGAACAAGGTACGCAAGCATGCCCACCACGATCAAGGTCGTCCAGCCAGGTTCAATTGAACTTTTCACTGGCGCTGGCGGACTGGCATTGGCTACTCACATGGCCGGGTTCAAGCATGACAGCTTGTACGAATGGAACCTGGATGCATGCAAAACCCTCTGCGCCAACGCAGATCGCGCGGCAATCAACGGCTTGAGTTGCTGGAAGGGCAAGATTATCCAAGGCGATGTGCGGGACGTAGACTTCGCTCCACTTCGTGGCGTGGAGCTTGTTGCCGGGGGGCCGCCGTGTCAACCATTCTCCCTTGGTGGCAAGCACGGGGGCATGGAAGATCCTCGCGACATGATCCCGCAGTTCATCCGTGTGGTGCGCGAAACCCAGCCTCGTGCATTCATCATGGAAAACGTTCGCGGCCTCACGCGCAGGGCTTTTGCAGCCTATTTCAACTTCACGATCCTTCAACTGACCTACCCCGACTTGATTCGCATGCCCGGGGAAGATTGGGAGAAACATTTGATGCGCTTGCACCAACACCACACGTCCAGCCCGCGCATCACAGGCCTGTCCTACAACGTGGTGCATTCGGTCCTGAACGCTGCCAATTATGGGGTGCCCCAGTGTCGTGAGCGCATCTTTATTGTTGGTTTCCGATCCGACATCAATGCACATTGGAGCTTCCCGGACCCGACGCATTCGCAAGAGGCGTTGTTGTTTGACCAGTACGTTTCACACACATATTGGGAACGCGTAAATGCCAAACCAGCCAAGCAGTACACGACTACGCCAGAGCGCTTCAGACAATTGCTGCTCGATCCATGCGCGCAGTTGAAGCCCTGGCGCACCGTACGTGAGGCCATTGCAGATTTGCCGGCGCCGTTCAAGGATAGGGATCACGATAGTGGCGCGTGCAATCATCGTTTGCAGGTGGGCGCCCGCCCTTACGTAGGCCATACCGGAAGCCCCATTGATGGGCCGGCCAAGGCACTAAAAGCTGGCGGTCACGGTGTCCCGGGTGGCGAGAACATGATTGCCTTTGAGGATGGCACCTATCGTTACTTCACCGTGCGAGAGGCGGCGCGGGTGCAGACGTTTCCCGACAATTGGCACTTTGAGGGCGCATGGAGCGAAGCCATGCGCCAATTGGGGAATGCTGTGCCCGTTGATTTGGCGAAAGCCGTAGCCAAAAGCGTTGCTACAACATTAGCGAAAACCAAGGCGCATTGAATGCATGCTCTTTACAGTTTCCATTTTCTAGTCACTGTCTCGGCACAACTTCACGATCAGCTCAACGCGATGGACGAGACACCGTTGACTGAGAACGCATTGGAGACGCTGGCTCAATTCCAGCGGGCCAACAACGCTGTACAAGGCGTATATGTATTGCACCACAACGGCCTTCCTGTTTACGTGGGTAAGGCCTCAAACATACGGGTCAGGTTGCAGAAGCACCTGAAGAAGATATCAGGGCGTCGGAACATCAGCCTTGCGGACATCGCTTACAAGGCGCTGCTGCTGGACAAGAGCATGAGCACTGCCGCGAACGAAAACGTGTTACTTGGTCTGTTTCAACAAAGCTATGCGGGCATGTGGAATAACGGCGGTTTTGGACCGAATGATCCGGGCAAACAGCGTGACACCACAAAACCGGGTGTTTTCGACCGAACCTACCCCATCAGGAAAGACTTTCGGATTGAGCTGACCTCACCGCACACCACCGTCGGCTCCCTGTTCATCATGATGAAGGAACAGCTTCCTTACGTATTTCGCTACCAGCAGTTGACCGACACCGAAGCCACAACGCCGATTGCACTGACGTCGGTTTCGATTGCGGCTGATGAACTGTTTCGCACTGCTGTAACCGCGTTGGGAACCGGCTGGAAGGGAGCCATTGTCAGTTACGGCATGGTGCTTTACAAAAACGACAAGGCCTATCCGTTTGGTGAAGAGATAACTCCCTGATCCGTTGGAAAGTAGCATGCATTACCGCTGGATGGGCTTGCAAGGCGAATAGACGACCGTTTGCCATCGTCAACGACGCACTGCGGCTGTTTCTTGAAGTGCTCGCTGCCGCTCTGCTGGCTTCGCACCGGATGGACGCTGATAATCAGTGATCGTCAACAGGCCAGCACGCGCGGGGCGACGATTGGCATAGGTAGATAATGCCGCTTTCCCAACACGGAGCGCACCATGCTCACCCTGCATATCGGCAACAAGAATTACTCGTCGTGGTCGCTGCGGCCATGGCTGTTGATGCGGGCGCACGGGATTGCGTTTGAGGAAGTGCTGCACCGCTTCGGGCGCGACAACCTGAACGACGGATTCCGTGCGTTTTCACCCAATGCCAAGGTGCCGTGTCTGGTCGATGACGGGCTGGCGGTGTGGGATTCACTGGCGATTGCGGAGTATCTGGCCGAGCGGCACCGGGGGGTCTGGCCCAACGCGGCTGAGGCGCGCGCATTTGCGCGTTGCGCGGCAGCGGAAATGCATTCGGGCTTCACCACCCTGCGCGGTCAGTTCGGGATGAATGTCGGGGTGCGGGTGCAGGTAAAACAGCATTCGCCGGCGTTGCAGGCCGACATCGACCGCGTACTGGCGTTGTGGAACGCGGGTTTGGCACGCTTTGGCGGGCCGTATCTGGCCGGCGACATGTTCACTGCGGTGGATGCCTTCTACGCACCAGTGGCGTTTCGCTTTCAGAGCTTCGGTGTGGCCGTGGCGGGTGCGGCGGCAGATTACCTGCAACGATTGCTGGCGCATCCGGCAATGCGCGACTGGGAGGCACAGGCACTGGCTGAAGAGTTCCGCGACCCGGAACACGATGCCGAACTGGCGATGATCGGCACGATCACTGCTGATTTGCGGGCGGTAGTGGGTGGCGGTGGCCTGACCGCGTAGTGCGCATCCACAGGGCTTTTCTGTAACCGGGCTAACGCTCGCAATCTCGAACACCCCACCGTTCGGGCCTGCCCAGAGCAAAAACACTAGACAAATCAGCTACCTTTATTTTCACTGTCAAGTGCCTGCGTTCAGCGCAGGTTGCGCATCGGCTCACTAAGGTGCCGCCAGCTTGGCAGCCTGCCGCATGGTGCAGCAGGGGCAATATCCAACCGGATCACGACCCATTGGGCAGGCCGGCACCGCACCCGAGGATGCGCGCATACCCCTTCGGGTGAACTTGGGCCAGGTTTTCGCACAAATCACGTTGTTTCAGGTGAATGACGACAATTTGGCACCTGGGAGGCATCACCCCATCCGTCGCTGAGGCACAGGCTGTGCCGCTGAAGTTGTGCATGGAGCACGCAGTGACCAAGGAGATAGACCATGAAACTGGCCTTCATTCTTTGGCTGGCATCCGTTTTACCGCAGCCAATCGCTGACCCACTGTGCCTGACCACCACCATTTACCTTGAAGCGCGTGATCAGCCGGTTGCCGGCCAGCGTGCAGTAGCCGAGGTGGCGTTGCGCCGGGCCGACAGCGGCCTGTGGGGCAACTCGGTGTGTGCGGTGGTTACCGCCCACAAGCAGTTTGCTCCGGGTATTGTTGACCCACGCATGCGCCTGAAAAACCCGATCGCCTGGGCCAAATCGGCACGCATTGCTTTCGCCATGCAAGCGGATTGGGCATTGCCGGTTGGCCAGCGCATTGAGCGGGTGCCCGGTGCCAGCCATTTCGTGGCATTGGACAAGGCCAGCCCGGCGTGGGCCACCGACACCCCGGTGGCGACCATCGGCGACCACACGTTTTACCGCATCCAGCGCTTGGCGCCATGATCGCGCGCGGCATGCTGCTGGCATTGCACGCCTGGCTCAACACGCCACGCCCGCGGCACTTGCACGCCCCTGCGCCTGTGCGGCGCAACGACGTGACAACCCAGAAAACACCGTGGAAACAAAAGGCTGGGAAAAAACTGGATTGCCTCGCCGCGCCGCACGGGGATGCGCAGGTCGTAGGATGGGTAGAGCGCAGCGAAACCCATCAAGCGAGTTTGCAATGGCTTGGTTGATGGGTTTCGCTGCGCTCTACCCATCCTGCTGACGGCGTGGCTCAACGCGCCGCGCCAGCGGCGCTGAGCCGATAGGTTTCAGTCAGCCGCGCTTTTCCAGCGGTACAAAAGCGCGATCCTCCGGCCCGACATAGTTGGCACTGGGACGGATGATCTTGCCGTCTTCGCGCTGCTCGATCACGTGTGCGCTCCAGCCCGAGGTGCGGGCAATCACGAACAGTGGCGTGAACATCGCGGTCGGTACGCCCATCATGTGATACGCCGAGGCAGAGAACCAGTCGAGGTTCGGGAACATTTTCTTCATGTCCCACATCAGCGTCTCGATCCGCTCGCTGATATTGAACAGCGCCTCGTTACCGCCTTCCTTGCACAGCTTGCGGCTGATTTCCTTGATGATCGGGTTGCGCGGATCACCAATGGTGTACACCGGGTGGCCGAAGCCAATCACGATTTCCTTGCGCTCTACCCGCGCCCGGATATCGGCCTCGGCTTGATCGGGGGTGTCGTAGCGGGCAATGATTTCCATCGCCACTTCATTGGCGCCACCATGCTTGGGCCCGCGCAACGCGCCAATGGCGCCGGTGATGCACGAATACATGTCCGAGCCGGTGCCGGCGATCACCCGGCCGGCAAAGGTGCTGGCGTTGAACTCGTGCTCGGCATACAGCACCAGCGAGGTGTCCAACGCCTTGGCATGCAGCTCGCTCGGCGGCCGGCCGTGCAGCAAGTGCAGAAAATGCGCGGCAATCGATTCGTCCTCGGTGCGCACTTCGATACGACGGCCATTGTGGGTGAAGTGAAACCAGTACAGCAGCATCGAACCCAGGCTGGCCATCAGCCGGTCGGCGATGTCACGCGCACCGGGCGCACCGTGGTTGTCGTTCTCCGGCAACACCGTGCCCAACACCGAAACGCCGGTGCGTAGCACGTCCATCGGGTGCGCCGACGCCGGAATGCGCTCCAGCGCGTCGGTCACGATCAGCGGCAGGCCGCGCAGCGCCTTGAGCTTGCGCCGGTAGGCGCTGAGCTGGCTGAAACTGGGCAGGCTGCCATGCACCAGCAAATGCGCCACCTCTTCGAAACTGGCACCGCTGGCCAGATCCTGGATGTCATAGCCACGGTAATGCAGGTCGTTGCCACTGCGCCCGACCGTACACAGCGCGGTGTTGCCGGCGGCGGTGCCGCTCAGGGCGACGGATTTCTTCGGTTTTGGCAGGGTGTTGGCATTGGGGTCGGACATGACGGCTCCTGGGTTCTGCCACGCGTCAAGGCGCAGCGTTCAAATGGTTTCCGGCGCCGGCCGGATTACGATTGCCTTGCGAACAGCGCGTCAAGCTTTTCCTCGTACGCGTGGTAATCGAGGTAGTCATACAACTGCGCACGCGTCTGCAGCGTATCGATGATGTTTTTCTGGGTTCCGTCGCGGCGCACGGTTTCGTAGAAGCTCAAGGCGGCCTTGTTCATCGCTCGATATGCGCCGCAACAATACAGCGCGATATCGACGCCGGCCTCGCGCAATTCATCGGTGGTGAAAAACGGCGTCGCGCCGAATTCGGTGAGGTTAGCCAGAATCGGTACCTGCACCGCTTTCTTGACGCGACGATAATCGTCCAGGCTGGTCATCGCTTCCGGGAAGATCATGTCGGCACCGGCTTCGACATACGCAACTGCGCGCTCGATCGCGGCATCGATGCCCTCGGCGGCCGCAGCGTCGGTCCGCGCCATGATCACAAAACCGGCATCGGTGCGCGCGTCCACGGCCGCCTTGATCCGGTCGACCATTTCCGCTGTCGGCACCACTTCCTTTCCCGGGCGATGGCCGCAGCGCTTCTGGCCGACCTGATCTTCCATATGCACGGCGGCGACACCGGCCCGGATGAAGGAGCGGATGCTGCGGGCAATGTTGAACGCCCCGCCCCAGCCGGTATCGATGTCCACCAGCAGCGGCATATCGGTGGCTTCAACGATACGTCGCGCATCAATCAGCACGTCTTCCATGGTGCTCACGCCCAGATCAGGCATGCCCAGTGAGTTGGCGGCGACGCCACCGCCGGACAGATACAAGGCCTTGTAACCGGTGCGCTTTGCCATCAAGCCGGCATACGCCGTGATCGCGCCCATCACCTGCAATGGGGTCTCAACGGACAGGGCAGCACGAAAGCGCGCGCCCGGAGAAGGATTGCTCATGTTCGCTCCAGCGGTGAAAGCGCACATTTTAACGTGCTTTGTGGCGTTACCCTACGACTCGCAATCCGGTGGGTGGATGCCCGGCACCAGTGCAACCGGCGTCAGCGACGCACCCTTGCACGGCCCGGCCACACACAGGCCGCTAGCCATATCGAAGCTGGCGCCGTGGACGGCGCACACCAACTGCCCCTGATCGATCAGAAACTCGCCCGGCGCCCAGTCGAGCCGGCGCCCGGCGTGCGGGCAGATATTGCGAAATGCCTGAACCTGGCCAGCCACACGGGTCACGATCAGCGACGCGGGTTCGCCGCCAATCGCAAGCACCGCCTCGCTGGCAGAACCTTCGGACAACTGCGCCAGCACGGCACTTAACGAAACGCTTACGCCTGACTTGTCATCCGGCTGTAGCATGTTTGTGCGCCACGTCACATCGGGGCGCTGATCTTCGCACAAGTCCACTCAGGCAAGGCCACCATGATCCGATTACGCACCCTTTCTTCGTCACGCGCCCTGCGCAACCCGATCGTTCGCGTGCTGTTGGCGCTGCTCGGCTTGGCGTTGCTCAGCGTGGTGCTGGCACTCGGCGTGGTGGTGGGTATGCTGATGATCGCCTTTGGCCTGTTGCGCCGTGTGCTGTCGCAAAAAGCATCCACGGCGGGCAATGCTGGCAACGTGATCGACGGCGAGTACCGCGTC
Source organism: Lysobacteraceae bacterium (assembly GCA_030681035.1). Lineage (GTDB taxonomy): Bacteria > Pseudomonadota > Gammaproteobacteria > Xanthomonadales > Xanthomonadaceae. The sequence continues at coordinate 368 of JAUXUI010000142.1, read as the reverse complement.
GTCGGTGACGGCAAGGCTTCGCTGGCGCGCTGACCGCAGACACGCCCTGAACACGCGCGCTCGTCATTCCCGCGCCAACAGAAATCCACAGCAACTCGATCTCACAGCTCGTCATTCCAGCGACGAGGCGCGTAGCGCCCGAACGCCGAAGGCGGCCCGAAGGGCGAGCGCGCAGCGCGAGTAAAGCTGAAATCCATGTTGCCTTTAGCTTCGTAACAAAAAGTCAGTCCTGATTAGCGCTATATCTCAGCGGTAGAAGCCCCTCTCCCGCCGGGAGAGGGGTTGGGGGTGAGGGTTCGGTGCGAGTATCGGCCATCGTACGGGCTCGAACCCTCATCCGGCGCTTCGCGCCACCTTCTCCCGGAGGG
>JAUXUI010000141.1 GCA_030681035.1 Lysobacteraceae bacterium | reverse complement strand
CCGCCATCGACGAGTACATCGTCCACCACAACACCCAACCCAAGCCATTCATCTGGACCAAAAGCGCCTGCGACATCTTGCAAAAAGTGATTCGCGCCAATAGCCGCTTAAGTTCCAAACAGAATGCAACACTACACTAGGTAGGCAAGAAAACGCCTGCCAAGCCTCTGCTTGTCCCGAGGGGAGAGGGGTCAAAGCAGCTGAGGTTCTACACTAATCAGGAAGCTGATTACAGCGGCCACCACGCAGCACCGTTGCAACGCATCATGCCCCGGCAGCTTTTGCGATGATGGCCAAGTAGCGCCTCACCGTTGCTTCGATTCCGTCGTACAAAGCTTCTGAAATCATGGCATGCCCGATAGACACCTCATCAATCGGCGCGGCCAGCACAAGAAAATCTTCGAGATTGGATTGGCTTAGATCGTGACCTGCGTTTACCCCCAACCCCGCCACGCGCGCATCATCGGCCACGCGCGCGTAAACTTGGGCACTCACTTTGCCCTCGCCCGCTGCATGCGCAGCGGCGTACGGGCCGGTATAGAGTTCGACACGGTCGATACCGATAGCATGCAAGCGATCAAGGCCATGCACACTCGAGTCAACAAAAATACTGACCCGTGTACCCATAGCTTTCAGAGCGCTGACAACGCTGATTAACCGATCAGCATCGATCATGGGGTCGAAACCGTGATCCGACGTCAACTGGTTGTCGCTATCAGGTACCAGAGTAACCTGCTGTGGGCGGGCCTGTTCAACAATAGATACAAGCCCAGGGTAGCCAGGGCGCGGGGGAGCAAACGGATTCCCCTCGATATTGAGCTCAACTGTGTCAGGCAAGAGGTCTCGCAATGCCATGACATCATCAAAACGGACATGCCTTGCGTCCGGCCGCGGGTGTATCGTGATCCCCTGACAACCAGCACGGATTGCAGCAGTCGCCGCCACGCAAATATCGGGTTCAGTACCACCACGCGAGTTGCGCAACACAGCGATCTTGTTGAGATTGACGGATAAAGAAGTCATTGTGCGAAGCTTACAACCACTTGTCGCGTTACGCACTTGTGTTCGACGCACGACTCACGTAACAGGCCACTTCTCAGGACAAAAAATGCAAATCCAATCCTGATTAGTGTCAGACCTCGGCTGATCTGTCCTTTCTGTGTCCTGATTAGCGCTGATCTTCAGCAGAGACGTGAGAGATTCCGATAAAATGTATTATTTCATGGTGTTACACTGAGTTCATTGCTCCAGACGATTCCTTGCCCTGTCAGGCTCGGTGTCGCTTTGCTGAAGATCAGCGCTCCTGATTAGCGCTATATCTCAGCGGTAGAAGCCCCTCTCCCGCCGGGAGAGGGGTTGGGGGTGAGGGTTCGGTGCGAGTATCGGCCATCGTACGGGCTCGAACCCTCATCCGGCGCTTCGCGCCACCTTCTCCCGGAGGG
>JAUXUI010000140.1 GCA_030681035.1 Lysobacteraceae bacterium | reverse complement strand
GTCCCTCTCCCACCGGGAGAGGGGTTGGGGTGAGGGTCCGGCGAGCATAGAAGCTGCTGCATGGCATCGAACCCTCATCCGGCGCTTCGCGCCACCTTCTCCCGGCGGGAGAAGGAGTCGAAGCGTGCCTGGCTGAGATATGGCGCAAATCAGGAAGCCTGATCGACACCTTGACGGGCCGGAGTGATCCGGCCCGTCCATTACCGGAATCAGAACATGACTACGCTCTATGAACTGACTGTGCGCACCCTGGATGGCGCCGAGCAAAGCCTGTCCGACTATCGCGGCAAGGTACTGTTGATCGTCAATGTTGCCTCGAAGTGCGGCTTCACGCCGCAATACGAGGGGCTGGAAGCGCTCTGGCGTACGCATCGTGAGCAGGGCTTGGTCGTGATGGGCTTCCCCTGCGACCAGTTTGGTCATCAGGAGCCGGGCGATGCCGATGAAATTCGAAACTTCTGCTCGCTCAGCTACGATGTCAGTTTTCCCCTGTTCGAGAAAATCGAGGTCAATGGCGCCCACACGCATCCCTTGTATGCCTGGCTCAAGGAGCAAAAATCCGGCCTGCTCGGTAGTGGCATCAAGTGGAACTTCACCAAATTCCTGGTCGCACGCGACGGTAAAGTGGTCAAGCGCTACGCGCCAACCGACAAGCCGGCAGCGATCGAAAAGGACATCGTCGCAGCGCTGGCTTGAAAAGCCGGCCGCCGCATCGGCAACGTTGCACAACCACTGCCGGGGGCACTATTCGAGCATATCGCCGGGTGTTGGCGGCAGGCGTGGCATGCTCTGGGCGGGGAACGGCCCGCCCAATGTTTCTAGAAAAGCCACGATATCGGCGATCTCGGTGTCGCCAAGTTGCTTGTTCAGTTGCGTGGATGCCATTACCCGCACCGCTTCAGGCAGGCTCTTCACCGAGCCGTTGTGAAAATACGGCGCGGTGTATACCAGGTTGCGCAGGCTGGGGACACGCCAGAAATTGGCGTCCTGAGGCTTGCCGGTCACGGTTTCACGGCCTTTGTCGGCATCGAGCTTGTATTGGGCGACATAAGGGCTGTCACGGAAGGTCGGAAAGCGCATGAAGAAGCCAGTGCCAACCGGTAGCGGCGGACCACTGAAGTTGGCGCCGCTGTGGCAGGCGGTGCATCCGGTCGCCGCAAAGGTGTCCAGACCGCGTTTTTGCTGTTCGTTCAATGCCGTCGTGTCGCCTGCGGCAAATCGATCATAGGCGCTGCCGGGGGTGATCAGGGTGCGTTCGTATGCAGCAATCGCTTTGGCGATGGCATCGGCATCAATGGTCTTCGAACCGAATGCTCGGTTGAACAATGGCGCATACGCGGGCATTGCCGCGATGCGGCCAACGGCATCATCCAGGCTTGGCATGCCCATCTCGATGGGGTTTGCAATCGGTCCTTTGGCCTGGTCTTCAAGACTGGCGGCGCGGCCATCCCAGAACTGGGTTGAAAGAAATGCTGCGTTCCATACGGTTGGCGCATTGCGCCCGCCTTGCAGCCCGTGTACACCCATCGAGGTCGGGCGATGATCGTCACCACCTTCCATCACGTTGTGGCACGAAGCGCAGGAAATGGTGCCGGTGGACGAGATGCGTGGATCGAAAAACAGCATCTTGCCCAGTTCCACCTTGTCGCTGGTGGTGGGGTTGTCGGCAGGAGCTGGCGCCTGCTCGGGCAACGCTTGCCACTGCGCCATGGCGCTGGTGCTGGCGAGGCCGAGAATTATCGATGTGGCAAGGGGACGTAGGCGCATGACGAGGCTCCGCGACGGATGAAACCCCATCCTATCGGGTCATGCTTTGCTGAGGCTTAAACATCACAAGGTGTAGCAGCGGTTGGCACCCAATCCACCCAAGTCAAGGCTCAGTCGTAGGATGGGTAGAGCGCAGCGAAACCCATCAAGCGCGTTGTACTGGCCTGGTTGATGGGTTTCGGTCGCTTCGCGACAGCGTTCGCTGCGCGAACTACGCCTTCGTTACACTCG
>JAUXUI010000139.1 GCA_030681035.1 Lysobacteraceae bacterium | reverse complement strand
GGTCGAGGCGAAAATTCGCCTGCGCGAGGACAGATTTTCGCCGGATCGCCGGCGCGTAGCACCGCTACGGGTCAAGATTCGGCGGAAATATGCACCGCGCAGACGGATTTGCAGCCCGTGCCAAGTGAAGCCCGACAGGCTGCCAGGGCCGGGCGTGGCCTGGTATTTGGCCTGTTGACGGTGTTGCTGGCAGCTTGCGTCAGCGCGCCGCGCACCCGTCCGGGCGATGCATTGTTGCTGGCTACGCAAGCGCAGCGCGAGGCAATCCTTGCCACGCAAAAGCAGTGGCAAATGCAGGGCCGGATCGCGCTGGCACTGGGCGATGACAGTGGTAGTGGCCGGCTGCTGTGGCAGCACGATGGCGCCGACTATTCGATTCAGGTCAGCGCGCCGGTATCGCGGCAGAGCTGGCGGCTGAGTGCGCGCGAAGGCTGGGCGCGGCTGGAAGGGCTGGATGATGGCACGCATGAAGGCCCCGATGCGCAGGTGCTGCTGCACGAAAGCCTGGGCTGGGAGGTGCCGCTGGAGGCACTGTCGGCGTGGCTGCGCGGGATGCGTGCGAACGGGCCGGCGACAATGCAGTTTGATGATCAGGGACTGCCGGCGCAGATCGAGCAGCAAGGGTGGGTGGTGCAATTTCGCACCTGGTCGAATGACGGGCCAATGCCGATGCCGCGCCGGGTATTTGCCAGCCGTGGTGACGCCAAAGTGCGGCTGGTCATCGATGCCTGGCGCGATGCCGAGCAACCTGCCAAGGCGCAGCCATGAGTGTGATGGGTGGCCCGGATTGGACGGTGTGGCCGGCCCCCGCCAAATTGAACCTGTTTTTGCGCATCCTGGGCCGCCGCGCTGACGACTATCACGTGTTGCAGACCGTGTTTCAGCTAATCGACTGGCTGGATGAAGTGCATTTGCGAACGCGCGATGATGGCCAGATCGTGCGAGTGGCCGGGCCGGCCGCAGTGCCGGCGGCCGATGACCTGAGCGTTCGCGCCGCGCATGCGCTCGCCGAGGCAAGTGGCTGTGCGCTCGGCGTTGACATCGCCTTGACCAAGCGCATTCCGATGGGAGGTGGCTTCGGCGGTGGCTCGTCGGATGCCGCCACGGTTTTGGTGGCGCTGAATCATTTGTGGCGAACGGGGCTGTCGCCGGATGCCCTGGCCGAAATCGGCCTGCGCCTGGGTGCCGATGTGCCGGTATTTGTGCGCGGCGACAACGCCTGGGCCGAAGGTATTGGCGAGTTGCTCAGGCCCATCATGCTGAGCCCTGCGTGGTACGTGATCATCGATCCGGGGGTCCATATAGCGACCAGCGCATTGTTCAGCGATCCCGAATTGACCCGAGCCGCCGAGCCGGCGACAATAGCGCAGTTCGTTGCCGGCGAAATCCGCGATAATGCCTTCGAGCCACTGCTGCGCCGCCGTGATGCGGTGATTGAGCAGGCGCTTGTTGCTTTGTCGCGGGTGGGTTCAGCACGGGTTACCGGCACCGGTGCAGGTTGTTTTGCGGCCTATGACAGCCGCGAAGCAGCATGCGCCGCTTGTTCCGCCTTGCCAGAGGCGTTGCAGGCAAGGGTGGTTCGCGGTCTGTCACACTCGCCGCTGCATGACTGTCTGCGCGCAGTGAGTGGAAATGATGCGCCAGCGTCGCCAGTGTCACGGTAATCTTTTTTTTGGGGCGTCGCCAAGCGGTTAAGGCACCAGGTTTTGATCCTGGCATGCGTAGGTTCGAATCCTACCGCCCCAGCCATGCCATACCGCCGACGGATCGGTGGCTGCACAGCGGCTCGCAATGCTGCTGGCGGTTTTCATCGGCATCATCGCAAAGTCGCGCAGCAGATACTTCCGACACGATCTGACAACGGGTGAAGAAAGTGGCCGCAGTGAATACTGATAGCGTGGTCGTGTTTTCCGGCAACGCCAATCGTGCATTGGCCAGTTCGGTTTGTCGCGAACTGGGTATGCGGCCGGGCAAGGCTCTGGTCGGACGTTTCTCCGATGGCGAAGTGCAGGTCGAAATCGAGGAAAACGTGCGTGGCCGTGCCGCGTTCGTGGTGCAGCCAACCTGCGCACCAACCGCTGAAAACTTCATGGAATTGTTGGTGCTGATTGATGCGCTCAAGCGCGCCTCGGCGGCAAGTGTCACCGCAGTAGTTCCGTATTTCGGGTATGCCCGCCAGGATCGCCGGCCGCGCTCGGCGCGGGTGCCGATCACGGCCAAGGTGGCAGCCAAGATGTTCAGTGCCGTTGGCACCGACCGGGTGCTTACCATCGACCTGCATGCTGACCAGATTCAGGGTTTTTTTGATATTCCGGTTGACAACGTTTATGCCTCGCCATTGCTGCTGGCCGATATCTGGCGTTCCCAGGGGCTGAACAACCTGATCGTGGTATCGCCCGATGTGGGCGGCGTGGTGCGCGCTCGCGCTGTCGCCAAACGGCTTGACGACGCCGATCTGGCCATCATCGACAAGCGCCGGCCGCGCGCCAATGTGGCGACGGTGATGAACATCATTGGCGATGTCGAGGGCAAGACCTGTGTGCTGGTTGACGATATCGTCGATACCGCAGGCACGCTTTGCGCTGCCGCTGCCGCTTTGAAGGCCAATGGCGCGCTCAAAGTGGTGGCCTATTGCACCCACCCCGTGCTTTCTGGCCCGGCCATTGCTAATATAACCGGTTCCCAGCTTGATGAGCTGGTGGTAACCGACACGATTCCGTTGAGCGACGAAGCGCAGGCTTGTCCACGTATCCGTCAACTCAGTGTCGCCGAATTGTTGGCCGAAACCATCCGGCGCATCTCATTTGGCGAGTCAGTCAGTTCGCTGTACGTGGATTGATTCGAGTCGGTTCCCGCAACGACTCCCCTGGTCGCGGGGGAGTGCATGCCCGCCGCGAGGTGGGCGTTTTTCCATATCACAGGTGAATTATGTCCCAGACTCACAAACTTTCAGCCACCGCGCGTGGCGACCAGGGCAAGGGTGCGAGCCGCCGCCTGCGTCGTCTCGGCCGGTTGCCGGCTGTCGTTTACGGCGGTCACCAAGAGCCCGCCAGCATCGATATGCATCATAACGACGTGTTTCTCGCATCGGCGAACGAGTGGTTTTACTCATCGCTGATCGAGCTCGACATCGACGGCAAGACCGAGCGCGTCCTGTTGCGCGATATGCAGCGCCATCCGTTCAAGCCGGTGATCTTGCACCTGGATTTTCTGCGCGTGTCCGAAAACGAAGCCCTGCGTGCCCGTGTGCCGTTGCATTTCCTGAACCAGGATGTCTCACCGGCCGGCAAGAGTGCCTCGGTGGTGATTCATCACGACATGACCGAACTCGAAGTGAGTTGTCTGCCCAAGGATCTGCCGGAGTTCATTGCCGTGGATCTGGCCAACCTCGCGCTCGGCGACATTGTTCATCTGTCCGAGTTGGTGTTGCCGGCGGGCGTTGAAGTGCCGGCGCTCAAGTTGGGCAAAGAGCACGATGTGGCCGTGGTTTCGGCCAAGCACACGCGCACCGAGGTTGAGGAAGAGGGCGCAGAGGCGGCTGCGGGTGCCGAAGTGCCGGCAGCCAAGCAAGCGGCGCCAGAGAAGAAGTAAGCCGCATCTGCCGCGCCGGCCGTTGGCTGGCGCGGCAGGGCGAAGTTCACGATGGAAAAATTGCGTCTCATCGTCGGCCTCGGTAACCCCGGGGCCGAATATTCTGGGACCCGGCACAATGTCGGGTTTGCGTTCGTCGATGCGTTGGCGGCACAGGCCGGCGAGCGTTTTGGCATGGACTCGCGGCTGTTCGGCGAAACTGCGCGCTTGCGTATTGGCGACGACGATGTACGCTTGCTGCGACCGGCGACTTTCATGAATCGCAGTGGTCAAAGTGTTACGGCAGCATTGCGCTACTGGAAGATCGAGCCGGAGCAATGTCTCGTGGCACATGACGAACTCGACCTGCCCGCGGGTGTTGCACGGCTCAAATTCGACGGCGGTCACGGCGGCCAGAATGGTTTGCGCGACATCATCGCGCACCTGGGTCACGGCGGATTCCATCGCCTGCGGATTGGCATTGGCCATCCGGGCCACAAGGATCGGGTAACCCCGTGGGTGCTGGGCCGGCCGGGTCGTGATGACGCAGCGGCGATGGCGGCCGCCATTGGTGATGCGCTGGCCGTACTGCCACTTGCCATCGCTGGCGACATGAATGAGGCGATGAAGCGTTTGCATACAGCCGGGACCCGGGACCCGGGACCCGGGACCCGGAGGGAGTGACTTTGGAATCGCCCGCGCTTGCCCTCGTTTGACCGAGGTATTGGTTTAGTCTGCGTCCACCATCAAATGACCGGGATCTTTCTTTTCCGGGTCCCGGGTCCCGGGTCCCGGGTCCCTGAATCGCAAATTCTGGAGTTCCCCATGGGCATCAAATGCGGCATCGTCGGGCTTCCCAACGTCGGCAAGTCCACCCTGTTCAACGCGCTCACCCAGGCGGGTATCGCCGCCGCCAATTTCCCGTTCTGCACGATTGAACCCAATACCGGCGTGGTGCCGGTTCCCGATCCCCGGTTGGGACAACTGGCCGACATCGTGAAGCCGCAGCGGGTGCTGCCCACCGCGATGGAGTTTGTTGATATTGCCGGCCTGGTGGCCGGCGCGTCCAAGGGCGAGGGGTTGGGCAACAAGTTTCTTGCCCATATCCGCGAGGTCGATGCGATCGCCCATGTGGTGCGCTGTTTCGAGCACAGCGACATCGTGCATGTCGCGGGCAAGATCGATCCGATTGCAGACATCGAAACCATTGATACCGAACTGGCGCTGGCAGATCTCGACTCCGTCGAAAAAGCACTGTTTCGTGCCGAAAAGCTGGCCAAGGCGGGTGACAAGGACGCGATGGCGCGGCGCGAGGTGTTGGTGCGTGTACGCACTGCACTCGATCAGGGCATTTGTGTCCGTGCGCAGGGCTTGAGTGCCGATGACACGGCGCTGCTGCGCGAGCTGTTTTTACTCACGCTCAAGCCGGTGATGTACGTAGCCAACGTGCGCGAGGATGGTTTTCACGACAACCCCTTCCTTGACCGGGTGCGCGAACGGGCTGAAGCAGAAGGCGCGCAAGTGGTGCCGGTGTGTGCTGCCATCGAGGACGAGATGGCGCAACTCGAAGATGCTGATCGCGACGAATTCCTGCGTGACCTGGGTCTTGAGGAGCCAGGTCTGAATCGCGTCATCCGTGCGGCCTACACCTTGTTGGGTTTGCAGACCTACTTCACGGCTGGCGTCAAAGAGGTGCGCGCCTGGACGGTAAAATCAGGTTCGACGGCGCCACAGGCGGCAGCGGTGATCCACACCGACTTCGAGAAAGGCTTCATCCGCGCCGAGACGATCGGGTTTGACGACTTCATCCGCTATCGCGGCGAGGCCGGCGCCAAGGAAGCGGGGCGCCTGCGCCTGGAAGGCAAGGAATACGTGGTGCGCGAGGGCGACGTGCTGCATTTTCGCTTCAACGTGTAGCGCGGGGCTCGTGGTTCGGTCGCGCACAGGGTGCGCTCCTGCAAAAATCGGTGATCTGCCCCTGCAGGAGCCCACCCTGTGGGCGACACGGTTACGCACTGATGGTGGGGCAGGCGCAACGCGTTTTCGGCCCTCACCGCCCGTGAAAAGGGTCTCGCCGGCCGCAGGCCGGTGAAAGCCTTGCTCAGACTCGGGACGACAGGCGTGCGAAATTCCGCTCTGGCGTTTTGCGTTGGCTTTTCCGAGTCCCCAGTCCCGAGTCCCCAGTCCTCGCTTCATCACAGGCATTGACTTTCGCTCCAATGCCAGTGAAAATAATGGGCTCTTTGCCGGAGGGATACCCAAGCGGCCAACGGGGGCAGACTGTAAATCTGCTGGCTTACGCCTTCGGTGGTTCGAATCCACCTCCCTCCACCAGCAGATAGTTGCGCTGTTCCGTTCCACCTGGGCGGGAGTAGTTCAATGGTAGAACTTCAGCCTTCCAAGCTGATTGTGCGGGTTCGATTCCCGTCTCCCGCTCCATTGAACGCTACGCAGTACGAGTTGGGTTTAAAGCAGTCACGCAGGATGCGCGGACTGTTGCGGTAAAGGAAAGCGGTTGTCGCGAACTGCCGGTGTTTCGACAGGAGGTCGGTGCTGGTGGCAGTAAACATTGCTCATGTAGCTCAGTCGGTAGAGCACTTCCTTGGTAAGGAAGAGGTCACTGGTTCGATTCCAGTCATGAGCACCACATCATTCCAATCCCTGTATTCAATCGGAACCGTTTCGTCATGGCCAAGAGCAAATTCGAGCGCACCAAAACCCACGTAAACGTAGGCACGATTGGCCACGTTGATCACGGCAAGACGACGCTGACGGCGGCGCTGACCAAGCTGGGCGCAGAGCGGTTTGGTGGCGAGTTCAAGGCGTA
>JAUXUI010000138.1 GCA_030681035.1 Lysobacteraceae bacterium | reverse complement strand
TGGAGATGGTGATGCCGGGTGACAACATCAAGATGGTGGTGGCATTGATTGCGCCGATCGCGATGGATGAAGGCCTGCGCTTTGCGATTCGCGAAGGTGGCCGCACCGTCGGCGCCGGCGTGGTAGCCAAGGTCATCAAGTGACGCCTGGCTCGGCTTGCAGGATGCGTTGAAGTGCATCCTGCGAGACGGGCGTCGGCAATGGCGCGTTCGCGCGTAGCGCGAATGCCTTTGTCATTGCGTCATCCCCGTGCAAGCGGGGATCCAGCCGGCGGCCGTATGCCAGTGGCGGGTTCGGCGACGGCCCGCCATGCGCCGTTTGAAGATTCAAGTACACGCCAGTAGCTCAATTGGCAGAGCAGCGGTCTCCAAAACCGCAGGTTGGGGGTTCGAGTCCCTCCTGGCGTGCCAGTATCAATGTTGTTGTTCCGCGTATGTTTTCAGTCGCGGATTGCTATCGGTAAATGGATGAACGTCAAGCTCGAACATCAGGATACGGCAACGCGAATAGGTGATATGGCCAAGTATGTGCTTGGCGTGTTGTTGATCCTTGCCGCCTTTGCCGTGAATTACTGGTTCACGAACTGGCCGGGCCCGATCCGCGGTGTGATCGTGGTGTTGGGTCTGCTGTCGGCGATTGCGGTTACCGCGTTCACCGGCAAAGGGCGGCAGGTTCGCGAGTTCCTCGTCGAGTCACGCTTTGAATTGCGTAAGGTGGTATGGCCGACTCGCCAGGAAACCTGGCGGACAACGGCGGTCATTCTTTTGGTTGTAGTGGTCATAAGCCTTTTGCTGGCACTGGTCGACTGGATTATTTCGTCGGCGGTGCAGGGGTTGTTGGGCTAAGGAGGGCATCAGGTCATGGCCAAGCGTTGGTATGTGGTACACGCGTTTTCCGGTTTCGAAAACCAGGTGAAGCGCGCACTGGTCGAGCGCATTGCGCGTGCCGGAATGGAAGATCGCTTTGGCGAGATTCTGGTGCCGACCGAAGAAGTGGTCGAGATGAAGTCCGGACAGAAGCGCAAGTCCGAGCGCAAATTTTTCCCCGGCTATGTGCTGGTGCAGATCGAAACCCGCGAAGAAGACAACATTCCCCGGATCGACAACGAAAGTTGGCACCTGATCAAGGAAACGCCGAAGGTGCTGGGCTTTATTGGTGGCGTGGCGGATCGCCCGTTGCCAATCAAGGATAGCGAGGCGGCATCGATTCTGCAGCGCGTTGCCGATGGCGTCGAGAAACCGCGTCCGAAAGTGTTGTTTGAGCCGGGTGAATTGGTGCGCGTCACCGAGGGCCCGTTCAACGACTTCAATGGCACGGTTGAAGAAGTCAATTACGAGAAGAGCCGCTTGCGTGTAGCGGTGATGATTTTTGGTCGTTCGACACCGGTCGAGTTGGAATTCGGTCAGGTGGAGAAGGCGTAAAGGACGGGACCACGGGACCCGGGACCCGGGACCCGGAAGAGCAGAGGCTGAAAGGCTTTTGCGTTTCCGGGTCCCGGGTCCCGGGTCCCGAGTCCCGATACAACCACCGATGGGGAGCCCGAGGGCCGCAAGGTCGCCAGGGCGCTAACACCCGGAGAGCAAAGCAATGGCAAAGAAAGTCGTCGGTTACATCAAATTACAGGTCAAGGCCGGTCAGGCCAACCCGAGTCCGCCGGTGGGTCCGGCACTGGGCCAGCGTGGCTTGAATATCATGGAGTTCTGCAAGGCATTCAATGCCGCAACGCAGAAGCTTGAGCCCGGTCTGCCGATCCCGGTGGTGATTACCGCCTATTCGGATCGTACCTTCACGTTCATCACCAAGACCCCGCCTGCTTCGATCCTGCTGAAAAAGGCTGTTGGCATCACCTCGGGCAGCAAGCGACCGAACACCGAAAAGGTGGGCAAGGTCACGCGCAAGCAGCTTGAGGACATTGCCAAGGCCAAAGAGCCGGATTTGACCGCAGCCAGCCTGGATGCGGCGGTTCGTACGATTGCGGGTTCCGCCCGCAGCATGGGTCTTGTGGTGGAGGGCTAAGACATGGCAAAGATCAGTAAGCGATTCAAGGCAATGCAGAGCCTGGTACAGCCGGGCAAGACCTATCCGATTGATGACGCGCTGCGCATCCTCAAGGACAACAGCAAGGTCAAGTTTGTCGAGTCCATCGACGTTGCCGTGCGTCTGGGCGTTGATGCGCGCAAGTCCGATCAGCAGGTTCGTGGTTCCACCGTGCTGCCCGAAGGCACCGGCAAAACCGTGCGCGTCGCGGTGTTCTGCCCGGCCGGAGCCAAGGCCGATGAGGCGCTGGCCGCTGGCGCAGATGCCGTCGGCATGGATGATCTGGCCGAAAAGATGCTCGCCGGCGAGATCAACTATGGCGTGGTCATTGCCACCCCGGACGCGATGCGCGTGGTTGGCAAGCTCGGCCAAGTGTTGGGTCCGCGCGGTTTGATGCCCAACCCCAAGGTCGGCACAGTCAGTGCCAATCCGGCGGAAGCGGTGCGCAATGCCAAGGCCGGTCAGGTGCGTTATCGCACCGACAAGGCCGGCATCATCCATTGCACCATCGGCAAGCTCGATTTTGCACCGGAGGCGCTGAAGAACAACCTGCACGCATTGCTGGCAGATCTCATGCGCGCCAAGCCGGCGGCTGCCAAGGGCCAGTATCTGCAGAAGGTATCGCTCAGTTCCACCATGGGCATGGGTATCGCGGTCGATCAGTCAACGCTGACCCTGATTCGGTAACAAGTTTCAGCGGCGCAGGGTGTCTCCCTGCGACCGCGCAAGTTTTGAGGGCGTTTGTCCGGCTTGTGCCGGGCAGGGCCGTCAAAGACCGCAGGTGCGGTCAGCGCACGTCAACGTCGGGCATGGAGGCGCGACTGGCAAGGATTCGCCGTTGACGTAAGCGGGACTGTGTAATCGGGTTGCCCCAGGCGACTTGGCCTGCGTAGATGGTGCCGCCCTTCCAGAGTTTTTGGAATACGGCCACCAACCCGGCGACTTTGGTCGCCATCGGTGTTGAGGGATCAACATCGATCATGGCCCAGCGCCGGTTGTCCCGGTGCTGGTTTTCAATCGGAGGAATGCAATGGCTCTCAATCTCACACAGAAGAAGGAAGTCGTTGCCGAACTGGCGGGTGTGGCGGGTAAAGCCGTGTCCCTGGTCGCCGCAGAGTACGCGGGTCTTACTGTCAGTCAATTGACTGACATGCGCAAAAAAGCGCGTGTCTCCGGGGTCTACCTCAAGGTAGCGAAGAACACCCTGGTGTCACGAGCAATTGTGGGTACCGAATACCAGTGCGTGGATGCTGCGCTGGTTGGCCCGCTGTTGTATGCCTTTTCGCACGAAGACCCCGGTGCAGCTGGGCGGCTGATCAAGGAATTCGCCAAGGCCAACGAGAAGCTCAAGCCGAAGCTGGTCGCCATCGGCGGCATGATGTACCCGGGTTCCCATGTGGAAGTCCTGGCATCGCTGCCGACCCGCGATCAGGCGCTCAGCCTGCTGCTCAGTGTCATGGTTCAGCCTGCAACCCAATTGGTCCGTGTTCTGGCCGAGCCTGCTTCGCAGCTTGCTCGTGTCATCAATGCGGCCGGGCAAAGCAAGGCGGCCTGAGGCCAACTGTTCGGAAACGTCGTAATCAAACCAAAACGCTGTACTTTCAGGAGTTATCGAAATGTCCCTTAGCAATGAGCAGATCATCGAAGCGATCGCCAGCAAGTCCCTCATCGAGGTGATGGAGCTGGTGAAGGCGATGGAAGAAAAGTTTGGCGTCAGTGCTGCTGCCCCGATTGCCGCTGCTGGCCCGGTCGCCGCTGCCGCCCCGGTTGAAGAGCAGACCGAGTTCACCGTGGTGCTGAAGGCCGCAGGCGAGAAGAAGGTTGAAGTGATCAAGGTGGTTCGTGCGATCACCGGCCTGGGCCTGAAGGAAGCCAAGGATCTGGTCGAAGGCGCGCCGCAGAATGTGAAGGAAGGCGTGTCCAAGGCTGATGCCGACAAGTTCAAGAAGGATCTCGAGGCCGCTGGCGCCTCTGTCGAGCTGAAGTAAGCGAACCATTGCCGCGCTTGTTCAACAGCGGATCGGCCAGGCTGGGGGCGAAAGCCCCCGGCCTGTGCCTGTTTTCAGTGCGAGCCAACACCTGCGATGCATCGTGGTGTGACGAAGTGTACTGGCCGCAACGCAGCAAATATTTTTCGGTTACACCCTTGCAATAGCTATAAAAAGCAAATTCTTCAAGTTGACACAATTAACCCCGCGCAAGTGGGGTACCCACCCGGTTCCGGGTCTAGTTTCGTTTGTTTTTCCTGTTCAACCCCGGCCAGCTTTGCTGGCCACCATCAGCCAAGGCGGTAGCACACCATGACCTACTCCCTCACCGAAAAGAAGCGTATCCGCAAGGATTTCGGCAAGCGCCGCACCATCCTTGAGGTGCCCTACCTGTTGGCGATCCAGGTCGACTCCTATCGTGAGTTCCTGCAGTCGGATCGCGCGTTGGCCAAGCGCGAGGACAAAGGGTTGCACGCCGCGCTCAAGTCGGTGTTCCCGATCAGCAGCTACAGTGGCAATGCCGCGCTGGAATACGTGAGCTACAAGCTCGGCGAGCCGGCGTTTGACGAGCGTGAGTGCCGTAGCCGCGGCATGAGCTACGGCGCACCGCTGCGGGTAACGGTGCGGCTGGTCATTTATGATCGCGAATCCTCGACCAAGGCCATCAAGTACGTCAAGGAGCAGGAAGTCTACATGGGCGAAGTACCGCTCATGACCGGCAACGGCACCTTCATCGTCAATGGCACCGAGCGCGTGATCGTATCGCAGCTGCATCGTTCGCCTGGCGTATTTTTCGATCACGACCGTGGCAAGACCCACAGTTCCGGCAAACTGCTGTATTCGGCGCGCATCATCCCCTATCGCGGTTCCTGGCTCGATTTCGAGTTCGATCCCAAGGACGGCCTGTTCACCCGTATCGATCGTCGCCGCAAGTTGCCGGTCAGCATCCTGCTGCGCGCGTTGGGTTACAACAATGAAGAGATGCTCAGCATCTTCCACGACATCAATACCTTCCACATCGGCAGCAAGGAAGGTGTCGAGCTGGAATTGGTGGCCGAACGTTTGCGCGGCGAGACGCTGGATTTCGATCTGGTGGTTGGCGACAAGGTCATCCTTGAGGCCGGCAAGCGCATCACTGCGCGCCACGTGCGCCAGTTGGAAGAAGCCAACATCACCGCACTGGCGGTGCCGGACGACTACCTGATTGGCCGCATCCTCGCTCAGGATGTGGTGGACACCAGCACCGGCGAGTTGATCGCAACCGCCAATGACGAGATCACCGTCGAGCATCTGGAAGCCATGCGCAAAGCCGGTGTCGAATCGGTCGGCACGCTGTGGGTGAACGATCTGGATCGCGGCGCGTACTTGTCCAACACGCTGCGTATTGATACCACCAAAACCCAGCTTGAAGCCTTGGTGGAAATCTACCGGATGATGCGTCCGGGTGAGCCGCCGACCAAGGATGCGGCGCAGAACATGTTCTACAACCTGTTCTTCACCTTTGATCGTTACGATCTGTCGGGTGTGGGCCGGATGAAGTTCAACCGTCGCGTTGGCCGCAAGGAAGTGCTTGGTGCCGGCGTGCTTTATGACCACAAGTTTTTCAGCGCGCGTAACGACGAAGAAGCCAAGCGCCTGGTCGCCGAGCACGCAGATACCTCAGACATCCTCGATGTGCTCAAAGTGCTGTGCGAAATCCGCAATGGCCGAGGCACCGTGGACGATATCGATCATCTTGGCAATCGTCGCGTGCGCTCGGTCGGTGAAATGGCCGAAAACGTGTTCCGTGTCGGTCTGGTGCGCGTCGAGCGCGCTGTGAAGGAGCGCTTGTCGCTGGCCGAGTCTGAAGGCCTCACCCCGCAGGAGCTGATCAACGCCAAGCCCGTTGCCGCCGCGATGAAGGAGTTCTTCGGGTCCTCGCAGTTGTCGCAGTTCATGGATCAAAACAACCCGCTGTCGGAAGTCACCCACAAGCGCCGCGTATCGGCGCTTGGGCCGGGCGGCCTGACCCGCGAGCGTGCCGGTTTCGAAGTGCGCGACGTGCATCCGACCCATTACGGCCGTGTATGCACCATCGAAACGCCGGAAGGCCCGAACATTGGCCTGATCAACTCGCTGGCAGTGTATGCCCGCACCAACAAGTACGGCTTCCTGGAAACCCCATACCGCAAAGTGGTGAAGGACAAGGTCACCGAGACTGTTGACTTCCTGTCGGCGATCGAAGAGCAGGATTTTGTCATTGCCCAGGCCAATGCCGAGCTCGATGCCAAGGGTGGATTCACCGCCGACTTCGTGACCTGCCGCTACCAGGGTGAAACCCTGCTCAAGCCGCCGGCGGAAATCGACTACATGGACGTGTCGCCGATGCAGTCGGTGTCGGTAGCCGCCGCGCTGGTGCCGTTCCTGGAACACGATGATGCCAACCGCGCACTGATGGGCGCGAACATGCAGCGCCAGGCGGTGCCGACGTTGCGCTCGCAAAAGCCGCTGGTTGGAACGGGCATCGAGCGCGCCGTGGCGCGCGACTCCGGCGTTACCGTAAACGCGCTGCGCGGCGGTGTGATCGATCAGGTCGATGCCGGTCGTATCGTGGTGCGTGCCAATGAAGCGGAGATTCACGACAACGACCCGGGCGTTGATATCTATACCCTGGTCAAGTACACCCGTTCCAACCAGAACACCTGCATCAACCAGCGGCCGCTGGTTGACGTGGGCGATCGGGTGGAGCGTGGCGATGTGCTGGCCGATGGCCCGTCCACCGACATTGGCGAACTGGCGCTGGGCCAGAACATGCTGGTCGCGTTCATGCCGTGGAATGGCTACAACTTCGAAGACTCGATCCTGATCTCCGAGCGTGTGGTGCAGGAAGACCGTTACACCACCATCCACATCGAAGAGCTGGCCTGCGTTGCGCGTGACACCAAGCTGGGGCCGGAGGAAATCACCGCCGACATCCCGAACGTGTCCGAGCATGCGCTGTCGCGACTGGATGAATCCGGTGTGGTCTACATCGGTGCCGAGGTGCGTGCCGGCGATATTCTGGTCGGCAAGGTAACGCCCAAGGGCGAGAGCCAGCTGACGCCGGAAGAGAAGCTGCTGCGCGCGATCTTTGGCGAAAAAGCGTCCGACGTGAAGGATAGCTCGCAGCGCGTGCCGCCGGGCATGGATGGCACCGTCATCGATGTCCAGGTGTTCACCCGCGACGGCATCGAGAAAGACAAGCGCGCTCGCCAGATTGAAGAAATGGAGGTCCGTCGCGTCAAGAAGGATTTCGACGATCAGTTCCGCATTCTTGAAGGCGCGATCTACGCCCGTCTGCGCACCGCGTTGCTGGGCAAGGCGGCCAATGGCGGCCCTGCCGGCCTGAAGAAAGGCGCGGTCATCACCGATGAATACCTCAACGGCCTGAAGAAGGACGAGTGGTTTGCGATCCGGATGAAGGACGAGGCGGCGGTCGAGTTTGTCGAGCGCGCGCAAAAGCAGGTCGAGGAGCACAAGGCCGAGTTCGACAAGCGGTTCATGGCCAAGCGCGCCAAGATCACCGCCGGTGACGATCTGGCTCCGGGCGTGTTGAAGATGGTCAAGGTGTACCTGGCGGTGAAGCGTCGCATCCAGCCGGGTGACAAGATGGCGGGCCGACACGGCAACAAGGGTGTCATCTCGATGATCAAGCCGGTGCAGGACATGCCGTTCATGGCCAATGGCAACGCCATCGACATCGTGCTCAACCCGCTTGGCGTGCCGAGCCGAATGAATATCGGTCAGGTACTGGAAACCCATCTGGGCTGGGCGGCAAAGGGCCTTGGTCAGAAGATCCAGCGCATGCTCGATGAGCAGGCAAAGATCGCCGACCTGCGCAAGTTCCTTGGTGAGATATACAACCACGACAGCAAAATCTCTGGTGATCGCGTCGATCTGTCGCAGTTCAACGACGCCGAGTTACTGCGTCTGGCCGGCAACCTCACCGATGGCGTGCCAATGGCAACGCCGGTGTTCGATGGCGCCAACGAGGGCGAAATCAAGTCGATGCTCAAGCTCGCAGACTTGCCCGTAAGCGGTCAGACCACGTTGTATGACGGCCGTACCGGCGAGGCATTTGATCGCGAAGTGACGGTCGGCTACATGCACATGCTCAAGCTCAACCATCTGGTCGATGACAAGATGCACGCGCGTTCCACTGGCCCGTACTCGCTGGTGACCCAGCAGCCGTTGGGAGGCAAGGCGCAGTTTGGTGGCCAGCGCTTCGGTGAAATGGAAGTCTGGGCGCTGGAAGCCTATGGCGCGGC
Organism: Lysobacteraceae bacterium; assembly: GCA_030681035.1. Lineage (GTDB taxonomy): Bacteria > Pseudomonadota > Gammaproteobacteria > Xanthomonadales > Xanthomonadaceae. The sequence continues at coordinate 7,937 of JAUXUI010000138.1, read as the reverse complement.
GTATACCCTGCAGGAAATGCTGACCGTGAAGTCAGACGATGTGCAGGGCCGCAACCAAATGTACAAGAACATCGTGGATGGCGAGCACGAAATGGCGGCGGGCATGCCCGAGTCGTTCAACGTGCTGGTCAAGGAAATCCGCTCGCTGGCAATCAATATCGAGCTGGAAGAGAACCGCTGATTCCCTTGGCCTGAATACCCCGGGTGGGGGGCGCCAATGGCACCCCTCGCGCATGGAAACCGACACGGATGCCGGTTTTCGACTTAGGAGACTCCCATGAAAGACCTGCTCAATCTCTTCAACCAGCAGCGTCAGGCGCTGGACTTCGATGCGATCAAGATTGCCCTCGCATCGCCTGACATGATTCGCTCGTGGTCGTTCGGTGAAGTCAAGAAGCCCGAGACCATCAACTACCGCACCTTCAAGCCGGAGCGCGACGGTCTTTTCTGCGCCGCCATCTTTGGCCCGACCAAAGACTACGAGTGCCTGTGCGGCAAATACAAGCGCATGAAGCACCGTGGCGTGGTTTGCGAAAAGTGCGGCACCGAAGTCACCCTGGCCAAGGTGCGCCGCGAGCGCATGGGTCACATCGACCTGGCCAGCCCGGTTGCGCATATCTGGTATCTGAAGTCGCTGCCCTCGCGCATCGGCCTGATGCTGGACATGACCTTGCGCGACATCGAGCGCATCCTGTACTTCGAAGCCTACGTGGTGATCGAGCCGGGCCTGACCCCGCTTGAGCGCGGCAGCCTGCTCAACGAAGAGCAGTATCTACAGGCGACCACCGAGCATGGCGATGATTTCGACGCCAAGATGGGTGCCGAGGCGGTTTATGAATTGCTGCGCACGATCGACCTCCCGGGTGAGCTGATTCGCCTGCGCGAAGAGCTCTCGCAAACCAATTCCGAGACCAAGCTCAAGCGCTTGACCAAGCGCATCAAGCTGATCGAGGCGTTCCAGGATTCGGGCATTCGCCCGGAATGGATGGTGCTGACCGTGTTGCCGGTGCTGCCGCCGGATCTGCGCCCGTTGGTACCGCTGGATGGCGGCCGTTTTGCCACCTCGGATCTCAACGATCTGTACCGCCGCGTGATCAACCGCAACAACCGTCTGCGTCGCCTGCTTGAACTCAGCGCACCCGACATCATCGTGCGCAACGAAAAGCGCATGTTGCAAGAGTCGGTGGATGCACTGATGGACAACGGCCGTCGCGGCCGCGCCATCACCGGCACCAACAAGCGCCCGCTCAAGTCGCTGGCCGACATGATCAAGGGCAAGCAGGGTCGCTTCCGCCAGAACCTGCTTGGCAAGCGCGTCGACTACTCCGGTCGCTCGGTGATCGTGGTTGGCCCGACGCTGCGTCTGCACGAGTGCGGTTTGCCCAAAAAGATGGCACTGGAGCTGTTCAAGCCGTTCATCTTCTCCAAGTTGCAGCGTCGCGGCATGGCTACCACGATCAAGGCCGCCAAGAAGCTGGTGGAGCGCGAGAGCGCCGAGGTGTGGGACATCCTTGAACAGGTGATCCGTGAACATCCGGTGCTGCTCAACCGCGCACCCACCTTGCATCGCCTCGGCATCCAGGCGTTCGAGCCGGTGCTGATCGAGGGCAAGGCCATCCAGTTGCATCCGCTGGTGTGTACCGCGTTCAATGCCGACTTCGATGGCGATCAGATGGCGGTACACGTGCCGCTGAGCCTTGAGGCGCAGCTGGAAGCGCGTGCGTTGATGATGTCCACCAACAACATCCTGTCGCCGGCCAATGGTGAGCCGATCATCGTGCCGACCCAGGACGTGGTGCTGGGCCTGTACTACATGACCCGCATGCTGGAAAACCGCAAAGGCGAGGGCATGATTTTCGCCAACGTATCCGAGGTCAAGCGGGCTTATGACAACCGTGTTGTCGAGTTGCATGCCAAGGTCAAGGTACGTCTGAAAGAAACGGTGATCGATGAAGCGGGTGTGCGCTCCGAGAAGACTGCGATCCACGACACGTCCATCGGCCGCGCCTTGCTGTTCGAGATTCTGCCGGAGGGTCTGAGCTTCGATCTGGTCAATACCGAACTCAGCAAGAAGTCGATCAGCCGCCTGATCAACGCCTGCTATCGTCAGTTGGGTCTGAAGCAGACCGTGGTATTTGCCGATCGCCTGATGTACACCGGCTTCACCTACGCCACCCGCGCCGGTGTGTCCATCGGCATTGATGACATGGTGATTCCGACCGAGAAAGCCGGCATCCTCACCGAGGCCGAGACCGAGGTCACCGAAATCCAGCGCCAGTACCAATCGGGCCTGGTCACTGCCGGCGAGCGCTACAACAAGGTCGTCGATATCTGGTCGCGCACCAACGAGCGCGTGGCCAAGGCGATGATGGATGCGATCGGCACCGACAAAACCGTGAACGCCAAAGGCGAAACAGTAGCGCAGAAGTCGATGAACTCGATTTTCATCATGGCCGATTCCGGTGCCCGTGGTTCACAGGCGCAGATTCGTCAGCTTGCTGGTATGCGCGGCCTGATGGCCAAGCCCGACGGCTCGATCATCGAGACGCCAATCACCGCGAACTTCCGTGAAGGCCTGAACGTCCTGCAATACTTCATCTCCACCCACGGCGCCCGTAAGGGTCTGGCGGATACTGCGCTCAAGACGGCAAACTCCGGTTACCTCACCCGCCGCCTCGTCGATGTGGCGCAGGACGTGGTCATTACCGAGGTTGACTGCGGAACAACCCACGGCATCACCATGGTGCCGATCGTCGAGGGTGGCGATGTAGTAGAGCCCTTGCGTGATCGTGTGCTGGGCCGTGTCGTGGCCGAAGACGTATTCCTGCCGGGCAATGACGAAGACCCGTTCGTCACCCGCAACACCTTGCTGGATGAGGCGTGGGTGCAGCGGATGGAAGACGTCGGCGTGCAGGCGATCAAGGTGCGCTCGACGATCAGTTGCGAATCTTCGTTTGGTGTTTGCGGCCTGTGCTACGGCCGCGACCTGGCACGTGGCCATATCGTCAATATCGGTGAAGCGGTCGGCGTCATTGCAGCGCAGTCGATCGGCGAGCCGGGCACCCAGCTCACCATGCGTACCTTCCATATCGGTGGCGCGGCATCGCGTGCAGCGGCCGTTGACAGCGTGTCGGTGAAGACCACCGGTTCGGTCAAGTTCAACAACATCAAGACCGTGGCCCACACAGCCGGCCATCTGGTGGCGGTATCGCGTTCCGGTGAAATTTCGGTTCTCGATCAGTCTGGTCGTGAGCGCGAACGTTACAAGTTGCCCTATGGTGCGGTCATTGCGCTCAAGGACGGTAGTCCGGTCAAGGCCGGGCAGGTGATCGCCAACTGGGATCCGCATAATCACCCGATCGTGTCGGAAGTCGGTGGCTTCATTCGCCTGGTCGACTTTGTTGATGGCGTCACCATCGTCGAGAAAACCGATGATCTGACCGGTCTGGCCAGCATCGAAGTGACTGATCCCAAGCGTCGAGGCAATGCGGCTAAAGATCTGCGGCCGATCGTGCGCATCATCGATGCCAAGGGTAACGATCTCAACATCCCGGGCACGGATTTGCCGGCGCAGTATTTGTTGCCACCGCGCTCGATCGTCAACCTGCGTGATGGAGTGGCGGTGGGTGTGGGCGACGTCATTGCGCGTATCCCACAGGAAGCTTCCAAGACCCGCGACATCACCGGTGGTCTGCCGCGCGTCGCCGATCTGTTTGAAGCGCGCAAGCCGAAAGATCCGGCCATATTGGCAGAGCGTTCTGGCGTCATCAGCTTCGGCAAGGATACCAAGGGCAAGCAGCGCCTGATTATTCGTGACGGTGAGGGCGGCGAGCACGAAGAGCTGATCCCGAAATATCGCCAGATCATCGTGTTTGAAGGTGAGCACGTAGAAAAAGGCGAAACGGTGGTTGATGGTGAGCCCAATCCGCAGGATATCTTGCGCTTGCTGGGCGTAGAGCCGCTTGCTGCGTACCTGGTCAAGGAAATCCAGGATGTCTATCGCCTGCAGGGCGTGAAGATCAACGACAAGCATATCGAGACCATTGCCCGGCAGATGCTGCGCAAGGTCGAAATTACCGATCCGGGTGATACCAAGTTCATGGCGGGCGAGCAGATTGAGCGTCAGCGGCTGGTTGAGGCCAACGCGCAGGCGGCACAGCGTAACGAAATACTGGCGCAGGCTGATCCCGTGTTGCTGGGTATCACCAAGGCATCGCTGGCAACCGAGTCGTTCATCTCGGCGGCTTCGTTCCAGGAAACCACGCGCGTGCTCACCGAGGCATCGGTGCGTGGTGCCCGTGATGGCTTGCGAGGCCTTAAAGAAAATGTTATTGTTGGCCGCTTGATTCCGGCAGGTACCGGTCTTGCGTACCACGCGCGGCGGCAACGCGCAGCCAGCGGTGCGCTGAGCGACCAGGATCTTGAAACCTTGCGTACACCCGCTGCTGTAGTGGCAGTTTCAGGCGAGTGAGTATGCTTCACGCAAGTTGATGCCGGATCAATCGCATTGAGTTACGCGCGCCGCTCGCGGCGCGCACCCAGAATCAGTCAGCCCCATTGGGCTGCTTAACATACGAAATGAAGCACAGGAAGTGCTTCGTGTTCGGGTCACTGGATTGACGGCGCCTGGTGTCACTGTTCTCGTTGACAGTGACGGTTTGTACGGGCTATAATTTTCGGCTCGGCAGATCGGACTCGTCCGGTCTGCCTTCGTTTTCACAGCAGGTTCTTCGACAAATGGCCACGATCAATCAATTGGTGCGCAAGCCCCGGTCGCCAAAGACCTACAAGAGTGCTTCCCCGGCTCTTGCCAGTTGCCCGCAGCGGCGCGGCGTTTGCACTCGCGTGTATACCACCACCCCAAAGAAGCCGAACTCGGCTCTGCGCAAGGTGGCGAAAGTTCGTCTTACCAACGGTTTCGAGGTCATCTCGTACATCGGTGGTGAAGGTCACAATCTGCAAGAGCACTCGGTGGTGCTGATCCGTGGCGGTCGTGTCAAAGACCTTCCCGGTGTGCGTTACCACACCGTGCGTGGCTCGCTCGATGCCTCTGGTGTTAGCAAGCGTCGCAAGGCGCGTTCGAAGTACGGCGCCAAGCGTCCCAAGTCCTGACGTTACGCGCTGCAATGCGCGATAAACGTTACCGCAATACCCGATCTTTCCAAATCAGGCACGTCACATGTCCCGCAAAGGTTCGTTCGTTAATCGTTCTGTTCTGCCCGATCCCAAGCACCACAGTGAAATGGTGGCGCGCTTCATCAATATGGTGATGAAGAGTGGCAAAAAGTCTGTGGCCGAGAAGATCGTCTACGGCGCCATGGATGTGATCGGCGAAAAGTCTGCCGTGCCGCTTGAGCTGGTCGAGAAAGCGCTTGGCAATGTGGCGCCTGCGGTTGAGGTCAAGTCTCGCCGAGTGGGTGGCGCAACCTATCAGGTGCCGGTGGAGGTGCGTTCAACCCGTCGCCAGGCGCTCGCCATGCGTTGGCTCATCGAGTCTGCGCGCAAACGTTCCGAAAACACCATGCCGCGTAAGTTGGCTGCCGAGCTTCTCGACGCTGCTGAAAGCCGTGGCGGCGCAGTCAAGAAACGTGAAGAAACCCACCGTATGGCGGAGGCTAACAAGGCCTTTTCGCACTACCGTTGGTAATCTGAATAAAGGGATTCAAAAGTGGCCCGTCATACCCCCATCGATCGATATCGTAATTTCGGCATCATGGCTCACATTGATGCCGGCAAGACCACGACCACCGAACGCATCCTGTTCTACACCGGCGTCAATCACAAGATTGGCGAGGTGCATGACGGTGCTGCAACGATGGACTGGATGGAGCAGGAGCAAGAGCGTGGTATCACCATCACGTCGGCCGCGACCCACTGTTTCTGGAGTGGCATGGATGGCTCGCTTCCCGAGTACCGCTTCAACATTATTGATACCCCGGGCCACGTCGACTTCACCATTGAGGTGGAGCGTTCGTTGCGTGTGCTTGATGGCGCGGTGTTCGTGTTGTGCGCGGTCGGTGGTGTGCAGCCGCAGTCTGAAACCGTGTGGCGCCAGGCCAACAAGTACCATGTGCCGCGTCTTGCCTTTATCAACAAGATGGACCGTACCGGTGCCAACTTCGACAAGGTCGTCGGCCAGCTGAAGTCTCGTCTGGGTGCCTACGCGGTGCCGATGCAGATGCCGATTGGTGCGGAAGAGCATTTCGAAGGCGTGATCGATCTCATCAAGATGAAGATGATCATCTGGGACATGGCTGCCCACGGCACCACGTTTACCTATGCCGAGATTCCTGCCGAATTGGCAGAGAAAGCTGCGAAGGCGCGCGAGTTCATGGTTGAAGCGGCAGCGGAAAACTCCGAGGACTTGATGAACAAGTACCTTGATGGCGAGGCGCTGTCCGAAGACGAGATTTACCAGGGTATCCGTGCGGGTACCTTGGCAGGCGCCATTATTCCAGTGTTCTGTGGCACGGCGTTCAAGAACAAGGGCGTGCAGGCACTGCTTGATGCGGTTGTTCACTTCCTGCCGTCGCCGGGTGATCGTCCGCCGGTCAAGGGTGTGGATGAGCGCGAGGCGGAAGCCACGCGTGCTGCTGAGGACAAGGCGCCGTTCTCGGCGCTGGCGTTCAAGATCATGACGGATCCGTTCGTTGGTTCGCTGACATTCTTCCGGGTCTATTCGGGCACGCTGAAGGCTGGCGATCAGGTGTTCAACCCGATCAAGAGCAAGAAAGAACGCGTCGGCCGTATTTTGCAGATGCATGCCAATCAGCGCGAAGAAATCAAGGAAGTGCTGTGCGGTGATATCGCCGCAGCGGTTGGTCTGAAGGATGTCACCACTGGCGATACCCTGTGCGCAATGGATCATGTCATCACGCTGGAGCGGATGATTTTCCCGGAGCCGGTAATCGCGATGGCGGTTGAGCCCAAGACCAAGTCGGACCAGGAAAAGATGGGCATCGCGTTGGGTCGCTTGGCGCAAGAGGATCCGTCGTTTCGGGTGCGTACCGACGAAGAGTCCGGTCAGACCATCATCGCCGGCATGGGCGAGCTGCATCTTGAGATACTGGTGGATCGCATGCGCCGCGAGTTCAACGTCGAGGCCAATGTCGGCAAGCCGCAGGTGGCCTATCGCGAGACCATTCGCAAGGCGGTCAAGCAGGAAGGCAAGTTCGTACGGCAATCCGGCGGCAAGGGCCAGTTTGGTCATGTGGTGCTGGAAATCTCGCCGCTGGAGCGCGGCTCGGGCTATGTGTTCGAGAATGCGATCGTTGGCGGCACGATTCCGAAGGAATACATCCCGGCGGTTGACAAGGGCATCCAGGAGGCGGTTGCCAATGGAGTGATGGCGGGTTATCCGATCGTCGATGTCAAGGTCAGTCTGGTCGATGGCTCCTACCACGAGGTCGATTCATCGGAAATGGCGTTCAAGATCGCCGGATCGATGGGCTTCAAGGAAGGTTTCCACAAGGCTAGCCCGGTGTTGCTTGAGCCGATCATGAAGGTCGAGATCGTCACTCCCGAGGATTACCTCGGTGATGTGATGGGCGATGTCAGTCGTCGCCGCGGCCTGCTTCAAGGGTCTGACGAAACGCCGTCGGGCAAGGTGATCAACGCGATGCTGCCGTTGGGCGAAATGTTCGGGTATGCCACTTCGCTGCGTTCAATGTCACAAGGGCGCGCGACGTTCACCATGGAATTCGATCATTACGCCGAGGCGCCTAGCAACATCGCCGAGCAGATTGTCAAGAAAAACTGACGTATCCACGAACCATCTGATTTTTGAGGTAGGAAGACATGGCCAAGAGCAAATTCGAGCGCACCAAAACCCACGTAAACGTAGGCACGATTGGCCACGTTGATCACGGCAAGACGACGCTGACGGCGGCGCTGACCAAGCTGGGCGCAGAGCGGTTTGGTGGCGAGTTCAAGGCGTA
>JAUXUI010000137.1 GCA_030681035.1 Lysobacteraceae bacterium | reverse complement strand
CACGCGATCGGCCTTGAGCGCGGCCAGCACGGCGGCATGCAGCGGCGCCAGCCAACTGGCGCAGGCCAGCATCGCATCGCTCAGGGTCTGCTTGGCCAGATCGATGCCACCATCGCGGTAGTAGATTTCGCTGATGCGGTGCAGCGGCAGATGGTCGTCGAACTTGCGGATGGCGATGTCCGCCAGCATGCTCTCATCGAGCAAGCCGCCATCGATAACCCGCGCCGGCAGCGATGCACAGCGCACGCCGTTCTCGGGAAAAGCGGGATCGGCGTACTTCGGGCGCACCGTGCGTTTGATGTAGAAGCGACCCGGCGTCACCGCCAGGCGATCGCTGGTTTCCTCGCCGATCTGGCGCAGCGGCGTGCCGTCGGCGCTGCGTTTGTCGGCCGCGGGCAGGTCGATCACCACCGTTTCCACCGGCAGATTTGGCGGCAGGGTGACGCGCGGCGCGGCCTTGGGCTCGCGGCTGGTCTTGTGCGGCGGCGCGGTAGGTGCCGCCGGTTGCCCGATGGCGATCGGGGTGCCGAACAGATCGCCCATGCGCGCACTTGCCTCGGACTTCTGCCCGAACTGCATGCGCCTGAGCATCGCCAGTTGAAACGTCAGCTTCTCGACCAGCGCCGAGAGGTGTTTGACCTCGCTCGAAAAGCCGGAAACTTGCCCGCGCAGCGCATCGTTTTCCGCCTGTAGTGCGGCAAAATGGGTGGCAGAAAGGGTCACGGCTGGCATCGGGAGATTATCCCGGAAAATCATGTTATTGTCAATATATTCAACGCATTATATCGCCTTTTTCGCTGTCTTTCGCCCCTCACGCCAACCGTTTCGCCACCACCGGCTGCAACCGGCGCACCGACAAATCAATCCCCTCCAACAGCAACCCCAACTCCACCGCATCGAGCACCGCCGAACCCGGCAACACGAACCGGCCGCGCGCCAAACGCTGATAACACAGCCAGAACCCGTGCCGGTCGTAGCGCAGAATCTTGACCTTGTCCAAACCCCGGTTGAAGAACACGAACACATCGGTGAACACCGATGCGCCCGCCACCGCCTGCGCGCGCAGGCTCAAACCATCCAGACCCAGACGAAAATCCACCGGCGCCAAGCTCACCCGCACCACCGCCGAGCCCACCAGTACCGGCATCATTCCCACACCGCGAACTGCGGCAACGGCCCCAGCAGATCACGCAACCAACGCGCGCGCCACGCCCGCGCCGTCGCATAGCTCCAGCCGGCGTACCGGCAGTACGCCGACAACGACATCCCACTGCACCGCCATTCGTGCAACCGCATCGCCCACACCACCGCTCCACATCGCTCCCGCTTCATCGCACCAATCGCTCCACATCACTCAACAGGCGATCATGAAACCGCATCGCAGCGGGGGCGAATAGATGGGGTGTGGCGGACGGTTACAAAATACCTGGCGGTTCAGATGCCGCCAAACCGACTCGCCGCCAACGCCATCCGCCACAAATGCGGCATAACGTTGCACCGCCTGCGCGCGCCCCGTGCCGAATTGCGCCAACAAACCATCGACCACCAGCCACGGCGGCAGCGCGTCGATGCCAACCGTCGCACGGTAGCTGCTCCACGGCCATGCGGCCGGTTCAGCCACCATCGCCGCACGCACCGGATTGAGCACCACATAGCGCGTCAGTTCAAGCAGATGATTGTCGGCATCCACCACAATCGCCTTGTAGCGGCCCTGAAAAAGATGCCCCACCCGGCCATGACGCCGGTTGCTCGATTGGGTCTACACGCCATTGAGCTGACGCATGCCCTTCGCCAGATTCCTGTCCGGCGTCTCGATCACCTGGTGGTAGTGATTGCTCATCAAGCAGTAGGCGTGGCAGATCCAATTCGCGTCCACCACCACCTGCGCCAGGATGTCCAGAAACCGCGCGCGATCGTCATCGTCTTCATAGATCGCCTCGCGCCGATCACCACGCGAAGTGACGTGGTACAGCGTCCCACAGAACTCGATGCGGATCGGACGGGCCATGGATTCGATGCTACTGCGGCGTGTGCATCAATGATAGACCTGACCCCGAGCCCCGCAGAAACCGCGCGCGATCGTCATCATCTTCATAGATCTCCTCGCGCCGATCACCACGCGAAGTGACGTGGTACAGCGCCCCACAGAACTCGATGCGGATCGGACGGGCCATGGGTTCGATGCTACTGCGACGCGACGCGTGCATCAATAATAGACCTGACCCCGAGCTCCATGCGAGCTCAATGTGCATCAATGATAGACCTGACCCCGAGCTCCATGGACCCCGAGCTCCATGCAATGATGGAAGACCTGACCCCGAGGCCCGACCCGAGGCCCTGACCCCGAGGCCCGGAGGCCCGACCCCGAGGCCCTTAACGAGGCCCCTTAATGCCCTTAATGCCCTTAACGAGCCGCCTCAGACTCCGAGTCCGCACACCTCTCATCACCAGGCAAAAGAGCTAACGCCGACATCGACGCTCGCCTCGCCAAACCTGATCGAATCATACAATTGGTGTCCAAAGAAAAACGTAGCGCGATGCCCCACGCTTTGCGCAACAGCTCTTGAGCCATTACGTCATCGCCCGATTCGAGCGCATGCCGCGCCATGTTGGCGTACATTATTGTTGAGAAAGAATCGATCAAATCGCTATTGCTTTCAAGCTTATCTATGACTCGCCGAGTTTTTTTGGCAGCGTCTGAAAAATTACCGCATGCGTAAACCATCAGCGCCTCGGACAACTCGGCAGCAAAGACGGATCTTGCCCTCCCAACTAATTCATCGCGCGCCAATTCTTTCATCTCAGCTGCCGTATCTTCTGCGCCTACGCACTCATGCGCATCTGCTTTTAACAGGAGCCGCCACCGTACATATGAGAAGATGATATTGACAGGAACAGTTTTCATTGAGCTAAAATAATTGGCTTCGCCATCAAGAAGGGGAAGCCTCGATGAATAATCATACAACTCAGCATATAAACGGTGTAAATTTAGATCATTCATTAGAAACACATTGGCATAACCATCGGCACCATCCAACAGAGTTACTCCTTTATGAAAGTGGCCGATCGCTTTTTCAACGTCACCATTAATATAATCGACCCTTCCCGAATAGTACATAAGATATGATTTTGTAACGCGCGCAATTTCACGCTCACTGGCCACAGCGTCATCTGATTCATAAATTAAAACAACTGAATTTAATGCGTTACTAATTAAGCTAGATGCCAACACCAAATTTCTCGATCCAATGCTTGCGTCAATCGCGGAAAAACATTTTTTTACTTTATCTCCGGCTCTCATTACATTGCAAGCTCGCTCCGCCTGCGCCCACGAAATATTGCTACCGCCTAACAACGCCAAGGCGCACATCCACCATGCAACTGGCATCAAGAGACGCATCATATTCAATTCCCGCATGAAGTTAGCCCGCCAGCGTGGATAGCAGCACAGGAGCAACCAGGAGGGGAGCAACCAGGACACCCACTTTCTTGGGAGGGAGCAACCAGAGGGAGCAACCAGGAAGCAACCAGGACACCCACTTTCTTGGTGACACAATCCACTCTGCGCCGCAAGCTGTCAATCGCGCTGACACGATTCCGGATTGACGCGTGTTGTATCGCATGAATGGTGCTTTCACCGTGCCTCGGTAACATTCGCCTGGGTGTCAGCACAGCGGCTTGCGCTTGTGGGATAGAAGCGCGATTGGCGTGCGTGTGTTGGACCCCTGCTCAGTGGTCTGCGTGCAGCAACCGGCGCGCGGCGCTGATACCATGCAGCCAGCGCTGGCCCATGGCGGCGGCCTTGGCGATCAGGGCTTCAGCGGCGCCCACCGCCCGATGAAACTCCGAGCCCACGGCGAGCACCTGCCTTGGCCATTGCGCTGCATCGTGACCCAGACGCCGCAATGCGCGCGGTGGTGGGCCATTGAGCGTGCCGCGCTTGTTCGGGTGCACCAATCGACCGGTCCAGTCGAGCAATTGCAGGTAGTCGGTCGCGGTGATGCCCAACACGCACTGCCCACCCACGCCGGCAACCGGCGCGATGACTTCGCCGGTAACCGCTTCGGCATCGTGCTGCTCAAGCCGTTTTCTGGCACTGGTATGGGCCGAATCTTCCAACGTTTCACACAGCGCTGCACGTACCGGGTTCAGGTCGACATAGGCCATCGCCGCCAGCACCGCGCTTTCATCCAGCAAGGCCTGGCATTTGAATCTTCCTTCCCAAAAGCGGCCCTTGCAGTGATCTTCGGCATTGGCGCGGCGGGCGATGGGCTCACTCAGGCAGCGCATGAACCACGACAAGTCCGACAAACGTGAACGCAACACGGCAAGCTGCTCGGGATTGGCGATCAGCGCCTGAACACGCAATTCCGAGTCTTGCTCGGCTTTCGGGAACAAGCGTATCCAGCGCTCGGCCACTTCTTCATCCGTCCACTGCGCCGCCACCTCGGGCAACACCTGCACTACGACATGCAGGTGATTGCTCATCACTGCATATGCCCACAGCGACACCGCGAACACATCAGCCAGTTGGTGAAGACGATCTTCGATCCACTGCCGGCGGTGCTCGAACGACTGGCCGCTGTAACGATCCTTACCGCACAGAAAGGCGCGGCGCACACAGCGCGACACGCAATGATAGGTGCCGGGCGAGCCCGGCGGCACGAGTTGGTTGCGTGGATACGTCATGGCGACAGCATGCCGTTGCCGCAACGGCCCGTCTGTCAGCGCTTGGCGCATTGGGGTGTAGGAAATTTCAGATTCGTGGGTGTCCGGTGCTTTGTCCAAAACCGTGCGAAAACCGAACGCCGCAGCGCCTACCGCGCCCTGTTCGACCAGCCAACCGATACCGACGAGATCGAAACGATCCGCCTGGCGCTGCAACGCCAGCACGCACTGGTATCAGCACACTTTCGCAATGTCATCGAGGCGCAGTGGCGAAAACCGGGTCAGAGTGCAATGGCACTTCCTTGAGCCAGAACTTCCTTGGTTCGTCATTCCCGCGACTGCGCGCGCCTGGAGCGCGCGCGAACAGCGAAGCTGGCCCGTAGGGCGGCGGGCATGGACAGCCCGCCGTAAAGCGGAAATTCAGTGACTTCAAGAGATTGAGCAAGAGCGTGGCGCTGGATGCCTGCTGAAGCCTGCCCTCGAATGCTTTAATCGGAGTCGTGCGTAAACGCTAATGTAGTGCTGCATTCTGTTTGGGGCATATCTTGCCAAGCGACAATCGTCGGTCGCCCACAGGGTGGGCTCCTACAAAAAAGCCGCGGCATGCGCCTGCAGGTGCATACCCTGTGGGCGACCGGGTAAAGCGTCAGGGCGCTGCCACGCCCAACGGCGAAGTGATCGACGGCGCGGTTCTGAAAGTATCGCCAAGTACGACGCACTGCACTGACTACACGCATATAAAAAGCGGCCCGACATCGCTGCCGGGCCGCAGAATCACCGCACCAAGACGAGGAGCGTCGTTCAGGGCGTTACGGTGATGTTGACGTCGTCGAAGCTGGTCTTGTTGTCAGGTGTAGTGACCTTCAGACGCAGGGTGATGGTCTGCTCGCGAACCAAAATGACGCGAGCGGTTGCCTTGTTCTTGTCGAGAATGGCAACCGGCATACCGGCAACCTGACTCCACTCGAACTGCAACTGGCTGTTGACTGCCGGATCATCTGAACCCTTGCCAGTGATGGCGAAGATCTGGAAGTTTTTGGCGGTCAGATCAGGACCCGCGTCGGCCTGCACACCCAGCACCGGGCACGATTGCGCATCGGCACCAAAATCGGTGAATGGCAGATTGGTCACACCCTGGACATCGATGTTGTCGACCAGCCAACCATTGGCACCCACGGTGACATCCGACCCCACCCGGAAGCGCACCTTGACCGACTTGCCAGCCAGCCCCTTGCCACTGAGATCCAGCGATGCCGGCTCCAGCGTCGGGAAGTTCTCGGTGGTGCCGCCGTAACCCGGACGACCGGTCAGCACATTGCTGGCGTCACCGTTGAGGTCGGCATTGTAGGCCGGAGTGAGCCGGTCATCGGTGCCGGCATCCAGCCAGTCACCCCCATCGACCTGATACTCGACCACACCGCCATCCCAGTAGATGTCATCACTGAACTCGAAATCGAAGGTCTGATCCCAACCGATCACCAGTGCGTCGTCATTACCCACGAGCAATGCCGTCGATTCCATCACCGTATCGGACGGCACACCATTGTCCAGACCCCAGTGGATGTAATCGGCGTCATCGCCGAGCAGGCCCGGCACCAGAATCCATGGCTGGCCGCCACCCGACAGCGTGCGCAGACTCCAGTCGCTCAGGCCCTTGTTGCCATCATCGAAGGTGCTCGCTGGCACCAGATCGAAGTTGGTGTCGATGGTGATGCTGTCTGCGACTGCTCCGGTGACTTCAGCCGAGGTGAAGCTGGCGTCGAGGGTCAGTGCTTCGCGCTGGGTGGCGCTTTCCAGCTTGACCAGTACCGTCGCCTCCCCTTCTTCGCCGACCTCGAGCTTGCCGAAGGAAACCACGTTGCCATCCGGGAAGCTGACATCACTGCTGCTGCTCAGCGTGGCCTCGGCGCTGTTCAGGTCTTCAAAGCCGTTGTTGCGAACGCGCACGGTAGCCAACGCGGTTTCACCGGCATCGAGTACGCCATCACCATCGCAGAACAGCCCCTCTGCCTCGGGATCGATGCTCATTCCGGCGCTGACCAATGCCGTCCCGGTGCTGAAACTTTCCGTGACACCGGCATGATCCGCCGAGAACCGATCCGGCGCCACCGCACCGGCGCCCATGCCGCGCTTGGCGAAGGCGGCAACGAACGACTGGAAGTCCTGCTCGTCATTGCCACGCACCGCCGCCAGCAGTGCATCGCGGGCATCCAGGAAGGTCGGGCTGGGCGGGGTCAGCTTGTAGCCGGCCACCAGATAGGTCTGCATCAGGTACTGCGCATCGTCGAAGCTGTAGCGCGAATCGTTGAGCAGATTGACGTACGCCTCCCACAATGCGGTAGCCCATACCTCGCCGGAGTTGTGTACTTCGGAGTTGTTGGCACCATTGGCACCGAACAACACCGGCACGCCGGCCGGCAGCGGCACACCATTTTCGATGTGCTGGAAGGTCAGCGCATTCTTGCTCATGTCGGTGGTGTAGGGCACACGGCGGATGCCGAAGAAGAACGTGGTCTGCGGCGCTGGATCAAGGCGACCCATGTCAGCATAGCCACCTTGTGCATACACGCCACTGAAGTTGGCGTTGTTGGCCACCGCCAGATCGGCTTCCTCGACCGTCATCAGCATCGAATGGAAGTCAGCCCAGCCCTCGCCCATCGAGCGACCCTGGTTGTTGTTCAGGCCCAGGGCATCGTTGACCAGACGGTTGCTGATGTAATGGCCCCACTCATGCGCCACGATCAGGTTATCGACGGTGGAGTCGCGTGACGGCACCACGGTGGAATCCATGGTCGCCGTCACCGCACCCGATGCCAACGCGGCGATGATGGTGTTGCCATCGGCCTGAGATATACCTTGCGAGGGGATGGTTACCGTGGCATCGGCGCCGCCCATGCCGGGCAGGCCGCTGGCAACGTTGTTGTAGACGATGGCACCGATGGCACCGGCATTCTGCGAATTTTTGACCTTGAGCGTGAAATTGCAGACACCACGCTGGATCAGCGCGATCTTACCCGCCAATGCATCGGGATTGGCCGCAGCAACGCAGCCCAGATCACCACCGGCACCGTCATCAATGCGGGCAATTTCGCCCTCAAGCAAAAACGCGGTCGGACCGAAGCTGGCCTGCTGCACCGTGAACTGGCCGGCACTGGTTTGCACGAAGGCATCACCAGCATGGGTGAACACGAACTGCTGCATGCGCGGCGAGCGGCCATCGGGCGGCGTGCTCATGTTGGCATTGTTGGTGCCGGAGAAATCCTGTGCTTCGGCTTTGAGCGGATCGCTGTCGAAGCCGCCACGGCCAAAGTTGTTGGTCTGCGCGTTGCCGGCCGCTTCATCAAAGCCAACGTCGTAGAACCAGTCGTGCAGCCAGTTGTTGGTGTAGAACAACTGGGTGATGGCAGCGCGCTGGTTGGTGGGATCGTTGGCGGCCTTGTTCGGATCAAGGATGTAGTTGAAGCCCTTGGTCTGCACACCACCCACAGTGAAGAAATTGTTGACATCCGCCCGGAAATCCCCGGTTATGCGGAAGTAACCGTCCGGCGACGCCAGATCGGCATAGGCATCGACATTGTTGCCGGAGGTTTCAGAGGCAATCGGCAACAGCCACGGATCGCCGGTGCTGATCGGGCCACTCTCCAGTACGACCAGATTCGACGCCTTGAAGGTGGGTAAGAAACCCGGCGCTGCCAGCGGATTGGGCTGGCCTTCCTTGCCCTGCGGGCCGTCCCACGGCACTCGCACGCCGCTCGTGTCGGCATGGACGCGATAAACGAACCGCTCATTTTCGGTGAAGTTCTTGCGGAACAGCAGTTTGCCGGTCTTGGCCGACATCACGTAGCCATACATGTCCGAGCTGGAACCACCACGCTCGCCAGCACTGATTTCGACGTAGTACGCCGGCTCCAGGGTGTTGCCCAGATCGAAATACACCGGCTTGCTGCGGATAAAATCGGTAAGCACATAGTCGCCTGCCGCATCGGTTACCGGGTAGATCGTGTAATCACCCTGGCTACCCGATGCCTTGAGGCTACTGGAAAACTTGCCGCCCATGTCGGCGAACGCTGCGGCGATGGCCTTGTCGGCGCCCAGCGCAAACTCGGCGCTGGCGGCGCTGCTTGCAGCAACCGCGTTGGTCTTGCGTGTCTGCAGGCGCAGCAGTTTGTCCTTGGCGGCGGCACGCGGCGACAGGTTGCCGGACACCGAAACCAGGCTCAGATCGCGCTTCATCGCCACATTGAGCTCTTGCGCGAACACCTCGACACCGTTCACGCGCTGCCGGTACTTGGCGATGATCACGCCTTTGCCGGTGTCGTGGATGTTCTTGAGCTCGGCGCCGGACAGCGTCTTGCGATCCAGGCCATACAGCGGCGCGTAGCGGCTGACATATTCGCGCGCGGCTGCCGTTGGCTGCAGCTCGGCCTTGAGCGCCGATACATTGGCTTTGCTCAGCTCGGGATTGGCCCAGACAAAGCTCGGCACGCCCATCTGCTTGTTGAAAGACACCGCGTCCGAATCAGCAACCAGCTTCGCCTGCACGGCGCGCTGGATCAACGCGGCCTGCGCGCTTGGCGCGGCCTTGCTCTTTTTCGCCTTCGCGCTCGCGGTGCGATCACTGCTGTTGAGCGCGCGCGCACTGAGCGATTGCGCATCGGCGCCTTGTTCGGCCAATGCGTTGTAGTTGGGAAGATCCTCACGGGCGTATGCACCGCTGCATAGCGCGGCGCCGATGAGGGTGCTGATGACGGTACGTACAGTGCCTGTTTTCATGGTGAACTCTCCAGAGTATTGATATCAGCGCGCAAAACACGCCGCCCCCAAATGGCACAGCAAAGTGTGCTTTGGATAACGGATCGTATGGCCTTGGCGCGCCAATCGCAACCGGTTTAGCCGGAATTCAGCGTGGTACCACAATCGCGGGGAAAAGTTCCGGGCAACGATGCTGCGCCGCGGCAACGACCTGCAACGCGATACAAGCATCTGAATTCATTGCCGCCTGCGATTTGCCTGCATGGGGACATGCTGGCGCCGATGCTGCGACGCGTTAAAGCCGCCGTCGCCGATTGCGCGGCAACAGCGAGGAGATGCGGGATGACGCGCTATCCGCAGTGCGCGTGGATCCGCGCCTGACGGCACTTGCGACGGCATGGATGCCGATCCAAGGTGACCGCGTCACTTGGCGATCCCAGGAACACGGCAAGGCAACGCTCGACCTCCACCATCGCATCCGCATCAAGTATTTGCATGTTTATGCAGGTGTTTGTATAGTTCGCCTCTGCACCCGACGCCCAAGCCAGTCCGCTTCATCGGCAGCTCGAAAGACGATGTGCGGGCGTTTCCGGGCGAAGTGCGCCGGGTGCTGGGCGAGGAATTGATGCGGGTGCAGTTCGGCCTTGCTCCGGTAGACATCAAGCCGATGCCGGCCGTGGGCGCTGGCGCCTGCGAAATCCGCGTCCGCTTGGGCAGCGCGTGGCGGATGATCTACGTGGCGAAGTTCGCGGACGCGATCTATGTGCTGCACGCCTTCCAGAAGAAAACCCGGAAGACCGCCAAGAGCGACATCGATCTGGCGGCCAAGCGCTACAAGCTGATTGGAGAATGAGCAATGAAACCCACCGATCCGCGCTGGAACGATACCCGCATCATCGAGGGTAGCGGCAACGTGTTCGCTGACCTTGGCTTCGATGACGCGCAAGCCCAGGTGCTGGCGCTGCGCGCCGAGGCGATGCTCCGTCTGAGCGAGCACTTGCGGGCGCAGGGCTGGACGCAGGCCGAAGCCGCGCGCCACCTTGGCATCACGCAGCCGCGCGTGTCGCGACTGCTCAAGGGCGCATGGCAGGATTTCAGCCTGGACATGCTGCTGATCTTGGCAGCGCGTGCGGGCCTGCACCCGCATCTGCAATTGGCGGTTTGAGTCGCGAACCCCAGGAACACGGCAAGGCAATTACATGCAACTTGCCGTTGCGGCGGCAAGCGTTACGCTGGTCGCAATCCCGCCAGCGACTGCGCCACTTCCACCAACCGTTCCACGGTGATGCCGAAGTGTTGATAGAGCTGATCGGCGGGCGCCGACGCACCGAACGAATCGATCCCGACCACCGCACCATCGAGGCCAACATACTTGCGCCAAAAATCGGTGACTCCTGCCTCGATTGCGACTCGCGCTCGGCACCAGCCGGGCAACACACCCTCGCGCCATTCCAGCGGCTGGCGATCAAACACATTGCTCGACGGCATCGACACCACGCGCACCCGCTTGCCGCGCTGCTCCAGTACTTTCGCCGCCTGCACTGCAAGTTCAAGCTCCGAGCCGGTCGCGATCAAAATCAGATCGAAGCGCGCTTCCGGCGGGTCGATGAGCACGTAACCGCCACGCGCGATATCGGCAACCTGCTCGGCAGTGCGCGGCTGATGCGCCAGATTCTGGCGGCTGAACACCAGGCACGAGGGCCCGTCGCGACGCGTGATTGCCGCCTTCCACGCCACCGCCGACTCCACCGCATCGGCGGGGCGCCAGACATCGTTGTTCGGGATGTAACGCAGCGCCGCCAGATGCTCCACCGGTTGATGGGTGGGGCCGTCTTCGCCCAAGCCGATCGAGTCATGGGTAAACACATGAATGACGTGTGCCGGAATCAGCGCCGACATGCGCAGGGCGTTGCGCGAATAGTCGGAAAACACCAGGAAGGTGGCATCGTAGGGCAGAAACCCGCCGTGCAGCGCGAGGCCGTTACTGATGGCGCTCATGCCGAACTCGCGCACGCCAAAATGGATGTAATTGCCGTCGCCACCTTCGGTGGTAACCGACTTGCTGCCCTTCCACAGGGTGAGATTGGAATGCGCCAGATCGGCCGAGCCACCGATCAGTTCGGGCAGCGCTGGCGCATAGGCATCGAGCGTCATTTGCGACGCCTTGCGTGATGCCACCACCGGCCCTTCCAACTGCAATCTGGCGATGAACGCATCGGCACTCGCACTGAAATCGGCCGGCAATTCGCCGCTGATACGCCGTGTACACTCGCGCGCCAGATCGGGGTACTGCGCGGCATAATCAGCAAACAGCTTCTGCCAATCGGCCTCACGCGCAGCACCGGTGTTGCCATCGCGCCAGCCGGCGTAAATCGGTGCCGGAATCTCGAACGGCGCGTGCGGCCAGGCCAATGCCGCGCGCGCGCCGGCAATCTCGTCCTTGCCCAGCGGTGCTCCGTGGCTGGATTCCTTGCCCTGCTTGGTGGGTGCGCCAAAGCCAATATGGGTGCGGCAGCAGATCAACGTGGGCTTGTCGGTTTCGGCCTGCGCAGTACGAATCGCCTGGCTGATTTCGTCGGCATCGTGGCCATCGACATGGCGGATCACCTGCCAACCGTAGGCTTCAAAACGCGCGGCGGTGTCGTCGGTGAACCAGCCGGCGGTATCGCCGTCGATCGAGATATGGTTGTCGTCCCAGAAGCCAATCAGCTTGCCAAGCCCCCAGGTGCCGGCCAGCGACGCCACCTCATGCGAGATGCCTTCCATCAGGCAGCCATCGCCCAGAAACACATAGCTGTGATGATCAACGATGTCGAACCCGGGCCGGTTGAAGCGCTGCGCCAGCAGCTTTTCCGCCAACGCCATGCCTACCGCGTTGGCGAGGCCCTGGCCCAAAGGCCCGGTGGTGGTTTCCACGCCCGGCGTTTCAAATGCCTCGGGGTGACCCGGTGTTTTTGAATGCAACTGGCGAAAGCGCTTGAGCTGCTCGATCGGCAGGTCGTAACCGCTCAGATGCAGCAGCGCATACAGCAGCATCGAGCCGTGGCCATTGGACAGCACGAAGCGGTCGCGGTTGAACCAGCGCGGACTGGCCGGATTGTGGACGAGAAAATCGCCCCACAACACCTGCGCGATATCGGCCATGCCCATCGGCATGCCCGGATGACCCGACTTGGCGGCTTCAACCGCATCCATGGCGAGGAAGCGGATGGCGTTGGCGAGGTCACGGCGATTTGCATTCATGGGCGGGGTCAATGGGCTATTTGCGCCGAGCACGGCGGGAAGCCGCACATTTTCCCATTGTTGCCGGCGTTTGTCGCCCACAGGGTGGGCTCCTACAGCGGTGCTTCAAGGCGAATTTGTAGTCGTGGCCGCCCACAGGGTGGGCTCCTACAGCGGTGCTTCAAGGCGAATTTGTAGTCGTGGCCGCCCACAGGGTGGGCTCCTACAGCGGTGCTTCAAGGCGAATTTGTAGTCGTGGTCGCCCACAGGGTGGGCTCCTACAGCGGTGCTTCAAGGCGAATTTGTAGGAGCCCACCCTGTGGGCTCCTACAGCGGTGCTTCAAGGCGCATTTGTAGTCGTGGTCGCCCACAGGGTGGGCTCCTACAGCGGTGCTTCAAGGCGCATTTGTAGTCGTGGCCGCCCACAGGGTGGGCTCCTACAGCGGTGCTTCAAGGCGCATTTGTAGGAGCCCACCCTGTGGGCGACAAGTGGTGCAGCACCGCGACATGATGGCTGATCGGGGAGCGCAGCAAGCCCTTCTCCCTTCGGGAGAAGGTGGCCCGAAGGGCCGGATGAGGGTGCGCGCACAAGGGCAAGTACGCCGAGTCTGCGCCGAACCCTCACCTCTCTCCTGGAGGGAGAGGGATAGCATCAACTGAGAATTGAGGCTAATCGGAAGAATAAAAAAGGCCACCAGCGTGGCTGGTGGCCCAAGCAGCAACGCGCCCCGAGGGGAGGGGTGGCGCGTGCTGTTGTTACTCACTCAATAGCTTGCAAACTTACTTGGCCTTGGCAGCCTTGGCCGGCGCCGGCTTGGCCTGCTCGGCAGCGGCTTCAAACTGGCCGCGCACGATCTGGCCGATCGCTTCCTGGGTTTTCACGGCATTGCCATAGGCTTCCTGGCTGGCATTGAAGAAACGCTCGGCGTTGTCCTTGGCCAACTGCAGGCCACGCGGCAGCAGCGCCTGGAAGGTCTCGGCGTCCTGCGCTTCGGCGGCTTCACCGACAAAGCTGACAGTCGCATTCAGACGCTCTTCCAGCGTCTTGATCTGCAGGTTGATGGTCTTCTCGACATTGGCGAACGCCAAGGCATTGGCCTTGAGCGTGGCATCGGCGAACTGCTTGCCGAACGCACCGAAGTTGGCGAATTGCGCGAACTGGTTGTTGATCTGCTCGTACATGGGTTTGTACTCCTGCGAAAGGGATGCCGGGGGGGCAGGAGATACCTTAGCGCGGTTTATGCTGCAATGCAACAATATCCTGCGCTATTCGTTGCCGTATGTTTATTTTATGGTTATAAATCAATGAATAGATCGCATCGATGGCACATGGCGCAGCGCGTCAATCGCCGCGATAACGGCAGCCAGCGGTACACGTTTCGTGGATCACCACCTCGCTCAATGCCGGTAGCGAGGGTTTCAGCCGCGCCCATATCCAGCGCGCCAGATTCTCGCTGGTTGGGTTTTCCAGGCCCGGTATGTCATTGAGATAGTAATGATCGAGCTGCCGATACAGCGGTTCGAACGCGGCTTTGACATCGGCAAAATCCATCACCCAACCGATGTCCGGGTCAACCGTACCCGACACCCGCAGTTCAACCCGGAAACTGTGTCCGTGTACGCGCGCGCATTTGTGCCCGTCCGGCACATTCGGCAGGCGGTGCGCGGCTTCCAGGGTAAAGCACTTGAAAATATCCATGCCGCCATTGTACCCGTCGCGAAGATCGCATTGCGCCGGGGCGCTTCACCCGTCGCCCACATCCGGGATGATCGCTGGCGACAACGCCTCGCTGCCGCCTTCATCCAGCTCCAGCAGCGCCGGCGACAATTTCTTGTTCGGCTTGACCCCCAACTCGCGCAGCATTTCGGCCTGGCGGATGACATTGCCGCGATTCTTGCCCAGCTTGTTGCGGGCATCGTGGAAACTTTCCTGCGCCTGTTGCAGGCGCTCACCCACTTTTTCCAGATCCTGGGTGAAGGCGACCAGCCGGTCGTACAGCTCGCCGCCGCGACGGGCAATTTCCTTCGCGTTCTGGCTCTGTGCCTCCTGCCGCCACAGATGTTCGACGGTACGCAATACGAACAACAAGGTGGACGGGCTGACCAGCAGCACGTTCTGATGCCAGGCGTCCATGAACAATTTCTCGTCATGGCTCACCGCCAGCATGAAGGCCGGCTCGATCGGAATGAACATCAACACGAAGTCGAGCGATTCGAGCTGGTACAGCGTCTGGTAGTTCTTTCCGGCAAGACCACGGATATGCGCGCGCACCGATTGCAGATGCCGGGCCAGCGCAACGCCGCGACCCGAGTCATCCTCGGCCGCAGCGTATTCGTCATAGGCGCTTAGTGATGCCTTGGCATCGACCACCAGGCTGCGTTTCTCAGGCAAGGCGATGATCACGTCCGGCTGCGCCCGGCCACCGCCTTCCAGCGCGTGGCTTTCCTGGGTGCGGTATTCGTGGCCTTTGCGCAGGCCACTGTCTTCCAGCACGCGCTCCAGAATCAGCTCACCCCAATTGCCCTGGGTCTTGTTCGAACCCTTCAAGGCCGAGGTGAGGTTGCGCGCATCCTGGCTCAAGGTCTGGTTGAGTTGCAGCAACTGCTTGACCTGCTCGGACAATGCGCCACGCTCGCTTTTGTCCTCGCCATAAATCGTATCGACGCGGGTGCGAAACTCGCTGAGCTTGTCGTTGAACGGCCCCAGCAACTTGCCGAGATTGCTCTGGCTCAACTCGGCGAAGCGCTTGCCCTTCTCTTCCAGAATGTCGTTGGCCAGCGCCTTGAATTGATCGCTCAGGCTGCGCTTGGCCTCGTCGAGCAATACCAGCTTTTCCTTGAATTGCTCGCGCTCGCCGCTGAGTTCGGTTTGCAGGCGGCCATTGGCTTCACGCAAGTTCGCTATCTCACGCTGCGCCGCTGTGAGGGTGCTTTCGGTTTCGCTCAAGCGCGCATCCATTATCGGCAGGCGCTCGGCACGCTCGGCAAAGGTGGCGCGCTCTTGCGCAGTACGGTCGGCCAGTTGCCGCCAACGCTCGATGTCTGCCCGCAACGCATCACGCTGCACATGTTGCCGCTCGATTTCGGCGTCAAGCAGGCGAATCCGCTCGGCACTGATTTGCAGTTGCGTCGTGGCCTCGGCCTGCTTTTGCGCCATCGCCGCCATCATTCGTGCGCGCACCAACAACCAGCCCAGCGCCGCACCAACGGCAACAGCGAGGGGTATCAGCCACCACAGATCACTCGCACTTCCCATGTACCACACTCCATAAATTCCCACGTTGCGTTCGATGGGTTTCGCTGCGCTCTACCCATCCTACGTCAAGGGTCGTTGAAGCCGGTGTAGGATGGGTTGAGCGCAGCGAAACCCATCAATCATGCACCGCATGTCGGGCATCATTCCCCAAACGCATGCCCATGCACATCGGGCTCGCTGGCCCAATCGCGCGCAACGATACCCGCAGCCACGAAGCGGTGCAGGCTGGTATGCGGCCAATCAATTGCGCGCGTCACCAAGCCATGCTTGACCGGGTTGATGTGGATGTAATCCACATGCCGCGCGTAATCGGTCTCATCACGAATTTGATGCTCCCAGAACCGCCGCTGCCAAATCCCGCGCTCGCCTTTGTTGATGCGACTCGTGTTGCGCGCCTCGCGCATCGGCAGGGCGCGCGAGAACGCGGCCTTGATCTGACGCCAGCGCGTCGAATAATCGCCATCATCGGCCGGCAATGTCCACAACGCGTGCAAATGATCGGGCAACACCACCATCGCGTCGATGACCAGAGGATGTGCGTCAAGCACCTTGCGAAACGCTGCACGCAGCAAAGTGATTTCCTGCACCAGTAGCGGGCTGGAGCGATCCGCGAGGTTGACCGTGAAAAACCAGCAAGCCCCTGCGCTTCGCAACCGGCGGTAATTGGTCATGGATTGGCTCGGCATTGATGGGTTTCGCTGCGCTCTACCCATCCTACAACATCAATATCGGCGATGCCCCACCAACCGCGAACCGCGTCGCAGGATGGGTAGAGCACAACGACCGAGTGCAACGAAGGCGTAGTTCGCGCAGCGAACGCTGTCGCGAAGCGACCGAAACCCATCAATCACTGCCTGCCCAAATCTCGTGTAGCCCGGGTTAGCGCGAAGCGCGTAACCCGGGACCGCCATAATGTCGCGCCAATTCCGAGATAACCACGGCAATGCGCGCACTGCTTCGCAGGATGGGTAGAGCGCAGCGACCGAGTGCAACGAAGGCGTAGTTCGCGCAGCGAACGCTGTCGCGAAGCGGCCGAAACCCATCAGTCCAACTGTCAACAGGCAAGCCAGGGGTTGCAAATCGCCACACCGGTCGGTTCAAAGTCGGATGCGTTGCGCGTTACCACGGTCATGCCATGCACCAGCGCCGTCGCGGCGATCAGCGCATCGCGAATCGGCCGTTGGTCGGGCACATGCAACCGCGCACTGCGTTGCGCAACGGCCATGTCCACGGCGAGGATGCGGCCACTGAAGGCCGGCAAAACGTGGCCATTGAGCCACGCGCGAAATACCGCCCCCTGCGACGGGTCGCGGCGTTCGGCCAGCAACACGCCAATCTCCAACTCCTGAAGGGAAATCACCGACAGGTACAAATCGACCGCATCCACGCGCTCGGCCCAATCGGCAACGTGTGCATCGGCTTTGCCAAGGCGTATCTTGCGCAACTCGGATACGACGTTGGTATCGAGCAGATACATCATCTGAAATCCACCGCACGCGCGAGTTCGTGCGATGGCGGAATGTCCATATCAAGCGATTCAGCCCCGGGCATTGCCAGCAAATCGGCGATCTTGGTTCGCCCACCGCTGAGCCGCTGGTATTCCTCGAATGTCAACAGCACATGCGCGGGGCGGCCACGGTCGGTGATGATCACCGGGCCGGTCTGCGCCGCTTTCTTGGCGCGGCTGGCATCTTGATTGAATTGGCGGCTCGACAGGGTCGTGATCGTCATGGCGATACCTCATTGCACGCATTGTAGTTACGTTACCACAAGCGCTGCGCAATGGTGGTTTTCGCCGTAACACTGCGGCGTGAGGCGATCAGGGTTGCACAGGGGCTGGGGCAGCATCGTTGGTCGTGTATTGGCGCTACGTTGATGGGTTTCGCTGCGCTCTACCCATCCTACAACATCACTATCGGCGATGCCCCACCAACTGCGAACCGCACCGTAGGATGGGTAGAGCACAGCGAAACCCATCACATGAAAACGCGCAGCAAAACGAAAACGGGGCCGCCGCTTGCGCGACGACCCCGCCCGATGTTGCAACAACCTGTGAATCAGAAGTTCAACTGCACCCGGCCATAAACATACTGACCGACGAGGTCATAGGTGGATGCGTCAAAGCCGTTGAGCGAGCACGACAGGCAATTGGGCGCCTGCTTGTCGAACACGTTGTTGACGCCGACCGACACCTTGAAGCCGCCGAGGTAATCGGCATTCCAACTGGCCTGGAAGTCGTGATAGACCACCGAGCCAAGATGGTTGGTGCCGGCAAACACCGGCCTGCCTTTGTCGTCAAGGCGCGCGACGAAAGAATCACTGCAAACACCAAAATCAGGGTCTGCGGCATCCTCGCAGTCTTCAGTCAGATCATCGATATAACGCATCACCCATGAAGCACTGAACGCATCCTTATGCCAAGTCAGCGCAAGGTTGGATGTGATCTCCGGAATCGCGCTGTCGTTGACCTCGACCCCAACCTTGCGCGGCTGTACGGCTCCGCCAGTACCGACTGACTTGAAGCTGTCGACATAGGTGGTGGACCAGTTCACCCCGAACTGGCCAAAGCTGGTATCCGGCAGCAGCCAGTTGAACTTGAAGTCGTAGCCTTCGGTGGTGATTGAGCCAAGATTAATCAATTTGTTGGTAAAGCCATTGATACCGCCGGTGTTGGCGCGGGTGATGCCGTCACAGAACTGCGGATCGAGGGTGGCTACACACAGGTTAAGCTGGGTCTGTGCATCATTCGCCTGGATCGCACCAGTCAGCTCATGGCGGTACCAGGTGACCTCATAGTCGACGCGCTCGGACCACCAGGTGTTGCTGGCAAAGCCCGGGCTCCAGACGAAGCCGGCCGAGTAGCTGTCCGAGGTTTCTGGGTTCAGCTCGGTGTTGCCGCCGGTAGTCACTGAAATCTGCGTGCCGGCCTGTGCTGCACCTGCCGGCACGCCCAGCGCGGCGCAGTTAGCGGCATTGCCGGTCGGCGGCCTGCCACTCACGCTGATCAGACAGGGGTCCGTAAGGGTCGCGTCGAAACGACTGGCCGAACCGAACAGCTCGCCCACTGACGGTGCGCGCAAGCCTTCGGCAAAGGTGCCGCGGATCAGGAACTCGTCGCTGACCTGCCAGCGCAGGCCGACCTTGTTGTTGGTGGTGCCACCCGAGGTATCGTAGTCGGAGTAGCGAGTGGCGACGTTCAAATCGAGGCGCTTGGCAAACGCCACATCGGCGAGCAACGGGATATTGAGCTCGCCGAAGAACTCGTTGACCTCGATGGTGCCGCGGGTCGGCAACGAGGGCACGCCGTTGGACTCGCCAGCCACGATCAACGCATCGGGCTGGAACGAGCCATTGTTCTTGCGGTACTCGTAACCGGCTGCGAACGATACCGCACCGGCGGGCAGCTCAAACAGATCGCCGGACAGGTTGGCCGACCACAGGGTGAGATTGTTCTCGCTCTTGTCGGTCAGGTTGGCACCGATGAAGCGCAGCATTTCCGGGGTCAGGGTGCCGGGGCCGCCGAAAATATTCAGCGGCACACACGAGCCGGTGCAGTTGGCTACCGGGCCAAGGCCTTGCGCGATATGCGCGATGTTGTAGCTGCCGAAGGTGGTCTGGTCGGCCTTGTTCTCGCTGCGCACCGCGTTCACATCCCAGTAGAACACGCGGTCACCGATATCGAAATCACCTTCCAGACCGGTGCTGAAATACCAGGTATCGACATCCTGTTTAAAGATGCGCGGGCCACCTTCAATCGGACGCCGACCAACCAGAATCAGGTTATCCGGGCCAAGATCGACACCAAACGGATTGAACGGATTGCTGGCCGAAATGGTGATGTTGTCGGCCAACGGATTGCCGGTACCGGCATCAGGGCCGAGGAATATCGGTTCCGGCGCGGCCTGGTTGGTCGACTGGCGGTTGTTGTACAGGAACTTGGTTTTCCAGCGCACCCGCTCGCTGATGTCGTAATCGACACTGGTGAACACGCTCTTGCGCTCGCTCGGGGTCAACAGCAGATTGAACTCGGCAAAGTTGAAACGATTGTCGGGGGTGACGAAGGGAATGAAATCGTCGTCATTGCCGCCGGTAAACACCGGGCCGTTGGGGAAACTGCTGCCATTCGGGGTGGTGATGCTGCAAAACGTCACCGGTGGCGTGGAAGGGTCATCGTCGATATCGGTAAGCGGGCAGCGCGGATCGACAAAGATAAAGCGGCCATTCGGTGTTGCCGAGCTGCCGAAGTTCAACCCAGTACCCGGCACCGGAAACCGCGATTGCTCGGTGCTGTTGGAACTGATCGCATCGCTCTTGTTGTAGCTGGCAGCAAGCATGAACCGGGCTTTGTCGGTTTGCGCGCCCCAAGTCAGATCGGCGGTTTTGGTCTCGCCATCCTTGCCGTCAAACGCACCCCAACTGGCATCGATCTGCGCACCTTCGAAATTCTTCTTGGTGATGATGTTGACCACACCGGCAATCGCATCGGAACCGTAAAGTGATGAAGCGCCATCTTCCAGCACTTCGATGTGATCGACGATCGCCATCGGGATGGTGTTGAGGTCGGTGGCGGTGGATACACCGGATGCCGAGGATTCACTCACCCAGCGCAGGCCATCAACCAGCACCAGCACACGCTTGGCGCCAAGGTGACGCAGATCGACGGTGGTCGAGCCGGCGCCGACGCCGCCGCCATCGGGCGGAAAGCCAAAGTTGCCGGAGGAATTGAATTTGGTGTTGAGGCCCGAACCGGAGGCGGTGATTTGCTGCAACACATCACCGATCGAGGTCAAACCGGCACGATCGATGTCGGCGCGGGTGATGATCTGTACTGGCGACAGGCCTTCCAGCTCGGCCTTCTTGATGCGCGAACCGGTCACTTCGACCCGGTCGAGGGTCTTGGCATTGTCTTGTGATGTTTCCTGCGCCAGCGCGACCAGCGGCAAGGCGCCCAACAACAGCGCGCTGCTGACTGCGGCGCTGAGACGGCTGCGACGAAATAGGTTCATACCGGATTTACCTCTCAAATGACGATGGTTGGGTGACCGGCCGCCTCTGTCCGGGCCGGATCACCCACGTTTGTAAAGAAAATGTGAAGCAAACGCAAGGGCCAGTCGTTATCAATCGCGTTGCGATGCAGCAATCAGCCGTCGGTTCACACGCCGGCCGCGCCTGTGCGTCCATGCACTCTTGGCACTTGCACATCCATGTGCGGCGCAGGCACGGAGCCAACACGGTCAGAGCTGGCTCGATGCGCTGACAGGTCGCCCACAGGGTGGGCTCCTACAGGGAGCGTTCACCGCTTTCGTGGGAGCGCGCCCCAGATCAAGTCTGGGGGCAGGCTCTGCGCGCGAAGCTCTTTCGCCAGTTCGTTCGCCGGCAGGCCGGCTCCCACAGAAGCACTGGCTCGCACC
>JAUXUI010000126.1 GCA_030681035.1 Lysobacteraceae bacterium | reverse complement strand
CTGCTCGCGTTGATTGCTCGAAAAACCTATCGCCATCGAGCGAACGTCTCGAAACCGCGCAACCTCGGCCACAAGCCGCACAAACCGATGACGCAAAAACAGTGCTAGCCCAGACCAGAAGGCTTAACTTGGGTGGATTGGCTGGCGCTCTCCCGGCCATGCGCGTCATCTCGCTGACCCGGTGCGGCAGTCTCCAGCGTTTGTACAATCGGCGCCTGTCGACGCTCGCCACGCGCCACGGCAATTCGGCGACCGATAAATTCCCGGACCTCACTCCTCGGCCACGCCACCCGCCGCAAGGACATGCTGACACCAGCGGGGAACTCGCCCCTCGAGATCAATGCGTAGATCAAGGACCGCGATAGTCCAGTCTCTTTCACGACAGCAGCGATAGAACATCTGCTCATATGGCACGGGTAATCTCCTTCGCTTCGTCAATGCCGCGAACGGCGGCTTGGGCTACACGCTAGGGTCGTATTTGCTCCTCCGCAAGCCCCGATTTTTCTCACTTGCCACTTCCGTTTTCATACACATCGATCGCGCTTTGACGCGCTCGTTTCATCGACATACGGTTTTCCGCAACAAGACGCCGATTCGCAAAACGCGCTGCGCGGTATGCCAACGAAAGTGGCAACACGAAATATTTTTTCGCATGCGTGGTCGGGACGCCGAAAACTGGACCAACTGAGGGCGAACTGCGCAACTTTCCCGTATCGGGCGTGCGGAGCCAGCCATGCAATTTCCACTCCGACACACTCGATTTGGCTGGCACGGCAATCTGGAGCCAAACCTCTCAGAGCGCGAAACGGAGATGAAGATTTACTGGCGAATACGCGCAAATTTTTTTCATCGCGAAAAAAAGGGGCGCCGAACGGGCACCGTTTGCTGTGATGCCACTTAGAGGGTTTTCGCCACGTTTGGTGAAATTCCGTCTTTTTATCAGGTATTTCATGCGCTTATCATGGTGCCGGAGCCGGAATCTAATAAACGACCTAAGTTACTGTTATAAAACGGTCTGGATGGGTAGAAACTCAGGATGTGCCATCAAATGTGCCATCAAAATGCCCGCCCTTGGGCACCCAACCGGTCTTTTACGGCACTACGCAAAACCCGAGCAATCGACCAATTTGCGGGTGCGAAAAAAAAGGTGGTCGTGCGGTGTCCGTCCAATTTATCGGCTTTTACTTGAGCATGACCCTTGCCCCTACCGGATCGCCTTTGTAGGGCGGGAACTTGCTCACGCCCCATCGCATGCGTGATCCTGTCACTGCCGGGTCACAGAGCACTGCTAGATCGTGAGATGGTAGGCTTGCTGGTCGGTACCGTACGGCGGGTAGTAATTTACTGAAGCGTAGTCGAAATCGATACTGCATTCACCACCGACGTAATAGCTTGCCAGCAACAATTCCAAATAAGGGGGGCATCATGCGTGTACTCTTTGGCTTGATCGCAATAGTCGTACTAGTTACTATCCTCAATTCTCAGTCCACGGACACGCCGAAAGCCACACTGCCATTTGAACAGGCGGGATACTTCAAGAGTCCGACACGTGATCGAATCTACACGATCCTTGTCAAGTCACCTGTGGATGAGTCCGCAATAGTGAACCACGCAAGGGGGCTCCAATCGACACCAGGCCAGATGACCGCAGCCTATTACTACTACATTGGTGACACTGTCCCTCGCGATGGCGTAACGCTAGCAATCTCAGTTTTCGAAGCAAACAAGGTTATTTTTGACATGCCGGGCATCAGTCGCCCCAGCTATGCGTATATGCGTTTCCGCAACGGAACTGACGGTCTTACACCGTGCTACAAACTTCCTATGCATGAACTGTGCCGGAGCAACTAACCGTCTGTCTCGACCTCGAGGATTTCGCAGTCAGGTGCGCGCGCGCGATGCTTACGGAAAACCCAATTTTTGCAGCTTTTACCATTCGCATGTGCTGCATATGATCGTGCGCCAGACGTACGCCAACGCGCTGCGACAGGCTCCGCTTGGTAAATCTATAAAAGTGTTCCGTTTCGGAACTAGCGAACGGTGCGAAAACGCCCTGACTGCTTCCGTTTCGGAATCAGTGGCAATCGGTGCCGAGCCTGACTAGTTCCGTTTCGGAACCAGCCTAGTTCCGTTTTGGAACTGGCGTTTTTTTGTTGGCGTGAACGGTGCCCGCTCTTCCCGCCAGTTGCCGGGGGCTACGTTGGTTGGCGTCATTACATGCGGGCCGTGGTCGATTGCCTGCCATGCCAGCGCAAACAATGTGCAATGGTTCAGCCCGCCCTGCCTCGTTCGCACAATCAGCCCGTAGTGCTCGGCCTCGGCAATCGCACGGGCAAGCGTTTGCGAGGATGCGAAGCCGTGCTTTCGCATAACCGACAACGGCGCGCCGAGCGATCCATTGTTTTTCCCGTTGAAGGCGCGGGCGAGTGCGACCACAAGCCGCAGTGCGTTGCCGCCGCAGCGAGTCCAGTTCGGCGAGTCAAGAACGCTATGCGGCAGCACCGCGAATGTTCCCGTTTCGCGCCGGCCTTTGGTCTTCATCCGACTGCGCGCCATTCAAGCACCCCTCAACTTTCGCCCGCTGGCAACCCTTGAGCCGTGCTGCGATGCCCGCTTGAGCGCGCGCCGAAGGGTACCGTAGGCGGCTTCAATGGCCGGAAGTGCTGCAACTACCTGCGCGGCGGCATCATCGCCTATGGATGCCCTTAGAATCGCCTCGCCATCGGGCTTTACCACTTCGCGCAGCCACAAGCACACCGGTTCGCCTTTCAGATGGCTGCGCTTGCGCCAATCGGCATCCAGTGGGCACACGTTCGCCGCGCAGGATTCCCAGCGTGGGCAGTCACGGCCGTTCATGAGTAGCACCCAATGCGGTTCGAAACTGTGCGTGGGCGGCATCCAGCGCGTCGGCAGCTTCTACGATGCCAGGCGATGGTTCATCAGTTGCCTTCGCGGCGTGTTTCATAAGATCGCGCGCATCGGCAATCAAGGCGAAAGCCAATCGCAAGTAATTTCTAGCAGCCCAGTTCATCGGGCACCGCCATCGCGCAGGGCAATGCGGCCAGCTATCCACGAATCAACCTCGGATCGCACCCAGCCGCTGGTGTGCTCGCCCAATTTCACATGGCGTGGGAATGTGCCTTCACTGACTCGCCGGTATATTTCCGACCGGCTCAGCCCGGTTCGGGCTTTGACGCTCGGGAGCCGTTCAAATGCGGGTGCCGCATGGGCCGGGTTGGTTGCTGGATTTTGTGCTCGCATCGTGTTCGCCTTTTTTGCGTGGGCCGACGCTGACTTGCTCCGGCCGCAGCGGGTGGCTGCGATACGATGAAACAACGCAAATGCGCCGCTTCTGTCTAGCGGCGGTTCATTTTTTTGGCTCTTCGTGGAAACGTGTGGGTGGCTGGCACCCGGTGATGGTGCCGCAGCCCATACAGCATAAGGCTTTGCTGGCTTCAGCGTTGGCTTGAAATCTGTCACGCTTTGCTGATGGCTACTTCAACCAAGCGTC
>JAUXUI010000124.1 GCA_030681035.1 Lysobacteraceae bacterium | reverse complement strand
CGGGCTGCAAATCCGTCTGCGCGGTGCATATTTCCGCCGAATCTTGACCCGTAGCGGT
Organism: Lysobacteraceae bacterium; assembly: GCA_030681035.1. Lineage (GTDB taxonomy): Bacteria > Pseudomonadota > Gammaproteobacteria > Xanthomonadales > Xanthomonadaceae. Next base: position 81,020 of record JAUXUI010000124.1, on the reverse strand, counting down.
GCTACGCGCCGGCGATCCGGCGAAAATCTGTCCTCGCGCAGGCGAATTTTCGCCTCGACCAGCAAAGCCCGACAGGCTGCTAGCAACAAGGCCACCGCCAATGGCTCGCGGTATCACGGGTTGATCCACTGGTCCGCACGCAACACCGCGCGATGTTGTGGCGCAATTGCGCGAGCGCGTTCCAGCGCCGCTCGTGCGGCTTCGCGCTCATCGTTGCGCCAAAGCGCCTCGGCCAGATGCGCCAGCACTTCAGCATCGGGGCTCAGTTCGGCTGCGCGCTGCAAATGCGGCAGTGCTTCAGCCACACGACCCAACTTGTACAAAGCCCAGCCCAGGCTATCAATGATCGCGGTGTTGTCCGGCGCCTGATCGTAAGCCCCCTCGATCAGGCGCAAGCCTTCCTCCAGGCGCTCGGTGCGATCAACCAGGGTGTAGCCCAACGCATTGAGTGCCGCAACATTGCCGGGGTCCATTTCCAGGATACGACGGAAATCCGCCTCCGATTTGTCAATCTGATTGCCACGCTCATGGGCCAACGCACGTGCATACAGCAATTCGGGATCGTCCTCGAACACGGCCAGGCCACGATCAAGCGCCATCACCTCCTGCGCCACGCCTTCGTGCTCGCCGCGCAACCCTGCCTCCAGCAGAAAACTGTCGCGGCGCACTTCACCATCGATTTGGGCATCGGTTTGCAGGGCGTCGAGTTGCACCATGGCGGCAGCAAAATCGCCGCGTACGTTCAGCACCACCGCGATCCGCACTTGCGCCTGATCGCGCGGCGCGCCAGCGGCAACGGCGCGATACCAGTCCAATGCTTCGTCATGGCGCTCCAGTGCTTCGGCCAACTGCCCGAGCAACAGCAACCATTCGGCATCAGACTCACCTTGAGCGACGCGTTTGCTTTGCTCGTACAGTTTGGCCAAACCTTGCTTGTCCTCGGCGGCACTGAGAAAGCCGGCACGTGCGCGCAAGGTGCGCAGTTCCTGCTTGCCACTGGCAAGCATCGCAGCAGCGGCGGCCGGGTCACCGAGCCGTGACAGCTCACCGGCGAGAGCCATGCGCAAACCCACATCCTCACCAACAGAAGCCAGCGCCCGATCGACTGCCTTTCGCGCCGCTGCGGCATCACCTTGTTCACGCAATCGCCCGGCCTTGAGCAACCATGCGCGCGGTGCATCGGGAAAGCGCTCGATCAGCCCATCGACCACACGGTTGGCCAGTGCATCGCGGCCCAGACGTTCAGCCAGGCCGGCAAACGCGAGCCACGCAGTCAGTTCGTTCGGTAGCGCATCATCATCCAGCAAGTGATCGATTATCTGCGTCACACGATCCGCCGGCACCGGGCCGGACAATATTTGCACTGCGCCTCGCCAGCCGTCCTCGCCCGCTGTCAGGCGATCACGCAGCGCTGCGACCACGGCAGCAGCATCGCCGGTACGCAACGCCAGGCTGGTGCGTGCGTCGAGTAATCCGGGCGCCTTGGGGGCGAGTTGCTGCCAGCGTGCAATCGCGGCGTCGATCCGCTCGATGTTGTTGCTCGCCATCGCCGCCGCCGTGGCGCGCTGCGCCACGGCGGGGTCTGACGATTGTCGGGCGGCGGCCAGGTAGTGCTCTGCGGCAAGCTCATAATTACCCTGTTGCAGGTAAAACTCGCCTGCCAGCAACGGTTCCAGCACCGGCTCCAGCGGAGTCTTTGCCGCATCAGCCGCCCAACCCGTGAACGGGTAAGCAAGCACAATCAACGAAATAGTCAGCGTGAGTTTGCGCCAGATCATGGGTAATTGGTCCATCTACAGATAGAATCGCGCTTTGGAGCTACTCTAAAGAGCCGCACGGGAAGCTTACCGCATCCCAATCATCCATCATGACCCTGCTTGCCATCGGCCTCAATCACGAAACCGCCCCACTTGCTTTGCGCGAGCGGGTCGCGTTTGCGCGCGAGACATTGGAACTGGCGTTACGCGACCTGCTGGCAGTCGATGGCGTCCACGAGGCGGTAATGTTGTCCACCTGCAATCGTACCGAGATATACGCACACACTGAAGATGGCCAGGAACGCGTCGTGGCACAGTGGCTGGGCGAGCACCACCAATTGGGATCGGGGCTCGATGGGTACCTGTACCAACACACCGGCGCTGATGCCGCCAAACACTTGTTCCGGGTGGCGACCGGCCTGGATTCGCTGATTCTTGGCGAGCCGCAGATTTTGGGCCAAGTCAAAGAAGCGTGGCAAATCGCACGCAACGCCGGCGTCATGAAGACCGCGCTCGACCGTCTGTTTCAGCACACGTTTTCAGTCGCCAAACGGGTGCGCACCGATACCCGCATCGGCACCCACCCGGTTTCCGTAGCCTTCGCCAGCGTGCGCCTGGCGCAGCAGGTGTTCACCGACCTGCGCGAAGCGACGGTACTGTTGATCGGTGCTGGCGACACTATCGAACTCGCTGCGCGCCACCTTTCGGACGCCAAGGCCAAACGCCTGCTGGTCGCCAACCGCACGCTTGCCCACGCGCAAGACCTTGCCAGCCGCCACGGTGGCTACGCGTTCGCATTGCCCGATCTGGACCGTCACCTGGCTGAAGCCGACATCGTGATCTCGGCCACCGCCAGCCGCGAACCGGTACTGCTGCGCAGCAGCGTTGAAATCGCCCTGCGTGCCCGTCGGCAACGGCCAATGTTCATGCTCGACCTGGCGGTGCCGCGTGATATTGAAGCCAGCGTTCGCGACCTCGATGATGTGTACCTGTACACCGTTGATGACCTCGACCAGGTGATTGCCGAAAACCGCCAGTCACGGCGCGAGGCTGCCGATCAGGCCGAAGCGATCATTGACCTGCAAGTGGCGCATTTCATGGGCTGGTGGCAGGGTGCCGGACGGCAGACCACCATCACTCGCGTACGCAATCACAGCGAGCATATCCGCGATGAAACCCTGCAACGCGCACGCGCCTTGCTGGCCAGCGGCAAAGACCCGGTCAAGGCGCTGGAGTTTCTTGCCCACAACCTCACCAACAAACTGTTGCATGCGCCTTCGGCCAACCTGCGCCAGGCCGCATTGAGCGGCGATACCGACCTGCTGCGCGCCGCCGAACGCCTGTTTGACCTCCCTTCGCCTGAAAACCCTGATGACTCCGAGCCTACGTCGCAAGCTTGAAGCCCTGAGCGAACGGCGCGAAGAAGTCGGCCGGCTGCTGGCCGAACCGGGCACCGCTGCCGATCCCAAACGCCTGCGCGAGCTGGGCCGCGAATACGCCCAGCTCGAACCGATGGCGTTGGCATTGGCGGATTACGATGCCGCACTGGCCGAAATTGCGGCGACTCAGGCCATGCGCAACGACCCGGAGCTGCGCGACCTGGCCGAAGCCGAATTGCCGGAACTTCAGGCGCACGCACAGGCGCTGGAACATCGGCTTGGCCTGCTGCTGATCCCGCCCGACCCGCGTGACGAAGCCAGCTTGTTTCTGGAAGTGCGCGCCGGCACCGGCGGTGATGAGGCCGCGATCTTTGCCGGCGACCTGTTCCGGATGTATGCCAAATACGCCGAACACCGACGCTGGCCGGTGGAAGTGCTGTCCAGCAGCGCCGGCGAGCACGGCGGCTTCAAGGAAATCATCGCCCGCATCGAGGGCCGTGGTGCGTTTTCACGGCTCAAGTTCGAATCCGGCACCCATCGCGTGCAGCGCGTGCCGGCCACCGAAACCCAGGGCCGCACCCACACCTCGGCGGCGACCATCGCGATCCTGCCCGAGCTGGAGAACATCGGCGAAGTGGAACTGCGCGATGGCGACCTGCGCATCGACACCTTCCGCGCTTCGGGTGCTGGTGGCCAGCACGTCAACAAGACCGACTCAGCGATTCGCATCACCCATCTACCCACCGGCACCGTAGTGGAATGTCAGGACGAGCGCTCGCAGCACAAGAATCGTGCCCGCGCCCTGTCGCTGCTCTCGGCGCGGCTGCTCGATGCCCAGCGCAGCAAACAGACCGCAGCGCAGGCACAGGCGCGCCGGTTGCAGGTCGGCAGTGGTGATCGCAGCCAGCGTATCCGCACCTACAACTACGCCCAGGGCCGGATCACCGACCACCGCGTCGAAGGCCTTACCCTGTACCGCCTGCCGGAAATCCTGGAAGGCGACCTCGACGAATTGATCGACCGCCTCACCCAGGAAAATCAGGCCGACGAACTCAAGCTGCTGGTTGATGCCACCTGAACCCACTGGACGCCGCTCATGACTGCTACCGCCAACTTCATTCCGCTTTCGCTGTGCGTGCTCACCGTTTCCGACAGCCGTGGCCCGGAAAATGACAGTTCCGGCGACTACCTCGCCACTGCATTGAAGGAGGCCGGGCATCGCCTCGCTGCGCGTGCGCTGCTGCCTGATGATCGTTATCGCTTGCGCGCACAAGTATCGCAATGGATTGCCGACCCGGCCATCGATGGCGTGCTCGTCACCGGTGGCACCGGTTTCACTGGCCGTGATTCCACCCCCGAAGCGCTGCTGCCGCTGCTCGACAAGACCATGCCCGGCTTTGGCGAAATGTTCCGCCAGCTCAGCTACCAAGAAATCGGCACCAGCACCCTGCAATCGCGCGCTTTCGCCGGCCTTGCCAATGCCACCTTCGTGTTCTGCCTGCCCGGCTCCACCGGCGCCTGCCGCACCGCCTGGGAACAGCTGATCTGCGCCCAGCTTGATGCCCGCACCAAACCCTGCAACCTGGTGAACCTGCGCCCGCGGCTGCGCGAGCAGTAATTCCGTAGGATGGGTAGAGCGTAGCGAAACCCATCGTCACAGACACGCAACCTGGTCAACCTGCGCCCGCGACTGCGCGAGCAGTAATTCCGTAGGATGGGTAGAGCGTAGCGAAACCCATCGTCACAGACATGCACCCTGGTCAACCTGCGCCCGCGACTGCGCGAGTCGTAGCCGCGGCAACACGCACAGCAGCCATGGGTTAGCGCGCAACGGTCGCGCCAAAGTACGCGGCGTATTGACAATGTCAATTGTAGCGCTATGCTGCCGTTTATGGCTGTTCGCTTCGAACTCAACGGCGCCGAGTTCATACGGAATGCCGAAAAGGCGCGCCGCAATGCCGGCAAGCACGATGGGGTGACATTCCAGCAAGCGGCCGAGGCGGCCTTCGACCCATTCCTGCGCATCGTCGAGGCGGATCGCCGGGAGCAGTCGCGTGACGCGGTGATCGGCTACGACACCAGCGGACGCTTGCTGTTCGTTGTCCATGTCGCGTTCGAGAAAGAAAACATCCGCATCATCTCCGCCCGCAAGGCCACCCCAGAGGAGCACAAATCCCATGATTCCTGAGACCCTCAAGACCCGGCTGGCAAAGGTTCGGCCGATGACCTCCATCACCCTGCGCGTGCCCGCCGATGTGGTGGCCTCGCTCAAGACCCTCGCCCCGCTGAAGGGCCTGTCCGGCTATCAGGCCCTGCTCAAGCTCTACGTCAGTGAAGGTCTGCGTCGTGACGAAGCCGCGCATCTGTTCGGCCCCGCCGCCCGCCTGGCCGAAGCGCTGCGGCGACGCGGCGTCGACCCGAAGGTGATCGAGGCAGCGGCACACGACGCAGCGGCATGATCTGAACTCCGGCGATGCACGCACATGCCCGAAGGATCCACCATGAAACGCAAGGCATACCAAGACGCACTCGAACCGATGCAACTCGAACTCAACAACCTCGCACGCTGGTTGGCGCATACCGGGCAACGCATGGTGGTCGTATTCGAAGGCCGCGACACCGCCGGCAAGGGCGGCGCCATCGCCACCATCGCGGAAACCCTCAACCCGCGCCAATGCCGTATCGTCGCGCTGCCCAAGCCCAGCGAACGCGAGACCGCGCAATGGTACTTCCAGCGCTACATCGCCCACCTGCCGGCCGCTGGCGAACTGGTGCTGTTCGACCGCAGTTGGTACAACCGCGCTGGCGTTGAACACGTGATGGGCTACTGCAGCGACGCGCAATACCGCGACTTCCTCACGCAAGCCCCGCGCTTCGAAAAGATGCTCACCGACGACGGCATTTTGCTGTTCAAATACTGGCTGGCGGTGGATCAGGCCGAGCAGGAACAGCGCTTCGCCGAACGCGCCAGCGACCCGCTCAAACGCTGGAAACTCTCGCCGATCGACCTCAAGGCGCGTGAGAAATACGCCGAATACGGCGCAGCCCGCGAGAAGATGTTCGCCGCAACCCACAGTAAACACGCGCCGTGGGTTGCGGTGAACTTCAACGACCAGAAAGCCGGCCGCCTCACCCTGATCCGCCATCTGCTCGATCACACCCCCGACCGGCAATTGCCCGACGATGTGATCGAACTGCCACCGTTGGCTGGGCGCGCGCAGAAGGAGCGGTTCAAGGGCGAGGTGGAGTTGCTGGGGTGAGTGCATTGACCCCACATCGCGCAGTCGCCACCAGCGGGTGATTGCGTGCGACTGTTCGGCTGAGGGCGTTGTTTCGGAGCTGCGTCGGCGTCAATTGCGGGTCGCAAACAGCGACCCGACGCATCACCTCATTCGTAATGGGTCCACATCCGCAGCACGCGAACAGCGCGAGCGTCGTGCAGCACTTCATACACCAAGCGGTGCTGGATATTGATTCGACGCGAACAGGCGCCCGCCAAGTCGCCCACCAGCTTCTCGTACGGCGGTGGATTGCGAAAGGGATCGGCCGCGAGGATGTCGAGCAGTTCCTGCGCCCTGGGCTTGAGTCCGGCGGAAGCCAGCTTGTTCGCATCCTTCAGCGCATGGCTGGCGAAGACGAGCCGCCAACTCACCAATCGAGCTCCGTCGCGCCGTGTTCAAGCGGCTCGGCCATGCCATCCTTGATCGACTCGCGCATCCCGGGCACCGCCAGCAGATGCAGCGTTTCCTGGATCGCCTCCCAGTCCTCGGCCGACAACAACACCGCCCCCGAGCGCTTGCCCGCGATGTGTACCGGCTGGTGCGACGCAGCGGTCTGATCGATCAGCCGATACAGATTCGCTCGCGCCTCGCTGGCGGTGATGGTGGTCATTGCTCCCTCCGGCGGGAACGCAACGTACGTAATACCGTACGTTGCCGTAATTCGAATCGACGCGTCAATCGAGCGCAATCCCACGGCATGCCAACGCAGCAGCGCCCTGTTGGCCCGGCAGCCCGCTGACGCATAGGTTCGGGTTGGTCACGCCGAAGACTTCCGCGTGTCGCCGGCGCGGGCCGCCGCTACTGGCCGGTCGCACCAAAAAGACGCGTTCCCCGAAATAATGGCTTGGTAATGGGGTCGCCAGATCGACCCCAGAGAAATAGTGCTTGCGGACGCCCGGATCTCATCTTGGGGGTCGTCTTCGTTGTTGACGTCTATGGCCGGAGGGGGAAATGACCAAGCGCAATATGCCTTCGTTCGAAAGCCTGCTGGAAGACCTGTACGCATCGGTCTGCGATCCGGATCGCTTCGAGCAATTTACCGCAAAACTGCGCACGGTGATGAATGCGCATCTGGTCGCGCTGCTGACTGACGATGCATCCCACTACCATCACGTCCTGAAAAACTATGCCGACGAGCCGCTGGCGGTAAGGCCGGCACCGCCTGACGACGACGGCAGTATCAACCTGTATTTCACACGCGGCAGGGAGCAACTTATCGAAAATGGTGTCCTCGATAGCACTCCGTTGTTTGCCCCAAGCGAGTTGGAACGCTCCTCGTTTTATCAAAAGCAGTTGTTGCCCATCGATGTTTATTGGTCGATGGGATATTGCCTCTCGGACTCCAATTCCGACGAGGTCATCGCGCTCACGGTAAGCCGCGACAAACGCCGCCCTCCATTTGAGCCCGAAGTGATGCAACTGGCGCAACGGCTGTTGCCGCATTTGCGCAATGTGTACGCCCTGCAACAGCGCCTGCAGCCACTGGCAGGCATCGCGACCGGCCTCGATTGTCTGAGTTTCGGCGTGTGGCTGCTGGATCACAATGGCCTGGTCGTGCATACCAACGCCGAAGCCAAGCGCCTGACCCACGAGGCCGCGACCGGAATACACCAACACAACCGCCAACTGATTCCGTGCTGGCGTCCCGACCGCCCTGCGCTTCAACACGCCCTCGCTGCCGCCACCAGTGGCAACACCCGACGCAACGCCGAACTGCTGCTGCACGATCCGTCCGGGCAAGCATGGGCGTCATGCACCATCCGCCCGTTGCAGCGAGACATCCTCGCCAACTGGGGCTGTGGTAACAGTTGTTACGCGATCCTGTTTGTGCAACCGCTGGCACACGCCCAACCGCCCGCCGACGCGTTGCGCCATTTGTTCGGACTGACAGCCGCCGAAACCGAACTTGCGTGCGCGCTGGTGCAGCATGGCGCCCTTGCCGACTGCATCCCGGCCATGCGCAAGAACCGAGAGACCCTGCGCAGCCACCTCAAGGCCTTGTTCGCCAAGACCGAAACCCACCGCCAGGCGGAGCTGATCCGGCGACTGCAAGCCGCTGTCAACTAAGCGCCCCCAAGTCGGAATCGATCTCACCCGAACGGGTGATGAAGCGTTGTGCCCCGTGCCGTAGCGTCGCCTTCCATCATCCATCGATTGTGTCGATGGCGACGAGGGCTCGCGATCATGACCGACTATCTCAAGTGCTTGTTTATCGTTGCCGGCGGACTGGTTTCCGGCGCAACACTCGCCGCCGCGGCACCGATCTCTCTCGCAGCGCAAGCGGTGGACAATCGAGGCGCCGATGGCATCGCCGAGCAATTGCGCGCGGCAGATTGGGATCAGCAGATTCATATCCCCCTTGCCAGCGGCGAAACGGCGGCGCTGCGTGTGATCCGGCGGATTGAGCTTGATGGCATCGTCGCGCTGACCCTGCAAGCGCAGCGCTTCGAACGCCCGCTTTCGGTGATCGTGGTCGGCCGCGACGACCAACTCAAGGGCCGTGTGGCAACAGGGCCCGATACCGTATTCGACCTGCGCAAGCGCCCCGGGCAGTTGCTTACCCTCACCGCGACCGACGCGGCTTTGGATGTGCCCGCGCACGCGTTCGACAACGACATGCGGGTTGCCCCGAGCGGCACCAGCGCCAACTTGCGCGGCCTCATGCCACGTGCGGAGCCGGCCAGCGGCAAAATCGCCACAGCGGCCGCAGCCACGCCGAGTGCCGTATCCATCATCGATCTGTTGGCAACTTACTCCGACGGTTTTGCCGAAGCCTTTGGCGGCAACGACGACGGCGCCAAGGCCGAGATACTGCTTCGGGTCGAGGCCAGCAATGCGATGTTTGCGGACAGCCTCATTGATGCGGAAGTGCGTATTGTGGGTTTTTACCGAAATCCCTTCAGCGATGAGGGCGACAATGGCCCGATTATCGGCAATACCGCATTTCCGACATCGGCCAACATTTCCACTACGGACCGCTTGGCGATATTCCGCATTCATCAGCTACGGGCCGAACTCGGCGCCGACATGGTCGGTATCTTCCGTAGTTTCAGGGCCGGCCAAGGCTCTTGCGGACTCGGCTTCCTCAATGGTGAGCCCGGCTTGGGCACGATTGCAAAGTCACGATATGCAGGATTCTTCCTCGATAGTTGCGGCGCGTTCGCGACCGTGCATGAACTCGGGCATGTGCTGGGCCAGGCGCATGATCGCAGTTTATCGCCAGCTCTTGTGCCGGTACATCCTTATGCCTTTGGCTACACCACCGATGTCCCGGACGGCGGTTTCTTTACCATCATGGCGGGTAGTGGCCCAGGTCGCACGTTCATGCCCTATTTCAGCAATCCACAGATCGTCGCCTGCAAAGGCGTGCCGTGCGGCGTCGAAAACTCCGAGGATAGCGCGCGCAGCATGCGTAGCACCGCACCGGAAGCCGCCGTCTGGATGCCCGACTCAAGCCTTGGCGACTCAAACCTTGGCGACCGCTTGGTGCCACGCAATTCGGGGATCCTCCGCGCGAATGTCAGCATCGCCACGGCACTGACCGACGCCCGCTACGAAGTCACCGAGCTTGGGCCAACCCTCGACTGGGACAACCGCGTATTCGCCGACGCAACCCCCGCCGAGCACTTCGATGGAGGTGGCACCTTCACCCGAAACTTCCAAGTGCCCGCCAACCTTGGATCACAAGCCCAGCGCTATCGCATGGTCGTTACCGTGGAGACCGACGCTCCCGGCAAAGCTGAAGCCTATGTGTATCTCGACAACCCCTTGGCCACGCCGCCCACCTGCGCGCAGACGCCGGATGCCACGCTGGCTCGCTGCCAGCTGGACTTTGTCCAGCCGCCCGGCGCTGCCGAGCGCACCGTTTGGAGCTTTGGGCATGTGCCGACCGCTGCAACCGCTGAGGATGGCACGGTACGTTTGCGCTACCAGGACTTTTTCCTGCCCCTCAGCCCTGCAGGGCCGGGGTCTGGCATCGCCCTCACCGGCCCCAAGCAATGGCCCGATACCAGCCAACCATTGCCCTTGCGCCTGAGCTGGAACAACGAGCATATCTATGCGGGTGAGCGACGAGCCGGGCTGGCGCAAGTGCGCGCGACCCCAAACGCAGAGCCGATCGAAATTCCGTTTGTGCTTGAACGCTCATGGTGGTTTGCATCGAGCCCGATCGCGCTGCTGCCCGGTGCCGACTCAGGTCTCAATCGTTTGCCCAATATCGAAAAATACTCCACCGCGCATATCGAAATTGCCCCCAACGTGAAGCGAGTACGTTTTGCCGTGCATTACCCAACCAATCTCAACCCGGACTTCCTGCGCTGGTTTGCCGTTCCGCCCGCTGCCGGCTCGACCGACCAGGCCGGGAATCAGTGGCCGTTCGTCGAACAACTCAGCGACGAGGCGATAACCAGCGGCATCGCGCTGGAGCGCGGCACCGACAGCACGGACTCCGTTATCGTCGAAGGTGCTGACTTACGGCCCGGGCGCTGGCGTTTGGGGCAGGGAGCCGATGGAGGTGGACCATTTCCGACCTCATTCAGCGTCGAAATTCTAGACGCTGATCCCACCCCCAACTTCCGTCCCGGTCACTATTTCAATCCCGCGCGTTCCGGCCATGGTCTATTCCTCGACCATGCCGACAATCAGTGGATTGCGGTCTGGTACACCTACCTCGAAGATGGCTCGCCAACCTGGTATTTCATGCAAACCGGCGAGCCGCGACCCGGCGAACCGATTGTCGCGCCAATCCAGCGCTTCGGCTGGAACGGAAATACCACCGATGGCGGCACCCAAGTCGGAATGGCGGTGATCACCCCGACTGCCGACGAGCAGCTCACCCTCGCTTACGACCTCGAAGGCCATTCGGGCTCCGAACGCCTGACCCGGTTGGGCGCTGGCGGCTGCCTTGGCGTCGGCGGGCAGTCATTGGATGCATCCGGCCATTGGTTCTCACCGACCCGCCCGGGTTTTGGGTACTCGGTTCAGTACGATGCCGGTTCCAGTCAGGAGATCTATGTCATCTACCTGTACGACCAGCACGGCCTGCCGCGCTGGCTGTTCGCGCAAGGCCCGTTCGGTTCCGGCGAGCAAGGCATCGACCTGCTCCAGCTTACCGGCTTCTGCCCCGGCTGCGACGCCAGCGCAATCGGCAGCCGTGTCGTCGGGCAGCTCAATCGCAGCTTGGGCAGCGCAGAGCCGGACGGATTGCTGGGGCCGACTCGCATCGCGATCAACGCCACGCTGGCCGCACCGCTCAGCGGCAACTGGAACACCGACTTGTCCACCGCGCTGCTGTCGTCGCGCAAGCATTGCAAGTAATGCAGGGAAACACTGCCGTCAACCGAGCGTCCGCAAGCTGGTATTGATCTCACCCGAACGGGTGATGCAGATGCCGCAATGGTGGCGATAGTGTCCCCTTGTCATCGGGTGGTGCGGACGCGGTGATCGGGGCTTTAACGCAACCAATTCTCGGACAAGCAACCCGTCGATCCGTTGCGACGCTGCACAGAGACGATGTGGCGGCCTTTTTGCCAAACACTCAACAGGGGGAATTTATGTCTGTCCATACACGCGTGGTAATGCTCGCTCGAAGCCTGATGCTTGGCCTGCTGCTGGCCGCCGGATCGACATCCGCCACCGGGCTGGTGTCGGCGAGCTCAGCGTCGCCACCCGACGGCCTGAGCGCCAGCGACTGGGGAGCGATCCGGGCACAGGTGGCGGCGCGGCGGTACACCGCACACAATGCGACCGATGGCAGTGTGATCGCCACCAACCCGACACACGGTTGGCACATCACCTACCAGCCCGATGGCCACACCGTGCTGCGGCCGAGCGTGAGTGACGCGGACACCGGCGTCGGCTATCAGATCGCGCTGCAACTGCAGGCGGTCGGCTACGGCGATAGCGTGCAGGCAGTGGGCACGACCCCAGCGCTGACCGCCGCAGACAACACCGTCAGCTACCAATGGCACCCGGGCTTGCGCGAGTGGTGGGTCAACAGTGATCAGGGCGTCGAGCAATGGTTCGAGCTGGCCGCGCCGCCGGCCGGGCGCGTTGCGAACGCACCGCTGTCATTGACGCTGGCGTTGAACACCAATCTAACCGCAACGATCGGGCACGACGCCCTGCAACTGCGCTCAGCGGACGGCGCAACCCGCATCCACTACGCCGGCCTCAAGGCCTGGGATGCCGACCACGCCCCGCTGCCCGCCAGCATGGCACTCAACGACAACGTCCTGACTCTGGCGATCGACGACACCGGCGCACGCTACCCAATCACCATCGATCCAAGTTTTTCCCAGCAGGCTTATCTGAAGGCGTCCAACACGGGGATCAATGACTCCTTCGGTTATTCGGTCGCGGCGTTCGGCGATACCGTCGTGGTGGGGGCCCGTGGTGAGGCCAGCAGTGACACCGGCATTAACGGCGACGGGATGGATAATTCAGCGCCTTATGCCGGCGCAGCCTACGTGTTCGTGCGCGATGGCTTGGACAACTGGTCGCAACAGGCCTACCTGAAGGCGTCCAACGCTGATGCCGGTGACGACTTCGGCATATCGGTTGCGGTATTCGGCGACACCGTGGTGGTCGGGGCTTGGCTTGAGGGCAGTAGCGCCACCGGAGTCAATGGTGATCAAGCCGACAACTCGGCCCCCCAATCCGGTGCAGCCTATGTGTTCGTCCGCTCCGGCAGCGTTTGGACCCAACAGGCCTACCTCAAGGCCTCCAATACCCATCTGTTCGGATGTTCTGTCGCAGTGTCCGGCGACACCGTGGTGATCGGGGCTTCGGGTGAGAGCAGTAACGCCAGCGGCATCAACGGTAATCAGTCCGATAACTCGGCAATATCGTCCGGCGCAGCCTACGTGTTTGTACGCACAGGCAACAATTGGACCCAACAAGCCTACCTCAAGGCATCCAATACTGGCGTCCTTGATCTTTTCGGCTCTTTCGTCGCGGTGTCTGGCGACACCGTGGTGGTTGGTGCGCCATTTGAGAGCAGTAACGCCAGCGGTATCAACGGCAATCAGGCCAACAATTCGGCTACGAAGGCCGGCGCGGCGTACGTATTTGTCCGATCCGGCAGCAACTGGACCCAACAAGCCTACCTCAAGGCGTCCAATACCGGTGCGGGGGATCAGTTTGGGGGGTCGGGTGCCACCACCGGGAACACCGTGGTGATCGGGGCGCGGTTAGAAGGCAGCAACGCTACCCTCGTCAATGGCGATCAGGGTAACGATACGGCCAGTGCCGCCGGTGCGGCCTATGTGATCGTGCGCGATGGTTCGGGCAACTGGTCGCAGCAGGCTTACCTCAAGGCGTCCAATACGGGCGCACAGGATCAGTTTGGGTACTCGATCGCAGCGTCCGGCGACACCGTGGTGGTCGGGGCGCCGTTTGAGAACAGCAGCGCAACCGGCATCAATGATGATCAAGCTGACAACTCGGCCCCCGGAGCCGGCGCGTCCTATGTGTTCGTGCGCGATGGCTCGGGCAACTGGTCGCAACAGGTTTACCTCAAGGCGTCCAATACGGATGCAAGTGATGGGTTCGGCTTGTCGGTCGCAGCGTCCGGCGACCGCGTGGTGGTCGGAGCACCGTTTGAGGAAAGCAGCGCCACCGGCGTCAATGGCGATCAGACCGACAATTCGGCACCTGGTGCCGGCGCAGCCTATGTGTTTCAAGTGACACCAGCCACTGGCCAATCCGGCCCCTTCGCCTACATTACCAATCGTAGAAGCAACACGGTCTCGGTAATCGACACCGCAAGCAATGCTGTGGTTGCCACGATACCCGTGGGTAGCAACCCGCGCGGTGTCGCTGTCAATCCCGGTGGCGGCTTCGCCTACGTGACGAACGTGGACAGCAACACTGTGACAGCTATCAATACCACGGACAATTCCGTGGCCGCTACCGTTCCCGTAGGCAGTAGCCCACAATGCGTCGCCGTCAATGCTGCTGGCACCCTCGTCTACGTGGCGAACTCAGGCAGCAGCAACGTCTCGGTCATCGACGCGATAAGCAACACTGTCGTGGCCACGGTGCCAGTCGGCGTCAATCCCTGCGGCATCGCTGTCGACCCGACTGGGGACCACGTTTACGTCACAAGCCTCAACAGCAATGCCGTTTGGGTAATCGATACCGCGGCCAATACCGTGAGCGCCGCCGTGGCCGTCGGCACCAACCCCTTCGGGCTCGTCGTCCACCCTTCGGGCAGTAACGTCTACGTCGCAAACGAGACCAGTAATGACGTTTCGGTAATCGACACTGCTTCCGCTTCGGTGGTCGCCACGATAGCCGTCGGCAGCAGCCCGACCGGTGTAGCCATCGACTCAACGGGAAACTTCGTCTATGTAACCAACATCGACAGCCAAACCGTATCTGTGATCGACACCGCAACCAATACGGTAACCGCCACCCTGACAGCAGGAGGCGCACTCGGTGGCCCCGTCGGTATCGCCATTGATCCTACGGGGCGTTTTGCTTATGTGGCGAACTTCGGCAGAAACGATGTCTCCGTGATCGATATCGCAACCGACAGCCTCGTTGCTACGATTCCGGTGGGAGTTGCCCCCTTTGCGCTCGGTCGGTTTATTGGCGGTCCAACGCCCCCGCCTGGTGACGGCAGCATCGACAGCGCGGGTGGCACCGTCAGCGACACCATTTTCGGCGCCCGCGCCCAGGTGACTTTCCCACCGGCGGTACTGACTACCAACACGGTGGTGACCATCGACGTGTTGGCCGATGACCTCGCCATCACGTTGCCCAAGGGGTTCAGCGCCAGCGGCACCCGGTTTGTCCACATCCAGTTATCACCCGAGCCGGACTTCCCGCTACCGGCGCCCGGGCTCACCGTCACCCTGCCGCTGAAAAGCCCATTGGCCCCCGGCACGCGACTGATGTTGTTCAAGATCGACCCCGCCACGGGGCAGTTGATCCCGGCCATCAGCGTGCTGGGTGTGCAGGTTGCTGGCTTCGTCGATACCCCAGGCGACCGCGCCACCTTTACCGGCATCGCATCGCTGTCCACCGTGGTCGGTCTGGCGCTGCTGCCGCCATCGCCGCCACCGCCAGCGAACCACCCACCCACCGGTGCGGTGAGTGTTGCCGGTGATCTGCGTGAAGGCGAAATAGTTTTGGCAGTTGACACGCTGGCCGATGCCGATGGCCTGGGAACCTTGAGCTATCGCTGGTCGCTCGATGATGCGCAAGTTGCGGGCATCAGCGGCAACAGCTTTGCGCTCGACGATATCGCAGTCGGCAAGCGCGTGAGCGTTGCGGTGCGCTATACCGATGGCCGTGGCTTTGCCGAGCGGGTCAGCAGTGCCAAGTTTGGTCCGGTCAAGCCGGCTGGCACCACTCTTGGCTTCCAGAAGCGGGTGTTTTTCTTCAACCCGGCCAGCAATGCAGTACAGGAAAGCCTGCTGCGGCTGATCAACCCCAATCCGGCGGCGGTGGAGGTGGAGATTCACGCCTTCGACGACAGCGGCGCACCTGGCGGTATCGTCACCCTGAGCTTGAGCCCGGGCGAGGCACTGCAACTGCGCTCGCTGTATCTGGAGCAGGGCAATCCTGATCTTGGTCTGACCGGCGCATTCGGTGATGGTGACGGCAAGTGGCAGCTCAAGGTCAATTCCTCGCAGCCGATCACGGTGATGAGCCTGGTGCGGGTACCAGGCGATCAACTAGCCAGCGTCAGCGAGTTGGCACTCGAACGCGCCCCGCGTGATTACCGCGTGTTGCGCGCACACGCCAACACCGACGCCAGCGAAACCAGTGTGATCCGGGTGGTCAACCGCAGCAGCGCGCCCGCCCAGGTGCTGATCAACGCCCGCGATGATGCCGGGCAACTGGCTGCCGGTGGCAGTGTGGCGGTGAGCCTGGCCGGCAATGCCGCCATCAACATCAATACCGCCGATTACACCTTGGGCAATGTCGATAAAGGCTTGCTGGGTGCGTTCGGAGTGGGTGTCGGCGAGTGGACGCTGGAAGTAAGTGGCGATCGCAATTTGGCGGTACAGGGTTTGCTGCGTAGTAGCGATGGCATCCTCAGCAATGTCAGTGCTGCCGCACCACGCGCCTCCAACGCCACCGACGGCGACCGGTTGCTGTTCACCGTCAACCCGCTCGATGGCGACCAGGTCAGCATGTTGCGGGTCGTCAATATGCTGCCGATCAACGACAGTGTGATCCTCGCCGGCATCGACGATAACGGCCAGCGCCCACGTGGCCCGATGTTTGTGGAACTGCCGCCGCTGGGCGCGGTGAACTTCACCAGTCGCGAACTGGAACTGGGCGCGGTAAGTGGTGGCATCGCTGGCGTGTTCGGCCCCTTTGGCGACGGCGTGGGGCGCTGGCAGGTGATCGTCAGCGGCGGCGAACAGGTTGAGGTACAGGCTCTGTCGGTGAACGCAGGAGGCGTTCGCACCAGCCTCAACAACGTTGCGCCTGCACCGAACGTGCTCGAAGCTCAGGTATGGCTGTTCAACCCAGCCAGTAACCTCATCCAGCAAAGCACACTGCGCCTGATCAACCTCGACAACATACCCGGTGTGGTGTTAATTGAGGCCATTGACGATGCTGGCCAACCGGCACCCGGCGGCAGCGTGAGTGTGAATATCAGCGGCAATGCCGCGATCGAACTCAGCGCCCAGGACCTGGAAGCAGGCAACACCGGCAAGGGTGTGCTCGGTGCACTGGGCGATGGCAGCGGCAAGTGGCGCCTGCACATCAGTGCCGATGTGCGCATCAGCGCGCAAAGCCTGATCACCAGCCCCACCGGCGTCATCAACGACCTCAGCGGTATCGCGCAATAAACCGCTTCCGGCAACACCTCGCATCACCAGTCCCCGGCTCACACCGGGGACTGAGCTGTCAAGCGAGCACGGAAGGCCGTGCTCATCTCACCCGTTCGGGTGATTCAAGGGCCGCCCCGACGGTGCCAGTCTGAGGCATGTCGGTCACCGCTGACGGCGTGAGCCTTGCTTTACCCATAACCCAGCCACGGGAGGCTGTCATGAAAATCCACGTCGTTCTTGTTCTCGCCGTGCTGGTACCGGCCATCACATGGGCCCGCGCACCCTTCAGCAACGCCGTCCCCGATGCCGCAACTACACGCACCGGGCAGCCGGTGAGCATCGCGGTACTGGATAACGATATCGCATTGGGCACCTCTGCCCGTCTTGTCGGAGTCGCCAGCCCTGCGCATGGCCGAACCCGCAAGCAGGGAAATCTGGCCGTGTACACCCCCGCCCCGGGTTTTGTCGGCGTTGATCGGTTCACCTACATCGCCGTCGGCAACCACCTCAGCGGCATTGCCCGCGTCACGGTTACCGTTGCCGCGGCACCCGCAACACAATCGTTGACGATTGAGGGTACCGTCACCGATCAGCCGATCAGCCAGGCGCTGATTACTGCCTTGGTCGGTAGCCAGACGTTCGAAACGATTGCCGACGCCAGCGGCCAGTATTCGATTCGAATCGAAACCGACAACCCGAGCGACTTCGTTCAGCTTTTTGCCAACGGCGCGCCGGGCCAGGAGGTGGTGAGCTTTGCCAGCGCCGTCGGCAGCTTTGGGCGATTGCTGACACAGGCGGGTGTCGATGGTGTGCTCAGCGTGCAAGAGAACGCCCAAGTCGACATAACCCACCTGACCACCGCCTGGTTTGTGCTGCTGACGGAAGCCAACGCTGGGGTTCTGCCAAGCGACGACGCGACATTGCTGCGGCTGAGCCAGAACATCGAACCGGGTCGGCTACTGGAATCAGCGGCAATCATCCAGTTGGTGGTGGATGGCGGTCTGGTGCTGCCCACCGGCATCAGCGATGTGCGGCAATTGCTGTCCTCGCCCGACGCGCTTGCGCAATTCAAGGCAACCCTCGCAGATGGCGTATTGGCGCAGGCTATCGCCAATGTGCTGGCCAACCCACCTGCCGGCACCGATTTCGCGGCTGGGCGCATTCCGCTCGAATACGCGGTGTTCTTTCCGTCGCCGGTTGGTGCTGTGCAATCTATCGATGGTGGCGCCTGGATGTTTTTGCGGATCGCCGACGTCGACCGCGCGTCCGGTACCGGAGAATTGCTGAACCATGCTTTCAACTTCGATACCGGCACCTCGTGGGAGTTGCAGGCGGGAAAGTTGGTGATCACCCCACGGCATCAAGTGAGCGCATTTCAGTTTCCCGTTCTATGTTCACTGCCCGGGGAAGGCTTTGTGAATGGATTGGAAACCGTTACAAGAGTGGTCATTACCCGTATTGTCAATGCGCCGGGAGTGGACACCCTGCAAGTTGATCAGTTTTTCGACAGGACATTCACCGATCCCGACCCAAGCCGGGGTTGCGAACTGCCGCCGAACGACAATACGGGGGTTTTCTCGTATGGGGTCATCGGCTTCAAGGACACTGGCGATGCCGAGTTGCATTACCAGGCCGCCGAATTGTCGGGCCGGCTCATGCTTCCGTATCACGTCGAGGCCTCCGAGTTCTCTCGCACGTCCGCGATATTCGACCTTGACGCAGGCATGACAACCGCTTTCGGATTGATGCCGACCTTCAATTTCACCTTACAGGACGGCCGCCTGCATACCGTGCTTACCAGGGAGGATGGTAGTTTTTCGTACGCACACGAGTACCGTCGCTACCGCCGCGATGGGCGCAAGGGCGACGGCGTGATGGCCTTGGTGACTCGCGCCGACGGCGCGACGGCCATTAGCGGCGGCATGAGCAGCCGGGTAGATGGGAGTCTGGTATTCGATGCGGCAAGCCTTCCGGGCATCTACCGCAGTGGGCTCGAACTGGGCAATTTCCCGGGAATGGGCAACGGCTCCCTGCCATTTTTTATCACCTTCAATGCCGACGGTCAGCACACATCGACGCGGACGTCGATACAATTTGACGAGAATGGAATCGCGCAGATCCTAACGTCCCCTGCTTTCCAGTTTTGGGCAACCGTGCCAGAGCGGGTAACTTTGCGAAGTTCAAGTAGCACTGGACCGAAGGCGCGAGATTGGCAAGCGGTGGCACGCGATGGCAACCGGATTTATGTATTGGAACGGCTGTTTGTTGGTTCGGCCGAAGCTGTCTCAACGCATCGATCAGCCTTTTACTCCATCGTCGACGCAATCCGCGTGGAACGCCCCGAGTAGCGTCGGCCCTGCGCCGTGGAGCGCCGCCCAATTCGCGGGCGCCGTTCCAGATTGCCGATTATCGTGTCGCCAAGTTCACTCAGCAGGCTCGCATAGGCTTGCGGCGCTTCCCGGCTAGTGGAATCAGGTCAATGGCGGCGGTCATCAGGGACTCCGGTACAACGATCAGAGTGAGCTACATCATACCTGTGATGGTTGGCGACCGACCTTGATGGCGCCGGCCGCCACCGAACCCTATCGTGCGCGCGTCATGGAAGTCGTGCCGGCGCGTGTCTGCTGCGCGCCGGCGCCGCGTTCAGGGCCCCGCAATGCTTTGCGCATGAACCAGACCGCAGGCCTTGGCCGCCCGGACGCGCAACCCGCGTTTCTCTGCACACAGGGGATTGCGAAGGTCCTTCATGTCTCATGCAACTCGTGTTCTCGCGCTTCTCGAAGGCATCGGCCCGCAGGGCCAGTGCGACGATTGTCTGTCGGTATCGCTGGCGATCAAGCCACGGCAAACCATCAACCATATCTGCAATATGCTTTTCGACACCGGGAAAATCGAGCGCTCGGAAAACTGCTGTGCGCGATGCGGCAAGCATAAGCTCGTAAACTGCTACCGTGTTGCACCGGCCGCACCGCTCCCGCCACGTGATGCGCCCGTCAGCGGACGCGCGCCGATGCCGGGCGCACCGGTTGAAGGAGGTGTCATGAAAATCCTCGGTTTCGTGTACGGCGTGATCTGCTACTTGGTGTTTCTTGCCAGCTTTCTGTATGCGGTGGGCTTTGTCGGCAATCTGGCGGTGCCCAAGAGCATCGACTCGGGGCTGCCCGGCCCGCTCGGCGAGGCGTTGCTGGTGAACTGCGTGTTGCTGGGGCTGTTCGCGATCCAGCACAGCGTGATGGCGCGGCCGGCGTTCAAGGCGTGGTGGACGCAATTCGTGCCACGAGCGGTCGAGCGCAGCACCTATGTGCTGTTGGCCAGCCTGCTGCTCGGGCTGCTGTTCTGGCAATGGCAGCCGATGCCCGGCGCGGTGTGGAGTGTCGCGCACCCGCTTGGCCGCCTCGCGTTGCAGGCGCTGTTCTGGATCGGCTGGCTGCTGGTGCTCTGGTCTACCTTCATGATCAACCATTTCGACCTGTTCGGCCTGCGCCAGGTCGCCCTGAACATGCGCGGCGTGGCCTACACCCACCCGGGGTTCACCACCGCAGCGCTGTACCAGTTCATCCGCCACCCGATCATGCTGGGCTTCCTGATCGCGTTCTGGGCCACCCCGGACATGAGCGTCGGGCACCTGTTGTTTGCGCTGGCCACCACCGCCTACATCTTCATCGGCATCTTCTTCGAAGAGCGCGACAGCGCCCGCTTTATCGGCCCGCCGTTCGAGAACTACCGCAAACAGGTGCCGATGATTGTTCCGCTGCCGGGGCGCAAGGCCAGGTGAGGTCGGTACGCGAGCGCAGAGCGGCGCATCGTCCGCTACCGCAGTGCGTACGGCGGCTCACGGTTCGCATTCATTCTGGCCAAGTTAGCCAGGTACGTTATACTGCCCCGACAGCCAGCGCTGCGAGGTGATGCGCCATGAAAGTCAACATGCTCGAAGCCAAGAACCGCTTGTCCGAGTTGGTGAAATCCGCGCAGGCGGGCGAGGACGTGGTGATCGCCAATCGCGGCGAGCCGGTGGCGCGTCTGATCGCGGTGGGCACGCACCGGGGTGCGCGCACCCGGCCAGCCGAGGGCGGTATCGTGGCGTGGCTCGATGCGCACCCGCTGCCCACACGCATTGCCCGCTCGCCGCAAGCCATCGCCGCAGCGCTGGCTGAGGAACGTGCGGCGTGGGATTGATTTATCTCGACACCTGCCTGCTCATCTACGCGTTCGAACGCCACCCGGAGTACGGCGAACGGGTGCGGCAGGCACTAGCCGCCGAGTCGGCCGACCGCTTCGCGATCTCGCCTCTGGTTCAGTTCGAATGTCTGGTCGCGCCGATGCGCGATGGCAACCTGGAGTTGCAGCGATACTACGAAGAAGGGCTGGCGCAATTTGTCCAGTTGCCGATGTCGGCGGTGGTGTTCACGCACGGCGCCCATCTGCGTGCGCGATTCGGGCTGAAGACGCCCGATGCGCTGCACCTCGCCGCCGCTCAGCACCATGGCTGCGATGCGTTGTGGACCAACGACAACCGCCTGGTTCAAGCCAGCCAAGGGCTGGCCATCAACGTGCTGGCTTGAGCGGATTTCAACGCCGCTATGCCGCATCAGGGCATAGCTGGTAGTAGTCGAGGCGATCAGCATCGATCAGGGCAACGTAATTCTCGCCATCCTTGGTGATGGTTTTTTCCGCACCCGCTTTCACCTGATCGGCCGTTCGGTCAGGGTGATATGAGCGTGGGCTAGTGTAATCAGGTCAATGGCGGCGTTCCTTGCCATATCCCAGTACGTCATCGGCTTTGTCGGCAACTTCGCAGCGCCCAAGAGCATCCGCGCGATACCATTTAACTGGAAGCTCGCGAGGTACGGCGTAAAAAACGCACAGACCATTGCTGCTCGTTTGCAGGGTAGCCAACAAGCGTCTTGTCGCCTCTGATCGCAGCCCGGTTTCAATCTGGTTTCAGTCCGGCCTCACTTCTGGCGAACACCGGCACACATGCGGCCGCGCGTACCTCAAAAATTGCATAACTGTGATGCGAATCACGCAGTGGCAATGCATGGAAACGGTTAAATGCGGATCGCGCTGCGGCGCACAATAAAAAAAAATGATCGGGGATAAAAATAATGAATTTCATGCGCAATGGCCTGCAATGGAAAGTGCTGACCGGCCTCGTCATCCTTACCGTGGTTACCGTTGGCAGCCAGTTGTGGAATACCAGCCTGTACCGCACCAGCGTGGCGCGTTACACCGTGCTGGGCGAAGTGCAACAATTGGAAACCACGGGAGAGGCGCTACTGGGGCGCGGGCAGCACTACGTCAACAATGCAGCTCGCGACTTCGAGAGTTACGCGCGTGATGTCGCGTTGTTCAAGCGCGAGCTGATCGGCGATGTCGCACGCTTCGACGACACTCTGAAGTCACTGCAACTGAGCATCGCAGCCCACGACGCGATAGCCGACGACGCGCTTGTAGACGGTATTGCCAGGCTTGATGGCGCGTGGGCTGACTATCGCAGCGGCTTGCACGAACAACTCGGGCCCGATGAGAACGAGCCTCGCCTGGAATGGGGTGCGCGGTTCGTCAGCAATAACCAGCCCGCGATCAATGCCCAGGTCCACGCCTTGGTGGAACGGTTCCAGGCTGCTACCGACAGTGATTCGCGCAAGGCATCTGCCAGCGGCATCGGCTCGGTACTTGTCTCACTCATCGTTACTGCCGTAGCACTACTATGGTTCTTTTTTGGTGTCACCCAGCGCATCCGTGCCACCGTGACCGGTTGCCAGCGCGTGGCGTCTGGCGATTTTGGCTACCAAATGCCGGTAGGCACCAAGGATGAGCTGGGACAACTGGCCATTGCCTTCAACAGCCTGTCTTCACGCACTCGGTTGGTGCTCTCGCTGCTCGATCATCTGCAACGGCGTTCCAATCTTGCCACCAGCTTTGTCGAACTGGCGCGCGAATCGGCTCCATACATTCCAACCGATTGGCTGGCGCTGATTGAAGTCTCGGATTCGGGCAACGACGGTACGGTGCGTTATGGAGTGAGCAGCACACCGAAAACCGCACTGCTGAACGAACGCGTGAGCTTGCTCGGCCTGTTCGCACAGCGCGACTTTGCCAAAGCCAGCACAACCCATCTGCCGGATTTGCGCCGCCATACGGTCGAACACGGCGAATCGCGGCTGGCACGTGAGTTGGCTCGCCTCGGCTACCAGTCTGCCCTGCTGGTGCCGCTCAACACCAGCAATGAATGGCGCGGCCTGCTGGTGTTCGCGCACCAGAGTCCTGGAGCCTTTGTGGAAGACCAGGTCAAGCTGATGAGCTCGCTGGCTCCCATGCTGGCCAATGGCCTCGCCCGCAATGCGCGCGTTCAGGAGGCCGAACCCGCGTTGCTGGAAAGCTGAGCGCCTGCGCTCAGAACGCGCCCATGTAATCAAGCTTGCCGATTTCAACGCCGTTGTGGCGCAGCAGGGCGTAGCTGGCCGCGTGATGGAAGAAGAACTGCGGCAGGCCGTAGTGCAGCAGGTAATCCTGCCCGCTCAAGCGACGCTCCTTGGGCGTTCCGGGCCGAAGCACGATCTCGCGGCGCTCGGCACCTTCAAAAGCAGATTCGGGCAGCGTGGCGATGAAGGCGAGCACGGTGTCGATGCGTGCCAGCAGTTCGGCGAAGCTCAGCTCGTTGTCCTCGTGTACCGGCAACTCAACTTGCGCCAGGCGGCCACACACGCCCTTGCCGAAATCGCAGGCGATCTGCACCTGCCGGGTCAGCGCAAACATGTCCGGCGATAGCCGCGCGCCGAGCAGCGCCTGTGGCTCGATCTTTTTGGCAGCGGCATGGGCTTCGGCCTTGATGAGGATGGCCTTGAGGCTGCCCAGCATCTGCTGGAACACGGGCACGGATGCGGCGTAAATGGAAAGGCTCATGCGCTGTAGCTCCGTTGCGGGCTGTGGTGGGGAGCACATGGTACGCCACCGGTCAGCGCGCGGGCCGATCCGGGGATTGCGCGTCACCACGGCTCATGGCAAGTCCTGGGGGATTGCTGTGCGCTGCGCACTCGCAACGATGGGTTTCGCTGCGCCCATCCGCGTAAACTGCGCGCTCCAGCCCTCGCCCAACGCCACCATGCCAAGCACCCGCAAAGCCCTGTGGCAGATCCACCTGTGCGTGCTGCTGTGGGGCTTCACCGCCATCCTTGGCAAGCTCATCACCTTGCCGGCGCTGGCGTTGGTATGGTGGCGCATGGGCTTGGTGACGCTGGCGCTGCTGCTGGTACCACGGGTGTGGCGCGGTCTGCGCGCGTTGCCGCCACGCCTGTGGCTGGCCTATGCCGGCATCGGCGTGCTGGTGTCGCTGCACTGGCTTACCTTCTACGGCGCGATCAAGCTGGCGAATGCGTCGGTGGCGGTGAGTTGCATTGCGCTGGCACCAGTGTTCATGGCGGTGCTGGAACCGCGCATCACCGGCCGCGCCTTTGTCGCGCGTGAGCTGTGGCTCGGTGCCGCCGTGGTGCCGGGCGTCGCGATGGTAGTGGGTGGCGTACCCAGTGGCATGCTCGCCGGATTTGCGGTCGGCATCCTCTCGGCACTGCTGGTGGCAGTGTTTGGTGCATTCAACAAACGCCTGGTAGATCGCGCCGATCCACTCACCGTGACCTGCGTGGAACTGGGCGCCGGCACTGCGTTTCTCACGCTGCTGGTGCCGGTGCTCGGCAGCACCGGCATGACCGCATTCCCTTCTGCACACGACGCGCTGTTGCTATTGGTATTGGCACTGGGGTGTACCCTGCTGCCGTTCGCGCTGTCGTTGGTGGCGCTGCGCCATCTGAGCGCCTACAGCGCGCAACTGGCGGTCAATCTGGAACCGGTCTACGCGATCGCATTGGCGGTAGTCTTGTTCGGCGAACAACGCGAACTGGCGCCAGCGTTTTATTTCGGCGTGGCAATCATCCTGGTCGCGGTGTTCGTACAGCCGTGGCTGTCCGGGCGGCACCACGCGCCGGTGGCGGAATTGCTGGCAACCGCTGAACCGAAGAGCGCGGCAGAATGATCGCCACTGGCCGATTGGCGCCGCAATGAGCGTTACACAGACATGATGGCCGATTTTGAGCCGTGCGGGTTGGCTTGACATGGACACAGGGGGGGCAGTTTCGCAATAGCGTCGTCTCACGCTCGTCGACTCCACGACGGTTGGCCGCCAAGGTTACCGTTCAGGAGATGGCAATGACCAGGAGCAGCACTCGGTCGCTTGAAAGCATGCTGGAAGATCTGTACGCGTCAGTCTGCGACTCTGGCCGATTCGGCGAGTTTGCCGCCAAGTTGCGCATGGTGATGAATGCGCGGTTGGTTGCATTGCAAACACACGACACAGGCCGTCGTCGCCGCGTGGTTCAAACTTTTTCCGACGATCCGGTGGTACAAAAAGCGCCACTTGCAGATGCCGACGGCCACGTCAAACTGCATTTTGTTCGCGACGCTGCGCATGTCGTCGGTTGCGGTGTTCCTGATGCCTCCGCCTCGTTCGTGCCTGACGAACGCCAGCAAACGACTTGCTGTCGTCAGCAACCAACCCCCATCGATAGCCACTGGTCAATGGCGTTTTGCTTGTCATCCGCGACTTCGGGGCAGGCGACCGTCCTCATTGTCAATCGCGACAAACTGCATGCGCCGTTCGAGCCTGAGATGATGCAACTGGCACAGCGCCTGTTGCCACACTTGCGCAACGTGTACGCCCTGCAACAACATCTGCAACCATTGGAGGGGGTCGCAGCCGGATGGGATTTCCTGAGATTCGGGGTCTGGCTGCTGGATCGCGACGGGCGGGTCGCACATGCCAACACCGAAGCGCGGCGGCTTGCGCGCGTTGCAGCCGCAGGGCTGAGCGAACGCGACCGCGAGTTGGTTCCAAACTGGCGACCCGACCGCCCCGCGTTTCAAAAAGCACTGACTATCGCCACCAACCGCGATAGCGGACGCGACACTGAATTGTTGTTGCATGACACAACAGGGCGGGCGTGGGCGGCATGCAACATCCGCCCTCTGCATCACGACGCGTTCGGTTGCCGCGCATTCTCAACACCGTGTACCGCCATCTTGTTTGTGCGCCCCCTGGTTCAGTGCCCGTCGTCCGCCGACGCCCTGCGCCACGTGTTCGGATTGACACCCGCCGAAACCGATCTTGCCTGTGCTTTGTTGCAGCATGGCGCACTCGCCGACTGCGGCCCGGCCATGAACAAGCAACGCGAAACCTTGCGCACCCATCTCAAGGGTTTGTTCGCCAAGACCGAGACCCACCGTCAATCCGAGTTGATTCGACGCCTGCAAGCAGCCGCGGACTGACGCGTCCTGTTTTCATGTCGCCTTTCACCCGAACGGGGGAAGCGAAGGCGATATCACTGGCGCTAGCCTGACGGTGCATCGCGTACACAGCATGACTGCCGCGCGAGCAGGTGCGCATGGGGAATGCGGCACGCACCGGTGACAACCGGTCACGCGATCGATGTTTCCGAGCCCGGGAGCATCGTGAACGCTTCTTGCCCAGCCGTACTCGTCGCGGTCGGACAAGGCGCGAGCGGTGCGCGACGTTCTGCCCGGATGCGACCTGTACTTGAACCCGACCCACCCCACCCTTCGCATGGTGATCATCATGAAAAGCTCCAACCAGAAACCCCTCAACCTGGCGGTCACATTCGTCGGCCTCAAAGATGGCGAGCAAGCGCCAAGATTCGCGGCATATCTAATCGACAGCGCCGGGCGCGCGACCAAGAAGGTGGGCGGCTACGACGGCAAGGCATTGAACCTCGGTTCCGACATCGCATCGCTGGTCGCATTTGGCCCCGATGTCGAGGATTTCAAAACGCTGCCCAAGGAGAGCCTGGTCAGTTACCGTCTAGCACAAAAGCTCGATCTCTGGCGCAAGCTGGGTATCGTCTTGCCACGCGACATCTGGGATCGTTTCCATTTCCAGTTCGCCTGCGTCTCGGGCAGTGTGCGCAAGTGCCGGCCGTGGTACTGGGATTTGCTCGACATCGTTGAGTTGCGGCCGATGTTCGAGCTGGCGCAAATTGCACGCATCAAGCCGATCACTGCGGAGCTGCTGCCACACGTCCTGTTTCCTCTCAATTGCCAGCCGATGTGCGATGGCGTCATTTCGATTTACGAGCACGAATGCTGCTGCCATCACATCCACATTCCCGATTTGCTCGGCCGGCTACGCGACATTCTCGATATCTTGCCGATACCGATTCCCGACCCCATTCCTCACCCCTTCCCCGGCCCCGAGCCGTTCCCGCAACTCCCGGACATCGCACCCATGCGCCCGCAGTTGCTGCGCGCCAAGGCGCGTGCCGTCCAGCAGCGCAGAACAACGCTCGATCTCGCGGCCGTGCCGCCGGAACTTCTGCACCGGGATTACCTCGCCCTGCGTGCGCTGTCGGATGAGGCCGCCCGCATTTATGTACACGCACGGCCTTACCTGTTCCCGATTTTCTGCCACTGCAGCACGCGCGAAGTGGGCCAGACGCCCATTCAGCCCGGCGGCAATTTCGATTTTTGCTATCTGCGCGTGGGGCATCCGCCGCATCCGCGGCATTGCGTCACGACCTATGCCTACAAGATCAGGCAACTCGTCAATGGTGTGTTGACGGTTGTTTACGATGGCCTCGCTGCGCACGAATACTTCAGCGCGGGCACACCAGCCAACATCCGCACCTACAACCCGCAGGCGCGGGTGTGCGCGGACGGCCCGGGTGATCCACCGCCCAACGATGGCGCAGCGTTCGTGATGCTGGAACACGTCGGTCGATACGGCACCTTCCATTTCAATTACCCGCTACAGAACGCGGTTTCGCAGGTTGCCGCGCTCGACGCTGACGACGGCACCTACACCACCGCCTACGCACCAGATTGCCCGTGGGGTGGCGCGCTCGGGCTGCGCCTGTGGTTCTCGCCGGAGCTGGAATCGATCGTGAAGTACTACCGGCTGAAAGTGTTCGCCGTTAACGCCAATGGCACTCCGGTCGGCATGCCGATGGTACTGGGCGACACGGTTAGCTGGGACAAGCTGGTTGATGTTCCGGGCGATGTCGTGCGCGTTCCGGAACTGCTGGGGCCGATACCCGCCGCCGACATCGCCAGCGGAGAACCCAATTTGTTCAGGGTTCCGTACTGGGGCTCGCCCAATCACCGCTACTTGAGCGGGCAATTTCATCAGGTGTGGAACACCGCGGAGCCCCGCTTCGTCAACGGCAAGTACATGCTGGTTATTGAAGCGTTCGACGCGAATGGCGACCGCGTCAAACCCAATGGCGCCGCCGGACCGGGCACAGCGCGAGCGTTCCAGTTCCGCCGCTGGATGTCGGCGACTGATACCGATCCGGTGCCATTTGCCGATGCGGCGCATATTTTCTGGCTCGACAACACCCCTGTCGGTGGCGACATCGTCGATTTGCGCCGGAACGGTGTTGCCAACAGTGCGGAATGCCAGTTCATGACGCAGTTGCCCGGCACTACCAGCCAGTTCGCTATCGGCTTCAAGGCCTACCACATCAATGGTGTCGAGGATACCGGCCTGAACGACAGCAATTCGTTCATGTGGAAATACGACATCGGCTGGCAGCGGGGACTCAATGGCGACACCGGTGCACTCGGGCCGGCACCATCGGCTGGCAACAACCACACCGATGTTGGTGAGAATGGTGTGGCCGTGCCTTCGGGCAGCGCGAGCTTTGCCAGCATGTTGGGCGGGAATTCAAAATGCACGTTCAGCGTCACCCTGCATGTGCGCGCAAAGCACTTCACTGGCAGTAGCCGGATCGACGGTTACGACTATTGGGAAACGGCGTCGTTTGCGCTTGAAATCACCTGAACGAAGGGTTTCCGGACTGGCACGCGATGGCAGCGGATGCGCGGGTGATGTCGATCCGGCACCGGCCCCGATCGCATTCCGGCGCCGTGTTTGGTCAAACAACTACCGAGAGGAGTTCATGCTATGCAACGCAATTTTGCTGCATTGATCGTGGCATTCACCGCAGCGCTGATGAGCGTTGGTGCGCATGCCCATAACCCAGCGGAGAATGCCAAGGCTGGCGACATGGCCAGTCTGGTGGATCAGTCCAATCTGGTTTTTCTCGGCACCGCTGCCAAGGTCGAGTACCGCAACGCACGTGGCACAACGAAAGGCGAAGGGCTTATCCCCTACACCGTGGTGACCTACCGTATTGTCAAGGTCCTGCGCGGCAAGGCTCCAGGTGATGTCATCACGATGCGAATGATCGGTGGCCCCGATGGCACCGGGCGATTTCTGACCGTTTCTGGCGTGCCGATCATCCAGGCGGGTGACCAGGACTTGTTCTTCGTTGGCGACACCAGCGATGCGAGTTGTCCCCTCGTGTATTGCGAGCGCGGCCGGTTCCGCATTCTGGATGATCGCGTCTATGACACTTTCGGCTCTCCGGTACGGAGCGTCAGCAAAGCCACAGTTCTCTCCCGCGGAACTCCGCCAAAAGCGTTTCGTTCAGTCCGCTTTCCGGCACCCACGTTTGATCAATTGATGAAAAACCCCGCGGTGGCGGAACAACTCAAGACCGAGAGAATGTCGATCGATGTTGCCCGCCGCCGCTACGAAGCCGAGGCGCCGAAATTCGTCGAATTTGCCGGCACGTTCACACGGCCAAAATCATCGGCTGACGCACAAGGTAAAGAGCGTTATAGCGCACAGGATGAAAAGGTCGTGGCCATGCCGCTATCCGAATTTCTGGCCGAAACGCAACGTCTCGCGACACTCAGCAAGCGGCGCCCAGCCGAGGTGAAAAGCATCGATCCGAAGGCAGAAATAATGGTTGCGAAGATTGCTGCCGTCGTCCCCCAGAAAATCGAGCCAAGACGACTCAAGGCTCAAGCCGACGATGAAGCCAAGGCATACGAACAAAACGAATTCAATCCCGTGATTCGAAAATAGTCTGAGCCTGATAGCTGTCTATCCGCAACCCGAATAGTGATTGGAGGTGCGTCATGAAAGTGTTGATTGCCCTTGCCGTATGTGGCGTCACGTTGTGCCTGCCCGGAACGGCGTTGGCCTACAGTTACAAAAATTGTCTGGGTCATCCCATCAAGTTCAATTCCAGCAGTCAAACCGTGCGCCCCAGCACCGTAAGTTTCCCCGCCGGATACTGGGAGAACGGCATCCGCGACACGGTCACCAAGTTCAACCGCAACCCCAGCAATTTTCGCTATTCGGTATCCATGGATGCCGGCAGCGTGGGCCGCAACAACGGCCAGAACGAAATCTGGGGCGGCACCGGCTCGATACTCGCAGGCGCGCCGGCAGTCGCCTATCAGTACTGGACCTGCTACTGGTTCTTTGGTGACCACGTCCACATGAACGAGGTCGATGTGATTTTCGACTACGGCTCGCCGTGGCAATGGACGGTGGACACGGTCAAGTCCTCATTGATCCGTTACACCGGCTCGCTGCGGGCAATCCAGACCACCGGCGCGCATGAGCTTGGGCATGGCCTGATCCTCAATCACGTCAACACCGAATACAACATCATGGGCAGCGACTTCGAGCACATCCATGTAAACGGTGCCGTCGCAACGGCCTACATCGGCGAAGACGCCTCGGATGGCGCCGTGTTTCTGTATGGCGCGCGCACACCCGCTTGGGAAGATGTGGCGGTCGTGCACTGGAAATACAGTGGGCCCTCCGGCGAGTACAGCGACCACACCAAAACCGTCATCTACAACTCGAGCGGGGCGGTACTGTCAACGGTGAACGTAGCGGGCGAAACCGGTTACCGCGTTGATCGCGGGCAGACGGTACGCGCCGAGTTCACCTATGAAAACAATGGTGCCCACACCAAGAACGGTGTTCAGGTCGGCTACTACATTTCCAGCAACGATCTGATCACCACGCTCGATCGAAAGATCGGTAGCGCATCCTTCAACCTGAGTCGCGACAATGTCTACACCACCACGACCACCATGGTCATTCCGTCGGACTTGGCACACGGAACAAACTACTGGCTCGGGCTGATCATCGACGACAACGGGGCGATTCCGGAATCAGTGGAATCGAACAACGCGACCTATCTGCCGATACGGGTGAACTGAACCCGTACGCCGCAGCAATACCGGTGTCTAGCCTGAGCCGGAAAGCCACCGCTCATTTGATTGCAATGTCGAACGCCACGACCGTATCGGGTCGTGGCGTTTTTCCTTCCGTGTGAAAAACAAATACCAGCTCAAGTGAGCCAACACGTTCGGCCCGGAAATGGAATACCTGCGTGGTTCCGGCATTCTCGTGCACAAGCACTACGGCCCCCAGCGCCTCAACGCGGCCACTTCCGGATTGGCGCAACAGTTGCCATGTTCCGGCATCGGGACTCAGTTGTTGCAGCCTGATGTCAATGAAATCGCCCTGCTCAGTTGCAGTAAACGAACCCGCTGTATCCACGGTCAACACGTGAATGGGTACCGCCGCCGGCCGCTCAACGCCCTGCAGTTTGTCGTGGTTCTCCGGGACGTCCTGCGGCGCGCAACTCGCCAGGCACGGGAGCCATGCCATGAACGCGAGGCAAGCGAGAAGGCGCATCACACTCTCCTTGGTGCCAACGCGGCAAGTCTAGAACAAAATGCTGCGCGGCCATTGAAATGGGCTTGCTGACCCACACACGCTTGGGTCCGAACCGAGCCCACGAGTGCGGCGCCATGGCGACCCGGCATTTCGCGCCATCATGACAGTTGTCAGCCAAAGGCAACGACAACCGCCACTACGAGGCGCTCGCGCAACCGCGCATGCTGACTCTACCCTGTTGCAGGAGTCGCACCGTGCCCACCCAACCCACACTCGTCGCCGAACTGCGCGGTGCCAACAAATCCTTTGCCGGGCGCACCGCGTTGGCCGGCATCGATCTTGCGTTGCACGCTGGTGAGATGCTCGCCATCCTCGGCCCGAATGGCGCCGGCAAGACTACCGCAATCGGCCTGTTGACCGGTCGCCTGAGCGTTGATTCCGGCCATGCATCGACGTTCGGCGCCGATCCGTTGTTCGCCGACAATCGTCGCCGGTTCGGGGTGATGTTGCAGGATACCGAACTGCCCGCGACGCTGCGCGCGGTCGAGCTGGTGCGCCAGTTCTCGGCGTATTACCCGCAGCCGCGCCCGGTGGACGAAACGCTGACGCTTGCCGGCGTCACGTCATTCGCGCATCAGGCCTATGGCATGCTGTCGGGAGGCCAAAAACGGCGGGTACAGTTTGCGCTGGCGATTTGCGGCCAGCCCGACCTGCTATTCGTGGATGAGCCGACCGTCGGTCTCGATGTCGAAGCGCGACGCAGCCTGTGGGCGGTACTGACCGCCATGCGCGATGCCGGCACCGCCATCGTGCTGACCACCCATTACCTGGAGGAAGCCGATGCGCTCGCCGATCACATCGTCATGCTCACCGATGGCCGTGTAGTGGCAAGCGGCAGCCCGGCGCAGATCAAGGCATTCGCCTCCGGCAAGCGACTGCGTTTTCGCTCCAACCTGAGCACGCGCGAGCTTGCCAGTTGGCCCGAAGTGGAACATCTACACGCCGACCGTGACCGCATCGAATGTCGCAGCCGCCATGCCGAAGCGCTGTTGCGGCGATTGCTCGCCGCCGACCCGCACCTGGCGGATATCGAGGTTTCCGCGCTCAGCCTCGAAGATGCCGTTCTTTCAATCAGTGCCGCCAGCATTCAGGAGCAAGCCGCATGAACGCCATTGCCGATCGTGTCGCGCCATCGTTGTTCGGTATCGTTCGGATTGAATCCTGGTACGAATTCCTCAAAGTGCTGCGCGCGCCATCGTTCGCAGTCCCTACCCTGCTGTTCCCGCTGGTGTTCTATGTGATGTTCGCGGTGGTCCTGTCGGGCCAGTGGCACGACTACGACAAGGCCACCTACATGCTCGCGACCTTCTGTGTGTTTGGCGTGGTTGGCCCCGCCCTGTTCGGTTTTGGCGTCGGGGTTGCAATGGAGCGTGAACAGGGCCTGCTGCAACTCAAACGCGTGTCGCCGATGCCGGTCAGCGCCTATTTTCTCGCCAAGATCGCGATGAGCCTGTTGTTTGCGCTGATCACGGTGCTGCTGCTGTCGGCGGCGGCGTTTGTTCTGGCTGGTGTGCGCATGCCGCCCAGCACCTGGCTGCTGCTGGTCTTCACGATGTTGATCGGCACCTTGCCGTTCAGTGCGTTGGGATTGTTGATCGGCACCCTGGTCAAGGGCCAGGGTGCGGTGGCAGTGGTCAATCTGATTTACATGCCGATGGCAGTGCTGTCGGGTCTGTGGATGCCGTTGTTTGCGTTCCCGTCGTGGGTGCAGCAACTGGCGCCAATCTGGCCAGCATGGCATTTGAGCCAGTTGGCGCTGGGCGTGATCGGGCAAGCGCCGATTGCCCAGCCCTGGCTGCATATCGGCGTGCTGCTCGCCTTCACCGCCGTCTTCACGGCATTGGCCGCACGCCGCTGGCAGGCACTATGATGAAGCCATGGATGCGCGAATTCGGCAACCGACCATGCTGACCAAATTGCCCAGCAATGCTCTACGGCTTGCCGATGACAACGACGGCCTGCATCGGGCACGCGTGCTGCTGGGGTTGGCTTACCTGTTTTTTGTCTTTCTGCCGATGCTGTTCTGGCCGAATCAGCCGGCCAGCGCGATCTGGGCCAGCCTGATCGCAACCGCGATCTTCGTGCCGCTGTACTTTTACTACCACCGCAGCCAAAGCTCGCATCGCATTCCGCTGGCGTTGCTGATGGCACTGCTCGGCTATGCGCTGGTTCCGTTCAATCCGGGCGGCAACACTTTCGTGATCTACGCCATCGCCATGCTGGCGGCCATGCTCCCGGCGCGTTGGGTGCTTGCCTGGTCACTGTTGCTGTTGAGTGTGCTCGGCATCGAGTATGCGTTTACCCTACCCAACACCACGCTTTTTGCCGCCAATCTGTCGATCACGGTACTGATCTGCGGCATCATCGCGAGCGCGACCTTGATGGCTCGTGAGCGTGAACACCGCAATGCCGAGTTGCGACTCACCCAGTCCGAGGTCAAACGGCTGGCAACCATGGCGGAACGCGAACGGATTGCCCGCGACTTGCACGATCTGCTGGGCCACACGCTGTCGCTGGTCGCCTTGAAAAGCGAATTGGCTGGTCGCTTGATCGACGTCGATTCGGCTGCCGCCAAGGTACAGATAACCGATGTACAGCAGGTCGCGCGCAGCGCGCTGGCACAAGTACGCGAGGCGGTGAGCGGCTTTCGCAACGGCAGCATCGAGGCCGAGTTGGCGTCGGCGCGACTGACACTACTCAGTGCCGGCGTACACTTCGACCAGCGCTGCACACTGCCGCAGCTGCCGCCACAGGTCGAGTCGGCGCTGAGTTTGTCGTTGCGCGAGGCGATCACCAACGTGATCCGCCATGCCGACGCCAACGCGGTCGAAGTGGATTGCGAAACAAGCACGGACGGTGGCGTGCAGATGACCGTCTCCGATGATGGCCGCGGCGGCGTGTCGGCGTTCGGCAATGGCCTGTCGGGCCTGCGCGAACGCATGGTCGCGCTGGGCGGCTCGCTGAACATCGACAGCCCGGCGGGCGGCGGAACCCGGATACGCTTCGCGTTGCCGGCAACGGCGAGCGCGAGTTGATGATCCGTATCGTGCTGGCCGAGGACCAAGCCATGGTGCGCGGCGCGCTTGCCGCGTTGCTTGGCCTGGAAACGGATATTCGCATCATCGCCGAAGCCGGCGATGGCGACAGTGCCTGGCAAGCCGTGCAAGCGCACACGCCGGACCTGCTGGTGACCGACATCGAAATGCCCGGCAAAACCGGGCTCGAACTCGCGCAAGCAGTGCACGAAGCCAAACTGGACACGCGGGTAGTCATCCTCACCACCTTCGGTCGCGCCGGCTATCTGCGGCGGGCACTCGACGCCGGGGTGCGTGGCTATTTGCTGAAAGATGCGCCATCGCACGAGCTGGCGCAGGCATTGCGTCTTGTGCACAACGGCGGCCGCGCGATCGATCCGCAGTTGGCAGTGGCCGCCTGGAGTGATGCGGACCCGTTGAGCGAGCGCGAACGCGCGGTGCTGCGGCTGGCCGGCGAAGGATTGAGCACGGCACAGATCGGCGAACGGCTGGTGCTCAGCAGCGGTACGGTTCGCAACTATCTGTCCGAGGCCATCTCCAAGCTCGGCGCGGCCAACCGCATCGAAGCCTGGCGCCTGGCCCGACAGCAGGGCTGGTTGTAACAAAAGCGCCAAGCTTGGCGGTCAGGTGTGATTGCGCCGGCCCACTTGCAGCGGCGCCAACCACTGCCGCAATTGCCTATACACCGCCGGGTGATCGAGCAATTGCAGGTGGTTGATGCCATAACCGACCCACTGCCGGGATTCGGGAATCGGCAGCACCATGGCCGGATCGCGGTGACGGCCCAGCGCACTTTCGACCGAAACCAGGCCATCGCCAAGCACGCGATCACCCAGATCACCCGGTTGTTTGCCGGTGGTGGCAGCGATTGCGTAACAGCGCACATACTCGGGCAGCGCCAGCGGCTGGCGCTGATCGCCCGTGCGTGCGAAGCGATCCTGGCCGTGCCAGTCCTCATCGCGCACATTGCCGTAGCGCAAGTCGGTGATGCCGGCACTGCGGATCTTGCCCAACCGCGCGAACGGCGCGGTATACGGGCTGGCACCGAGCAGCAAATCAAGGCCATTGCCGCCCCGTTCCAGAGCGGCACCGTGGTGCGGGCTACCCAGAAACACCATCGTGCTCAACTTGCGCAGCCAATCGTGGCCAGCGAGTGCGGCGTGATGACACGCGCTGCGCGATACCAGGCCACCCATGCTGTGGCCGATCAGCAGTATTTCGTCCAGTGGTTGCGGCCACTGTGCGCACAGTGTTTGCAGCAGGTCGGCAAACTCGCGGCCATTGTGCGAGACATGGCGCCCGCTGTTGTAATGCAAATGGATCACGCTGTAACCCAACTCGCGCGCCAGTGCGGCTGCGGCATCGTGCGCCGCATCTGGCACGCTGCGCGATCGCGCCCATTGCCGGTCATTCATGCACAGCCCGTGTACCAGCACCGCAACTTTGCTGGTCGCATCCGCCACCGTGCCGGCTTGCAGCGGCACACCATTGCAGCGCAGGCGCATCGGAATTGCCAGCGGGTTGGCGGTGGCGGCAAGGTGATCGCCGAGCACGCCATTGAGCGCCGCCAGTACCGCCTCGCGCGCGGATGACGACGCTGGCGTGCGGTCTGCAAGCAGCGGTTGCAGATGCGCCAGCGCCATCTCCAGCGTGCCACCCACCAGCGCAGTGACACCGCGGATGCTGCGATAAACCAGTCCGGCAATGCCGCGTGTATTTCCCGTACGCTCGGCGCCCAGCGGCAGCGGAGTTTGGGTGATGGTGTGGTGTACCGACTCCACCAGCCGTGTCATCTGGGTAACCGCCTGAATCGACAGGCGGCCCAGACCATGCAGATCAGACGGTTGCAGGTGCGCGCGTTTGCTCATGGTTGCGAGTCCAGGTGTTTGCCCGACTCTACCGCAACGCCGAGCGGCATGAGTTGGCGAAAGTCAATCAAGCAAGGGCGTTTCCAGCGTCTTTGCCGGTGAGCCATGAAGCAGGTCGGCGGTGATCGCGCGCAGATCCTGCACTGATACTTGGCGCCGTTTGCGCAACTGTTTCACCACGTCATCAAGGCTGCGTTTGCCATCGCTGCGTTTGCGCAATTCGGCATCGAGATCGGCCAGCAGTGCCACCGCACGCGCGGTCTGTGGGCCGCTGGAACGATCCGAATGCAATTGCTTGATGCGTTTGCCGTGATTGCGCATCCAGGCGATGCCACGCGCCAGACGCGCGTCACTGAGCAAGCCCGCACGATGCAGCAGCGCCATGGAGTAGTACTCGGCAATACCCTCGACAATCCAGTCATCGCCAGATACTGCGCGCAGTCGGGTGATCACATGCACCATTTCGTGCATCAGGGTGCTGCTGCCGTTCTCGCTGATCAGCGGTCGATCAGAATGCACGAACAGTGAGTACGGCCCGGAAAGGCCACCACGCCACATCGGGTCACCGGCACTGATAATCAGCACTTTTTGCGGCAAGCTGCCAAATGCCTCATACATCGCCGGCGCCGTCGCGTGGACAACACCAAGGATATCGTTGCGACTCACGTCTTCACCCTTTGGCGCGGCTACCGATATGGCGAAGCAACCAATGCCGCAATCCAAGTGCCCGCAATTCAGGCAGGCGTTGGATTCCAACTCGACAAGATCGCGACGAACGCCCAGATCACCCGCAATGATCCAGCCGGTTGGCCGATCAAAATCCCGGCCCTGGTTGTCGACCGCAAACACGCCGGCCTCATGCAACGGTCGCCACGGGGTTTCAAAGCCGCTCCAGCCGGGTGGCAATACCGCGCTTAACCGTGCCTCGGAATGCGCCCCGCGCGTGGCACGCACCGTAACCGGCGGCACCAGGTCATCGCCACGCACGATGGCGAAGGTGGGCGTGATCCGTGCATCGTAACCACCGCTTTTGCGGCGATGCTCGATCGCATAGCGGTAATGCAGGCTACCGCCCGCGTGCGGCGGCTTCCAGGTCAGGTACTCGCCCTTGCGCACAATATCGCCGTCGCCCTGGATTGCGCTGTAGCGCTTGGGATCCATGCGGAAGCGCAGTGAACTGACCCGGCCCTTTCCCGAGGCCAGGGTGATGCTCACCCGCGCGCTCTTCTGCGCCGGCTCGAACGCCACCTGGTAATCCACACGATAGGTGGGCGATGCGGCAAACCCGCTGACCGCGACGAAACAGAACAACACGAACACGGCAACACGCATCGGCAATACTCCGCAGAGCAAGGTGAAAAGGTTGAACAGCGTATCGCGGGCGCGATGAACGTGCGCCGACGCACATCAACGGTGTTGTTGCCACCACTGCGCCAGAAACACCGCTGTAGCCGATGCCACGTTGAGGCTTTCCACCCGACCGGTGCCGGGGATACTGACGCGCAGCGCCGACTGCGTCAGCCAGTGTGCGCCGACACCGCTATCCTCGGCGCCCATCACCAGCAGCATGCGTGGCGGCAACGCGGTATCGAACAACGACTTGCCACCGCGCACCACTGACACCACCGGTTGCCATCCGGCTGCGCCGAGCTTGGTCATCGCCTGCTCGCGGGCACCGACACGAACCAGCGGCACCGCTTCAGCGCCGCCTTCGGCGACCCGTGCCGCTGCGCCGCCGGCCGCCAGGCCGGCATCACCGGACAACATCGCACCAGCGACACCAAACTGCGCCGATGAACGCAGGATCGCACCGATATTGTGCGGATTGGCCACGCCATCAAGCCAAAGTGCCTGTTGCGCACCCTTGGCAGGTTGCTGTGCCAGCCAGGCATCCAGTGTCAGCGGCGCCCGTTGGCTGACTGCAAAACACACGCCTTCATGATGCTGACTGCCGGTTAGTCGGGCCAGATCTTCGTCTTCGACCACGCGATAACCGAGCTTGTTGGCAACACAAAACGCCAGCACCGGCTTGAGCGCCGGGATGCGCGACTCCAACAACCATACTTTGCGCAATTCCTGCGGCCGCTGTGCAAACACCGCAAGGCAGGCGTTCAAGCCGTAATAGCGATCTTCACTGTTGCGCAATTCCGGTGCCGGCAGCGCGTTTTGCGGCCGATTGGCGTTGTCACGAGCAGGGCGGCGGGGGCGGGGGTGATCGGTTTTTGAATCAGGCGGGCGCATGGTGATCGACATCCTTGGTACGCGTCGCCAGTTCGTCGATGCGGTGGGCCAGTGCTTCAGGGGAGCGAGTATACGGTGCCAGCAGGGCATAGAACGCCGGCACC
This sequence comes from Lysobacteraceae bacterium, assembly GCA_030681035.1. Lineage (GTDB taxonomy): Bacteria > Pseudomonadota > Gammaproteobacteria > Xanthomonadales > Xanthomonadaceae. The sequence continues at coordinate 41,945 of JAUXUI010000124.1, read as the reverse complement.
ACATACAACGACAACACGGTGGACAGGGCAACGCCGAACACCACCACCACGCCGATCGCGCTGCGACTGGCCGAGCCGGGGCCGCCGGCGACCAGCAACGGCACCGCGCCAACGATGGTTGCAACCGAGGTCATCAAAATCGGGCGCAAGCGGGTTTGCGAGGCTTCCAGCACGGCATCGAGCACCGAGCGGCCGGCATCACGGCGCTGATTGGCGAACTCGACAATCAGGATGCCGTTCTTGGCGGCCAGCCCCACCAACATCACGATGCCGATCTGGCTGAACAGGTTGAGCGTGGAGCCGGTAATCATCAATCCCAGCAACGCACCGAGCACCGCCAGTGGCACCGTGAGCATGATCACCAGCGGATGGATGAAGCTCTCGAACTGCGCTGCCAGCACCAGATACACCACCAGCAGGGCCATGGCGAAGGTAAACAGCACCGCACTGCCGGCCTTCTGGTATTCACGCGATTCGCCCTTGTAATCGAGCGAAGCGGTTTGCGGCAGTTCCTCGCGTGCGACCTGTTGCACCCAATCGAGCGCTTCGCCCAGGGTATAACCCGGCGCGATGCCCGCCGACAGGGTGATCGCACGCAGCCGATTGAAGCGATTCAAGGTGCCCGGCTCGGCCAGTTCAGACAGCGTCACCACGCTGGCCAGTGGGATCAACTGGCCGCTGCGCGAACGCACGTAAAGGTTATTGAGGCCCGATGGCGTGGCACGGTCGGCTTCCTGCGCCTGCGCAATCACATCGTATTCCTCGCCATCGCTGACAAAGGTGGTGACCTGACGCGAACCCATCATCGTCTCCAGCGTGCGACCGATATCGGCCACCGACACGCCCACGTCGGCCGCGCGCTCGCGATCCACGGTGACCCGCAATTGCGGCCGGGTTTCCTTGTAATCCGAATCGGCGGCAAACAATCCCGGATTTTCATCCATCCGTGCCAGCAACCGATCACGCCATTGCGCCAGCTCGTCATAATCCGGCCCGCCCAGCACCACCTGAAACGGCTGACCACCGCTGCGCACCAGCCCGGAACGCACGGTAGGCATGGCGCGCACGCCGGGAATATCGGACAACTCGCCACGCACCTGTTCGGCCAACTGCGCGGTGGAAATATCGCGCTGCGTCCACGGCTTGAGCAGCACGATGGCCTGCCCGGTATGCATTTCTTCGCTGGAGCCAAAGCCACCCGGCACGCGGGTGATCACACGGTCAATCGGGCCATCATCACCTGCGTGGGCAAGCAGGCGCTGTTCGATCTCACGCACCTGGCCCACGGTGTAATCAAAGCCGGCACCTTCCGGCCCTTGAATCAGAGTGAAGAATGCGCCGCGATCTTCCGGCGGCGCCAACTCACGTGGCACGTTGACAAACAATAGCCCGCTGATTGCAACCGTGAAGACCATCACCGCGCCGAACAGCCACGGCCGGCCAACCAGCCGCTGCAAGCTGCTGCGATAGCCGCGCTCAACCGCGCGCAAACAGCGATCGACCACCGCGTTCAGGCCTTGTTGCTTGGTGTGCGTCCGCACCAGCCGCGCGCACATCATCGGGGTCAGGCTCAACGCCACGAACGCCGAAATCGCGATGGCCCCGGCCAGCGCCACCGCCAGTTCGCGGAACAGGCGGCCGTTGTTGCCTTCCATGAACGCAACCGGCAGAAACACCGCGATCAGCACTGCGGTGGTCGCGATCACCGCAAATGCCACCTGCCGCGTGCCGCGCTCGGCAGCCACTTCCGGCGGTTCACCCAAATCGACCCGCCGCTGCACGTTTTCCAGTACCACGATGGCGTCATCCACCACCAGGCCAATCGCCAGCACCAACGCCAACAGCGTGAGCAGATTGATCGAGAAGCCAAAGGCGTACAGGGCCATGAACGATGCGATCAGGCACACCGGCACCGTCACCGCCGGAATCAGTGCGGCGCGGGCGCTGCCGAGGAACAGCCAGATCACCACCAGTACCAGCGCCACCGCCTCGAACAAGGTGGCAAAAACGCGCTCGACTGCGGCTTCGATAAACACTGTGGCATCGTAGGCCACCACCAACCGCATGCCGTCGGGTAGCGTGCTTGAAATACGTTTGGCTTCGTTGGCCACCGTGCGCGCTACTTCCAGGCTGTTGGCGGTCGAGGTTTTGATGATGCCAAGCCCCACTTGCGGCTCGCCGTTGCCGCGATACCAGGCGCGCCGATCTTCGGCGTCCACTTCCACCTTGGCCACATCGCCCAGCCGCACCACGTAACCGTCTGCGCCCTTCACCAGCGCCATACGCCGGAATTGCTCGGCATCGGCGTAACCACGCTCGATACGCAGGGTGAAATCGCGGGTCGCCGACTCCAAGCGGCCCGCCGGCAATTCGACATTCTCGCGGCGCAATGCAGCCTCGACATCGGACACTGTCAGATTGCGTGCAGCGAGCGCCTTGCGATCAAGCCAGATGCGCATGGCGTAGCGTTGCTCGCCGCCGATACGCACCCGCGCCACGCCTTCGATGGCCGACAAGCGATCCACGATGTAGCGTTCGGCGTAATCATTCAACGACAGCGGATCAAGCCGATCCGAGTTGAGGTTGAGCCACAGGATCACGTCGGCATCGGCCGATACTTTGGCAACCTCAGGCGGGTCGGCCTCTTCGGGCAGGCGATCCACGACCCGGCTGATCGCGTCGCGCACGTCGTTGGCGGCGCTTTCGATATCGCGGCTGAGCTTGAACTCGATGGTGATCGCCGCGCGGCCGTTGCGGCTGGACGATTGCAGGGTATCCACGCCTTCGATGCCGCTGACCGCATCTTCCAGAATCTGGGTGATTCGGGTTTCCACTACTGCCGCTGACGCGCCCGGATAATTGGTCTCCACCGACACCACCGGCGGGTCGATATCGGGCAACTCACGCAGCGCCAGCTTGGTGTACGACAATGCGCCCAACACCACCAGCAACAGGCTCATCACGGTAGCCAGCACCGGGCGACGAATGGTGATATCGGACAGGTGCATCGCTCAACCCCTCTGGCTGTCGGCGGCCGCAGGCAGGGCTGGTGTTGCCGGCGCCGGGGCATGTTCCACCACACTGGCGCCGGGACGTAGCTTCACGGTGCCCTCGACCACTACACGATCACCAATCGACAGGCCATTGCTGATTTCCACATCGCCGCGTCGGCGTGCGCCAATGTTCACTGGCACCTGTTCCACGGTGTTGTCATCGCGCACCCGGAACACAAACGCCTGGCGGCCGATCTGGATCAACGCCAGTTCAGGCAACACCAGTGCCTGTCGCGGCTCCTGCTGCACCAACACCGTCATCAGCATGCCGGGGCGCAATTTGCGCTCGATATTCGGGATTTCGGCGCGCACAGTGACTGCACGGGTCACCGGATCAACCCGCGAATCGACGCTGCGCACCACACCGACGAAATCCTTGTCCGGCCAGGCGGCGCTGCGCGCCTGCACCTGCAAGCCTTCCTTGAGTACGGCGATAAACGACTCGGGCACGGTGAAATCGAGTTTGATCAGCGACACATCATCGAGCGTGGTGATCGGGTCTCCGGGGCGCAGCAAGGTACCGGGGCTGACTTGGCGCAGCCCCAGCACACCGTCGAACGGCGCGGTGATAACGCGATCGGCCAGCCGCGCGCGAATAGCATCCATGCGCGCTCTGGTCGCGTCGCGGGCGGCGCGCTGGGTGTCGATCTGGCTGGCCGGAATCAGTTGCCGTGCCGCCAGTTGCTGGTTGCGCTCGAGTTGTTGCTGCGCCTCGCGAAACTGCGCACGCGCCTCCTCCAGCTCGGCCAACTCAACCCGGCCCGACAAATCGACCAGCACTGCGCCGGCTTCAACATAATCACCGCTGTCGAAGTTGACTCGCTTGACCGTCTCGTTGACCTTGGCCGCAATCACCACCGATTCATTGGCGCGCGCGGTGCCCAGCGCCTCGATGCCATCACGCCAAGGTTTGCGCTCCAATTGCATGCTGATGATTTGTACCGGTGCGCTGGCCTTGCTTGTGCCGTCATCATCACCGCCATGACACGCCGCCAGCGCCAGTACGGCGACAATCAGCAACAGCTGGGGTAGACGATGCGCAAGCGCTGCAGAATGGATGGTAATGGGCACGGTTACTTGCTCTCTTCAATGAGTGGCTGTCACTGGCGTAGCGCGCACGGCGCGGCTTGGGGCTGATGATCATGATGCGCGAAGGCGCGTCAGCGTCGCATGAAGTGGATCAAGCGGCATCGTTCGACCACGCGGGCAGGCTCAGGTTCCGTCAGCCAGTGTAGTGCTTCATTCGGTTTGGAGCTTATCTTGTCAGGCGACAGCCGCAAGATTTTTCGACAACAGCGCCGCACTGCGCAGGCCGTCGCGAGTGTTCGCATCCATTAACGCGCTGGTCGCCCACAGGGTGGGCTCCTACAGAAATGTGTCGTTGCTTTTTGTAGGAGCCCACCCTGTGGGCGACCTGCCGGCAGGCAGGCTGAGCAAGCCGCGATGCCGTGTGGCTGCCCCAGCGTTGTCGCAAACGATATCGCTCTACCCATCCTTCTACGGGTGCGGGTTGTTGGGTTTCGCAGGACACCCGCAGGATGGGTAGAGCGCAGCAAAACCCATCGACCGCAAACGACGGCCCTCAACCCATGATGAAAACAGCCAGCTTGTTGCCATCCAGATCGCGAAAATAGCCGGCATAAAAGCTGTCGCCGCGTGGTCCGGCTGGACCTTCATCGGTGGCACCCAGCTCCAACGCGCGCTTGTACACCCGATCGACCTTCTCACGGCTGTCCGCAGCCAGCGCCACCATCGGCCCGTTGCCCGGGGTCGCTGGCTGCCCGTCGAAGGGCTTGAGCACACCAAGGCTCGCGGCATTGGGGCCGCTACCCCAAAGGATGCCGCGCTCGAACTCCATGATCCGCTTGCTGCCAAATTCTGCGAGCAGGGCATCGTAAAAGGCGGCGGCGCGGGGTAAATCGTTGGTGCCAAGGGTGACGTAACCGATCATCTTCTGCTCCTGAGTGTGGGTTGGGAAACCAACAGCATAGGCCCGCGTCGGCATTTCGCCAATGGCTGGCCACTAACCGACTGGTGTTTGCAGCGTCGACGCATACTTGATCGACGTTGCGGCGTGACGAATCGCCCGTTGGGGCGAATCATGTCATCAACACCACCAACCATTACTCGCATGGACCTGACCCCTACCATGACTGCCGAAGCGCCTCGCAGCGATTTTGCACACCAGCTCGAACGTCATCGCAAGATTGTCTTCAAGGTCGCCAACAGTTATGCATGGCACCCTGACGATCGGGACGAACTGGCGCAGGACATCGCGATGCAACTGTGGCGCGCGTTCCCCAGCTACGACCCGCAACGCCGATTCTCCACCTGGATGTACCGCATTGCGCTCAACGTGGCGATTTCATATGTGCGCAGTCACAGCCAACATGATCACCACATCGTTGCATTCGACGCGGCCTTGCACGACGTGGCGGATGAGCGAGAGATGGATGCCGAAACAGACGACCAAATTCGCGCCCTGCAACGTGTGATCGCACGGCTCGACGTGCTCAATCGGGCGTTACTGCTGCTGTATCTGGACGAACACAGTTACCGCGAAATCGGCGACATCCTGGGACTTTCCGAAACCAACGTCGCCACCAAAATCAACCGCCTCAAGCAGCGCATCCGCAACGACCTTTCCTGAGCCCATCCACAGGACATACTCAACATGGAATCGATCATGGAACTCGACGACCTCAAACACGCCTGGCAATCCCTCGATCACCGCCTCGGCCAACAGCACACGCTGCAACTGCATGTCTTTCGCGAACGCAAGCTGGACGCACTGCGCCGCCACCTCCGTCCGCTGGTGTGGGGGCATGTTCTGCAAATGTTGTTCGGGGTGCTGCTGGTATTGCTGGCGGTATCAGTGTGGAGTCAGCACTTGCACCAGACTCACTTGCTGGTGGCAGGTCTGGTGATGCATTTGTACGGCATCGCGGTGATCATCTTTGGCGGCGTGATGTTGGGCCGGATAAATCGAATCGACTATTCGACACCGGTGTTGGGCTTGCAAAAGCAGCTCGCCAGCGTGCGTCGGCAATACGTGATCGGCGGCATGTGCGTCGGGCTGCCGTGGTGGCTGCTGTGGGTGCCGTGCGCGATGTTGGTGTTCATGGCATTGTTTGGCGCCGATTTCTATCGCAATGCACCCGCTGTAGTGTGGGTCAATCTCGGCGTCGGTGTCCTCGGCCTGCTCGCAACTTGGGCTTTCCACCGCTGGTCACGCCATCCGAACCGCCCGCAGTTGGCCAAGTGGCTCGACGACAGCCTGACTGGCGCCAGCCTGCGCAAGGCGCAAGCTGTGCTCGATGAAATCGCCCAATTCGAACGCGACTGAACGGTGAGCAGCCCGCTGCGGGCAGCAGCACCCGCTCAGCCCATGCAGAACACATTGAGCTTGTTGCCATCCGGGTCGCGGAAATAACCGGCATAGAAACCTTCACCGCGAGGGCCAGCTGGGCCCTCGTCGGTACCGCCAAGTTCCAGCGCACGTTTATGGACGCGATCCACCTTGTCCCGGCTGTCCACTGCCAACGCCACCATCACGCCGTTGCCCACCGTCGCAGGCTTGCCGTCAAACGGTTTGGTAAGACCTATGCCGGCAGCATGCTCACCTGCGCTCCAGGCGATGAAACGCTCGTCTTCCATGAATCGCTTGCCGCCCAGTTCAGCCAGTAGTGCATCGTAAAATCTGGCCGCACGCGGCAGGTCGTTGGTACCAAGAGTGACGTAACCGATCATGAGACTTCTCCTGCGTGGATCGAACGAGCTTCAAGGATATTCCCTATGAATAGTTAAAACGGCCATTTGCGGCGTAAAGACTCGAAGCCAGGCCACCACCAAGTCGCGTCAATGGCCGCACAGTTGGTCTTCGCACGGGATACCATCTCCATCGCCGTCCATTTGCGTGCCGGGGCAATGCCGCAGATAGAACGTCGCTTCCGCGCACGAACTCATCTGCGGGCACCGTGTCTTGCCCTGACAACTGTATTGCGATTGTGAGGGCGACAGAATGAGCGATGCGGCTGGCTTTGAGGCTGCCTTATTCACGAAGGTTGATGTCAGATCAGCGTTGCGCCACAGCGTTATCGCAGTGGCAACCAAGGTCACGAACAAGGCACCCCGCCAAAGCGCACCCAACCCGGAACTACGGTGAGATGCACGTCGAGCGTGCCCGCGCGACCAGGTGACACGCACGTCGGCGGCACGACCCGAGGGCGCTGTCACCAGCAACTTGACGTTGGTTGCCTGTACGCGACCTTGCGCATCGCTCTTCACTTCATAGATCACTGCATCATTGGCGCGCGGGCGCTGCGGCGCTTGCTGCAACGAACTGATGTGAACAAAGACTTTTTCGCCACCGCCATTGGGTACCACAAAGCCGAAACCACGCGCGTCATTCCAGTCGACGATCTTTCCCTGATATCGCATGATGCGAACCCTGTCTTGATTGCGTTGGATACCGGCGAAGTCGCGTCTGCATCGAGCCCGCGACGAGACGAAAAATGTCAGCATCATCAACCCGCCGGCACAAGCCGTCAACAGACTCAGCTGGCGCGTAGCTGATAAAGCCATGTTCAATCGTGTCAGTGCCGTCTTCGTTATCGACATCCCCGATTTTGAACGAAGCCCACCTGCTCCTGACTGGCCTGGTGCTGCTTGTCTCACCGCAGCCGATGACAGCGTGTGCTGTGCCGAAGCCGGGTTTCTTCAGGTAGATGCCACCCGTTTGAATCGCTACGCCCGCTCGATCCACGGATTGCCGGGAAGATGCGCTCTCAGCGTGGCGGCAAACAGCTTGCCGTGATTGCGGATGCGCAGGTGCAACAACTCGTGGACAATCACGTAGTCCTGAAATGAAGCCGATTGCCGTTGCAGCTCATCGCTGAAGGTGACGCGACCTGCCGAAGAACAGGACGCCCATTTGCGGGTCATGCGCTGGATGCGCACTTGGGTGGGCCTGACTTTCAGGGCGATGGCCCAATGCGCAATGCGCTGGCGCAAGGTGTCGGCTGGCATCGCTGGCACCTCAGCGGCGCAACAGGCGCAGGATCGCATCGCCGAGGCGCACCATCTGCACGCCATCGGTGTCACGGGTCACCAGGCTGCGATAGATTTCCGACTTGAGCTGTCGCCGCTCGTCGTCGTTGTCGGCGTGATTGGGATACTTGGCCGCTGCGGCCACAATCTCGTGTGCCACCGGCAAGGCATCCTTGACGCCATCACCCTGAAGGTGCCAATAGACCGCGAACGTTGCCGGCTCAAGGCCAAGTTTTGTGCGTTCGGCATCGGCCTGTTCGCGCTCGCCCACCAGCAATGACAGCTGTTCGATCGCCTGTTGCGTGTGGATCGTGCGCTGCTCCAACGCGTCGAGGATGGCCGCGGCGCGTTGGGCAATATCGATCAGCACCGGCTCTTGCTCGGCGCGTTCCTCGGCTTCGGTCTCAATCGCGCGCACGAGGTTGATCACGGTGGCGTTGTCATCACCTTTCGTACGCAGCGCTTGCAGGGTCTTCAGGTCGAACTCCACCACCTTGCCGGTGGCGACGGGGGCATAGGTGCCGGCCATCTCGCGCACCATCTGCTCGGTCTTACGCGCCACATCTTCGTAGAAGCGAGTGGGGCTGGCATAGGCGTTGCGCAGCATCAGGTACAGATCAGCGAGTTGGCGAAACGTGTCGATGTGTTCGCGCAATTCCGGCGATGGCGACAGTATCTCGTACAGGCTTTCGATCTGGCGGTAGCTGTCGATGAATTCCTGGCGCGCTTCCGGTGCGAGGAATACGTCGTAAAGCAGGGTTTCGAGCTGCTTGTCCTTGCCACCCGCAAGCGGTGCGAGGTAATGCGCTTGCGCTTCCGCCAGCAGCCGCCGAAACTCCAGCAACAGCAGATCCAGATCCTCGATCACGCCGGATACGTCCTGTGAGTCGAACGCCAGCGCCTTGTTAAGGTCGCGCAGCATGCCGATGAAATCGACAATCAGGCCGCCCGGCTTCTGCCGGCCTTCCGCATCTTCGTAGGGCCGGTTGACTCGCGAGATCGCCTGCAGCAACACATGGTCGCGCATCGGCTTGTCCAAGTACATCGCATACAGGATTGGCGCGTCATAGCCGGTCAGCAGCTTGTCGGTGACGATGAGTATCTTTGGCTGCTGGTCGGGCTTGCGGAACAGCTTGCGCACACGCTTTTCGGTTGTGGTGTCGATCTGGTGTTTGGCTACCAATGGATAGTCGATCACGTCCGCCGCGCTCTGCGTGTACACGGGCACCGAATAATCCTTGGGCAGGTACTTGTCCAGCGCCTGCTTGTACAGTGCGCAAGCCTCGCGATCCACGCCCACCAGAAACGCCTTGTAGCCCAGCGGCTCCACGTTTTCGCGGAAGTGCTGGGCGACGAATTGAGCGACGGCATCAATGCGTTCGTCCGATTTCAGAAATGCGCGCAGGTTTACTGCGCGATCGAGGATGCGGTTCAGATCCTCGACATCGCTGATGCCTTCGCTCTCGGCCAGCGCATAAAACTCCTTCTCCAGCTTTTCGACCGGGAGCAATACCAGCGCCGGCGCGAGCGTATGGCGCAGCCGCACCGTGGTACCGTCGGCGATCGATTCGGCGATCGAGTACTTGTCGAGATAGCCGGACTCGTCCTCGTGGCCGAAGGTCTTGAACGTGCCCTTGCCGTAAGCGGTCTTGTCCACCGGCGTGCCGGTGAAACCGATCAGCGTCGCATTGGGCAACGCGCCCATCAGGTAGTTGCCCAGGTCGCCGCCGGTGGAGCGGTGCGCCTCGTCTATCAGCACATACACGTTGCTGCGGATGGACAGGTTTGCATCCAGCTTGTCGAACTTGTGAATCATGGTGACGATCAGGCCGCTGAATTCCTGCTTCAGCAGCGACTTCAGCCCGCGCTTGCTGTTGGCGATCTCCACTGCGATGCCGCTGCCCTGGAAGTCGCCCAGCAGGGCGTCTACCCAGCCCGAAAGCTGGCCTTCCAGCTCGTTGCGATCCACCACCAGTAGCACGGTGGCGCCGGCAAAGCGCTGTGGGCTCTCCAGCATCAACCGCGCCGCCGTGACCATGGTGAAGGTCTTGCCCGAGCCCTGGGTATGCCAGACCAGCCCGCTGCTTTTCGCTGGGTCGGCACAGCGTTCGGCCACCTTGATTGCCGCGCGGGTCTGGTGCTGGCGCAGGATGGTCTTTCGCAGTTCGTCGTCCTGTTCGAAAAACAGTATCCAGTCGCGCAGCATGCGCAGAAAGCGGGCGTGGTCGAAGAAGTGCTTGACCCGATCTTCGTAAGTCCCAGGTTTCTCCTCTTTCCAGTTGAAGACGAACTTGCGCTGGGTATTCCAGGTGACACCGTAGAAGTACTCGATCAGGTGGGTGATGTTGAATACCTGCGGCGCGGTGAGCAGCTCCGGCGTTTCCAGCTCGTAGCGACGCAACTGGACGAGTGCCTTGCTCATCGCGTCTTTCGATTTGGGGTTCTTGTTCTCGACAATTGCTACCGGCACGCCATTGATCAGGAACACCACGTCGGCGCGGTTGCCCTTGCGCGTGCCATTGCGATACGCCCACTCCCAGCTCACTTGAAAGGTATTGCAGCCTGCCTTATTCTCGAAATCCAGCAGGCGCACGTTGCGATGGCGTTTCTCGCTGTCGACGTAGATCGTCTGCTTGCCGCGCAGCCACTCCAGCACCTCGCGGTTGCCGGCGATGGTGTTGGGCAGGCTCTCCAGCCGCTGCACAATGCCGGGCACATCGGCCGGGGTCACCACACCGGGGTTGAGGCGCAGCAGCGCCGCTTCCAGCTCGTCGTAGAAAAACAGGCCACCCTCGCCGCGGCGCTTGCGCAGAGCCTCGGCTTCGCTTACCCGCTGCCAGCCGGCCGCAGCGGCGTGCTCGACCAGCGGGAATTGCACGGTGGTGGCTTCGATGGCCAGCCTCGGTGCATGTGGTTTCTGGGGCTTGGGCTCTGTCATATCTTGCCTTGCACATCAATTGGTTGTGCGTCTGTCCAGCCGATTGTCGGCTCTACTGACCACTTGGTCGGCACACTTTGTCTAAACTATTGAAATCAGCAGGCCAAGCTGTCACCATCTAGCTCAGTCGGGTGCTGCTTGCAGCTCGATATGGTTCGCCCAGCCTGACTCAAGAATTCAAGGAAAAGGTTCCACCCCGGTGACAAGAACCCATTGGGTTCTCTCCGAAAGGAGTAGCCGGGGTGGTCATTTTTTTGCATTCCCCGCATGTCAGTAGTACAGCCACGTCCCGGTTCGGAAGATATCGAATTCACTGCGGATTGCCGGCGCAATCAGTCGATAGGATCGCTCGTCATTGCGCGCCCACTTGCGATAGACGGCCCACGTGCAGTAGTCCGCGACCTGCAACTGGAAGTTCGACTTCGAATCGTGGTGCAACACTTGGAAAGTGAGGCCGTGAGGCAACGCGTTCGCCAGGGTTTGCTTCACGGCCTTCTTGACCGCTTCGCGGTTACGCTGGATGGGAATCTGATCGGTGTAGACGATCACACTGGTGAAATCCGCCAGTTGGTATTGACGCAGGATGAACGCCAGGTGATAGCCAAGCATCCGCGGGTAGAACTTCTCCGGCACCTGTAGCGCTGGTCCAGTCTTGCGCTTTTCGACGACGGTCGTGTCGATGCGGATACCGTCCAGGTGTTGCTGGATGATGGCGAACACTTGATCCCGGACAGCCTGGGCGTTCTCGGAGGCGTGGAAGTAATCCAGATCGGTGCCTTGTTCCGCCAGGTCGTACTTCAGTTCCGTCAGTTTGGGATAGACGGGAAACGGGCGTTCAGCGGTGATGCTGCCGACGATGAAGTAGCGCGTCCCCTTTTCAGAGAACGCGAAATCTCCGGCTTCGTCCAGAAATATGTACAAGCAGCGCGGCATCAGCGTCGAGTCCTCCGCGACTTGTCAGCGATCATTTTGTTGACGTCAACGAAATGATCGGCGGGCCGCTGGCCGGCGTTGGCACAGGCCTCCATGGCCTTGTCGACGATCTTCAGGAGATTGCGCCAGTCGGTGTAGCCCAGGTCGCGGGCGTTCCAGTACCCCATCCCATCGTGTTCGTGGGCGCAGCTCTCGAAGTTCCTGTGCAGGTGGGTGATCAGTTCATTCTTCATCGCTCGACTCCTGCATGCCGGTTGTCGGGCCGCCGATTTTGCGGGATACTTGTGCTCGGACTGGGAACTCTCGGTCGACGGGTGATCTCTGGGAAACTGGAGTCACCCGTTTTCATTTGGGAATACCTTCCAGCCGGTAACGTTGCCGCACCGGTACAGGTGCGGCTTGACGCAGTCGTACGCCTGGTTTGCCTGCGCCGGGTTGAGCACATACCGTGCCGATGGATGCGCGCACAGGTCGGCTACCTGGATGCCGGCAATGTTGTCTTGCTTGCGGCGAAAGCTGATCGGGCATTGCAGGCGTCGAAAGCGCGCGGCGGTGTTGTACCAGGTGCCCTGGGTCATCAGACGATAGAACGCCGCTTCCAGCGAAGCGTCTTCCTGGGCACCGCGCGCTTCGGCAATCACCGGCAGGCAGGTTTCCCCCGATTGCTCCAGAAAGTGCAGGATGCGCTCGAACGAATAGTTCAAGGCTACGTCGTAGGGATTGCGCGCCTGTCCGCCATAGCGGGCAAGGTAAGGCCGCTTGCGGATCGCGGTGATGAACAGCGTATAGGGCAGGTCGCGCATCAGCGTGGCGATATCGCCGTAGAACGCTGCGCGCACATCGGGCACCTGCAAAAAGGCGAACGGCCCGAGCGCCTTGCGGATCTCGCGACTGTGCAGATTGATGCCTTCGTGGGGCCAATATTTCAGCTTGAACGCGGTGATGGCGGGTACGATGCATTCGATGTACGCCGCGCGCTCGACGATGACGGTGGACAACACGAACAGCGGAAAGTCCGCGTCGATCTTGCTGAGCGAGTGATCGCCGCACTCGTCGAAAAACGCGATGAAACGCGAACCGGTTGCCACCGCAGCATCGGCGACCGGCGTATTCACTCCACCACCGCCGAGGTGTCGATGTCCAGATCGGCCACGCGGATCTGCGCGGTCATCAGCTGGTGCAGGGTGGTCTGGAACAGGTCGTTGAGGGCGGCGCGCTTGCGTTGGTGGTGGGCGAGCTTGCGGTCGAGGGTGGCGAGGGCGGCGGCGATGTCGCGTTGTTCGCCTGGTGGGGGAAGCGGCACCGGATAGCCACGCAAGAATGCACATGTCAGAGCAGCCTTGGTGCTTCCACCAGCGCGCCCGATGCCTTGAAGTTCTTCGTATCGGCTGCGCATGTACTGATAGACGTAGCCTGGAATTACGCCCTTGCGATCAAAGCGCACATAGGCGAGATGCTGATTGATCGTGGTATCGAACTCGACAAGCGCGGAGTTGCCGAGGGTTTTCCCTTGCCCAGTGATGGCGATCAACAGACTGCCGGCAGGCACGATGGGTAAGTGGCATTTCTTGACGGCGGTATCGCTGACAAATTGATCGGCCGAACGGATGATGCCGTCATGCACTTTCGCGCTGGTCAGCCAGGGCGTGGTTGGATTGCGCCAGTATTCCGGTGTCGTCTTTTTCGGTGTCGAGCCGTTGCCGATGCGACCGAAGTCGCCCAAGGCAGCAACCTTCCAGCTTTCCGGCATCGGCCCGATCCCCGTGTCCTTCAGCGGTTCGCCGAGCAGGCCGTGGGTGAAGAGGTGCTGCATGGCCGATTGTTTGAGGTCGCGGGTGGCGGCGATCAGGCGATACTGGGTGGCGATGGCGCGCTGCACCTTCCACAGCACGGCGGCGATTTTTTGTTGTTCGGGTTTGGGGGGAAGCTGAAGCTCGAGTTCATGTAACGTGTTTTTGTTGATACTTTCGAAAATCGCACCACTGCTGGCGGCAACTAGCCGTGGCTTATTGAACTGAAGTGAGTAGAACAAAAACATTCCATTCGTTCCTTCAGAGGGCCGAATGGCAGCCACTCCACGGCCGAGCGCGCACTTTTCGCTTGCAAGGTTGACATCGCCCACTGGGGCACGAACCGACATCAGGATGTCGCCCTGTTTCCCGCTGCGCGAAGGTGCTGAGCACCACACGCGTGGCTTGGGGCTGATGTATCCGAAATCCGCTTTGCCTTGGAAGAACGGAAGGCCAATCTTCTCGTTGTTGTACGTGCTTGATGGCGGAGATTGGCCCATTAGGAGTTGAGCGATTGCTGGATCGCCCAGATGGCATGTGTTCCATCCATTGTCGGCGCCGGGCCGTATTGATGGCGAAGACACTGGAGTCCCGCTTCCGCAGGAATGACGCGCGTTGAGATTCCCTTCTCCCACCGGGAGAAGGTGGCCCGAAGGGCCGGATGAGGGTTCGGGCCTGGTGAGGTGCCTCGCTTCGGCCGTACCCTCACCCCTACCCCTCTCCCGGGGGGAGAGGGGTGCATGCGGACCGGGCTCCTCACCCCGGCGGGAGAGGGGTTCAAGCGGAACGGCGGGTGCGCGCTGTTTCGACTTGCTCATAGCTGTGCCAGCACCTTCGCCAGCTCCTGGTCGAGCTTGGCCTCATCCTTCTTCAACGCCGCCAGCTCCGCCACGATCTCGGGAATCGCGCGCATTACCTTCGCATCGCCATTGGCCAGATAGCGCGAGGGCGACAGGTTGTAGTCGTTCTCTTCGGCCATGGCCTTGTCGATCACCGCGACTAGGCCGTCCAGCGGCTCGCCCTTCAGATACGCGCTGGCGATACGGCCGACGGCGTCGTCGGTGAGGTGGTTCTTCGGGTTGCCCTTCTTGAATTCGCGGCTGGCGTTGACCAGCACGATCCTGCCCTTGCGATCCTTCGGCTTGTGCTTGCGCAGCACCACGATGATGCCGGCGGCGGTGGTGTTGTAGAACAGGTTGTCGGGCAGCAGGATTACGCCGTCGATCAGGTCGTGTTCGACGAACCAGCGGCGGATGTTGCGCTCCTTGTCCTCGTTCTTGCTGCCGGAACCGCGCGTTACCGCGCCGGTATCCAGCACCACGGCGGCGCGGCCTGAGTCGCTGAGGCTGGCCACGGTGTGCTGCAGCCAGGCCCAGTCGGCCTTGCCGGTGGTGACGCCGCCGGTTTCCTCGAAGCGGTTGAACGGATCGTTCTCGTAGATGGCTGGGTCGAAGCTCTGGTTCCACATCGGGTTGGCGATGATCAGGTCGAAGCGCTTCAGCGCATTGCCGTCGCGGTACTTGGGGTTGCGCATGGAGTCGCCGCGCAGCACCTCACCCTGCATGTCGTGGATGATGCGGTTCATGCAGGCGATGGCGTAGCTGGAGCCGGTGAGTTCCTGTCCATAGAGCTTGAGCGGGATCTTGCTGAGCGGGTCGAGCCGGCGGCAGACCAGCTGCAGCTTGATCAGCAGGCCGAAGCTGCCGCAGGCATAGTCGTAGGCCTGCTCACCGGAGCGCGGGCGCAGGATCTCGGCCATCAGAAAGCCGACTTCGCGCGGGGTGAAGAACTCGCCGGCGCTCTGGCCCTGGCCTTCGGCGAACTTGCGCAGCAGGTATTCGTAGCAGCGGCCGAGGAAATCCGGCTCCACGTCGTGCAGGCCGAGCCGGTAGCGCGGATCGCTGAAGGTTTCGACGATGCCCTTGAGTGCCTTGTCGGACATCTCGCGCTCGCCATTGCGGGTTTCGTTGAAATCCACCGTGTCGATCACGCCGGCCAGATCGGGGTTGGCCTTGACCAGCAGGCGCACGCTGGTGGTGAGCTGTTCGCCCAGCGTCTTGGGTGCTTCCCTGGGCGGCCAGGCGAAGGTCTCGCGACCGCTGATCACCGGCCAGCGGGTTTGTGGCGGCAGGTAGAAGCGCACCAGGCTCGGGTCGGCATCGAGCACCTTGAGTGCGGTGTCGCGCTCTCCGTAGGTTTCGGCCAGGCGCTGCACTTCGTCATCGAACACGTCTGACAGGCGCTTGATGAACAACAGCGGCAGCAGGTAGTCCTTGAACTTGGGCGCGTCCTTCTCGCCGCGTATCTGGCAGGCGGCGTCCCACAGCATCTGTTCCATTGGCTTGGTGCCCAGCACCTGGCTGTGCGCCATACCGCGACGGCGGCGTTCGGGTTTGACTTCGCTCGGCGGTGGCGGTGCGTCGCCGATGTTATCCGGCACCAGGCCGGCTTCTTCCATCAGTTGCAGGATGGCTTCCTGCTGGGCTTTCTGCGGTTTGGACTTGCCCAACTCCCAGCGGTTGATGGTGGCGTAGGCCACGTTGAGGCGGGCAGCGAGCTGCTCCTGGCTCAAATTGAGCTGGCTGCGCAACAGGGCGATTAGGCGGGCGGCTTGGTCGTGATTCATGCCGTAAATGCTATAGCAAATACGCCATAAATGCAAACGGGCCTGCCTTTATTGCCCCGGGTGATACACCCGCTCGATATGGCCTTCGCGCTGCTCGGGCCAGAAGTACACTTCGCGCAGGTTGCCGGTGGTGTAGCGCTCGGCCTGATCGTTGAAGTGTGGCGAGTCCGGGTGCCCGCTTTCACCACCGGCAGTGATCGCACGTGCGTGAACCTTTGGCCCGAACTCGACCACCGCGACAAAGCTGTTGCCGCTGGTGCCGTAATAGCGTTTGGTGCCAGGCCAACGATGGGCGCCAAACGAGGCCAGCGAACCCCAGCGCGCGGAGGTAAACGGCACTGGGATGCTCGGCTTGCTGTCGTCAAATGGTTGCTGCAGCTCGCCGTTGATGCGCTGGAAGCGATTCACTTCGCCCCATGGCACACCCCAACTGCCGAAGTCGTCTTGCAGCCGCTGCGACGCTTGCAGCAACGCGTTGAGCCGTGCCGGCGTGCCTGCATCGGCGGCCATCGCGTCGTAGATCGACACGCCGTTGCGGGTTGCGGCCTTGCTGGTCTGATCCCACAGGGTGTCGCCCCAGAACACCGCCAGCGTGGTTGGCATCGAGGCGATGCCCCAGCGGAAATCCCACGGCCGCAGCAACGCAATCGGGCCAGCGAGTTGCGCACGCAGCGGGTCGGTCGGAGGCAGCGCGTCGTAGTCGGCGATCAGAATCGGGATTAGCCGCGCGAACGCCGGCAGGTACGGGTCAAACGCGGCACTGATCAGCGCGGCGAGGGTGAAATCGGTTTGCCCGCTGAGCACGCGGGTAGCGTGCAGGCCGCGCGGATTCTCACCGAATGTGTCCATGTATCGCGGATAGTCGGCCGGCTTCGGGCTGTTTTCAGCGGCTGCGGAATATGGCCAATTATTGGTATTGAAAACCCAGCCGTTGGCCGGGTTGACGACGTGCGGTGCGGCATCCAGCGGCAACAGCCCCTGCCAGTCGGTGGCGGGGTCGGAACCATCCACCGGCCGGGTGTAGTCGAAGCGATCATCGCGTTTCGGGATGAACTGTGGATGCAGATAGGCGATCTCGCCGTTGTCGTCGGCGAACAGGGTGTTGTTCGATGAATTGGCCTTGAGTTCGGCCACTTTCAGGTAACTGGCGTAATCGCTGGTTTTGGTGCGCAACCAACTTTGCTTGAGTGCCGGAATCGGCGTATTCATCAGTGCGATCGCAATCCACTTGCCGTCGGCGGCGCGCACGATCGGGCCGTGGTGGCTGAACCAGGCAGTGAATGTGCGCTGCGCAAGGCTGCCGTCCTTGCCGCGATACGGTACGCTGATCGCGCGCGTGGTCAGCGCACGTAGCGCATCGCCGTAGCGATAAAACAACTTGCCGTCCTTGCGCACGATGGTCTCGGCAAACTCGTCCACCACGTCGGCACCGGTGGAGGTATGCATCCAGCCGGTGTGCCGGTTGAAGCCCTGATAGACGAAGAACTGGCCCCAGGTCACTGCGCCGTAGGCATCGAGGCCGGCGTCGCTGGACATCTGCAACTCGGAGCGGAAAAAGAATGAGGTATGCGGGTTGATCAGCAACAGCGCATGCCCATCCGCCGTGAGTTTGGGTGCGATGGCAATACCGTTGGAACCGGTCGGCTCGATCCAGCTCGGCTGCATCGTCACCTGCGCCAATGGTTTGTCTTCGGGCTTGCCGTAGAACGCCTGCAACTGGCTGAGCGAAACCCGCTCGATGTCGCCACCGATGCTGCCCTCGGTGAACGACAGCGCCATCCACGGCTCGAACCGGGCAATCACCCGTGGCTGCACCTCGGGATGGCTGGCAAGGTAGTAGTTGAGGCCATCGGCCCAGGCGTTCATCAGCGCTTGCAGCCAATCAGGGCTTTGCGCGTACAGCTTTTTGAGTTCGAGCGGGTCGATGAACAATTTCTGCCGCAGATCAAGCCAGATCGCGGATTCGCCCTCGGCCTCGGCCATCCGCCCCAGCGCCAGCAGGTAGTTGTTTTCGACCCGGTTGAAGTCGTCCTCGGCCTGCGCATAGATCATGCCGAACACGGCATCGGCATCGCTGCTGCCGTGGACGTGGGCGATGCCCCAGTCATCGCGGGTGATGGTGACGGCCTGCGCTTGACGTTGCCAGCGCGCCTGCTCGGCGGCACTCGGCGCACTCGCCTGTGCGAACTCGACACCCACTGTGAGCAGTGCCAGCAAGCACAGTGCTCGCGCTACCCGGTAACCCGCTGGTGTTGTGGATGTCATATCAGCTCACTCCTTGTCGATCGAGCGTTGTTTCGCGCTGCGGAACGGCGCCACCGCCCCGCCAGCCTGACCAGCGCCGCAGCAATCGTCAACCACAACGCGACGCACGCCATGAATTGATGATCGTTTACCATCGGCTTTGCACAGACGCACTTTGCCCAACACACGAAGGAGCAAACCCATGTCCGCATTCAGCGATGTCGTTGCAGCGCACCGGCCGCTTCGCCGGTATTTGCAGCGCTTGCTCGGTGCTGCCGCTTGCGCGCTGGTTGCGTTCGCCCCAGTGTCAAGCGCGGCGCCGCCACCGCCACCGGGTTTCGAAAAAATCAGCGCGCGAGTGTGGGCGTTCGTGGCGCAGGACGAACGCTCGGCCAACGGCGCACTGTTCATCGGCAACAACGAAGCGCTGGTGGTCGATCCCGGATTGACGCCGGCCATCGCGCAGCGCTTTCTCGCTGGCGCCCGCGCCATCACCGACCGGCCTATTCGCACCGTGGTGCTGAGCCATTGGCACCCCGATCACGCGATGGGCATCGCCTGCCTTGCCGAACCCGACATCGCGCTGGCGGCAACGCCGGCGACTCGCCGCGCGCTCGCTGAAAACCTGGCCGCGATCAGCCACGCCATGGTGCAACATGCCAGCGCTCCGGCCGAACGCGACGCATTGCACGATTGCGCGATCCGGCTGCCCGATACCCTGATCGACGAGCGCCGCGAGTTCGACCTCGGCGGCCACGTGGTGAAGGTGTGGGCGCCGGGCATCGCGCATACCGACGGCGATCTGCTGGTGTACTCGCCAAGCGAGCAGGTGCTGGTCACCGGTGATCTGTTTCTCAATCGCTCCAGCCCGGACATGAAGGAAGGCCGCGTCGCCGGTTTGCTCGACAACCTGGACCGGTTGCTGGCACTGCCGATCAAACGGGTGATTCCCGGCCATTTCGAGCTCAGCGACAAGGCCGGGCTGGCGCGTTATCGTGACTACGTGTACGCGGTGTACGACAGCGCCCGCGCCGCCGTGGCGCAAGGCAGCGCCATCGGCGACACCCTGCCTGCCGCGCTCGATGCATTCAAGGACTTCCGCCAGTTTCCGCAATACGAGGCCACCTTTGCCGACAACCTGCGCGCTGCCGCGGCGCAGATTCGCGAGCAGCCGGCCAAGCCCGGCGACGGCAACGGCTTTCGCCGGCTGCGGCGCCTCACGCTTGGCAAAAATCCGCACCAGATCGCGTTCTCGCCGGACGGCCGCTGGGCCTATGTGGCGATTGCCGGTGATGACCGCATTGCGCGGGTGGATGTGGCATCGCTGACGCCGGCTGGTGCGATGGCGGTCGCCGATGCCCCGCTGGGCGTGCATGCACTGGCAACCGACGATCTTCTGGTCACCCGTTTCGGTTCCAATGCCATCGAGCATCGCCGCTGGAACGAGGCGGCGCCGCTGGCGACGCTGCCCAGCGGCATCGGCACGTCATTGTTCAGCGACCCGCTGCCCGATGGCTCGCTGCTTGCTTCCGTTGAACGCAGCAACCTCATGCTGCGTGTTGCCGCCGACACCCTCGCGCCAATCGCCTCGTTTGCCACCGGCGCGCGGCCGTTTCCGCCGGCTGCCACTTCCGATGGCCGACTCGCCTTCGTGCCGAACTATGACGACGGCTCGGTCAGCGTGATCGACCTGTGGAACGGCACGCTGCGCGCCACTGTCGCGGTCGGCGCCAAACCCAGCGGCGGCACGGTGCTGCCGGGCGATAGCGAATACGCAGTGGCGGTGCGCGGCGAGAACCGCGTTGCCTTCATCAATACCGCGTCGAAGACCGTGGTGGGGTCGCTGGCCGACGGCATCGGCGAGTCGCCGTTCTCGGTGGTACTGGCGCCGAACGGCCGGCTCGCCTTCGTCAACAACACCGCCAGCCACGATGTCTCGGTGATCGCGTTGCCGGAAAAACGCGTGATCGCGCGCATCCCGACCGGCGAGATTCCGATCGTGATGGCGGTACACCCGTCCGGCGAAACGCTGTGGGTGTCGTGCGAGGGTTCGCACACGCTTGATGTCATCGCGATCCCGCGCGTCTGGCGCGAGCTGGCGCCGGGCCCCGTCGATGCATCCGCCACCACCGAAGTCGCCGTGCTCGGCATGATCCACGGCGATCATCGCAGCAGCAGTAACTGGAGCCTGGACGCGGTGCGCGCTGCGATCACGCGCTACCGCCCGGACGTGGTGATTGCCGAAATCGCGCCCGATCGCTGGCCGCGCATCTGGCGCGATTACGCCGAACGCGGCGTGATCGAAGACTCCCGCGTGCTGCGCTTCCCCGAATACACCGATGCACTGCTGCCGCTGAAAGTGCGCATGGGCTTTGCGGTGGAACCGGGCGCGGCATGGACCCAGGAAATGAGCGACCTGCGCGAGGCACGCATCCATGTGTTCGAACACGACCCGGCGTTCGCGCAGCGCAATACCGCGTATCAGGCAGCCACCAAGGCCGCCGAAGCGCAGGACACGCAACACGTACTCGATTCGGATGATCCGCGGGTAATCCATTCCGATGAATATGATCGCCTGACCAAAATCACGCTGACACCCTACGACAGCTATCTCAACGACGTGATCGGCCCCGGCGGCTGGACCAACATCAACGTCGCGCACTATCGCCTGATCGATGCCGCGATCCGCCGCCATCACGGTGAGCGCATCCTGATCACCTTTGGCGCCGCTCACAAGTATTGGCTGCTTGAACAACTGCGCCAGCGCGATGACATCACATTGGTCGATGGGCAGGACTTTTTGCCCAAGCCCAAATGAAATGCGTCCGGTAAGCTCGGCCCACCACTCACGATGATGAGAAACACCATGCGCACATTCCGCTCCATCGCCGCAATCACCGGCCTTGCCGCCGGCATGCTCGCAACTGACAGCACCCAGGCAGCCGATGCGGTGATCGACGCCAGGATTGCCGCCGACCAGCCGCAAGTCACCCAGATCGTCGCGGCCATTTCGCCGGCACGCATCGATGCCACTATCCACAAGCTGGTCAGCTTCCACACCCGTCACACGATGTCCGACACCAAATCCGAAAGCACCGGCATCGGCGCCGCACGGCGCTGGATCAAGGCTGAGCTGGAACGCTGCGGCGCCGGCAAGCTGGATGTGCAATTCGACGGTTATGTGCAACCGGCCGGCGGCCGTCTGAGCCGTGACACCGAGATCGTCAACGTCGTCGCCACCCTGCAAGGCACGCAAGCGCCGCAACGCATTTACGTGGTCAGTGGTCACTATGATTCGCGCGTCAGCGATGTGATGGATGCCTCATCTGCTGCACCCGGCGCCAACGACGATGCCTCCGGCACGGCCGCAGTGATGGAACTGGCCTGCGTGATGGCGCAACACCGCTTCGACGCGACGCTGGTGTTCATGGCGGTCGCCGCCGAGGAGCAGGGCCTGTTCGGTGCAACACACTGGGCGCAACAGGCGCAAGAAAAGAACCTCGAAATCGCCGGCATGTTCAGCAACGACATCATCGGCAGCTCGCGCGCCGAGGACGGCCGCATCGACAACAGCCACGTGCGCCTGTTCGCCGAAGGCATTCCGGCAGTGAAGGAAATGACCGACCCGCTGCGCACCCTGCTCGCCACCGGCGGTGAAAGCGACTCGATCTCGCGCCAGCTCGCCCGTCACGTCAAATCGATGGGCGAGCGCTATGTGCCGGGCTTCACCGTCAATATCATCCAGCGCCGCGATCGCTACCTGCGCGGCGGCGACCACATCCCGTTTCTCGAACGCGGCTACGCGGCACTGCGCTTCACCGAGCCGAACGAGGATTTTCGCCACCAGCACCAGGACCTGCGCACCGAGAACGGCGTGCAGATAGGTGATTTGCCTGAATTCACCGATCCCGAATACATCGCCCAGGTAACCCGGGTGAATGCCGCCGCACTCGCCACCCTGGCGCTGGCACCGGCGGCGCCAGCCAACGTGCGGGTCAAGGTTGCGCAACTGGAAAACGACACGCAACTGGTTTGGGATGCCAACAGCGAGCCGGACCTCGCCGGTTACCGCATCGTCTGGCGCGACACTACCAGCCCGGTCTGGCAATCCAGCCAATGGGCCGGCAACGTCACCGAGTACCGGGTCAAGGGCGTGTCCAAGGACAACGTCTTCTTTGGCGTGCAGGCTGTGGATAGCGATGGCAATGTCAGCGTGGCGAGCTATCCGTTGCCGCTGCGGTGACAACCACCGACCTGTAGCAAGCCATGCGCTATGCCGCGGGATTCATGGCACATGGAGGAGTGTCGTGCATTACCCGAATCGGCACGTCATCGTGCGCAATCGCGCGTCCCGGGTTACGCGCTGCGCGCTAACCCGGGCTACAACGGCGCGGTGCTCGTGCGGGTTGCGACAAGCCTGGTTACACCATCGGCAGATTCAAACCCTGCTCACGCGCGCAGTCGATGGCGAGCTCGTAGCCGGCATCGGCGTGGCGCATGACACCACTGCCGGGATCGTTCCACAACACGCGGGCAAGGCGGGCATCGGCGGCTTCGCTGCCGTCGCAAACAATCACTACGCCGGCATGCTGGCTGTAACCCATGCCGACGCCGCCGCCGTGGTGGAAGCTGACCCAGGTGGCGCCGCTGGCGGTGTTCAAAAGCGCGTTGAGCAGGGGCCAATCGGAGACCGCATCGGAGCCGTCGCGCATCGCTTCGGTCTCGCGGTTGGGGCTGGCGACGGAACCGGAATCGAGGTGATCGCGACCGATCACGATCGGCGCCTTCAGCTCGCCGTTGCGCACCATGGCGTTGAAGGCAAGACCGAGGCGATGGCGATCGCCCAGACCCACCCAGCAGATCCGCGCTGGCAGACCCTGCACGGCGATGCGCTGGCCGGCCATGTCGAGCCAGCGATGCAGCGCCGGGTTATCCGGGATCAGTTCCTTCACCTTGGCATCGGTTTTGGCGATGTCTTCGGGATCGCCGCTGAGCGCGACCCAGCGAAACGGGCCGATGCCGCGACAAAACAGCGGCCGCACGTAGGCCGGCACGAAGCCGGGGAAATCAAAGGCATTCGCGCAGCCGACATCGAACGCCATCTGCCGGATGTTGTTGCCGTAATCGAAGGTGGGTACGCCCATGCGCTGAAACGCGAGCATCGCCTCAACGTGTACGCGCATGGATTGTTTGGCGGCATCGCGCACGCGCTCGGGCTCGGCGGTTTGTGCGGCCAGCCATTGTTCGATGCTCCATCCGATCGGCAGATAGCCATGCACCGGGTCGTGCGCCGAGGTCTGATCGGTGACCGCATCCGGGCGCACGCCGCGCCGCACCAGTTCAGGCAGCACGTCGGCGGCGTTGCCGAGCAAGGCGATGGAACGCGCTTCGCCAGCGGCGGTGTAGCGCGCAATGCGCGCGAGTGCATCATCGAGATTGTTGGCCTGCTCATCGACGTATCGGGTGCGCAGGCGCATGTCGATGCGGCTTTGCTGGCATTCGATGTTGAGGCTGCATGCACCGGCGAGGCTGGCCGCTAGCGGCTGCGCGCCGCCCATGCCACCGAGGCCGGCGGTGAGTATCCAACGACCGCTCAGCTCGCCGCCGTAGTGCTGGCGGCCCATCTCGACGAACGTCTCGTAGGTGCCCTGCACGATGCCCTGCGAGCCGATGTAGATCCATGAGCCGGCCGTCATCTGGCCGTACATCATCAGGCCCTTCTGATCGAGCTCGTTGAAGTGCTCCCAGGTGGCCCAGTGCGGCACCAGATTGGAATTGGCGATCAATACCCGTGGTGCGTCGGCGTGGGTGCGGAACACACCGACCGGTTTGCCCGACTGCACCAGCAACGTCTGGTCGTCCTCGAGTTCGCGCAGGCTGGCGAGGATGGCATCGAAGCAGGCCCAGTCGCGCGCGGCGCGGCCGATGCCGCCGTACACCACCAACTCGACCGGATTCTCGGCGACTTCCGGATCCAGGTTGTTCTGGATCATTCGGTAGACCGCTTCGGTCAGCCAGCTCTTGCAACTCAGCGTGGTGCCGCGCGGGGCGCGGATCTGGCGGGTCGGGTCGCGGCGGGAAGTCTGGGCCATGATGTGCTCCGGGGAATGGCGCGATTATAGGTTAGCGCACGCGTCGGGGCGCCGAGGCCCACCAAGCATCCATGTCCGAAAACGGCCAGTCATGCGCGATGGACGATGGCACACTGAGCACATGAGGAAGACCAAAGCGGTGACCATCTGTGTAGGAGCCCACCCCCAGATCAAGTCTGGGGCAGGCTCTGTGGGCAAAGCGTGCGCGGCGCCACGGGAACTTGCGGTCGCGCGCACAGCGCTCCTACAGGAAGCGGGCACGTCGCGCGATGATGCATGCGGCGACGCGGTTGGTAATCGCCATGGCAACACGCTACCCGCGCCGGAGCTCTGCGACCGTGCCCGCGAAGCGCGCGATGCGCGCTTCGACGGTCTGTTCTTTACCGGCGTCACCAGCACCGGCATCTATTGCCGGCCGGTGTGCCCGGCACCGGTGCCGAAGCGGCGCAACATCCGCTACTTCGCCAGCGCAGCGGCGGCAGCGGCAGCGGGATTCCGTCCGTGCCTGCGTTGCCGCCCGGAACTGGCGCCAGGGGCGATGGCGCATCGTCTGGGCGAGGCGTTGCTGGATCGGGCACTGGCGATGATTGCCGATGGCGCCCTGCAGGAGGGTTCGGTGGATGTTCTGGCGGCGCGTCTGGGTGTCAGCGCTCGGCAACTGCGACGATTGTTCGTGGATACGATGGGGGTGGCGCCGTTGGCGCTGCACACCACCCGGCGTCTGCTGCTGGCAAAGCAACTGCTCAGCGAAACCGATCTGCCGGCAACCCAGATTGCACTGGCATCGGGCTTTCACAGCGTGCGTCGCTTCAACGCCGCGTTTCAGGAGGGTTGTGGACTGGCACCAACGCAGATTCGCCGCGCACGGCGCCAGCCGGTGGGCAACGGCCTGACCTTGCGTCTGTGCTACCGGCCGCCGTTCGATTTCGCGGCGCTGCTGGGCTTTCTCGGCAAGCGCGCGATGCCGGGGCTGGAGCGGGTCGATGCCGATAGCTACCAGCGCCTCGCCGGCACCCCGGAAGCGCCGGTGCGGCTGCGGATAACGGCCGATCCACAGCAGCCCGAGTTGCATCTGCAGATCGACGGTGCCGATCCGCGTGCGATACCCGATCTGGTGCGCCGCGTGCGTCGGCTGTTCGACCTCGACGCCGATCTGGCTCCGGTGCATCGCGTATTCGCCAGCGACCCGCTGCTGGCGCGCGGCATTGCGCAACGCCCCGGCCTGCGCGTGCCCGGCGGTTGGGACGGCTTCGAGATTGCGGTGCGCGCGATCCTCGGCCAGCAGATCAGCGTGACCGGCGCCACCACGCTCGCCGCTCGGCTGCTGCGCTCGTACGGCACGCCGTGTGCCACTTCAAGCGACGGCTTTGACCGCTTTTTTCCACCACCCGAAGCGCTGCGCATGGCTCCGCTGGAAGGCATCGGCCTGCCACGCGCACGTGCCGCCAGCCTGCGCGCGTTGGCGGCGGCGGTGGCCGACGGCGTGGTGGATTTCTCCGCCGGCCAACGTCTCGATGAGTTCGTCGCGCGCCTGTGTGCCCTGCCCGGCATCGGCCCGTGGACCGCACACTACGTGGCGATGCGTGCGCTTGGCCATCCCGATGCGTTCCCGTCCGGCGATCTGATTCTGCGCCAATCGCTGGGTGGCGATACGACGCTGAAGGAGCGCGACTGCGAAGCGCGCTCGCAAGCGTGGCGCCCGTGGCGCGCTTACGCGGTAGTGCACCTGTGGCAATTATCTTACGACCTTGCGAAGGAGCGGACGTGATGATGATCTTCGAGCAATTCGACACCCCGGTGGGCGTGCTCACCCTCGCCGCCGAGGGCGATGCACTGTGTCATATCGAGTTCCCCAGCAACCGCCACCCGGTCGCTCGCACGGACTGGTCGCCCGGCAGCAGCGATGTGTTGCACGAGGCACGCCAGCAATTGCGTGAATATTTCGCCGGCACACGCAGGGCGTTCACGTTGCCATTGCGGCCGCGCGGTACCGCGTTCCAGATGCGGGTATGGCAGACGCTGGCCCAGATTCCGTTCGGCCACACCTGGAGCTACAAGCAATTGGCGCTGGCGTGCGGCAGTGCCAACGCGGTGCGCGCAGTCGGTGGTGCCAATGGCCGCAATCCGCTGCCGATCGTGCTGCCGTGCCATCGGGTGATTGGCGCCGACGGCAGCCTCACCGGTTTCGGCGGCGGTATCGAAACCAAGGCGGCATTGCTGCGGCTGGAGGGTGCGCTCCGCAAAAGCACGATGGGCTAACTCTGTAGGAGGCCACCCCCGGATCAAGTCCGGGGCAGGCTCTGTGGCCGACCGCAGACCCGTGATCGCGATATTGGATCGCGCGCAGGGCGTGCTCCCAATCCACCCAAGTTAAGCCCGCTCGTCTGGGCTAGCAGCCTGTCGGGCTTGGTGCTGATCTATTCGACAATTGCTCCGGCGGCGCGAGTATCCGCACCAACGATCACTCTGACAGGTTGCCTGCGACTGAGCCTTAACTTGGGTGGATTGGGCGTGCTCCTACAAAAGCACGCTGGCCACCCGATACGGGTCATGCCGCTATACTCGCGGGCCAACTGTGTATTGCGCGCGAAACAGGAGTCCCCGGTGTCCCAAGTCCAAACCGCCCTGCCCCGTTCTGATGAATTCCTCGGTCACCCGATTGGGGTGTACGTCTGTTTTTTCACCGAAATGTGGGAGCGCTTTTCGTTCTACGGGATGAAGGCGCTGTTGTTCCTGTATTTGACCAAGTATCACCTGTTCAGCGATAACGCCAGTTACGACGTGATCGGCGCCTATGGCGGCCTGGTCTACGCCATTCCGGTGATTGGCGGCCTGCTCGCTGATCGCTATCTGGGGTTTCGCAAAGCGGTGGTTTTCGGCGGGATATTGTTGTGCCTTGGCCATCTGGGCATGGCGGTGGAAGGCCATGCCGCCAGCACCGTGGGTGGCGAAGTGGTGCGCGATGGCGCCGCGCTCACCGTGTTCTACACCTCGCTGGCGCTGATCATCATGGGTGTGGGCTTTCTCAAGCCCAACATCTCCACGATTGTCGGCCGGCTGTACACGCAGGATGATCCGCGCCGCGATTCGGGCTTCAGCCTGTTCTACGCCGGCATCAACCTGGGCGCACTGTTTGCCTCGCTGGTGTGCGGGTACCTTGGCGAAACTTATGGCTGGCGCTACGGTTTTGGTGCCGCCGGCATCGGCATGATGCTTGGCCTTGGCATGTTCCTGTGGGGCCAGAAATACCTGCATGGCCACGCCGAACCCAGCAACCCGGCGTTGCTGCGTGAGCGTACCCGCATTGGCCTGTCGCGCGAAAACGGCATCTATCTTGGCGCCTTGCTCGGCATCCCCGCCGTGGCGTGGCTGATGTGGGCGGTGGCCAATGGCCGCTTTGCGCTTGGCGGTGACATTTCACTGGCATTGGCGTTGATGCTGGCGGTATTTGCTGCCGTAGTAATCTGGTTTTTGTGGTTTATCCTCAAGCAATGCAGCAAGGTCGAGCGCGACCAGATGCTGGTGTTGATGGCACTGATTTTTCTGGCACTGATATTTTTTACCCTTTACGAGCAGACCTACGGCTCGTGGGTGGCGTTTACCGATCGCTTGATGACCAAGGATTTTTTCCCGTCGTTCGTGGCACGCGAGGGCACCCCGATGCCGTGGTCGATCGCCTCGTTGTTGCTGGCGCCGGGCGCTTTCTACCTGGCCACACGCATGGGCGAGCGCCATCGTGAATCGCATGCACCGCGCACGCTGTTCGCCAGCGTTGCCGTGCTGGTGCTGGCGCTGCTGATCCGCGATGTGCTGGTGCTGCCACAGACCGCCGGCTCACTGACTTTCCTCGGCGCGATGTTCATCGTGCTGCTGGCGCCGATATTCACCGGCCTGTGGGGCTGGCTCGATCGCTTCGGCGCCAACCCCAGCAAGCCGACCAAGAGCGCCTATGGCCTGCTGTTTGCCGGCCTGGCGTTCGTGCCGCTGGCGTTTGCCGCCGAACAGGTTGGCGCCACCGGCGTCATGGCCTCGGTGTGGTGGCTGGTGCTGGCCTATTTCATTCTGGAGATCGGTGAGATGTGCCTGTCGCCGGTCGGCCTGTCAGCGGTGACACAACTTTCGGTGGCGCGGGTGACCAGCCTGATGATGGGCACCTGGTTTCTGGCTACGGCGTTTTCCGAAGTCCTGGCACAACAGTTCGCCAAACTCGCTTCGATCGAGGTGCCCGAAGGCGAATTGATCGATCTGACCGAAGCTGCGGCCAAGTATGCAGACCTGTTCTGGCTGATGACCAAGATCGGCCTCGGCTGCGGCGTGCTGGCACTGATCGCGGCACCGTTGCTGCGGCGGATGATGCATGGGGTGAAGTGATCGCGGCACCAGCGATACTTCGCTGGCACCGCATCATGCGACGCATTCACTGAGCGATTGTCGGCTCCGCCTTGGCTTGTCTGTTGGCACCGATGTGTCGGTCAAGAAACGCGAGGAGGCGGCTATAGCTATCGATCTGGTTGGCCTCGACAAAAAAAGTGTGGCCCTCGCCCGGATAAATCTTTGCGTCGACCTCCTTGCCGGCCTTGATCAATGCGTCGCGCATGCGCTCGGTGTGCCTGGCGGGTGCGGTGACGTCTTCACGACCGGCGGTGAGCAACACCGGCACCTGGATACGTTCGGCCAGTAACGCGGGCGATACCGCATCGAGATTTTCCTCGCCCAGAACCGCCTTGAAATGGGTACGCACCGAGACACCCGCGTCGGGGTTGGACTGAATCATGCGCAGGTCGTAGACACCGACATGCCCCGCTGCACAGCGATAAAGCCCAGGCTCCTTCGCCGCACCCATCAGCGCCGCATAACCACCATAACTGGCGCCGTAGATGCAGATACGCGAGGGGTCGGCGATGCCTTGGCCAATCGCCCACTGCGTGGCGTCGGTCAGATCATCCTGCATCTTGCCGCCCCATTCGCGAAACCCCGCCTGCTCAAATGCACGGCCATAACCGCCTGAACCGCGGTAATTTACCTGCAGCACCGCATAGCCATTTGAAGCCAACCACTGCACAACCGGGTCGAACACCCAATCGTCATAGATGCCAATCGGGCCACCGTGCGGATAGAGCACCAGCGGCAGTGCCTTGCCTTCACCGGCGGGCAGGGTAAGCATGCCAGGTATGGTCAAGCCATCGCGCGCCGCGAATGTGATCGGCATCATCGGTCGCATAGCATCCGGATCTGCCCACGGGCTGCGAGCAAGCACAAACTGGGCTTTTTTGGCCTTGTAGTCGAACAAAAAGATGTCGCCAGCGAGTCGGTCGCTTGCGGTCACAATCAACCCGGTATCGGCGCTGGATCGTGCGCCAAGATAGACCCGTTGCCCGGAAAAACTATTTTGCAAAGCCTCATATAGCCGGCTCGTTTCGTTATCCGGATTCAGCAAAAACGCTTCACCGGTACTGCCGACAAAATGCACGCCAAACGGTGCCCGCGTCGCAGGATCCAACAACACTTCAGCAACATCGCTGCTCTGCTCACCAAGCACCCTGGTGAAGCTCGAATCCGCCGGATCGAACAGATATAGCCTGTCCGGCCCGGATGCTTCGGTAGCCAGCACATACGCCTTGCCATTGTCGGCGGCAAAGGCGATGGCTTGCATCGTGCGGCCGCTGACAGCCTCATCATTCACCAATCGCCATGGCGCATCCTTGCCATCGCGATAATAGAGCTTATCGACATTGTCGATGGCGGAACCCGATGCGAAACGCACTTCATGGCTGTGGTCAACCAGATAGGTGGCACGCGGCACTGGTGCCAATGCTGTCGTCGTTCGACGCCCGGTCAGCACGTTCAAGCGCTCTACCCGGCTGTGGCCGGCCTCGCTGCCATCAAGTTTGTAGACACTGACCAAGGCGAACTTCGGTTCGCTCGGCATCGGGTCAAGCAGTGCGGCATATACCATCTCCGGCTTGCGTTGTTTGATATTGCTGGCGCGGTTGATGTCGTTGCCTGCGCGAAAGCCGATCAACAACTCCTTTTTCTTGCCATCGGCGTTCATCGCGAACAATTCACCGGTGGATTGCGGTGCCCGCAATTCACCAAATCGCTCACCCACCCAATACACGACACGGTCCGACGCGACCCACTCGAACCCCAAAACATGCACGTTTTTTCCATGGTTGGCGGAGCCGATACGTTGCATGGTTCGCAGATCAACCACCACCAATGCGGTGCTGTCTCCCAGCGGCACACTCAGCGCAAGGTATTCGCCATCCGGCGATAGCCGGGCGATTTCAAATTCATCACGCTGCACCATGTCCTGTACGCGTAGAGAACTGGCAAGTACTGGTGCTACAACAAACGCCAACACCAGCAACAATGTTGCATGCACGACTCTCATCATCCTGCCCCGAATGGTTCACTCCGTGTTTGCCCCTGTGGCCTCTGGGCAAGCCCCGCCTACTGATTGCGAACGACGCCCCACCTCGGAGTGCGTAACGACAACGCACCCAAACCTCCCAGGCTTAGTTGCCGGCGGTGTCTGCACTGGCTGCCGACGTTCTCATGCCCGCACCAATATTGCGATCAAAAAAGGCGAGCAGCCGTTGATAGCCATCCAGCCGGTTCTTGAGCAGGTACGAACCATGGCCTTCACCCTTGTAGATCACCGTTTCAACCGGCTTGTTCAGACGTTCCAGCGCGTCGCGCATCATTTCGGTATGTATCGGCGGCGCACGCTCGTCTTCGGCACCAGCAGCCAGCAGCACCGGCACCTTGATCCGATCTGCCAGACGCGTAGGTGATATCGCCTCAAGGTTTTCTTCGCCCAAAGTTTCCTTCAGGAAGTTCTCACCAGCACGGCGCGCTTGAACATCGCCCTTGCCATACATGGTTGGCATGTCATACACACCCACATTACCCGCAGCGCAAGCATACAAGTCAGGCTCCTTGGTGACACCCATCAAGGCGGCATATGCGCCATAACTTGCACCGTAGATGCAAATCCGCTTGGGATCAGCAATCCCCTGCTCGATTGCCCAATGCGTAGCGTCGGTCAAGTCATCCTGCATGGTGCCACCCCACTGCTTGTAGCCGGCGCGTTGAAACGCACTCCCGTAGTTGCCCGAACCACGAAAATTGACCTTGAGCACTGCGTAGCCGCGCGAAGCCAATACCTGCGCATCCAGATCAAAACCCATAGCGTCGTAGGGGCCAAACGGCCCGCCGTGCGGGTTGACGATCAGCGGCAGTTTTTTACCATCACTGCCATTGGGTAGTGTCAGCAATCCATGCAAACTCAGGCCATCACGCGAACGCACCACCACGGGCTTGCTCGCTGCGAGTTCTTCGGGCTTGAACCAACCCACACGGCTGGCAAGGTAACGTGCGCTGCCCGCTTTGCGATCAAACAGGTAGAAATCCATAGGCACACGATCACTGTAGGCGCGGAAAAGCCCAATCCGGCCATCTCGAGTGAAGCCGGTTGGCAAGACCATCTGCCCCGGTAAAGCCGCACTCAAGCTACGGTGAGCAGCCGCAAATGGGCTGTCCTGATCGATGTACTCTACCCGCGGTGTCGTGCCATTGAAGACCACACCCCATACCCCACCATCCACAGGGGACACCAGCGCACCGGCCGGGTCAACAACATCATCACGCATTACCAGCTTTCGTTGCCCGGATTTTGTGTCGAAAGCCTCAATGGCATCCGGACCTTGCTCTTGCTCAACCTGTAGATACGCCGTTGTGGCGTCGGCATTGAAACCGATGATGCCGACGACGATCCCGGTAACGGCCTCATCGTTGATCAACTGCCATTCCCTACCTTCGCCATCGCGGTAATAGGTTTTACTTTTCAAATCCGAGCCGGCGCCCAGTGCGAAGCGGACGACGCCCTTGGGGTCGGCGAGAAATTGTGCATTGCGCA
The DNA here is from genome assembly GCA_030681035.1 of Lysobacteraceae bacterium. GTDB lineage: Bacteria > Pseudomonadota > Gammaproteobacteria > Xanthomonadales > Xanthomonadaceae. The sequence goes on along the minus strand of JAUXUI010000124.1, from coordinate 9,299 downwards.
CCGGCGCCCGCGCTACCGCGAGTCGACGTCCCGTTTCCACGTTCAGACGCTCGACCGAGGTGAACTCACCTCCGAACTCAGCAACCGAAATCAATACAAACTTGGGATCGTCCGGCAACAAGTGAATGATATTGGCGATGACGAACTTGGTTTTTTGCGCTGTAGCGTATTTTGCAGCCTTGGCGCGCGCACCAATCAAGGCCGCACCCTGACCGCTACCATCGGCGTTTACGCCATACAGCTCTCCGGTGCCGCGTGGTTGTTCCAGGCTGCCCTGCTTTTCGCCAATGGAAAACAGAATGCGCTCATCGTTCACCCAATCAAAGCCTGCAATATGGGTGTTCTTGGGCAGCGTTACGTGCCCGGTTTTGCTCATGTCCGACAAACGCAAAATGATCAGGCTGGTGCGATCCTCCATGGGCACGGTAGCCGCGAGATAGTCACCGTTTGGTGAAATCTCAATGGTGCCAAAGGCATCATCCTTGAGAAAATCTTCGAGTGGAATTTGCTTTTCTGCAGCCACAGTAAAGCTCAACAGCAATGCAAAGAGGAAGATGATCAAATAACGCATGGTGATGTGCTCCACAGGGCGACAAATGTGTTGGAGGGCTGGTTGCTGCAAATACTCGTCTGCTCGCAGTCAATCTTCGCCCAGCATATTAACGAAAAATTATTGCGCCGCCAGCTCGGCGATCACCTGCTGCAAGCCGCAGCGCCAATCGGGCACGGTGAGCGAAAAATCGCTGCGCAGGCAGGCGGTATCCAGCACCGAATAGGCGGGCCGCGTGGCCTTGGTGGGGTACTCGCTGCTGGCGATGCCGGTCACGACGGGCGCGCGCGCGATCAACCCGGCCGCCAGCGCATCGACGAAAATCGCTTCGGCAAATGTGCTCCAACTGCATTGCCCGGCAGCGACCGCATGCCAGGTGCCGCTGCCCTGCGGCCTCGCGTGCAGGGCCAGCGTGCTGACATCAGCCAACCAGCGTGCGCTGGTCGGCGAGCCAACCTGGTCGTTGACGATGCGCAGTTGCTCGCGCTCGGCGGCGAGGCGCAGCATGGTGCGCAGAAAGTTCTGGCCGCGCGCGGCGTACACCCAGGCGGTACGAAATATCAGATGCGGGCAGCCACTGGCACGGATCGCATCTTCCCCAGCCAGCTTGGTTTTCCCGTACACGCTCAGCGGGGCGGTCACATCAGCTTCGCGCCATGGCCGGGCGTTGTTGCCACTGAACACGTAATCGGTGGAATAGTGCATCAGCGTGCTGCCGGTGTGCGCACAGGCAGCGGCAATTTCGGCAACTGCATCGGCGTTGATGCGTTGCGCCAGATGTACTTCGTCCTCTGCCTTGTCCACGGCGGTGTAGGCCACCGCATTGACCACCGCGCGCGGCTGCAAGCGACGAATCACTGCGGCGGCCTGATCGGGCTCGGAAAAATCAGCGCATTCACCGATAAAGCCACCCGGCAATCGGCCTGAACGCGTACAAGCATGCACGTCATCGAGGGCCGACAGGCTGCGATGCAATTCGTATCCCAGTTGCCCATCCGCGCCGAACAGCACAATGCTCATGGCTTCAGCTCAGCCGCCAAACATCGGCAGACGCGCGGCGGGCACCTCGGCCAGAAACGGCGCGGCGGCATCTTTCGGCGACAGCGACGGGCTGCGGATCGGCCAGTCGATGGCAAGGCTGGCATCATCCCAGCGGATATTGGCATCGGCAGCGGCATCATATTCGCGCGTACACAAGTAACTGAACACGGCGCGCTCGCTTAGTGTGACAAAGCCGTGCGCAAAGCCTTCCGGTATCCAGAACTGACGACGGTTTTCAGCGCTCAAGATCACTGCTGCCCACTGCCCGAAGCGCGGCGAGCCACGGCGGATATCGACCGCGACATCGTAGACCTCACCTTCCAGCACGCTGACCAGTTTGCCCTGCGGGTTTGGCCACTGGTAGTGCAGGCCGCGCAGCACGCCTTGCTGCGACACCGACACGTTGGCCTGCGCCACCGAAAAATCCAGCCCGGCTTCGCTGAATTTCGTGTGGTTCCAGGTTTCAAAAAAACAGCCGCGTTCGTCAGCAAATACGCGTGGCTCGATCACCACGCATTCGGGCAGTGCGCTCGGCGTGCGCTTCATCGAATGGCACCACGGGTCAGCAGGCTGAGCAGATACTGCCCGTAACCATTTTTTGCCAGCGGCTTGGCCAGTGCTTCGAGTTGCGCGGCATCGATCCAACGATTCTGCCAGGCGATTTCTTCCGGGCAACACACACGCAAGCCCTGCCGCGCCTCGATGGTTTCAATGAAGGTGGAGGCTTCCAGCAACGATTGGTGGGTGCCGGTATCGAGCCACGCGAAACCACGCCCCAGCGGTTCAAGGTGCAGGTCGTCGGCATCGAGATAGCAGCGATTGAGATCGGTGATTTCCAGCTCGCCACGCGGCGATGGTTTGAGACTTGCGGCGTAATCGCACACTTTGCCGTCGTAAAAATACAGGCCGGTGACCGCGTAATTGGATTTGGGCTGCATCGGCTTTTCTTCCAGCCCGACCACCCGCCCGTCGGCGGCAAACTCGGCTACGCCGTAGCGCTCCGGGTCGCGTACCCAATAGCCGAATACGGTGGCACCCTGCGCACGGACATCGGCACGATGCAGCATTTCCGTCAACCCGTGGCCGTAGAAAATGTTGTCGCCAAGGATCAGGCAACTCGGCCCACCGGCAAGGAAATCGCGACCGATCACGAACGCCTGCGCCAGCCCGTCCGGGCTCGGCTGTACCGCGTATTGGATATGCATGCCCCATTGCGAACCATCACCCAGCAAACGCTGGAACAATGCCTGTTCGTGCGGGGTGTTGATGATCAACACATCGCGAATACCGGCCAGCATCAGCACGCCGAGCGGGTAGTAGATCATCGGCTTGTCGTACACCGGCAACAGCTGCTTGCTCACCGATTGCGTGATCGGATACAGCCGGGTGCCGGAGCCGCCGGCGAGGATGATGCCTTTACGTTGCGTCATGAGGTTTCCCATCAGTGGTGCGGCTCACACGCCCGCGCCGAGCCGTTGCAGGCGATAACTGCCATCGAGCACGCGCCCGATCCAGTCTGCGTTGGCCAGATACCAGTCAACGGTAGCGGCCATCCCCTGTTCGAAACTCACCGCCGGTTGCCAGCCTAGTTCACGTTCAATTTTGCCGGCGTCGATGGCATAACGACGGTCGTGGCCGGGGCGATCAGCGACGTAAGTGACCTGCTGCTCGCGTGGCGCACCATCAGCGCGCGGCTGGCGCGTATCGAGCAATGCACACAGGGTGCGCACTACATCGATGTTTTCGCGTTCGGCATTGCCACCGATGTTGTAGGTCTCGCCAACCCGGCCACCCTCCAGCACCCGCCGGATCGCCGCACAATGGTCCTTCACATACAGCCAGTCACGCACGTTGCGGCCATCGCCATACACCGGCAACGGTTCGCCGGCGAGTGCCCGCTGGATGATCAGCGGAATGAGTTTTTCGGGAAATTGGTACGGCCCGTAGTTGTTCGAGCAATTGGTGGTCAGCGTTGGCAAGCCGTAGGTGTGATGGAACGCGCGCACCAGGTGATCGGACGCCGCCTTGGACGCCGAATACGGCGAGTTCGGCGCGTACGGCGTGGTTTCGCTGAACTTGCCGGTATCGCCCAGCGAGCCATACACCTCGTCGGTGGAGACGTGCAGGAAACGAAATGCGGCGCGCGCGTGCTCACCCAGTCCGCGCCAGTAGTCGCGCACACATTCCAGCAAGCTGAGTGTGCCAACCACATTGGTCTGGATGAACGCGGCCGGGCCATCGATGGAACGATCGACGTGGCTCTCGGCAGCAAAATGCACCACCGCCTGCGGCCGATGCTCGGCCAGCAGCGCCGTCACCAGCGCGGCATCGCGGATGTCACCGTGAACAAACCGGTGCGCCGGGTTTTCTGCCAGCGAGGACAAAGTATCGCGATTGCCGGCATAGGTCAGCGCATCGAGATTAATCACCCGCACCCCGGCTGCCACCGCGTCGAGCACAAAATTACCGCCAATGAAGCCGGCACCGCCGGTTACCAACCACGTTTGCATGCGTCATTCCTTGTCACGGTCGATGCATCCCACTGCACACGGCGCAATCGCCCGCAGTGCAGGGTACTGTCTAGAACGGGATATCGTCTTCCGGGAAGCTACTGTCATCGAACGCTGCGCTGGATGAGCCACCTGAGCCGCTTGCCGCCGCATTGCGCTCATTGCCGCCCGAAGGACGACCGCCGCTGCGCTCAGCCCCTCGCTCGGCACTGCGCTCACCACCCGGCGTGCCGCCGAGCATCTGCATCTCGTTGGCAATGATATCGGTGCTGTAGCGCTCGACCCCATCCTTGCCGGTGTATTTGTCGGTGCGCAGACTGCCCTCGATGTACACCTGCCGCCCCTTCTTCAGGTATTCGCCGGCGATCTCGGCCAAACGGCCAAAGAACTTCACCCGGTGCCACTCGGTACGCTCCTGCTTCTGCCCTTGCTTGTCGGTCCACGATTCGCTGGTCGCCACGCTGATCGTGGTAATCGCCGCACCGCCCTGGCTGTACTTCACGTCCGGGTCGTTGCCCAGGTTGCCAACCAGAATTACCTTGTTGATTCCACGTGCCATATTGAGCCTCTATCCGCATTTCGGAGATACGAACGTTAAGTATAAAGGGCACGGTCGGCAATCAGCGAATTACCCGTTGTCGGGTAAGACAATGCCGACACGGCAACGGCGCCGCGATTGGCCGCTCCGGTGGCCGTCGGGCGGGCTGCGGCTGCATGGCTGGCGCAGCGCAACGCCGGGTTTGCGCATCAAGGCACAGTCTCGAAACCGCGCCGGATGGCATGATCGGCCCGGGGACGTGATGCAGCACATCACCGCAGCGCCGGTCTGTGGCAAAGTGACATGCTACGCGGGCGAAGCCCGATCGCCTGCCACCACGGGCGCACCTTGGAGCTTTGGATTGACCGGGAGGAATGCTGTGTTCGTTTTGATTGCAGGCAACAACCGCGATGCCCGTGCCGGCCTTGAACAGGCCATCGCGGATTTCGACCTCGACTGGCAGATTGGGTTGGCGAGCGACGGCGCCGCGGCGATGGAAATCGCCTCGCAACGCACCGTCGATGTGGCGGTGGTGGACCTGCGCGCACCGGGCATCGATGGCCCCGCGCTGCTCGCCGCGATCCGCAAGCGCTACCCCGAAGTGGTGCGCCTGTTGCTGACCGACGAATCGCAGCAAGGCGATGCGATGGGTGTGCTGGAATCGGCACACCGCTTCCTGAACAAGCCGCTGCGCGCCGACGAATTGATCGAGGCGGTGGAGAGCGTTTGCGAGTTGCGCGAAATCCTCGATTCGCCGCAGTTGAAGGCCCTGATCGGCGCAATCGGCGAGTTGCCGCCGGCGCCCAACCTCTACCTCAAGCTGACTCAGGTTCTGGCCGACCCCAATGCGCCAGCAAGCGCGGCGGCAACACTGGTCGCGCAAGACCCGGTGATGGCATCGAAAGTGCTGCGCCTGTGCAACTCCGCATTTTTCTCGGGCGGCCGCACGGTTTCCGATATCCGCACGGCAGTCGTCCGACTGGGCCAGGACAATCTGCGCCGCCTGGTCCTGGCCAGCGAAGTGTTCAATGGCAGCAAGATCGACAGCGGCATCGATCGTGAAGCGATGCAGTTGCGGGCACTGCGCGCATCGCAACTGGCCGGCCGCCTGCTCGGCGGCAGCAGCGCCGAGCTGGCTTCAACCGCCGCACTGCTGTCCGATGTCGGCATGCTGTTGCCTGGGGTATCGATTCCAATAGCGGGTGAAACCACACCCGATGACAGGCCCCACTATGCCGAGGCCGGCGCCTACCTGCTCGGTCTGTGGGGCCTGCCGATGCCCATCGTGGAGGCGGTAGCGAGCCACCACCAGCCAGGCAAGTCGCGCTCACGCGGCTTCTGGGTGGGCGGCGCGGTACACGTTGCACGCGCATTGGTCAGTGGCGATGACATCGACGAACACTACCTCGAATCGGTCGGCCTGCTTGATCGCCTGCCGGCCTGGCGCAAGCTGGCCGCCGACCTGGCGACGGACACCTGAACCATCGCACTCAGGCAGCTTCCTGCAAGGTTTCCGCTTTTGCCTCACTGCGCGCAATCACCACCGAACCGACCAGATCGCCAGTGACATTGACCGTGGTCCGGCACATGTCGAGCAAACGATCGACACCGAGAATGATGCCGATGCCTTCGGCGGGAATGCCGAACATCACCAGAATCATCGCGATCACCGGCAACGAGCCGCCCGGCACGCCGGCGGCACCGATGCCGCCAAGAATGCAGATCATCAACACCATCACCTGCTGACTAAACGCCAGATCAACGCCGAACAACTGCGCCAGAAACAACACCGTCACGCCTTCATACAGGGCAGTACCATTCATGTTGGCGGTGGCGCCGAGGGTGCATACAAAGCGCCCGACCCGGCGCGGTACATTCAACGATTCTTCTGCCACCTTCAAGGTGGTTGGCAATGAGGCACTGCTTGACGAGGTGGAGAATGCGGTCAGGATTGCCGGTTCAGCGCGCTTGAAAAACCACAGCGGCGATACCTTGCCGACAAAACGCAGCAACAGCGGAAACACCACGAAAAAATGCAGGCCAAGTGCCAACAGCACCGTACCGACATAACGCGCCAATTGGGTCAACACGTCGTAACCCAGGCGCGCAGTGATGGTGAACAGCAACGCCGCCACCGCATACGGTGCCAGCTCGATCACCCAGCCGATCAGCTTGAGACTGATGTCGTACACGCCCTGCACCGCAGCAACAAATGCGCGGGTGCCGTCGGTTTGCAGCACCGCCGCAGCAATGCCGAATACCAGTGCGAAGAACATCAGCGCAATCAGATCGCCATTGGCGGCGGCCGCGACCGGATTCTTCGGCACGATATTGAGCAACATGCCCATCATCGAGATGTTTTCGCGCTTGCTGGCGATATCGGCTGAGCGCTCGGCCGCCTGCGCAATCAGCGGCTGCACCACTTCCGGCGGCAGCCCCTCGCCGGGGCGGATCACGTTCACCACAACCAGGCCAATGGTGACTGCTACGGTGGTCACCACCACGATGTACAGCAAGGTTTTGCCGCCGATCCGGCCCAGTGCCGCCGGATCGCCGATTTCGACCACGCCCAGTACCAGCGCCGAAAACACCAACGGCACCACCAGCATGAACAGGGAACGCAGGAAAAGATCGCCCACCGGCTGCGTGACATAAGTGATGAAGCCATCAAGCCATGGGCTATCGGTACCTAGCCAATAGGCGAGCAAGCCACCAAGCACGCCAACAACAAATCCAATCAGCATACGGGTATGCAAGGGCATGGCTCAGCTCCGGATGGCGTCGATCAGATGGCCGCGATGCGAAGGCACCTTGCCTTGCGCCAGTTGGCTCTGGTAATCGTGCAGCGCGCGCCGGATCACCGGCAACAACAGGTACACACCGATCAGGTTGGGAATGGCCATGATGAACATCAACGCATCGGCAATGCCAACGATACTGTTGAGCGACATGGTGCAGCCTACAATCACCATCCCCAAGAAGAAGAACTTGAACACATACAGCACCAGCCGCGAATCACCGAACAGGTAGGCGGTTGCCTTGGCGCCGTAATAGCCCCAGGTGATGATTGTCGAGTACGCGAACAGGAACACCACCAACGTCAACACGTAAGGAAACCATGAAATCACCGAGCCAAACGCATCGGAGGTGAGTTGCACGCCATCGGAATTGCCCACCGTGTATTGGTCGGTGATGATGATGACCAGTGCGGTCATGGTGCAGATCACCACGGTGTCGATGAACGGTTCCCAGAGCGCAACAAAACCTTCAGTGATCGGGTGATGGGTTTTTACTGCTGCATGAGCGATCGGCGCTGAACCAATACCCGCCTCGTTGGAAAATGCGGCACGGCGAAAACCAACGATGAGCGCACCGATCACTCCACCCTGCACGCCCTTGGCGCTGAAGGCACCGTCCCAGATTGCCATGAATGCCGCTGGCACATGACTGATATGGCTGAAGATGACAAACAGGGCAGCGACCACATAGATTGCTGCCATGAACGGCACCAGCTTTGCAGTCACCGCACCGATGCGGGTAATGCCACCAATAATGACGATACCGGCAAGCGCGGCGACGCCAAGGCCAAACAACCACGCGTATCCGGCCAACGGGCCAGCGGCACCACCGGTCATGTTCAATACCTGGGCATAGGCCTGATTGGACTGGAACAACGCACCCGAGCCCACCGCGCCAAGCATGGCGCAAAACGCGAACACAGCGGCCAGCGCCCGCCCAACATGCCGCAGCCGCGGGTAGTTGGCGGCAATACCATGGCTCAGGTAATACATCGGCCCACCGGAGACAGTGCCATCGGCATGCTGACGGCGGTACATCACGCCAAGCGAGCATTCGGCAAACTTGGTTGACATACCCAGCACGCCGGCAAGAATCATCCACAGTGTGGCACCCGGTCCACCGATAGTGATCGCCACCGCTACACCGGCGATATTGCCCAACCCGACCGTGCCCGACACCGCCGAGGTGAGTGCCTGAAACTGGCTGACTTCACCGGGGCTGCTCGGATCGGCGTAATCGCCGCGGATCAGGCGATAGCCGTGTGCGAAGCCGCGCACATTGATGAAGCGAAAATAGAATGTGCAAACCAGCGCGCCAAGGATCAGCCACAACATGATCAACGGCAACTTGGTATCGCCGGGCAGGGTGATCTCGTAAAACACCGCGCTGGAAATGGCATCGGCGACCGGCGCCACTACCGCATCAATGCGTTGATCAAGCGAGGACGGTTCAGCCGCGTAACCGGTGAATGGCAAGGCGAGGGCGGTCAGGATGATCAGTTTGGCAAAACGCATTCCCAGGATTCCGATGACTGGACAAGAAACGCGAGCATACACCAAGCGATTTTTGACGATCTGCGGCTAGCTCGGGACTCGGGATTCAGTTGCTTCGCAGCAGCGGCCGCTGCGCGGCCTATGCCTTCGCTACGCTCGGTCAGGACCTCGGTCGCTCACAGGGTGAGTTCCTACAGACAAGCGGTAGCGCTCACCTGTGGAGCAACTGTGTTGCACGCCGGTGCGAGCCAGTGCTTCTGTGGGAGCCGGCCTGCCGGCGAACGAACTGGCGAAAGAGCTTCGCGCGCAGAGCCTGCCCCCAGACTTGATCTGGGGCGCGCTCCCACGAAAGCGGTGAACGCTCCCTG
>JAUXUI010000116.1 GCA_030681035.1 Lysobacteraceae bacterium | reverse complement strand
TCCGCGCTGGGCGAGGGCAAGCCCTCGAACAGGCAGCCCGCGGCAAGCTGACTATCGATTTCGTTGGATGTCGTCATGGCCCCAAGCATGCCAGTTCCGCGGTACCCAAAGGGTATCCGAGAAAAACTCTCAGGCTCTCAGTTGATGATGACGCAGGAACTGATTGCAAACATGTTGGGTGTGCGCCGAGAGGGTGTTACCGAGGCAGCCGGCAAGCTGCAAAAGGCCGGGCTGATCGACTACAGCCGCGGCCAGATCACGGTGCTCGATCGACCCGGTCTGGAGCGGCGCAGTTGCGAATGTTATGCGGTGGTCAAGGCCGAAACTGATCGCTTGCTGACTTACGTTTCCAGCCCGCGCGCGGTGTCGATGGCGAGAGCCTAGCGTCACGATCACCGATGGCGCGAACTGCTTGGTGTCCAAGCGCACCGTTGGCCGCGTTTGTAGTGCGTACACTGGGTACACGGGATAGCGTCAGCACCTCTCTCGCACCATCCGGGTTCCGGGCTTGTGCTGCGGGAAAATCTCATGCCGATTCCATTGGCTACGCCAATCAGCAACCAATTGATCAATGCCTTGCCACGTGCGCAACGCGCCGCATTCGGCAAACGATGCGAAGCGGTGGACCTGGCCTTCGGTTCCGTTTTATGCGCGCAAAAAGATGTCATCCATCATGTCTACTTTCCGCTCTCCGGCTTCATTTCGCTGGTGATCAACGTAACCGGTCATCCGCCGATGGAGTTGGGATTGATCGGCAACGAAGGGATGCTGGGTGCCACGCTGGCGCTGGGGATTGCTACGTTGCCGCTGCACGCGGTGGTGCAAGGCACCGGCACAGCGCTGCGAATGGGTGCGGCGCAGTTTCGTACCGAACTGGCCAATAGCGCGGCATTGCGCCGAACACTCAACCGTTACCTTTACGTGACGCTGGCGCAACTGGCACAAACCGCCGCATGTACCCAGTTCCACGATATCGAAGCGCGGCTGGCGCGTTGGTTGTTGATGACCCATGACCGCGCGCATGCCGATCATTTTCATCTCACCCATCAGTTTCTTGCCAACATGCTGGGCGTGCGTCGCAGCGGCGTCACCATCGCGGCGCGCAGGCTGCATCGCAAGTCGCTGATCCGCTACAGCCGCGGCGAGATTGAAGTGATCGATCGTGCGGGCCTTGAGGCAGCAGCCTGCGAGTGCTATGGCGCCGATATTGCCCATTACCAACAGCTGTTGGTGGCACCGGCGCGGTCTCCATCCGCGCAGTGAATCAATGTTCGTGTTCGTGCGATAGCGTACAGATAACTACATCGGGTTGATGCATGCTGACTCCACTGTGTTGACGACCTGAATCCGTATGCGTCCGCCGAGCTGTCTACGCCTTCTCCCCCGGAGGTAACAGTTCGCCCGCCGATTCAGCGTCGGCCCGCTGGTGTGCGGTTCGGCACCAGCGGCTCTTTTCGCTGTGGGTGTGCGCCCCTCGCGCTCTCGACGCGAGGCGTGCGCCGGGGGCGAGAGGTGAGCCACGATGCCAGGCATTCCCAGTGTACGCAGGAAGTCGGATGCAGTAGCCTTTGTCGGGTCCGATGGCGCGCAGCGGCGTGCAACCCTGCCGGCTATCGCGATCCCCCCCGTTGCGGTAAACGTTGCGGCAAACCCGTGCATCGGCGTGCTGGTGGTGGCGGCGGATGAATCGGTTGCCGGCGCATTGCATGACGCGCTGTCGACGGCGGATGGCTTCGCGGCACAACTGACCCATGTCGCATCCTTGGCCGAAGCGCTTGAGGTGCCAGCTACGGCATTGCCGGTTGCGGGCTTGCGCAATGACCCAGTTGGCGACGCGCGATGGCGATGCACGGCGACCCCGGGTTTCGGCCTGTGGCCTCAACCCGGGCTACCAGACCTCGTGTTTTTGTAGCCCGGGTTAGCGCGAAGCGCGTAACCCGGGGCACCGCGCAGCGGCGATACCCGGGACCGCAAGAGCACCTTGCCAAAGCCACGAAAACGACGGCGAGCGGCGACAATCGCTTGTCGCCGCTGGCGACCGGCGCCTTACTCGACGACGCGGCTGAGGTCGGTGAGGAAGCCGCTCGGCGTGGTCAGCAGGCTTTGCGCCTGGATCGACACATCGGCACTGAGCGCGATGCGCCATTTGCCGCTGCCATCGCCCAGTGCGCCCACCAGGCCCTTGCCGGCGTTGCCTTGTTCCAGATCCTGTGCGGTCAGCTCGACGGCCGCGCGCGGTGCCAACGCCAGCGCCAGGCTACCACCGGGTGCGTCGGCGCCGGCGTCATCGATGGCTTCGATCAGTACCGCGCCGTCGCTGTCGCTGCGGTTGACGATGCGCAACACGCTGCGCTGGTCGGTGTTGCTGCCCGGGTTGACGATCCACACCGTTGCCTGCAGCGGCGAGGTCTGCTCGACGCTTCCACTGAGGTTGGTGAGAAAGCCGCCCGGCACCCGCATCAGGCTTTGCGCGTCGACATTGCTGTCGTCCGACTGCGACACGGTAACCTGCCAATGGCCGGTGCCCGTGCCGAAGGCGCCAAAGTTGCTGAAGATGCCAGCAGCGGGATTGCCCGACTCCAGGTCGCTGGCCAACAACTGGGTGGCAGCATTCGGCGGCAAGGTCAGAAACACGGTGTCGTTCGCGCGGACACCGTTGTCGTCGATGCCGGACAGCACCACCGTTGCCGGCGTAGCGAGGTGGTTGATCAGGCGGATCACGCTTTGCTGATTTGCGCTCGCAGCCGGATTCACCCGCAGCAGCAAGCGGTCGCTGTTGGCATCGAGCGAGGCGCGTGGTGCCGCGTGGCTGAGATTGGTGACAAACCCGTCCGGAGTGCGGATCAGACTCATCACCCCCAGCTCGAGCGACGAGCGCACGCTGAAGTGCCATTTGCCAATGCCCTCGCCGAGCGCGCCGATCAGGCCCTTGCCCAGATTGCCCAGGGTGTAGTCGAGACTGTTGAAGTTGAGCGACTCGAACGGCCCCAACACGAATTGCAGCTCGCCGCCCGCTGCCGGGATGCCGGCGTCGTCGATCGCGCTGACAAACACGTCGCCGCTAGCGGCGGTGGGGTTGACGATGCGGATGAAGCTCTGCTGGATCTGGTTGTCAACCGGATTGGCAATCACCAGTGCGTGTTTGCCTGATCCGCTGCGCGGTGCGGTCTCGCTGACGCTGGTCAGGAAGCCGTCGGGGGTACGGATCAGGCTCATCACCACGATTTCTTGCGGGCTGCTGAGCTTGAGCTGCCACTTGCCAACGCCATCACCAAGGCGGCCGTTGAGACCCTTGGCGGGATTGCCCAGTTCCAGGTCGCCGGCATTGAGCTGCACGGTCGATTGCGCCGGAAGCGCCAGCGTCATCTGCGCATCGAGGCCGGCATTGCCGCTGTCGTCATGGCCGACAATGGTGACCACGTTGGCGTCCGCATTGGGATTGACGATGCGCAGGAAGGTCTGCTGGTTCGGATTCTCGGCCGGGTTGACGAAGTACACCTGCTTTTGCCGGCAAATCGGTCCGACTTCCGCGCTGCTGACGTGTTCGGTATGCCCTTTGCCATCGATGTAGCTCACTTCCACACGCACAAACTGGCCAGCCGCCTGAGCGTCGGCAACGAAGGTGATCGAAGTGGCACCGCTCACCGGGGCATTGTTGACGAACCAGCGGTAGTTGAACGGGCCGAGGCCGTCGGGATCGGTGATCGTGCTGCTGGCGGTGAGGACCTTGCCTTCGCACAGTTCGCCGAGGATGCTCAGCAGGCCGCTCGGCGGGGAATTGCCCGGCGGCGGTGGCGGCGGTGGCGGTGCCGGCGGTCCGGCACCCGGCACCACGACGGCATTGCCGTCGAGGGTGACTTCGCCGGTCAGGGCCAGGGCGCGGCCGTTGAGCACCGCGCCGGTCGCCAGGCTGACACTCGCGCCGGCGATGATGGTGCCGGCGATGTTGCTGGTGGTGTTCAGTGTCGCCGAAGTGCCGACCTGGAAGAACACGTTGCTGGCGACGGCGCCGTTGATCAGGGTCACTGCCGAACCGCTGTCGATCACCAGGCCGCTGACGAACTGGAACACGAACAGCGGATCGATCTGGCCCTGGCCATCGAGGGTGAGGCCGCCGGTGAGCTGACCGCCGGAAGTGAACTTGTACACGCCCGGCGGCAGCGTTAGGCCACCGAGGTTGACGCCGGTCATGTCGGCATCCGCTGCCAGCCCGGCGAGCGCGGTAAAGGCGGTGCCGGCATCGGCAATGCCCGAACCGGCTGCGCCGTCGGTGACATGCAGTGTGCCGGTCAGCGAACACGGCGGGAAACCCACCACCGCCGAGCCGGGACTGACGCCGACATCGCCGGTGATGGCGCCGGCGCCGGTACAGGTGACGGTCTGGCTGGCCAGGGCACCAAAGCTGCCGGCGGAGCCCAACGGGAAGGTGGCGGCATCCGCGCCCCAACTGACACAGGCCAGCAGAACCGCGAGCGCCAATGCGCTTTGCTTGATCCGTACCACGTCATCGGGACGTGTCATAGCAGTGATGTTGAGTGACGACATGGTGGATCTCCTGTGGGCTGCCGGAAACGGATGTTTCCGGGTATGACCGACTCCGCTGCACGCACGTGGCGGGATATCGACGCGCAAGCGCCGCGACAGTCGCTGGTTATCGGCGATGGAGCCGGATGGCTGAGGGCGACCCCAGCGAGCACGTAGCGCGATATATCACGCATGCAGCGAGGGCTTGATGAAGCATCCGCCGGCAGGCGCTCTTTGTGTTGTGATTATCCGCGCTGGTGCTGCGTGGTCTGTGCGCTAGCGAACCGATTATTTGCGACTGCCCGCGAATGTTCACGATTGGCGCATCTCGTGCGATGCGTGGGGCGGCGGCGATACCATTTAACGCAACAAAAAAACCACGGGGCGCGAAGCACGCGGCCCGTGGCTGTGCGGGGTGCGACGGGACCGGACAACGACACTCTTGATGTCGTCGTCCGCCCGCTGGCTGCTTACTCGACGACGCGGCTGAGATCGGTGAGGAACCCGCTCGGTGTGGTCAACTGGCTCTGTGCATTGATCGGCACATCCGCGCTCAGGGTCATGCGCCACTTGCCGGCACCATCGCCGAGTGCGCCGACCATGCCTTTGTCGACGTTGCCTTGCTCCAGATCCTGTGCGGTCAGCTCAATCGCTGTGCGCGGTGCCAGCGCCAGGACCACACTGCTGCCCGGTGCGTCAACACCGGCGTCATCGATGGCCTCGATCAGCACCGCACCGGCACTGTCACTGCGATTGACAATACGCAACACGCTGCGCTGATCGGTATTGCTGCCCGGATTGACGATCCACACCTTGGCCTGATACTGCGAGCTCTGCGGTACGGTGCCGCTCAGATTGGTGAGGAAACCGCCCGGTACCAGCATCAGGCTCTGCGCATCGACATTGCTTTCTTCCTGCTCCGATACGGTCACCTGCCAATCACCGGTGCCGGTGCCAAAGCCGCCGAAGTTGCTGAACACCCCGGCAGCAGGGTTGCTTTGTTCCAGATCGCTGGGCAGCACGTCGGTGGCGGTGTTCGGCGGCAAGGTGACCCACACGGTATCGCGCGCACGGGTGCCGCTGTCGTCGATGCCGGAGATCACCACGATTGCTTCCGCGGCATCGTTGTTGACCAGCCGGATCATGCTTTGCTGGGTGGTGTTGCTGCCCGGATTGACAGTGAACATCATCCGGTCAGCACTGGCATCCGTGGCATCACGCGGTGCGGAATGACTGAGGTTGGTGACAAACCCGTCCGGGGTGCGGATCAGGCCCATCACGCCGACATTCAGCGTCGAGCGCACGCTGAAGTGCCATGCCCCGACGCCTTCGCCGAGCGCACCGACCAGGCCCTTGCTCAGATTGCCAAGGGTGTAATCGACGCTGTTGAAGTTGAGCGACTGGAACGGACCGAGTTCGAACTCCAGTTCGCCACCCGGCGCCGGTACGCCGGCATCATCGATCGCACTGACAAATACCATTCCTGAATCGGGGCTGGAATTGACCACGCGGATGAAGCCCTGCTGCACCTGATTGCTGAACGGATTGGCGGTAACCAACACGCGCTTGCCCATGGCATTGCGTGGTGCCGACTCGCTGACGCTGGTCAGGAAGCCGTCGGGTGTGCGGATCAGGCTCATCACCACGATCGGTTCGGGGCTGTTGAGCTTGAGCTGCCACTTGCCGGTACCATCGCCGAGGCGACCGGTGAGGCCCTTGGCGGCATTGCCCAACTCCAGATCGCTGGCGTTGAGTTGCATGGTGGTCTGTGCCGGCAGTGCCAGCGTCATCTGTGCATCAAGGCCGGCATTGCCGCTGTCGTCATGGCCGACGATGGTGACCACGTTGGCAACCGGATTGGGGTTGATGAAGCGCAGGAACGTCTGCTGATTGGGATTATCGGCCGGATTGACGAACAGCACCCGCTTCTGAGCACACACTGGCCCCGCGGCCGCGCTGCTGACCCGCTCGTCGTTGCCAGCGCCATCGCGGTAGCTCACCTCCACCCGTATCGACTGGCCTGCGGCCTGTGCGTTGGGAACGAAGGTGATCTCCGTGGCGCCGCTGACCGGTGCATTGTTGACGAACCATTGGTAACGAAACACACCGAGACCGTCGGCATCGGTGAGGGTGCTGCTGGCGGTGAGGACCTCGCCTTCGCACAGTTCGCCGAGGATGCTCAGCAAGCCGCCCGGCGGATTGTTGATCGGTCCCGGCACCGGTCCCGGCGGCGGTGGGGCTGCAGCTGGCACCACGATGGCATTGCCGTCGAGGGTGACCGAGGCATTCAAGCCGATGGCGCGACCATTGAGCGAGGCACCGGTCTTCAGGGTGACCGACTGGTCGGCGATGAAGGTGCCGGACATGACATTGCCGGTGCCGATGGTGGCCGAACTGCCAACCTGGAAGAAGATGTTGCCGGCTACCGCACCATTGGTCAGTACCATGTTGGCGCCGGCATCCGAGGAAGTGAAAGCGCTGCCAAACTGGAACACGAACAACGGATCGACCTGACCCTGACCGTCGAGGGTCAGGGTGCCGGTGAGGGAGCCCGAGGTGGTAAAGGTGTACACGCCGGGGGTGAGTACTCCGGCGCCGTTGCCCAGATTGATGACGCCCAGGTCCTGGCCGCTGATGTCGGTGCCGCCAGCCATCGCCGCTGGTGCCAGTGCAATGAAGGCGGTCGCGGCATCGGCGCGGGCCTGGGTTGCGGGCGAGGCCAGATCGCTGGCACGCAGGGTGCCGGTGAGCGAGCACGGCGGGAAGCCGATGATCGAGGTGGAGGTGCCGGGGCTGAGGCCGACATCGCCAGTGATCGCGCTGCCACCGGTACAGGTCAGCGTCTGACTTGCCAGCGCGCCGAAGCTGCCGGCTTCTCCCAGTGGAAACGTCGCAGCGTTCACGCCGATGCTGGCGCAGCCCAACAGGATGGCGAGCGCCAGTGTGGTGTGCTTTAACCGAACCACGTCATCACGACGTGACAAAACATTGATATTTAGCGATGACATGGTGGTTCTCCAATTGGACGCCAGAAACGGATGTTTCCGGATGCGACAGGCCCAGCAGCGCCGAGAGGCGATGCCGGTGACGGTGCCGACTGCGGCAGCCGATGGACCTTGAATTCAGGCGGCGGGCCGACGGGCATACCGTGTGGAATGCCGTCCCTGCCCAGGCTCTGATCGGTGACGCAATCCGGGCGCCCCGTTGCGATCAATTATCCGCGCTGCCGCTGAGGCGTCGGTGCGCCAGCGTACAAACCGTGGTTGCCATAACCCGTGTGCGATCAGCCGGCCAACGCCGCTGTTCAAGCGCGATACACCGTTGCCGTTGACGCAGAACCCCATGTCCGAAGCGCGGGCATGGGGTGAGCAAACGCAGGCGATGCGGTTGCGTTTGGCTGCCGGTCACCGTCCGGCGGTGTTGGCGATGATCACTTCGACGCGACGATTCTGTTGACGGCCGGTTGCCGAATCGTTGCCGGACACCGGGTAAGCCTCCCCCTTGCCGAGCGCATCGAGTCGATAGGCGGCAATGCCCTGGCCGGTCAGGTACGCTTTCACTGAATCGGCGCGGCGTTGCGACAGGCCCATATTGAAGCTTTCACTGCCGGGGTTGTCGGTATGCCCCTCGATGAGCACGGTGCGATCCGGGTACTCATTGAGGAACGCGGCGAGCTTGCTGAGGTTGCTGGTGGCGCCGCCCTTGAGTTCGGCGCGGCCGGTGGTAAACAGTACGTCGCCGAGGGTGACGATCAGGCCACGGTCGGTTTCGCGTGCGTTGAGTTCGGCGATCTGCTGCTTCAACGCGGCATTCTGCAGGCGCGCTGCGTAGGCGACCGCCCGTGCCTGATCGGCCTGGCTGCGTGCGATGTTGGCATCAACGTGGGCGCGGTCGGCTTCGTTGGTGCGTGCTTGCAGACGCATGCTGTCGCGTTCATCGCCCAGCACTTTGCGGTGATCCACCAGCATCCGGCTTTGCGCCAGTGCGACAGCGGTGTCCACCTTGCGTTCGGCAATGAAGACCAGATGATTGGTCAATGCGGCATCTTTATACGGAACTTCCGCAGCGCGCACTGCGGCTTCGGCTTCATCGATCGCAATCGGGGCACGGCTGGCCAGTTGCGGATTGGCCTGCAACTGGGTCAGCTTGGTACGAGCGCTGATCGCAGCCTCAGGTGCGGTATTCACCGAGGAGCAGGCGACGGCAAGTGCCGCAATCACGGCGGTGGCGAGCAGTGGTTTGAGTAGGTGGATTTGCGTATTCATCAGCGGGCTCCCTGGGTACGCTGCATTACCTGCTGCATGGCGCAGATACTTTTTTCATCTCGTCATTGATGGCGGTGGCCTGTGCAAAGTCGGCTTTGGCAGAAGCCAATTCGGCGCCGGCCAGTGACTGCTCGGCGAGGCGCCTGGCTTGCACCATTTGTCCGTTGCGCGCGGCATCGTGTGCAGCGGCGAGCTTGGCTCTGGCCTCGCTCATTTCAGGTGCGGCGAACTCGGGCGCGCGATCCCGTTCGGCGTTGCCGATGGCCATTTCAGCGGCCTGCAACGCCTGGTCTGGTGCTGGGAGTGTGGTTGCACAGCCGGCGAGCGCGAGCAGGCCAGCCAGCAACACCGCAATCGGAAACAGTGTGATTCGGTTTGGAGTATGGGCATTCGGAAAAACTGGATCATGGGGGCTGGTTGAAATCGCCGTTGCTTGCCGGTATTCGACCCGGCGACGGGAATCGAATGCGGTGTTGACGCTGCGGATGGAGCAGGTGGTTTCGCGCAGCGCTGGGACGCTGGCTTCCGCGCTTCGTGGGCGCATTGACATCATTCCAATGACGGTGATGCCGTGATCACCGCGATAACGTAAGGTCTTCACGGATTGATTACCACTCAACAAGCGCCCTGAGATTCCGCTTCGGCACCGCTTGCGTCGGTGCGTTGGCGCACCTATGGCACCACGACGAGTTCGTATTCTTTACTCGGTTTGCGATGGCTTGTAGTCGGTGTGCTGCCAGGAAGCAGCGGTTGACCTACATGTACACGGGGCACAAAAAAACCGCTGCAACAACTTCATTCAGAAGTTGCGCAGCGGTTCGCTGGTTTGCCTGGCAGTCACTTTACAACGTGGTGAGGCCCTTGGCATTCACAGCAGTGACGCCGCGAATATTTTCCGCCAGTTCCACTGCCAACGCGCGCTCGACACCGTTGTTGACCTTGCCGCTCAGATCGACCACGCCTTTGGTCGTTGTTACCGAGATTGCGGAGCCATCGACATTGGCCGAGTACATGAAGCTGGACTTCACCTTGGTGGTGATCCAGGTGTCGGACATCGACGGAGCCGGCTTGTGTTGCGTGGTTTTCGCAGTCTCGATTTCGATGCGGTTGTCCACCGACAGCACGCCTTTGGTGTTGCCGGCCAAACGGCCAGCCGCAGTCTTGTGGGCCGCGCTGTCGGCGGTGCCGCGCAAGGTGACCTTGCCGCGACGGGTGTCCACATCGGCGGACATGCCTTCGGCTTGTTTGCTCCACAGCAGCTTGGACTTTACTGCGGTGGTGATCGAGGCGTCGTCGATGAACTCGCCGAACGAACGATCAGTTGACGCCTTTGGTGCTTCATGATCGGCTGTCACGACAATCTGGTTGTCCACTTTTTTGATGCCGTTGACGCCCAGCGCAATCTGCTTGGCGAGGTCCTTGTTGGCGTCTTCGCCCACCTTGCCGGTGAGGGTGGCGGTGTCGCCGTGTACGGTCACTTTGATATCGTTGGCACGCAGATACGGGCTCAGCGCGTAGGTGGTCCATATCTGCGTTTCCTGGCGCGCTTCAATCACATCCTGGGAAACGCTGTCGGTGGCGCTGGCGTTGCCAGCGACTGCGAACATGGCCAGCGCAATGGCTGAGGCTATAAGCGACTTGCGAAACTGCGATTGCATGAGATGCTCCGTGGTGTGGTTATTCGGTGCCCGATACCTATATCGGTGCGAGCGCATACGGTGTTTCAACGAAATTCATCGAGAACCCGATTGCCGCGCGTGGAGCGACAACCGGGAATGTCTCAGGAGTGCTTCTTGAAGAACTCGGAAACCTGTTTGTCGGCCTCGTCGCGGGTAATCGCGTAGCGCTCCTGAACCAGACCGGTCAGTTTTTGCGCATGGCCTTCGGACTTGAGCAGTTCGTCTTCGGTGAGCTTGCCCCAGACGATCTTGGCAGCGCCGACATGCTGTTTCCATTTGCCCTTGAGTTCATCGATGCTGGGCAGGCTCATGAACGGGCCTTCGGCGTGCTGGCGGCTACAGGTGCCTTCGTGGCTGCTGCAGCCGGCTGCCTGTTCGCAGCATCCGGCTTCACGTCGGCCTTGGATAGGGTTTGTGCATGCGTGATCGGGGTGGGGGTGCAGCAGGATGCGTCGTGCTTGTCTGGTGTTTTCATGGCAACCTCGTATAGGCTCCCGCGCCGCGCGAAGTCGCGCAGCATCCGGTGGGTGGAGCCCGTGCATAGTGAAATTGTCTCCGCGCAGCGTCCGTGCGCTGTCACACGCAGCGGTGCCATTGCATTGGCACCGTTGCCTGTTGATTCAGTCTTGGAAGAGTCTGCGTGTTGCGCGCTGCACGCAGCCGCAGAGCGGATGAGGCTCAAAAGCGGAGCAGGGTGTGCTGACTAGGGAACAGTTCGCCCGCCGATTCAGCGTCGGCCCGCTGGTGTGCGGTTCGGCACCAGCGGCTCTTTTTGCTGTGTCAGTGTGCTGCTGGCAAGTGTGGATCGTCGTACTTGGCTGTACGTTCAGAGTTGCTCCGGCCGCTGTGTGCCCTCAGTAATACCGGTAGCGGCTGTAGCCGTAGCCAAACCCGTAGCCATAGCCGTAGGGGACGGCGCGGTAATCGTCGCGTTCTTCCGGCCACAGGTAGATCACGTCGGCGGCGACGCGCGGGTGCTTGTAATCGTATTCACCGACCTTGCGGGTTTCCACATTGTCGATACGGCCGACCACGGTAATTTCACGGCCTTCGGCAAAAATCTTGGGATCGTAGAAGCCTTCGCGGCAGGCGAGAAAACGACCATCGGTCTGGTCGTCATCGGTGGGCCGGGCAGACCGGCCCAGCGGTTTGCCGACAACCTGAAAACAGGTGCTGTCGCTGAGTGGTTCGGTGGCGGCAATCAGGCCGCCCCAGCGCACGGTGTCGCCAACACCCTGACCCTCGCTGGCCTCATGCGGCGTGATGGTGCTGAAGGTGCCACGCAACGGGCCGGGGCCAGCGGCACAGGCGGCCAATGACAACACAATGGCGGTAAGGGCGATTGGACGGATCATGGTGCTTCTCCTGAGTTCGATGAAGCGTGGCGTGGTGGCCGCATGCGATCAAGGTCGCGCGCCAGAGCCTGAGCCGCTTCCGGCGCCAACGTGGCTTGAGCATAGCGCCAATTGCTGAAACGCTGGCTGAGCGAGCGGATTTGGGTCGCAATCGAGGGCCATTGGCGGGCGGCGCGCTCACCATAATGAAGTGCCGGTTCATGCCGCGTGTGGGCGAGGCCGGCCCGCTCGAAGCGCTGCACCATGCGGCGCCAGGCGCGCAGCACCGGTGGCAGCGGCTGGCTTTGCTGGCGTGCCAGCCACAAAAGGGTAACGGCCAGCATCAGCAGCGCCACCACCACAAACACCGCGATGCCTTGCCAGCTTTGCTCGGGCTTGATACCCATCGCACGCAGCACCAGTTGTTGGCGCGCAGCGTCGTAGCTCAACACCAGGTCATTCCAGCCGCGTCGCAGCCAGTCCGACACATTCAGCATCGGCGCCAATGCGCCGCCAAACGAACCGATGCCCGAACTGCTGCCATAACGCTCGAATACTCGCGCTGGGTCTACTGCTGCGGTGGGATCGACGCGAACCCAGCCGCGTTGCGGCAGCCACACTTCGGCCCAGGCGTGGGCGTCGGATTGCTGGATCACCCAGTACTCGCCAATGGGGTTGCGGTAGCCACCCACATAGCCGGTGACGACGCGGGCCGGAACGCCGGCAGCACGCAGCAAAAACACGAACGACGAGCTGAAATGCTCGCAAAATCCGGTGCGGGTGTCATACAAAAACTCATCGACGCTGTTGCGGCCCAACGGCGGTGCGGCCAGATCGTAGTTGAAATCGGTGTTGATCCAGGCCAGTGCGCGTTGGATCATCTCGTTATCGCTTGCCCCCTCGCGCCGCCATTGCGCAGCCAGTGCGCGGGTGCGTGGGTTGAAGCCTGCGGGCAGCGCCAGCGCGAGGCGGCGGTGATAGCGCGACAGCTCGGGCTCGACCTGTGCATTGCTCGACGCGCTTAGTGTGAAGCGGCTCAGGCTGCGTATCGGTTCATTGGCATAGGGGCTGAGGTCGGCAGCCATGCGCCCGTTTTCCGGTGTCTGCAACGGCCAGTCCAACGCAAATAAATAACGTTTCTCGGTAGGTTCCATGGTCAGTTCGTATTGATAGCGTTGATCGCCCGCAATCAACTGCGCCGGATCAGCGCTGCGCAGGCGGCGCTCGGGTAGCCAGGTGCGGCCATCGAAGTTCCACAGTACCGGCCCGCGCCAGTACATCTGCCGGCGTGGCGGCTCCGCGCCGGCAAAGCGCACGCGAAATGCGGGGCTGTCATCACTCAGTACATCCAGCCAATCGCCGGGCGACATGCGGCCGCTGATACCGGTTTTGGATACCGCATTCTCCGGCACGCCCCAGATCGGTGTGCCCATGCGCGGGAATAACCAGAACCCCGCCAGTGCCAGCGGCAAGGCCAGTGCCAGGCGTGCGCCAGCACTGCGCAGGCGTGATTTCAAAGGCGGATTGTCGGTGTTGCTGACCTGCACTCCGGCCAGTTGTGCGAACGCATCAAGGGTGAATGCCAGCGCCGGTAGCGCCAGCGCCAGGGTGATCGGGCCCTGATCTTGCAAGAAGGCGGCGAAGGTGGCGAACAGGGCAAATCCGGCGAGACTGCGCGCATCGCGCAGGCTGCGCGCCTCGGCCACTTTCAAGGCCAGCATCGCCAACAACAGGGCGCAGGCGGTGTCGCGGCCAAAACGGAAGTCGCTGGCGATCACCACCAGCGCGCTCAAGGCAATGGTCAGCAGCAGGCGCAGCAGCATCGGCCACGGCCGCTTGCGGCTGGTCAATGCGGCAATCACGCCGGTGGCAACCAGCAACGCGGCCAGCCATAGCGGGGTTAGCCGCAGCAGCGGCAATGCTGCCAGTGTTGCCGCCAGCAGGCAGGCATTGCGGACGTTATCGGACAGGCGGGTATCAGCCATCGCCCATCTCCGCCAGCGCACGCAGGCAGGCATGGCGATGCGCCGGGCCACGCCCCGCCGCGATCAGTTGCTGCGGGAGTTCCAGCCGGTACTGGCGTTGTTGTTGTTCGGCCATGTCCACCCACGCCGCGAGCCGGCTGATGCGTGATTCATGCGCCAGGCCTAGGGTGGATGGCCATGCCAGGCACTGTTCATTGGCAATGGGTTGCTCGTATTCACGTACCAGCAACTGGCCGGCGCGCGCCGAGGATTTCCAGGCGACATCGCGCATCGGATCGCCGCTGCGATAATCGCGCAGATGGTGCAGTTCATCGCCACGGCCGCGATGTGCCTGTTCGCTGCCCACCCCGGTAGCGCTGGGCAGCGGCGGCGGGTTGGCTTCGGGGCGCGGATACACCAACACTTGGGCGCGCGGCCAGAAATAGCACCAGGCTACCGCCAGGCCGAGCGGGAAACGGGTCTGTACGCGGATCCGTGGTGGTTGTTGCCAGCCACGGTGTGCCGGCGTCCAGTCAACACTGATCCGCTGCGCCTGATCGCCGAGCAGTGATGCAGCCGTGGCTGTTTGATCGCAGTCGAGCAGCAATCCTGGCCGGTCACGCCGGCCATCGCCCTGCACCAGGCAGCGCAGCGGCATCATGTCGCCGGCAGCGACCGGCTCGGCCTGCAATGCCAGCAACTGCAGGCCGCTGAGATTCAGGTGCGCACGCACGAAGCTATTGTGGACGGCAGCAGCGAGCAGAAAGCCGAGCATCAGTGCCGGGTTGTTGTTGTAGTTGAGGGCGCCAAGCAGCATGGTGGCCAGCAATGCACCAATGAATCCACCAAACGGGGTTGGCAGCACATATACTCGCTGCCGGTTGATTGCCGCCGGCAGCGCTTCGGGCGCGCGTGGCCGTGCCCATCCGAGAAAGCGCTGGCGCCACGCGATCGCCACGGCTCAGTCCACCGCCACTTCAGCCAGAATCGCGCGCGCCAATGTGGCACGTTCACCGCCGTGGCCTTCGCTGGCCAGACGATGCGCGCTGACCTCGACAAACACGCTTTGCACATCTTCGGGCAGCACATGTTCGCGTGCATGGAGCAGGGCATGGGCCTTGCCGGCACGCAGCAACGCCAGCCCCGCACGTGGCGACAGGCCAACACGCACTCCCGGGAAGCGGCGGCTGTGTGCCAGCAACGCCTGGATGTAATCAATCAGCGCCGCACTGGCGTGAATGGCGGTGACGGCCTTGCGCAGAGTGATCAACTGCTGCGCATCGAGCAGCGGTTGTGCTTGTTCGATCAGGTGGCGGCGATCGGCACCGATCAGCATCGCGCGCTCGGCAGTGGCATCGGGATAGCCCAGCGCGATGCGCATCAAAAAACGGTCGAGCTGGGAGTCGGGCAGCGGAAACGTGCCGACCAGATCGACCGGGTTTTGGGTGGCGATCACGAAGAACGGTTGCTGCAGGCGGTGGCAAACGCCATCGACGGTGATCTGGTGTTCGGCCATGGCTTCCAGCAGGGCGCTCTGGGTGCGCGGCGGCGCACGATTGATTTCATCGGCAAGCAGCAATTGGGTGAATACCGGGCCGGAGTGAAAGACAAAGCGCTGCTGCCCCTGATCAAACACGCTGACGCCGAGGATGTCCGACGGCAGCAGGTCGGAGGTGAATTGCAGGCGGTGAAAATCCAGCCCAACACTGGCCGCCATGGCGCGTGCCAGCGTGGTTTTGCCGAGCCCCGGCAAGTCTTCGATCAGCAAATGGCCTTCAGCCAGTAGGCAGACAAAGGCCAGGCTGATTTCATGGCGCTTGCCCAGTACCGTGGCATTGACTTGCGCAATGGCCTCGTTGAGTGCCGCACGCGCTGGCTGCACCGTAGAATGATCCGCCTGTTGCTGCTTGAGTGTGTTGTGATCGACCATGGCCTGACCCAATTGAATGATGCGGCCAGTGTAGCCCGCAGTGCCGACTGTGCCATGGCCGACCGCCATGCTCGCGTGAAGTTCCTGCTGTTGTGGGCTTCGTTGCTGATGGCCCGGCTTGTGCTCAGCGTGTGTTTGCCGGTGTTTGGCGACGAGGCATTCTATTGGCTGGAAGGCCAGCACCTGGCCTGGGCTTATTCCGACTTGCCGGCGGCGAGCGCGGCGTTGGCACGGCTTGGGGTGGAACTGGGCGGTAACCACGCTTGGGCATTGCGCCTGCCGTTTGAACTGCTCGCCGCACTCATGCCGTGGCTGGTGATTGCGATTGCCCGTCATCTCGGCGTGCGTGGCGCACGCGCCTGGCAGGCGGGTTCGCTGGCGGTATTGCTGCCGCCGCTGGCCGGGCTGGGGGTAATGGCAATGCCCGACGTGCCACTCACGTTGGCGATTTTGCTGTGTGTGGAGGCGGTGCTGGCACTGCTGTCGCGATTTTCCACAGCGGCTTTGCTACGTCTGGTGCTGGGTCTGGTGCTCGGCGGATTCAGCCACTATCGCTTTGCCTTGCCGCTGCTGGTGGCCGGCTTTGCCTTGCTCGCGATTGCCGATGGGCGGGCATTGCTGCGGCGCCCGGTGTTGTGGCTGGTGGCGGCGCTTGGCGCATTGGCGTGGGCGCCATTGTTGCTGTGGAATTGGCGTCATCACGGTGCGGGTCTCACGTTTCAGTTGGCGGAGCGCCATCCGTGGCAGTTCCATGGCGATGGTGCGTTGTTCGTGCCGATCCAGTTGCTGTTGTTGACGCCACTGCTGGCGCTGGCGATGGGCTTGGCGGTGCGGCGTGGCTGGGCCGGTTGGCGTGCGCAGGGCGATGCGCGGCTTGGCTTCGTATTGATCGCCTCGCTGCTGTTGCTGGCGGCGTATTTTGTGCTTGGATTCTTTGCCGATCAGCAGCGCGTGAGTTTTCACTGGCCGCTGCCGGCGTACCTGCCGCTGCTGGCGTTGGTGCCGGCGGCGCTGGCTGATTGGCTGCCAGTTTGGCGACGTGCCGCCTGGGCGCTGCTGGCGCTGGGCACACTGTTGACACTGGCTTTTCTGGCTGCGATCAGCATGCCGGCAGTGCGCAGTCACTTGGCCGCGGGTAGCGGCTACCCGGACAACTTTGCCGGTTGGTCGGAGGTGGCCAACCACACGCAGCAAGCACTGCGCACCATGCCCGCCGACACCCGATTGATTGCCGATAATTTCATGCTCGCGGCACAACTGGGCTTCGCGCTGAATGGCATGCAAGTGGTGGTGCTCGATCATCCGCTCAACCACAAGCATGGCCGCGCCGCGCAACTGGCACTGTGGGGCATGGTGCCCGCGCCGGGGCCATTGCCACGGCCAAGCCTGCTGGTGGTCGAAGATTCGGCTATCGCACTCAAGGATCGTCTGCGTGCTTACGTGCGCGGCTGCGAGCGCCATGGCCCATTGCCGGTGCCGGAGGTACACAACGTCGATCATGGCCGCAAACGGTTCTTGCTGTATCGCCTGTTGCAGGCACCCGAATCCGGCGCGTGTGTGCTGCCGGCATTGGCGTGGATCGATCAGCCGCAGGCCGGGTCCGGCGGTGCCGGTGAGGTCGCGGTGCGTGGCTGGGCATTCAAGGATGGCGCCAGCGTCGCGCGGGTCGAGATCAGCGTCGATGGCACGGTGGTCGCGCAGGCCGACTATGGTTTGCCAGCGCCACATGTCGCCGCGTACTGGCGCATTTCGCATGACCGCGCGCATCCGGATGTTGGCTTCAGCGCGACCTTTGACAGCACCGGTTTGGCGCCGGGCCAACATTGGCTGGGGCTGGTCGTGCATGGCCGCGATGGCAGCATCGAGCCGTGGCCGGGGCAGGTGTTTACGGTGGACTGATTGCGAAAGCGCAACAGCACAATAGCAGTCCGCAAAGGACGCAAAGGACGCAAGAAGCCTCACGCTTGGCATTGAATTGCTATGCGCGATGTCTTTGTTCAATCAAGGGCGATGATCAGTGCTCACCCATGCTGCTGCGGTCACTAACCTGCCAACGCGCGCAATCGTTCCATCCACCCGTGAAAGTGGTGGCACTCCCGTTCCATGATCGGCAAAGTGATGCGTTCGGCTGCCAATGGGCCGTGTCGTACCTTGCGGTACGTTGGGGAATCAAGCGCGTCGAGCCGCCGGGATGGCTTGGTCTCGTAGCTGTCGTTGATGTGCTCGGGCGTGGCGAATTGCGCGCGAATGGCCGCGAGCCTCGGCGCAGAGGCAACCCAGGACGGCTCGGTCTGTGTCAGCGCGGCCGTATCGGAAAACAGCAGTGCCTCGAACTCATGGGGCTGGATGTACGGGATGAAACGCTCGGGCCGGCAGCCCACCCGTGTCACGATGGCTTCGTGCAAGGCCGCTTGCAGGTGCGCTAGGCGACTGTCCAGGTTGTGCATCGCCTTGGACTCCTGAAATCCCGGAAACGAGGTGTCCAGGCCATACAGGTCGACAAAGGTGGTCAACACGATCTCCGGCTTTTGCCGAAGCGTGTTACGGGCATTGAACGCCAGGCGCTCGAAATTTACCGCGCCGCCGCTTGCATCCAGCGAAGTGCGCAAGGTCTGCGCTTTGACGAACACCTGCATGTGCCGTAACGCGGGTGCGATCATCCGCTTGACGAATTGTTCTTCCGTCGGGCCTTCGGCAAATACCACGACCTCGCGCATTCAAGGCCTCCCGCCGAGCACGTTGCGCTTCCATAGTTCGCCGAGCGCGTACTGCTCCATCCAGCCGGACAATTCGTCTTGGGTGAAGCGCCGAAACGTCGAGGCACCTTGGTCCTGATCGACCACGACCACATCTTCAGGCGCCAACTCGTTGACCAACTCAACCGACTGCGTGGACACGATCAACTGCCGCTGCTGCGCCACCTGTTTGAAGATGTCGGCGAGCACAGTGATCGCGTAGGGGTGCAGGCCAAGCTCCGGTTCGTCGATCAGGATCGTGTCGGGCAACAACTCGACAGGTTGCAGGAGGAGGGTGGCCAGACAGATGAAACGCAGGCTGCCGTCGGAGAGCATGTGCGCCTTGAATGGCGTGTCTGGATGACCTTGCTGGGTCCACTCCAATTCGATGGTCTCCGGCTCGCCAGGACGCTGCACGAAATCGCCAAAGAACGGCGCCACCAGTCGGATGGTGTCGATGATGCGGCGGTATTCGGCCTCGTGCTTCTCGCGCAGCATGCGCAGGTACGCCGCGAGGTTGGCGGCATCCGGCTTCAGACGCAGATTGTCGTTGCTGGCATGTTTTTGCTTGACCTTGGCACGTTCTCCGGTGTCATGGAAGTGGTAGACGCGCCAATTTTCCAATGCGGCGCGCACGTAGGGAGAGTACCTGTCGGTTGCAGTTTTGAGCTTGGATTCGTCGTGGCCCGTACCGAGGGTTGCGCTTGTCGATGTGTGGTAGTACACGCCGCCAAACCAACTCTGCTCGCGCAAGAACACCATACGATTATCGTTGGTGGGCACCAAGTCGAACTTGTAACCGTTTTTGGCGAAGTAGAACTCGGCATGCAAACGTTCCGTTTCAGCCCGGCCAAAATGCAGCAAGGCATCCGGGCCGCCCTGAGTCTGCACATAGAGTTGCAACTGCTGCTCGTACATCTCGTTGAGCAGGCGGAACAGGCTGATGAAATTGCTCTTGCCGGCACCATTGGCGCCAATAAGCACGTTCAAGTCGTTCAGCGGGAAGTCGCGCAGTTCGCGGATTGACTTGTAGCCGGTAATGGTCAGCGATCTGACGCTCGACATTGTGCGGTCTCAAGAACGATACGGGTAATGCCACATGTGAGGCACCGTTGTAGCATAGTCGGAGCATCGAATATCGCCAATGGGGCGTTTACTTATTGCATCGTTCACCCCATCCACTTCAACCATCTGCGCATCAAACCCGCACCTGATTAGCGCTATATCTCAGCGGTAGAAGCCCCTCTCCCACCGGGAGAGGGGTTGGGGGTGAGGGTTCGGTGCGAGTATCGGCCATCGTACTGGCTCGAACCCTCATCCGGCGCTTCGCGCCACCTTCTGATGAAGCTACCAGCCAATCGACTAGCAGCCTGTCGGGCTTACCGCCTCTCGGTTAAGATAACGCACCTTCGTACAAGCGCAACCGCATGAGCCGATTTCGCCCGATTGATCGAGAGACCGACTACCTGCTGCCGCCCTCGGTGCAGGACTGGCTGCCGCAGTCGCACCTGGCGCGCTACGTGGTGGATGTGGTCGAGGGGCTGGACTTGGCGGAGTTGGAGCGCGCCTACGCGGGACGCGGCAGCGAGGCCTATCACCCGGCGCTGCTGCTGTCGCTGTTGATCTATGGCTACGCCACCGGCACGTATTCCAGCCGCAAGATCGAGCGTGCCACCTACGACTCGTTGGCGTTTCGTTTCATTGCCTGCGACCTGCACCCGGACCACGACACGCTGTCGCATTTTCGTCGTCGTTTTGGCGCGCAGTTTGCCGCGATCTTTGTGCAGGTGCTGCAGGTGGCGCGCGAGAAC
>JAUXUI010000109.1 GCA_030681035.1 Lysobacteraceae bacterium | reverse complement strand
CTGCTCGCGTTGATTGCTCGAAAAACCTATCGCCATCGAGCGAACGTCTCGAAACCGCGCAACCTCGGCCACAAGCCGCACAAACCGATGACGCAAAAACAGTGCTAGCCCAGACCAGAAGGCTTAACTTGGGTGGATTGCTCGTTGCCCTCCCCCGCCTCTCGCGGTAAGATTCTTACTTCATATTCTTACCCGTGAGGTAGCGATGCTCGTCACCGACAAGGGGCAGGTCACGATCCCCAAGCACATCCGTCTAGCTGCTGGCGTCGCGCCGGGCAGCGAGGTCACCTTCAGCCTCGAAGGCAGCAGGATAGTCATCACACCAGTAGGCACCGGCGTCAAAGAAGACCGCCGTGTGCAATTGAGAGCTGCGGCAGCCCGTGTACGGAGTAGCTTCAACGCGGAGTTCAAGCAACTGGGCGCGGACGAAATCATGAACTTCATCCGAGGCGACGAACCCACCAAGGCCGCGGGGCGACGTGACTCCCGCTAGCCTTGCCAGCTATGACGGCACCGCAGGCATACTCGTCGATACCAACGTCTGGGTCGATTGCATCGACGAGGACAGCCCTTGGCATAACTGGGCAACTGAGCAGTTGCAATCGTGTAGCGAGCGGTATCCGCTGCACGTCAACATCATCATCTACTCGGAGTTGCTGATTCCAGGGCCGGATGTCCACGCACTCGACGCAATGCTTGATATCTATGAAACTTTGCGAACGCCTTTGCCATGGGCAGCAGCCTCCCTCACTGCAGCAGCCTATTCACTGTATCGGCGTCGTGGCGGTTCCAAGCAGAAACCGCTGCCTGACTTCTTCATCGGCGCTCATGCGGCCGTGTCCAATCTAAGCGTGCTGACCCGAGACCCAAGGCCATACAGGTCTTACTTCGCCAAGCTAGCAGCCTGTCGGACTTGACTTCGAAAGGGCGGCGCCGGGGCGCCTCAGAGAAGAAAAACGCACCGCTTTGGTGCGAAAAATGCAGTTTCGGCGTGTAATTCGTTCAGGCGAACGCTTTTCCCCCTTGTTCAGGCCATCTGGACGGATTTTGGGTGCAGCACGGCCATGCGTTTGAAGTTCCACGCCAGACAAACCAGCGTCCATTCGTGGCGCGCATGCGCCAGCCCGCGCAGCAGAAA
>JAUXUI010000105.1 GCA_030681035.1 Lysobacteraceae bacterium | reverse complement strand
TCGTCATTCCCGCGAAGGCGGGAATCCAGCGCCTTTCGCTTTGCCGTGTCGTCATTCCCGCGAAGGCGGGAATCCAGCGCCTTTCGCTTTGCCGTGTCGTCATTCCCGCGAAGGCGGGAATCCAGCGCCTTTCGCTGCTGCCCGATGTTCTGAAGCCACTGGATTCCCGCCTTCGCGGGAATGACGAACCGAAGCAATTCTGGCAGTCGCATGGTCAAGCCCCCCTCACGGCTTGTTGTTGCTCAGGCGCGCGCTCAGGCGGCGCTGCGCGTACTCGGGATTGCCCAAGATGCCCGACTGCGCCAGTGCATCGATGCGGAACACCTGATAGGTGACACTGGCTTCGATCACGTTAGTCGCCGAACAATCCACCACCACGTCGACGCCTTCGATCGTCAAATTATTGCCCGCCACGCAGGTATTGTTGGGCGGCAACGCCTGCGCCGCACCCCACTCTAGCCCGGCCCGCGCGGCATAGAAAGCGCGCTGGCCGATCAACGATTGCGTATTGAGCGCTTGCTGTGAACCGACGCTGCGCACCAGAAATGTCGCAATCAGCGATAAAAATACCACGACCACAATCGCCACGATCAGCGAGATTCCGCGTTGCTGGCGTGGCAGGGTCTTCATGGCGCGTTGAACACATGGACTTGATGCAGCACCGTGATCCGCTCATCGCCATCGGCCAGCGACAGGCTCATCGTCAACAGCCCGCCGCGAGTGGCGCTGCCTGCATCGAACACGAAATTGCAGGCGGTGACCCGATCACTGAGCAATACGCCCTGCAAGGTATCGGTTGGCTGCACCGCATTGATCGGGTAATTGGCATTGCGGCGCAGGCTGCCGGCAGCGGGATTGCACAGATAGCTGACCGGCGTATCGATCAGGTAAAACCGCTGCTTGGCCGAAGGCTGCGGAAATTTCGTCGCCGGAGTGAGTGCAATACGGTTGATCGTACTTCCGGCGGCGACGCTGGCGCGATTGTCGCCCACGTACGCATTGTTGGACGCCGACGTAGCATTGAGGTTGTAGACCACCACCTGGCTGCCGGCCACCGGTACGCCGCGCAAGCCACCGAGCACGTCAAAACTGCTGTCGGTCGTGGTGAAGTCGAGAATGTCATCCGGCGGAATGGCCAGCGGGCTCGACACCTGCGCGCGGTACATGCCGCCATCCACGCTCGACAAAAACTCCAGGCATTGCCCGCCGCATGTCACGCGCAGGCTGTTGGGCAAGGCCCGCTGCACCTCGGTGGCAATCCGGCGCAGGGAAATGTCGGCCTGATCGACCAGCACCCCGCGGCTGGCAACCTGCAGATAGCCGCGCACCGGCTCGCTGAGGAAACGCGACAACACCCCGGCCAGAATCCCGGTGATCACGATCACCACGATCATTTCGATCAGGGTGAAGCCGCGTTGGATTTGAGGTAGCCGGCGGTTCATGGCGTCTGCGCCTTGTAGCCAACCAACTGCAACGGCGTGATACCCCCCGGCGTGGTCACCGTCACCACCACCCGCAACGCATTGACATTGGGCGGGCCAAGCGTGGTGGTGGCAACGGCCATGGTGATGCCGAAGCCGGCCAGCGCATCGATCGGCACGCCATTCTGATCGCAGGCGCAGGTGCCCAGCGGACACGCCGCGGTGACGGCGATGCAGCCATTGTTGGCCAGCGCGTTGTAATCGCAAGCATCATCGTAGATGGTGCGGTTGGCCTCGGGCGCCGCACAAACCGCACCGCTGTCGGGGTCGGCATAGGGCTGCAACAACGCCTCTTCCAGATAGGCCTCGGCAATCGCCAGCGCCTGGCGCTCACGCAGTGGGTCGGCACCGCGCGCAAAGCCCAGGCCAAACACCGCCGCCAAACCGGCCAGCGCGATGCCAATCACCACGATCGAGATGATCGTCTCAATCAGGGTGAAGCCGCGTTGGTTGCAATACGCCATCATTGTGCGAACCCGGTTGCGCCAAACACCGTAACACTGCGATTGGCATTACCGCCGAAGCTCAGCACCACATTGGTCGGAACGCCTGCCGCGAACGTCTCGCCGCGATCAGTAAAAACAAAATTTGCCGGTACCGCGCTCAGGGTAATACCCGCCGGCGCAGTGCCGGCATACACCGGCGCCTGAGTCGCCGGGTCGGGTACCGCCAGAGTAAAACCACCGACGTCACAACCGCTTTGCTGGTTCAAGGTATAGCCGTTGCCAGCAATGCTCACCTGCACCTCGCAGCCGCTGGCCACCGCCAGCGCGCGGGCATGGCGCAATGCGGCGAACACTTCATCCTCAAAGCCCCGCGCCTGAAACGCCGAGCGATCAGTGAGACGCGGCAGCGCCATCGCCGACAGAATGCCCAGCACCACGATCACCGCGATCAACTCGACCACGGTGAAGCCCGCGCTGAAGCGCAGCGGCACTGAACGATGTGATGGACTGGCACGCATGGCATCGCCTCGTGCAACAGGGTAACGCGATAGACGAAGGGCGACGCATGGCCGCCCTTCGTTGATTAGCTCACGAAGAGATTGGGATCAGCAGCCGTTGGTGGTGGTCTGACTGATCAGTGCGCCCGAACCCGCCGTTCCGGCTGCGTTCGACGGTCGGTAGGTGAACGAGCAGTTGGCCGGTGCGGTACCGCCGTTGACCTGAATCGTCAGAGTCGAGCCAATACCACCACCGCCACCAGCAACGGAATAACCTTCAGCGGTCAATGCTGCTGTTGTAATCGGCGATACATTGGTCAGCCCGGCCGCTGCAATGATGCTGGCCAGCGTCGCCTGCGGATAGAGGTTCACCAGCGCGATGGCACCAGTCTCGGTACAGACGTTACCCGTGCCAGCCGGCAATGCATTGACGGTCAGGTTGGTGCCGGTTGCCGGACATGCCTGGGCACCCTGCCCCGTCCGCGCCAGCGCCGAACCATGCACCAATGCCGCCGCCGCCTGCACCGCGCCGCGCGCGGCGTTGAGCTTGGCAATACGGGCATCGGTTTGCAGATTGACGAAACGCGGCAGTGCCACCGCCGCCAGAATACCGAGAATGACGATGACCACGATCAACTCGATCAGGGTGAAGCCGCCTTGCTTGTTGCGATTCATGAGATTACTCCTGTTGCCTTGGATGGGCCGCAGCCCGGAATGGTGCCCTTGCGGGACACCGCACATACGCCGCCTGCCGCAGCAAGCTTAACGCACGTTGCCATGATTATGCCGTAACCGGTTGAACAATAACTGTGATGCAGTGCTCAACCCGATAAATGGTCATTCGCCGCGCGCCAATGGCTGCCCGTCGCGTCTTGTAGGAGCCCACCCTGTGGGCGACCGCCATGTCCTGCGCAGCGCGCGTTGTGGTCGCCCACAGGGTGGGCTCCTACAGGTGCACGCAGCCGCTTTGCCGTAGCGCCCGGCACCCCCAGGCTCCACAAAAAAGCGCAGACCGGCACCCTGTAGGAGCGCACCCTGTGCGCGACCAAAACCCGCGATCCACCACCTGTCGCCCACAGGGTGGGCTCCTACAGGTGCATGCAGCCGCTTTGCCGTAGCGCCCGGCACCCACCGGGTGGGCTCCACAAAAAAGCGCAGACCGGCACCCTGTAGGAGCGCACCCTGTGCGCGACCAAAACCCGCGATCCACCACCTGTCGCCCACAGGGTGGGCTCCTACAGGTGCATGCAGCCGCTTTGC
>JAUXUI010000094.1 GCA_030681035.1 Lysobacteraceae bacterium | reverse complement strand
ACAAATGCGCTCGCCTGTACGAATCGCTCGGTCGCCCACAGGGTGGGCTCCTACAAATGCGCTCGCCTGTACGAATCGCTCGGTCGCCCACAGGGTGGGCACCTACAAAAA
The DNA here is from genome assembly GCA_030681035.1 of Lysobacteraceae bacterium. Taxonomy (GTDB): domain Bacteria; phylum Pseudomonadota; class Gammaproteobacteria; order Xanthomonadales; family Xanthomonadaceae. Next base: position 25,790 of record JAUXUI010000094.1, on the reverse strand, counting down.
GCGATTGCGCTCACTTGTAGGAGCCCACCCTGTGGGCGACCCGCATCCATTCGTGACTCAACCCACCGGCTTCGCATCCTTCGGCTTGACCCGTACATCGCCCTCAGTGCCGGCAATCAGCCGCGCACCACGGCCGAAGGTGATATAGCTGAACATCCACTGCGCGGCCACCAGAATGCGGTGGCGCATGCCGATCAGGAAATAAACGTGGGCGATGCCCCACACCCACCATGCCAGCCAGCCGCTGAGGGTGAAACGACCAAAATCGATCACCGCCTCGTGGCGGCCAATGGTGGCGAGATTGCCGTAATGCCGGTAGCGAAACGCCGCTGGCCGTGGCTTGCCCTGCACTGCGGCGGCAATCACCTGCGCCACGTAACGCCCGGCCTGCTTGGCCGCCGGGGCGATACCAGGCACCGGGCTGCCGTCGGTGTTGGCCATCGCGGCGGTGTCGCCGATGATGAAGATTTCCGGCCTGCCCGGCAGGCTCAGATCAGCCTGCACTTGCGCGCGACCGACGCGATCACTGCCGCCACCAACCCACTGCGCAGCCGGCGATGCGGCAACGCCCGCAGCCCAGATCACATTGCCGGCCGGCAGCCGCTCATCGTTGACGATCACACCTTCGTTGTCGCAACGGGTGACGCGGGCGGAGGTGTTGACCTCCACCCCGAGTTTTTCCAGCGCACGCTGGGCGTAGGTCGACAAGGATTCGGAAAATGCGGCCAGCACCCGCGGCCCGCCTTCAAGCAAAATGATGCGCGCCTGGCGCGGATCGATGCGGCGAAAATCGCGGGCCAACGCCACTTTCGCCAGTTCGGCAATGGCGCCGGACAGTTCCACCCCGGTCGGGCCGCCGCCGACGATCACGAACGTCATCAGCCGTGCGCGCTCGAAAGGGTCATCGCACAGCTCGGCATGTTCAAAAGCCACCAGAATGCGGCGGCGGATGTCGGTGGCATCATCGACCCGCTTCAGGCCCGGTGCCACCGGTGCCCAGTCATCATTGCCAAAATAGTTGTGGCTGGCGCCGGTGGCCAGCACCAGCCAGTCGTAACGATGGCAACTGTCGTCATGCATTTTCACTTCGCGGGCGTTGGTATCCACCCCGGTGACCGTGCCCAGCACCACCCGCGCATTGCGCTGCGCGCGCAGGATCGAGCGCACCGGCCAGGCGATGTCCGATGGGGTGAGGCCGGCAGTGGCGACTTGGTACAGCAGCGGCTGAAACAAATGGAAATTGCGCTGATCGATCAGGGTGATGTCAACCGGCGCCTTGCCAAGGGCGAGCGTGGCCGACAAGCCCGCGAAACCGGCGCCAACGATAACCACCTGCGGGCGGGAATTTTTTGTCATTGGCTCGGGCATCGAAAGTCCTGTGGCGATAAGCAACCGGCATTGTGACCACACACCATGACAGACGTTCACCTGCCGTTGACAGCGCTGCCGGCAGTCCGGGGTATAATTAGCGGCTGTCGAGGGGCGCTGCGACCTGTCACCCAGGCCAGGCTCGGCAGCAACACGTTCAACGGCGCCCGGAGAAGCTCGGAAGCCCGCAATATGCGGCCCCTTCCCCAACCATCCGGAGACTCTACCGATGAATGCCGTTGCCAAACCCCAAGCCACACACGACTACAAAATCCGCGATATCGCGCTGGCCGCCACCGGCCGCAAGCGTATTCGCATGGCCGAGGAAGAAATGCCCGGCCTGATGCAGATCCGCGCCAAGTATGCGCCGCTGCAGCCGCTCAAGGGCGTGCGCCTGTCCGGCTCGCTGCACATGACCAAAGAAACCGCGGTGCTGATCGAAACCCTGAGCGCACTCGGCGCCACGGTGCGCTGGGCCTCATGCAATATTTTTTCAACGCAGGATGACGCCGCCGCAGCGATTGCGGCCAGCGGCATACCGGTGTTTGCCTGGAAAGGCGAAACCCTGGAAGAGTACTGGGACTGCACCCTGGACATGCTCACCCATGAAGGAATGACTGGCCCGGAGCTGATCGTCGATGACGGCGGCGATGCCACACTGCTGATCCACAAGGGCCTGGACATGGAAAACGGCGACAACTGGGTGGATCAACCCGGCGCCAACCATGAAGAACAAGTGGTAAAGGACTTGCTCAAGCGCACCCGCAGCGAGCGCCCCGGCTTCTGGAAGACGGTGGCGAAAGACTGGCGTGGTGTGTCCGAGGAAACCACCACCGGCGTACACCGCCTGTATCAGATGATGGAAGCCGGCAAGCTGCTGGTTCCGGCGATCAACGTCAACGATTCAGTGACCAAGAGCAAGTTCGACAACCTGTACGGCTGCCGCGAATCGCTGGCCGACGGCATCAAGCGTGCCACCGATCTGATGATCGCCGGCAAGGTGGCGGTGGTTTGCGGTTACGGCGATGTCGGCAAGGGCTGCTCGCATTCGCTCAAGAGCTTCGGCGCGCGCGTGATCGTCACCGAGATCGACCCGATCAACGCACTGCAGGCGGCGATGGAAGGATTCGAAGTCAAGACCATCGAAGACGTGCTGCACGAAGCCGACATCTTCGTCACCACCACCGGCAACAAGGACGTGATCACCTTCGCGCACATGCAGGGCATGAAGAACAATGCGCTGGTGTGCAATATCGGCCACTTCGACAACGAAATCCAGATGGATCGCCTGAACGCGGCCAAGGACGTGTCGAAGGAAAACATCAAGCCGCAGGTGGATCGCTACACCTTCCCCAGCGGCCGCAGCATCTACATCCTTGCCGAAGGCCGCCTGGTCAACCTCGGCTGCGCGCACGGCCACCCGGCGTTCGTGATGTCCAACTCGTTCTCCAACCAGACCCTGGCGCAGATCGACCTGTGGGCGAACAAGGACAAGTACGAGAAGACCGTTTACCGCCTGCCCAAGCAGCTCGATGAAGAAGTCGCGCGTCTGCACCTGGAACAGATCGGGGTGAAGTTGACCGTGCTCACGCCAGAGCAGTCGGCCTATCTCGGCATTCCGGTGCAAGGGCCGTACAAGCCGGATCATTATCGCTACTGAGCCACGCTGAACCGGTGCCGATGGCAAGGGCCATCGGCATTGGGCTATTCGAGCAGAGCACTTGAGGCGGCGCCACGTTAAAATTGGCCATGCCCAACGAAATTGCCCGCTTCACGATGAGCGCCATAGCCGACAGTGGCGCGATTTACCTCAGGATTGTTCCGCATCGAGTTGCCGATGTCCGGTAGCAGCCTCTGCCCCGAGAAGGCTCTGATCTTCCGTATCGCTCACCGCGACAATGTATCGTGGCTACTTGGCCATGGCTTGCACTGCCGCAATTCGAGTCACCGCGACCCTGACTACGTCAATATTGGCAACCCGGATCTGATCGTGCGCCGTGCAAGTCGCACGGTCGAGATCGATCCGTATGGCACCTTGAGCGACTACGTGCCGTTTTATTTCACGCCGTACTCACCTATGCTCTACAACATCAAGACCGGTTATAACGGCATCGCCAAGCGGGCCAATGAGGAAATCGTGATCCTCGTCTCGTCACTGCATCACTTGCGCGAGATGGGTCAACGTTTCTTGTTTACCAACCGTCATGCTTATCTGCGCACGGCCGAGTACTTCGATGACCTAGCCAGACTGGACCGAATAGACTGGCTGCTGCTGCGTAGCCGCGATTTCAAACGCGATCCCGACGACCCGGACAAGTTCGCACGTTACGAGGCCGAGGCGCTGGTGCATCAGCATTTGCCAATTGATGCGCTACTCGGAATCGCCTGCTATAACATGCCTACGAAAGCGCTGATCGACGGCCAATTGGCGGAACGACGGTTGGCGCTCGATGTAAAAGTACTTCCAGGGTGGTACCTCTGATGCTGCGATTCACTACAGGCAACCTGCTGCACGCCGAGGCCGACGCCGTGGTCAACACGGTGAACACGGTCGGCGTGATGGGCAAGGGCATCGCACTGGCGTTCAAAGACACCTACCCAGAGAATTTCAATGCCTACGAGGCGGCTTGTCGCGCGGGTGAGGTCAGAGTCGGCCGCATGTTCGTGACCGAGAACCACAGCCTGCATCGGCCGCGTTGGATCATCAATTTCCCGACCAAACAGCATTGGCGCAATCCGTCGAAGCTGGAATGGATTCGTACCGGACTCGCCGATTTGCGGCGCGTCGTGCTCGATCTTGGCATTCGCTCGCTTGCACTCCCACCCTTGGGTTGCGGCAACGGCGGATTGGAGTGGGACGACGTACGTCCGCTAATCGAAGCCGTGCTTGGCGATCTGCATGTATTGGATATCCAGGCGTTCCAGCCAACGTCCGCGTATCACACCCCACGCAAGCAACGCGGCGCCGAGAAGCTGACCCCCGCACGTGCGCTGATCGCCGAAGCGGTGCGCCGTTATTCGATCCTGGGGATTGAGTGCTCCTATCTGGAAGTCCAGAAGCTCGCCTACTTCGTCGAACGTTGTACCCGTGCATTGCACTTGCCAGACCCACTGCGCATGGCCTTCAGAGCTGATCGTTACGGCCCCTACTCCGAACGACTCCGCCATTTACTCGATACACTCGATGGCACCTGGCTTTCGAGCGAAAAACGACTGGCAGATGCCGGCCCAATGGATCGCATTCACTTCAACGACACGCGTCGCCCCGAATTGACCTCATACCTGCATAATCAAGCGGCAACCTACTTGCCAGCGCTCGATCGATTGAGTGACATCATCGACGGTTTCGAGTCACCGCTCGGCATGGAACTGCTGGCGACCGTGGACTGGTTGCTGCAGCAAGATAGCATCACACCATCGATAGAAGGTGTGCGCCACGCACTCGATCACTGGCCTGCAGGTCAAGCCGCCGCGCAACGCAAGCAGGCTCTGTTCGACGACCGCGCATTAGGCCTGGCGCTTGAGCGGCTTGCGTCTTGAGGTTGGGTTGAATCAGCTGCACGGATCTTTGATCTATGGCCATCCGTGAGGCCGAATACTCACCGCAACAGGCATATTCGGATGGCGGCTACTACCAAAACCCGAACTATTCAGTTGCCTGACGCAAAGCCTTGCGGACACTTTGATGGCCCCATCATCCGATCCCGCTGATCAACTTCGCAGGACATTCGTCGATCTCACCGACGAAATGCTCAAGCACGTCGAGCAGACTTCCATGCTGGTCGCCATGGGCTGGTCTGGCGCATTCGGCTGGGAAGAGTTACTGAAATCGTGGCGCACAGTGCTAATCTCGGAAGCGGGATCGGGCAAGACCCACGAATGCCGCGCCGAGCAATTGCGGCTATGGGATGCCGGTGAACCGGCGTTTTACATCGAGCTGGCCGAACTGGCGAAGGTAGGGCTGGAACGTCTGCTCGATACCCGTGAAACCGAACGCCTCGCCGCCTGGCGTGTGTCACAGTCCGACATCGCCACCTTCTTCCTCGACTCCATCGATGAGCTTGAACTTACGCGCGGCTCTTTCCGCACTGCTCTCACCCAGTTCGCCAATGCAGTCGCCGGGCAACTGCACCGCGTTCGGGTCGTCATCACCTCCCGGCCCATCCCGTTTGACCAGCATCTGATCCGCACGAAGCTGCCCGTTCCAGCGGAACCTGAACTCGAGCGCGAGGCGAGAGCCGAAGCATTTGCCGACCTCGCCATGGGCCGTAACCGTGCCGCATCGAAAGAAAGCACACAGCGCCAGCCACCCGACTGGCGTTCTGCAGCATTGATGCCACTCTCCGATCAACAGATTCTGGAGATGGCGAAACGTCAAGGTGTGACGGACGCCGATGCGCTGTTGGCCGCAATCCAGCAAGACAATGCACAGGACTTCGCGCGTCGTCCGCAGGATCTGATCGAACTCTGCGCCGGATGGCGCGAGCGTGGCCGCATCGGCACCCACCGCGAACAGGTCGAGAGCAACATCACGATCAAACTGAAAGCGCGCACTGATCGCCCAGAACGTACGACGCTAAGCGTGGTCAAGGCGCGCGAGGGCGCAACGCGCCTCGCATTAGCCGCACTACTGACGCGCAAGCTGAGCATTCGCCACAGCGTAGAGTCAGATTTGGAGGGAGTGCCTGGAACCGCTCTGGATCCGCAAGCCATCCTTGACGACTGGCCAGACGACGAAATCAAAACCTTGCTGGAACGTGCCCTGTTCGGCTTTGCCAGCTACGGCCGGGTGCGTTTTCATCACCGTTCCGTGATCGAGTTCCTAACAGCAGAGCGGTTGCACACGCTGAGTCAGCGCGGTATGTCGATCCGAGCCGTCAAGCGCATGTTTTTCGCCGATATCGCATACGGTCCGCGCGTGGTCAAGCCAACAATGCGCCCGGTGGCGGCGTGGATTGCCCTCAAGGAGGGGATGGACGCCATTTTCGATGAAGTCCTCGATCGTGAGCCCGAAGTGCTGTTCGATCATGGCGATCCACGTTCGCTCAGCGTCGAGCGCCGTGCGTGCATCCTGCGCACCTATGTCGAACGCTACGGCAACGGGAGCTGGCGCGGCCAACACATCCCCAGTTTGCAAGTCCGGCGCTTCGCTGCGCCACAGCTGAGCGATGAAGTGCTGCGCCTGTGGGCAACAGGCATCGAGAACACTGAGGCCCGCGAGTTGCTGCTGGACATCGCCGCCATCGCGCCAATTCCCGCGATGGCCAACATCGCCCACGCGTCCGCGATGTCTGGTTATGTCCCGCAAGGTGAGCGCACCGCCGCCATCAAACTGCTGATTAGAATCGATGATCCGCGACTCGACGCGATCAGTGGTTCGATGCAGACTGAGCTTGAGCTTTGGCCGAACCGCCTTCGCAAGAGCGCGGCACTAAGCCTTGTCCCAACGCATGTCGCGGCTGATCGGCTATGCCACATTCTCGCAAGTATCACGGAATCGCCCGAAACGATTTTTGATCTCGGTTGGATGCTCTCACAGAAGATTGATGAGTCCACCGTACCAACCGTCTACCTTGAAGCACTGCGCACGGAATTGACGAGCCTCGTCATGAATGGCGCCCAATGGGGCGATCAATCCTCACATGCCGTATCACCCAAGCCGCATCTTGTGGCACCGCTTGCGGTGGTGTGCCGTCATCTGCTCGTCAGGGACCAGCGATCAAGCGATATCCTCACGTCGAGCGTTGCGACAATCCGGCTGATGCGGTATCCATACGATCACGGAGAAATGATTACCGCGCTCAGAAAAGTGATCGCCGACTCTCCGACCTTGGTACGAGAATCGACATTCTGGGCCGACGACGCATTTCTTCAACGCTTCCGCCCAAACAACGACCCACGACGGCGCCTCTTTGATATCTGTCACGATGGATCGATCACGCTCGATCCGGCACGGGACCATGCATGGGTGTTGGCAGCGCTTCTGGATCCACACCGCATGGTGGACGAACGCGCGATGGTGCTCGAAGCTGCGATTAACGGAATCATCCCTGGCCCCGAAGACTATTCCGTCCGACTGAAGGCACTAAAACCACACGTCGCTGATTGCCCCTCCTTGTTGGCCACGCTTGATGATCGCCTCAAACCACGGCCCATCGACCCCGAGTACGCACGCCTGAACGAAGAATTCGCAAGCAGTCAGCGTGAGAGCGAGCGGCGTGAGGAGGAAAGCCATTCGTCCTGGCTGCAGTTTTGGGATGATATTGCCCGCGACCCCGTCGCTGCCTTCAGTGATGATCGTACCCGCAACACGGTGTGGTACCTGTGGAGCACGATGGCACGCGTTGGCAAGCACAGCCGCGCAGAGGGCTGGAATCGACGTTTCGTGGAACTCAACTTCGGCAAAGAAACAGCGGACCGGATGCGTAACGCCTTGATGGTGACATGGCGCAAGGATCGCCCTACGTTGCGTTCGGAGCGCACACCGGACGAAAAAGGAACATACCTGACCCGTTGGGTACTTGGTGTTGCAGCCATCGCGGCAGAAGCAGAAGACCCACACTGGGCGTGCCGACTGTTACGTCACGAGGCGGAGCTGGCAGCCCGCTACGTACCGCTTGAACTGAACAGCTTTCCGTCCTGGCTGGAAAGTCTGGCTGCCGCGCATCCAGACGCGGTCGATGCTGTGCTCGGCCTGGAGTTGATCGGCGAACTGGACTAGCCAGCAACAACAGTCAGCTACTCCGCAATATTGCAACACCTCGGCCACGCGTCTCCGCAGGTGGCCGGATTGTTTCTCGCGCGATTGCGCGCCTGGTTGGATGCCAACGCGAGTCGCATCCGTGACGACGACATCCCCGAGAAGGTAGCCGAACGTCTGCAACGGGTCGTCGAGACACTGTTGACGTTCGGCGACGCACAAATGCGCAGTGACATCCGAAACCTTGCCGTGCGTATGCTGGACGGCGCACAAGACGCTTTCTTTGCGGCAGTCTGGCTGCCGACGTTGATGCACTTGGACCCCGTAGCCGGCACGGATCACCTCGAAAAGCGGTTAGACGGCGTCGAACCGGAACCAATTGGATGTGGGGTAACCTGGATTGCGCAATTGTTTGGCGAGCGCCACCACGAAACGCTGGTGAATCCGCGAGCGTCCGGGTTCACCCCCGCGTTGCTGTTGCGTTTGGTACGACTGGCCTATCGGCACGTACGCCGCTGTGATGATTTTGAACACGAAGGCGTATACACACCGGGCCCACGCGATCACGCCGAGTATGGCCGAAATGCCCTGATGAATGCATTGTTCGACGCCAAAGGCCCGGAAGCATGGGCCGCGAAACTCGAACTGGCCAACGATCCTGAACATGCCGGTTTTCGGGATCGCCTACTGACCGTCGCTCGTGAAAAGGCCGCCGAGCAGATCGACGGTATGACCCTGAGCGAGGCCGAAGTTGCCACACTCGACCGATACCGGGAAACGGCCCCGGCCACGCGCGACGAGATGTTCATGCTGCTGCGAGATCGCCTCGATGACTTGGAGGATATGCTGCTTGGGGATACTTCTCCGCGCGCCGCGTGGACCCGCGTTTCCGACGAGCGCGAGATGCGCCAAGTCATTGCCCACGAGCTCAAGACCGCAGCAAACGGCATGTATACCATTGACCAGGAAGCCGTAACGGCCGACGAGAAGGAAACCGACATTCGGCTGCGAACTACCGCCCACGGTTTGGAAGCCGTCATCGAGCTCAAGCTCGGTGAAAAGAAGCGCTCTGGTCGAGAGCTGCGGGAGACACTCAGAAACCAACTCGTGACCAAGTACATGGGGGCCGAGAATTGCCGTGTAGGGTGTTTGCTGATCACCGTCGCCAAGAATCGTTCATGGCATCACCCTGACACCTGCGTGTCGCTGGACGCCGCCGGCCTACAAGCCATGCTGGATGAGGAAGCATCAAGGATCATGGCAAGCATGCCCGGCCAGCTGCGATTGACGGTGCGGGTACTCGACCTGCGGCCACGGCTTTCAACAGAAAAGTGTCAATCTTGAATTCGGTCCCCACATGTCGGAAAGCGACCTACAGGCCGCTACAAAAACCGCCGCAATTCATCGCTGGCGCGATACAACTCTTGCGCGAGGCGTGCTACCCGCAGCTCCGGCGCGGCGAGTTGGCCTTTGCGGGCGCCGTTTTCGATGGTGCGCGCCAGCTCCGAGAGCATGGTGGCACCGAGGTTGGCGCTGGCGGATTTCAGCGCATGCGCGGGGCCGGCCATGGCGGCAAGATCCACACCCAGCGCCGCTGCCTCCAGTTGCGCCAAGTGGCTCGGCGCATCCTCCAGAAACACTTTCACCAGTGAGCGGAAGTCCTCGCCCATCATCTCGCGCAATTCGTCGGTTACCTCGTGATCGATTGCCGGGCCGCGAATGAACTGGTTCGACAACGGCGCCATTGCGCCGGGTGCTGCGGTAGCGCGCGGCTCACGCTGAGGCGTGGCCGCGATGGGCCTGCTTGGCGGCAGCACGTTAACCGCTGCCGGTTGAACTGATGCAGGCGTTGCGATTGGCGCTGCAACATCGGGGCCATCTGCCGATGCCGCCGGTTGTGTTATCCAGCGCGCCAGCGTGGCCCGCATCTGCTCGCGGGTCACCGGCTTGGCCAGATAATCATCCATGCCCGCATCCAGGCATTTCTGCCGATCCCCCGCCATTGCGTTTGCGGTCATGGCGATGATCGGAAGGCGGCCGGCACCCAACTGTTCTTCGTGCTCCCGCCACAAGCGGGTGGCGCCATAGCCATCCATGATCGGCATCTGACAATCCATCAACACGGCGTCGTAACGATGATCGGCCAGCCGCTCGATCGCCAGCTTGCCATTTTCAACGGCATCGCAAGCAAGACCCATCAGATCGAGCAACCGTTGTGCCACCATACGATTGACGGGGTTGTCCTCGACCAGCAGCACGCGCCCGCGCAGTTTGCCTGTTGCCGGCGCGTCTGGCTCAGACAAAGCCAGCTCTGGGGCCGCTGCCAATGCGTCAACGACCTTGTCAGACGAGGCCGTTTCATCGGCGAGAAACTTGCTCAACGCCATACGCAATTCGGCATCGCTGGTATCACGCGGCAGTACCAGCACCCGACCAGCCTCGATGACTTCATCCGGCGGCGCTTCATTGCCGCGCAAATAGACAATGCGCAGATTGTCCAGATCGGTACTGCGGCGCACATTGCGATGCAGCGCAACCACGGTGGTGCGAATACTTGTCAGATCGGCCAACAACAATTCAAACGGCTTTTTGTTTGCCTTGCCAACGCCATCACGCAAGTTGATCAACGCATCTTGCGTGGTGTCGGTAAATGCCGCATTCACTCCCCAATTTTTGAGTGCAAACTTCAGGCGTTGCTGCAACCGCAGATCATTGCTCAATACCAGCATGTGGGCATCGCTCAGCTCGACCCGGGCACTGGCCATATCACCCACCGCCTTGAGCAGCGGCACTTCCACCCAGAACAACGTGCCCTGCCCCTGCGTGGATTCAAAGCCGATGGTGCCACCCATCAAGCGCACAATGCGTTGACTGATGGCCAGGCCAAGGCCAGTGCCGCCATACAACCGCGTGGTTGAGGTGTCGGCCTGGGTAAACGCCTGGAACAGCCGCGCCGCCGCTTCGGCGGGAATGCCAATACCGGTATCGCGGACTTCAAAGCGAACCAGGTGATGGCTGCGCGTTTCACCCTTGCGCATGATGCTCAGGGTCACTGCACCGCGCTCGGTAAACTTGATGGCGTTGCTGAGCAGATTCGACAGCACTTGCCGCAAGCGGGTCGGGTCGCCACGCACCGCCAAACGCAATGCCGGGTCGATGTTCAGGCTCAACCGCAGGCGTTTGCTCTCGGCGGATTTTTCCATCAGGCGGATTACCAGCGAAAGCAGCTCGCGCAGGTTGATGCCGACCGTCTCCAACTCGAGCTTGCTGGCTTCGAGCTTGGAGTAATCCAGAATGTCGTCAACAATCCGCAGCAACTGCCTCGCTGACCCAAACGCCGTCACGACCAAGTCGGATTGATCTGCACGCAAGCCCGAACCTTGCAACAGATCCAGCATCGGAATGATGCCGTTGAGCGGGGTGCGAATCTCGTGGCTCATGGTGGCAAGAAACTCACCCTTCGCCATTACTGCGGCTTCTGCTGTGCGCTTGGCCAGCACCAGTTCGTTTTGAGTGCGTTCGTGTCGCAGTACCTGTTCGGTGAGGTGGATGACCTGCTGCTGTTCTTGCGCCAGCGCCAGTTGCTGGCTACCAATACACGCTCGCATCTGCCGATGGCTCAGGTACCAGGCGCCAAAAAAACAAAGCAAGCCAACTAGCGCCAAGGCAGGCGCGAGATAGCGCCAATCGTCGGACAACGGCTGCGGCAGCAACAACGCAGTGGCGATGGCGCCGGCCAAAGCCAGCACGGTGATTACGCGCAAACCCAATAAAAACACCTCAGTGCCCCCATGAACAAAAGTGGATTAGCCCTTGTCCGGGATAGGCCATCATCGGTTGGCTCACAGCACAGCCGACTTGAAATCAAAACTCAGGGCATCACCCGCCTGTTGCACCAGATTGCCTTGCAGAAAATCAATACCGACCATCCACAAGGTGGCAGCCGATTGCGGATCTTCAACACGATGGCCGATTACTTTGATGCCGAGCTGATGCGCCTTTGCGATCACGTTGTGCAATTCGTCCTTGATCGTGCCGCCAGCAGCGGCCCGCAGGTAACGCGGGCCCAACTTGATGAAGCTCAGTGGCAGATGCTCCAGCAAGCTGGCCGCATCGAGGCCTGCTTCGAACTGGCTCAGGCAAAAACTGACGCCATGATGGACAAGGCTGCGGCAAAACTCGCCGATGGTGGCCGAATGCACAATGGCTTCGTCCATGCGAATTTCGATGACCAGCGACTCTGACTCAATGTGAGCTGCAATCAGCTGATCGCGCAACCAGTCGGCATACTGTGGTGAGGCCAGGCTCACCGGCGACTGGGTGAGAAACAGGCGCAATTTGCTGTTCTCGGCCTGCTTGCGCGCGATGACCGCAATCGCTTCGGAGACTGCCCAGCGGTCCACTTCGGCAATCCAGCCGCGGCGCTCGGCAACGGGCACGATGGCACCGGCTTGATGCACTTTGCCATCACTGTCGCGCAAGCGCAGCAGGCACTGGAACTGGGCATCCTCACCACCCTGCACCGCCACGATGGGCTGGTATACAAACTCGAAACCGGACTCATCGATCGCATCACGAATGCTCTTCTCAAAGCCCACCTGTGCTTCGCGCTCGGCATCCTTGGGCGGTTCATGGCAGGCGATACCACGGTCCGTGCTGCGTGCATTGCGACACGCCCTCTCGGAGGCATTGAGCACAGCACCCACATCGGCTGGCACTGCCGCAAACGGGCATATGCCCACCGAAATGCGTACACGCAGCGGTTTGCCATCCACGGAAAACGCATGTTGCATCAGCTCGGCACGCAATCTGGCCGCGCCGGCTTCAAGCGCAGACAAACCGGCGTTGCCATCAACCACCAGATAACTGGCATCCCCGAGGCGCGCAGCATAACCATCAACTGGCAGCTTGCCAGCCAGCACGCGGCCGACATCGGCAAGCACCTGTTCGAGCGCCGCCAACCCATGACGCTCACGTATCTGTGCTGCGGCCTCGACTTCCAGGAACAGCAAACCACCAGCTCTTGCCGTATCTTTTCTGGCCGCCAACATATCCTGCATGTGCAGCATCAGAATATCGCGATGATGCAGGCCGGTACGTGCGTCACGATCATCGCCCGGATTGCTGCCGCGATTGGCCAGCACACGCGCGCGCTGCACGCGGTTTTGTACGGCAGCGATCAAATGCCGTGGCCGCACTGGCTTGGCAATAAAATCATCAGCACCGGCATCGATCACCTCAAATTGCACTTCCTCATCGGACTCGCCGCTGAGAAACACGATGGGAGTGTGCAAAAACTCCGGCTGTTCACGGATCAGCGTGGTCAGCTCCATGCCATTGCAGCGCGGCATGTACAAATCCATCAAGATCAGATCAGGCCTGAAGGTTTGCAATGTATCAAGCACAGCCAACGGGTCTTCTACCACGCGTGCATCCATGCCGGTATTGCGCAGCACGCTCTCGGCAAAAACGCCTTGCGCGCGATCATCTTCAACGATCAGGATACGGTAGGGATCGCCAGCTGGCGGTACAGCCACTGCGCGTAAAACACGCAAAATGTCTTCAACTGTCGATGGGGCCACCACCAGCGTGTCTGCGCCCGCACGCCGAGCGCGCAATCGCAGCGCCAATTCGTCCCGCTCAAGAATGACTGCAAGGCACAGGTGGTTGCCGACGTGGTCGCGTACTTTTTGCACCGCCTTGCCAATACGCTCGATATCCTCGATGAACCCGGCATCGACAATTACCAGCTCCGGCGGCAGCGCACCAAGAAGCTCGATCAGTTCATCGGCAGAATCCAGAATCTCCAGCTCTGCCCCTTCCGCCTCAAGGCATGGCCCAAGCTCGCTATACACCGGCCCACCCTGGGTGAGGTGGTATGCACGCTTGGCCAAAACCGCTGCGGCCCCTCTGCCGGGTTCCTCGCTCGCGGGCGGTTCGTGATTCATTGGCGTAGTCACGGGCATTCCTTCAGGTGGTTTCAGGGGAGACACACTGACGTGGCAAGGCGGATTGACGCCAACGTTGCTGGCAGCTGAATCGGCGTGCTGCCAGCGCTGCCAATAATCTGCTGGCGGACGCTCGGCGCGCGACACGTCGCCGCGCTGGATACGATCAACTGGTTCAGTCTGCACCAGTTCGGCACTCACTTCGCGTAACGCGGCCGCATAACCCGCCAAGTCTCGCGCTTCGTGTTCGTTGGGCAGGCGCGGCTGCACCAAAGCCTTGTGCAGCAGCGTGTTGATGGCAGCAGCCACTTGCCGCAAACGCGCATGGCCCGTGTCGCAGGCAAGCGCGGACAGCGCATGCACATCGGCCTGAAGCAGCATCAAGATATTGATATCCCAGCCACCATCCCACATGGCCAGCAGACGAGCGGCCAGAACCTCACCTCTGGCGCTGACGCGCATCGGGCGAAGCGGCTCAGACGCCGTTTTTGCAAGTGAAACATGCTGCATGCAACCCCCTGTTGCCTTTGACACCGCTACCACACCCGCCCAGTATGTCAGCACCGCATCACATCTGGCCTAAATCGTTGCAATGCACTGGCTTACGGTTCATTTTAAGCCTCACAGTGTGAAACGCGATTGACGTTCGCTTCCGGCACCGCTATACCTTGACCCTGATCATGACGCCACCCAGACTCCCACGCCAATTTGTCATCGTACCCTCGCGCCCGCAGCAACGCCTGTTGCTGCTGGCGATTGCCGTGCTATGGCTGGGCTCGCTGCTGGTGGTCTGGTTGGTTTCAGCCCGGCACGCAGCGACAGAATTGCCGGTGGCACAGCGTGAGGCGCATCGCCTGCACCAGGAATTGCAGACGGCCGCATCGCAGATCGAGTTGTTGCGGCAAAATACCAGCACACTCAAACGCTCCGATGAGATCAGTCGCTCGGCCAATCAAAGCCTGCAACAGACCCTCACCGAGCGCGAGGAAGAGATTGCCCAGCTGCGCGCCGATGTGGCGTTTTATGAACGTCTGGTCGGCAATAGCGAGCGCCGCAAAGGCCTCAACGTACACAGCGTACAGGTCACCAGCCAGAACAACGGCGCTTGGCATTATTCCATTACGCTCACGCAAAACCTCAATCGTGGCAAGGTCAGCAAGGGTGAATTGCGCATGCGGGTTGATGGCACCCAAAACGGGCGCCTGCAAACATTGGAATGGCCCGCGCTGGTGCAGGACAAGGATGCCGCCGCGCAGGCATTTGCTTTTCGCTATTTTCAACAGTTGGAGGGCATCCTGATGCTGCCGTCCGACTTCGCACCAAGCCAGATTCGGATCAGCCTGCGCTCGGATGGCAGCACGCAAGAGCAGGCTTTCCCGTGGCAACCCAGTATGCCTCCAGGCGGTGGCTGAAACCCGACACGCTGCCTGCAACAATACGCTACAGCCCCCCGAAATCGATTTGGAGCAACCCCATGCTTGGTCGTAACAAAAGAAGCACCAGCAGCAGCGGACAGGTGGACACCCTGATCGGGTCGCAGGTATCGATACGCGGTGATGTCACGTTTTCCGGCGGCCTTTATGTCGAGGGCCGTATCCACGGCGCGGTGTGCGCCGAAGAGGGCGCCAAGGCGATTCTCACCCTGTCCGAACACGGCTTCATCGAGGGCGAGGTACGAGTGCCGGTGGTTATCGTCAACGGCCAGCTCGACGGCGACTTGTACGCCAGCGACCGCATCGAGCTCGGCGCGCACGCGCGGGTACAAGGCAACATTCATTACCGTGTGGTGGAGATGGCTGCCGGCGCGATGATCACCGGCCGTTTGATCCACGACGAACTGCCGCCCAAACAACTCAGTGGCCCGAGCGCCGACAACACTGACAATACCTGAGGGCAACCCTTGATTAGCGGACACATCACCCCCATGCTGCTGCCATGAACGCACCCACATACCAGCAACTTGAATCGCCGTTGTTGTTCAGCCACGCCGCAGCCAGCAAGGTGCGTGAGTTGATCAAGGAAGAAGGCAACGACGCCCTGAAGCTGCGCGTATACATCACTGGCGGTGGTTGCTCAGGCTTCCAGTACGGTTTCACTTTCGATGAACAGCGGGCCGAGGACGACGTCAGCGTACGCACCGACGATGTCGAGTTGTTGGTTGACCCGCTCAGCCTGCAATACCTGATGGGCGCCGAAGTCGATTACAGCGAATCTCTGACCGGCGCGCAATTCGTGATCCGCAACCCCAACGCCAAGACAACTTGCGGCTGCGGAAGCTCGTTCACGGTGTGAGTACCAAGACCACCCCTGCGTTCACCACACTGGATCGCGCCGAACACCTGCGTGACCAGCCCGACAGCCTGCAAGCGCTCATTTCCGGCTGCTGCCTGGTCAAGGTAGATCGCGAGGGTCGTCTGGCCGCGAGCATCGATGGCGACTACCTGCATGTCGCGCATACCGTGCAGTTCAGCGAGCACTGGCACCAGGCCAGCTTTCTCGGCCTGTACCAGCAACAGGCGTGGTTCGCGATCACCAGCGATGAAGCCGGGTTCGAGGTGCCGCAATGGCTCGACCTGCGCACCGCCGCTTCACGTTTTGATCCATTCCAGGCCGGCATCGGCGCCTATGCCCGTGCGCTCACCCTGTGGCAGCAGCGCACCCGCTATTGCAGCGCATGCGCCAGCGAACTGGTTCTGACCCGCGCCGGCCATGTTGCGCATTGCCCATCGTGCAACATCGATCATTTCCCACGCACCGACCCTGCCGTCATCGTCGTGATCAGCAACGGCGACAGCATCCTGTTGGCGCGCCAGGCCAACTGGCCGGAACGGCGTTACTCGCTGATCGCCGGCTTCGTCGAGCCAGGGGAAAGCCTGGAGGACACCGTACTGCGCGAGGCGATGGAAGAGGTCGGATTGCCGTTGTCAAACTGCCAGTACATCGCCTCGCAACCGTGGCCATTTCCCGCATCATTGATGTTGGGCTTCAGCGCGTACGCGCCACTGCACCCCCCCAAGCTTGGCAGCGAACTTGAAGACGCCTTGTGGATCACCGCTCCCGCACTGCGCGCCGCCCTCGCCAATGGCACGATACTGCCTCCTCCGCGCGTGTCGATCTCGCGACATCTGCTGGATGGCTGGCTGGCAAAGTGGCCGGATTAGCTGGGTCAAGACGTTCGAGCACAAAATACCGCACAAAGTGATTCGTCGTGCAAGGGATGCACTGAATAAGTTTTCACCCAGGCGAAGGCTCAATCCACCCAAGTCAAGGCTCAGTCGTAGGATGGGTAGAGCGCAGCGAAACCCATCAAGCGCGTTGTAATGGCCTGGTTGATGGGTTGCGACAGCGTTCGCTGCGCGAACTACGCCTTCGTTACACTCGGCCGCTGCGCTCTACCCATCCTGCGGCAACCTGCCAGAGTGATCGTTGCTACGGATACTCGCGCCGCCGGAGCAATTGTCGAATAGATCAGCACCAAGCCCGACAGGCTGCAAGCCCAGACGAGCAGGCTTAACTTGGGTGGATTGGGCGAAGGCTGGGGCCAGGCTAGTGATTTCGCTGGCTTCCCGCTTTCGTGGAAATGACAAAACCCCACTTGCTCAGAGTATCCCAAGGCAATGTACGGAACTCACCGTCACGAGTAGCCCGAATGCACCGCGCATGCAGCATGGATGCGGATAATTGCGGATTTTCAGACCGCAATCGGGTCGCGCGACAGGTTTCGAGAGGTTGCAAACAGCATATCCGGGCTATCATTCAGTCACCCACCATAAACACAAACCCATGTCAGCCACACTTCTTGCCGTTGTGATTGCTCTGGTGCTAGGCCACATGGCCCAGCCACTGGCCGGCTTGCGCCAATTTCACTGGTTCACGCATTGGCTGCAATGGTTGAGCCAACAGGCTGGATTGCGCAGCGTTTGGCAAGGGCCGTGGGCTGCAACAATCAGCATTGGCGTACCTGTGCTTGTCGTCGCACTGCTCACTGCCACGCTTCATCAACGGTTTTATGGCCTGCCGCTGTTCGTGTTTTCGTTGGCAAGCCTGTTTTATGCCTGGGGCCCGCGTGATCTGGACCAGGATGTTGACCATCTGTTGCATGCTGACGACCCGGACAGCACGCGCGAACTGGCTGCACATCTCAATCCCGACGGCGAGGTGTTGATTGAGCCTGCCAGCATGGTCAGCGCGGTGTTCGCTGGCGCATTGCAACGCTGGTTTGCGGTGCTGCTGTGGTTTTTGCTGTTGGGCCCAATGGGCGCCATCGGCTATCGCCTGCTCACCCTCGCCAGCCGCGACGGGCAACTGCCAGAGCGCCATCGCGAAGTCATACGGCGCACGCGGGCGATCCTGGAATGGCCCGCTGCGCACCTGATGACCCTGGCGCTGGCACTGGTAGCCAACTTCGATAACGTGCTCGCGGCCTGGCGCGATTGGCAACGTGACGGCTGGCGGCTGAACATCGATTTTCTGTTTGCCGCAGCCCATGCCAGCGTAAGCTGCGAACTCGCTGCCGAAGCGGCCGATGGCGATGAGCCGATCGGCGAGGCACCGGCATTGCTGGCGCTGCGCGATGCGATGAGTCTGGTCTGGCGCATCCTGCTGGTCTGGCTGGCAGTACTTGCAATGTTTGTACTGGCTGGCTGGGCGAACTGATCTCGCGGCGCTACGCGGCATCGCCGCGTAGTTCGCGCACGATCGCCTCCAGCGCGCTGGCGCTGGCCTGCTGTGCTGGCAGCAGATCGCCAACTACCAACTCCACCCGTGCGCGAAACCGCTGCGGCAGGCGCGCGCGATACATCCGTTGATTGCGTCGGCTCCACATACTGCGCCACATTCCCTTGAGCGCCATCGGCACCACCGGCACCGGCCGTGCCGCAAGAATGCGCTCGACACCACTGCGAAAACCACCGATCTCGCCATCGCGTGTGAGCTGCCCCTCCGGGAATAGGCCAACCACCTCGCCCGCCGCCAGCGCGGCATCGATTTCGGCAAATGCCCGCTCCATCAACGCGGCGTCTTCCTTGGCCGGGGCAATCGGAATGGCGCGGGCAATGCGGAAAATCCAGCGCAACACCGGAATGCGGAATATCTTGTGATACATCACGAAACGGATCGGGCGCCGCACCGCGCCCATCACGATCAAGGCATCGACGAAGCTGACGTGGTTGCACACCACCAGCGCCGGCCCTTCATCGGGAACGCGGTCGGTGCCACGCGTGCGCAAGCGGTAAAGCACGCCGACGATCAGCCAACTCATGAAACGCATGGTGAACTCGGGCACCAGGCTGAAAATGTAAACCGCCACCAGCACGTTGAGGAGTGCGTTGAGCAAAAACACCTGCGGAATATTCAAACCAGCGCGGAACAGCGCCATCGCCATCAACGCGGCCACCACCATGAACAGGGCATTGAGAATATTGTTGGCGGCGATGATGCGGCTCAGGCGCTCGGGATCGGCACGGCTCTGGATCAGCGCATACAACGGCACGATGTAAAAGCCGCCAAACAGGCCGATGCCGAGCAGATCGATCATCACCCGCACGTTGCCGGGCGCGGTGAGAAACTGCATCGCGCTCAGCCCGGTTTGCACACTGCCAACCGGCCGCGCAAAGTACAGATCGAGCGCGAACACGGTGAGGCCCAGCGCACCCAATGGCACCAGACCGATTTCCACCCGCCGCCCGGAAAGCCGCTCACACAACAACGAGCCAACGCCAATCCCCAGTGAAAACAAAGTCAGCACCAGTGGCGCAACTTCTTCGTTGCCGCCAAGAAACTCGCGCGTGTAATTGGGAATCTGGGCGAGAAATGTGGCGCCAAAAAACCAGAACCAACTGACTCCGAGCACCGCATAAAAAACCGCCCGGTTGCCGCGCAGACAGGCCAGAGTACGGATTGTCTGGGTGAACGGGTTGCGGTTTATTTTAAGGTCTGGCGCACTTGCCGGAATCGCAGGAATAGACCGACTCATCACATAGCCGGCAAGCGCAATCACGATCACGGTTGCCGACACCCAGGCCGTGCCACTGACAAAAAGCGCCATCAGCGCACCGCCGGCAAGCGTGCCGAGCAAGATCGCCAGAAAAGTACCGGCTTCGACCAGGGCATTGCCACCCAGCAATTCACCGGGTTTGAGCAACTGTGGCAGCACCGAATATTTCACCGGGCCGAATAAAGTGCTTTGCAAGCCCATCAGAAACAGCACGCCGAGCAGAAACGGCAGGCTGTTGAGCCAAAAGCCGAGCGCGGCTAATCCCATGATCGCCACTTCCAGCAACTTGATCTTGCGGATCAAACCCGACTTTTCGTTTTTTTCCGCCCATTGCCCGGCGCTGGCTGAAAACAGAAAAAACGGCAGGATAAACAAGCCGGCAGCCAGGTTCGACCAGAAGTTGATGTCGTCACTGCTCAGCCCGACCACCTTGAATGCGATCAGGATGACCAGCGCGTTCTTGAATACGTTGTCGTTGAACGCACCCAATGCCTGGGTAAGAAAGAACGGCAGGAAGCGACGCTGCGAAAGCAGCGAAAACTGGTTGTCGGCCATCCACCACACTCCGTAGTCATTCGGTCAGCAGTGTACCGGGTCGATGGGCGTTGCCGGCGGCTCCATCGTAAGTGTCGCCCACAGGGTGGGCTCCTACAGGGGTGGACAACCGCTCTTGGTAGGAGCAGCGAGCGAAAGCATGGCATCTGTAGGAGCCCACCCTGTGGGCGACCGAGCGCAGCGACGGCGGGACGGGCGCAGCCCGTGTCGCGAAGCGACCGACCGAGCGCAGCGACGGCGGGACGGGCGCAGCCCGTGTCGCGAAGCGACCGACCGAGCGCAGCGACGGCGGGACGGGCGCAGCCCGTGTCGCGAAGCGACCGACCGAACGCAGCGTCAGGGCGAAGCCCCGCGTAACCGCGAAGCGGTCGACGGCGGGACGGGCGCAGCAATGATGCATTGCTGTTCCCCGACACCGCGTGACTGCACTACACTGGCGCTCGCACATATTTTCCCGGGGAAGCCAATGACACCGTATATCGCATTGATCACACTGCTGACTGTTGTATTGATGATGGTCACCGCCATGCTGGTCGGCAAGGCGCGCGGCAAGTACAGCGTGCAGGCACCCGCCACTACCGGCCACCCCGATTTCGAACGCGCCTACCGGGTACAGGCCAATACCTTGGAAGCCGCAGTGGCGTTTTTGCCAGCACTGTGGGTTGCCGGCAGTTACAGCTCCAGCACAATTGCCGCGTTACTCGGTGTCGTGTGGTTGCTGGGACGGGTGTTGTACATGACCGCTTATCTGAAGGCGGCCGAGAAACGTGGTCCGGGCTTCGTGATCTCGTTTCTTGCCCTGCTCGGTCTGCTCGGGCTTGCTGTGTGGGGCGTTGCCGTAGTGCTGATCGTTTAAGTGCCAATCGCAAAGACCTACGACCGCGATTACTTTGATCGCTGGTACCGAAAGCGCGCAATCCAGGCACCCGGCGTACTGGCGCGCAAGGCCGCGCTGGCGGTGGCAAGCGCCGAGTATTACCTCGGCCGGCCACTGCGCAGCGTGGTCGATGTTGGCTGCGGCGAGGGCCGCTGGCGCGCTGCCCTGCACGCGATCCGGCCCGGCATCGATTATCTCGGCATCGACAGCAGCGAGTATGCGGTTCGTCGCTATGGCCGCAACCGCAACCTGCGACTGGCGCGATTTGCGCAACTCGACAGCCTGCGTTTCGGCCCTTCAGCCGACCTGCTGGTGTGCTCGGATGTGCTGCATTATCTGCCCAGCGCCGAATTCAAACGCGGCCTGAGTGGCTTTGCCGAAATGTGCCACGGCATCGCCTTCATAGAAGCGTTCTGCCGTGGCGATGACATCGAGGGCGACCTCGATGGCTATATCGCCCGCCCCGTCAGTTTCTACCGGCGTGCGCTGAGTGACGCCGGCTTCACCGATGCCGGCGCGCAAATCTGGCTGGCAGCGGCGATTGCCGCTGAGGCGATGGCGCTGGAGCGGGCCTGAGCGCGGACCTGCACACGATGGCTCAATCGTGTTGCGCCACCTTCACCAACAAGTGTTTGGCCAGTTTGCCGTGCAGGCGGCCGACACCGCGCACCAGATGCAGCATGGTGAACAACAGCGCCACGCCAGCCGTGACGATCAGTGGTGCCAGCCACAGCGATGGGGTGAAATCGACATCGCCATCGAAATAAAGCCATCCTGCACCGCTGAGCAGTTGCACCGCCGGCGCGACGATCAATGCAAGCGCAACGCTGAAGCCCGAAACCGTCACCGTGAAGTAAATGATGCCCAGCGGCAACATCAACAGCATGTACAAGCAGGTTGACCAAGTGCGCGGATCGGAGAACATGCCGCCGATGCGACTGAGCAACGGCTGCCCGCGGGTGGAATACAGCGGCCGCCGCGGCATCCGCTCTCCGAGCATGGTTTCGACGATACGTCCTTCCACCAATGACAGCAGCCGCGTGGAGGCGAAGAACAGCACGATGAACGGAATGCCGATGATCAGGATCAGCAACCCGAGCGACAGGCTCCAGCCGGTGACAACCCAGGTGAAATAGAAAATGCCAGTGGCCAGCGACAACAGCATGTAGAACAGCGATGCATAGGTACGCGGATCGGCGGCCACTGCAAAGAACTGGCCCAACGACGAACGCCGCTGCCGAGGCGGCGGTGGCTTCAGCGCACGCGCTACCTTCACTTCGGTCTGGCGATAGATCTCCGCCACTTCCTCGGGCGCGCCATAACTGCTGGCCACTTCCGCGATCACCGCCGCCGGATCGCGCCCCCGTTGCGCGGCCAGCTCGCTGCGCAGGTATTCCTCGGCATCGTACAAGGCATCCTGCAACAGCGCCGGATCAGCATCGGCCAATGCTGCGCGCAATTGCGAAAGGTATTGCTCGATCGAGGTAGCGGGCGTTTTGGCATTCATCGCGGTGTCCTTGCTGTTGGTGTCATCGGAGTTCAAGCATTGTCATCGGCAAGCGCAGCATCCACCGCATCACGGGTGGCAACCCAGGTGTGACGCCAGGCCGCCAGCACCTCATGGCCTGACGCGGTGATGCGGTAATAGCGACGCGGCGGTCCGGCAACCGAGGGTTCCACGTAACTGTCGAGCAAACCGGCATCGGCCAGATTGCGCAGCACCGGATACAGGGCACTGAGTTTGCCGCCCAGCGCACCGCCGCTGGCTTCAAGGCGTTTGGCGATCTGATAGCCGTACAACGGCTCCGACGCCTGCGCCAACACTGCCAGCAACACCAGTGCCACCGTGCCGGTGGCCAACTCCTTCTGGAACTTGCGGATTGCGTTGTCGTGCGTTTCGCTCATGCGCTGGGCCCGTCGGTTGCTGCGTTTCGGCCACGGCGGGCGTCGCTCCGCCGTACCGTGTATGTTGCAATCAATACTATTATCTATCTCGCTATAGTCAACTGAACTAATGGCACGGTCGCGCAAATGGCGACAGCGGCGGCCGGGTGACATAGCATCAAGGCATGAAATCGCATTCCCAACAGCCCTATCTCGGCCTTGACCCACAGCGGGTGATACAGGCCATTGAAACCATGGGCCTGCGCTGCGACGGCCGGGTGCTGGCGCTGAACAGCTACGAAAACCGCGTGTTCCGGGTCGGCATCGAAGACGCTGCACCGCGCGTGGTCAAGTTTTATCGCCCGGCGCGCTGGAGCGACGCGGCGATCCTCGAAGAACACGCCTTCACCATCGAGCTGACGGAAAACGGCGTCTCGGTGGTAGCACCCGACCGGTTGCACGGGCAGACCCTGCACCACCACGACGGCCTGCGATTCGCGCTGTTTGCGCTGCAGGGCGGGCACGCGCCGGAACTGGGCCGTGCCGACACCTTGCGCACCCTTGGCCTGAGCCTTGGCCGCATGCATGCACTCGGTACACGCAGCGCATTCGAGCATCGCCCGGAGCTGAGCATCGAGCGCTTTGGCGAGGAGCCGGTAGACACCCTGCTCGACGGCGACTGGCTACCGCCCGAACTGGAAGCCAATTTCGAGATACTCGCCGAAGCCGTGCTCGATCAAGTGGAAGCGGCATTCGAGCGGGCCGAACCGTTAGCCGATATTCGTCTGCACGGGGATTGCCATCCGGGCAATATCCTGTGGCGCGGCGACCAGGCACATTTCGTCGATCTCGACGACTGCATGAATGGCCCGGCGATACAGGACCTGTGGATGCTGCTATCGGGATCGGTGGATGAACAAAGCGAACAACTGCGCTGGTTGCTCGAAGGTTACGAGGTGTTTGCGCGTTTCGACGCACGAGAATTGGGCTTGATCGAAGCCCTGCGCAGCCTGCGCCTGCTGCATTTCAACGCCTGGATCGCACGCCGCTGGCACGACCCCGCGTTCCCGGCGGCATTCCCGTGGTTTGCCGAGCCACGGCATTGGGAACAGGTGATCGGGCAATTGCAGGAACAACTGGCGCTGTTGCAGGAGCCGACCCTGTTGCGGGTTCCTGATTAGCGCTATATCTCAGCCCGGCGGGCTTCGGCCCCTTCTCCCTCCGGGACAACCAGCGACTTGGCGGCTTTGCCGCCTAGCAGCCTGTCGGACTTGAGTTCGAAAGGGCGGCGCCGGGGCGCCTCAGAGAAGAAAAACGCACCGCTTTGGTGCAAAAAATGCAGTTTCGGCGTGTAATTCGTTCGGGCGAGCGCTTTTCCCCCTTTTTCAGGCCATCTGGACGGATTTTGGGTGTAGCACGGCCATGCGTTTGAAGTTCCACGCCAGACAAACCAGTGTCCATTCGTGACGCGCATTCGCCAGCCCGCGCAGCAGAAACTGGCGGAAGCCCATGACCGATTTGATGATCCCGAACACCGGCTCTACGGTCTGCTTGCGCAGCGCATAGGCGGCACGCCCGGCGCGGGTCTTGAGCCGGTGTTTCATCTGCTCGACCGGGCTGGCCGATGCGGACAACGGCGCCGGCTCATCGAAGCGTTCGCGCCATGCCGAGTGGTGGCCATCGCGGCCCACCGCAATCAGCGGCTCGATCTTCGCGTCATGGCAGGCGTCGACATTCTTCGCGCTGAAGTAGCCGGTATCGGCCAGCAGACGCTGCGGCTGATTCAAGCCCTCGGGCAGCGCTTGCAACGCGTCCAGCATCGGCGCGATTTGCTCTTTGTCGTTGCCGGCCTGGGTGAGGTGTGGCGCCAGGATCAGCAGCGATTCGCAGTCGACGACGGCTTGGCCGTTGTAGCACTGCTCGAAGCCACCGCCGGGCATCTTCATGATGCGCGAGTCGGCATCGGTCAGGTTGTACTGGTCATCGGCGCGCGGCCCCGCCGTCGGCGGCGTCGGCGGCTTGCCGCCCGGCTTCTTGCCGGTCGCCTTGTGCCGGGCCTCGCGCTGCGCCAGCTTGGCCTGATACGCCGCCTGCTCGTGCGCATCGCGCTCTTTGGCGCGTGCCTCGATCGCGGCCTTGGCACGCGCAATCGCCGCCAGACGATCTTCACGTAGCTTGATCTCCTCAGGCAGGCTTACGCCATCGGGAACCGTGCTGCGGTCGGCCGCTTCCGCCAGTGCCAGCAACTCCTGCACCTCGGCCTTGAGCTGCGCTTCAATCTTCTGCGCGTGGCCATACGAGAGCGCGCTGTGGCGCGAGGCATTGGCGTGAATCTTGGTGCCATCCAAACTCACCGTGCCAAACCGCGAGAGCTGGTTCTCGCGCGCCACCTGCAGCACCTGCACAAAGATCGCGGCAAACTGCGCGCCAAAACGACGACGAAAATGCGACAGCGTGTCGTGG
>JAUXUI010000082.1 GCA_030681035.1 Lysobacteraceae bacterium | reverse complement strand
TCGAGCAGCAACAGATCGGTGCTGGCGAGCCGGTCGATATGTTCGAACAGCATCTGTCGCTCACCACGGCCGCCGCGAACCTCGTGCAGCGAGGTGGCCAGCATCAATTCGGCGCCCGGAAGAAACAAGCCGAAGAGGATTTGATCGGCCAGCGCGGCACGCTTGACATGGCTTGCGCGCAGCCCAAAACGCAGGGTGCTGGCGTCGGCGGCGACCAGCCGCAGGCCGCGCCATCGGGGAATGAATCCGTAGTACTCTGCGCGTTCGATCAGCCAGTCATTGAGCTCGGGAATCACAGTCAATGACAGCTTGGCGCGAGCCAGCGCGAAGGCTTGTTCGGACACCCAGCGAACCCGCTGCGCTTGTTGGTGAAGATGGGCGAAGAAACCGTCCAGCTCGGCCTGAATGCTCTTGCGCATTCCGGTGAGCATCAGCGCGACAAGAGACGCCGCCGGCAACTTTCGACAGCGCGTGAACGCGGTAGGGTGCTCGGGATGCCGGGCTGACACGAGGAACTCGGCAGATTGCATGCGTGTAGAGAGTTCAACAAACAGGGCGTGCAGCTTGGGCAGTGACATAAGGTCTTCAGTGAGCAAAAATTTCTCACTGCCGACCGCTTTTATTTCTGCAATGTCAAGCGTTATTTTGACTTATTTTCGAATGACCCTTAACTTGGGTGGATTGCCCACAGGGTGGGCTCCCACAAAAAAAACATCGCAAGTTCTGTCGCCCCGGCGCCCGCAAAAAAACGGCACTGCGCCCTGCAGGAAGCCACCCTGTGGCCGACCGGGATCCGCAACCCTTCAACAAGTCGCCCACAGGGTGGGCTCCCACAAAAAAAACATCGCAAGTTCTGTCGCCCCGGCGCCCGCAAAAAAGCGGCACTGCGCCCCTGTAGGAGGCCACCCTGTGGCCGGCCGGGATCCGCAATCCTTCAACAAGTCGCCCACAGGGTGGGCTCCCACAGTAGCCATCACCGCTTGCTTATGGCGACGTTGCACGGTGACAGGCCGTACAATCGCGGTTTCTGTCGCTGTTGAGGTTGCCCATGAATCGTTATCTGTTGCCTTGTCTGGCGGCCAGCCTGGTGCTGGCGGCCTGTGCGCCATCTGCGCCCGAGCCAAGCGCTGCTGCTGCGCCAAAAGCCGTCACCAGCCACGGTTTTGGCCCGGAGGTTTCTGCCGAGGATTTCAGTGCCCACGTGCGCACGCTGGCTTCGGATGAGTTTGCCGGCCGCGCGCCGGGCAGTGCCGGTGAGCAACTCACCGTGGACTACATCCAGTCGCAATTCGAGCGGCTCGGGCTGAAGCCGGGCAATGGCGACAGTTATCTGCAAACCGTGCCGATGGTCGAATCGGAAGTCGATCCATCCGCGCATCTGGCGGTACAGGTGAAAGGCGAGGCGCTGGATTTTGCGTTCGGTACCGACATGGTGATCGGCAGCCGTTCCGGCCAGCCCTTGCTGACGCTCGAGAGTAACGCGCTGGTGACCGCTACCCAGCAGGCCGGGGTGACAATCGAAGACAGCCCTCTGGTGTTTGTCGGTTATGGCGTCAACGCGCCGGAGCAGGGCTGGAATGATTACGCCGGCATCGATGTAAAGGACAAAACTGTGGTCATGTTGGTCAACGACCCGGGATTTCACGCCGGTGATGAAACCCTGTTCGACGGCAAGCGCATGACTTACTACGGACGCTGGTCCTACAAGTTCGAAGAAGCCGCGCGCCAGGGCGCCAGTGCGGCGCTGATCATTCACGACGATGCCGGCGCCGGTTATGGTTGGGCCGTGGTGCAAAACAGTTGGTCGGGCCCGCAATTCGATCTGCCGCGCACGGTGGATACCGAGCCGCGCCTGCCGGCGCAGGGTTGGCTCACCGGCGATGCCGCCAAACGCCTGTTTACGGCGGCCGGGCTGGATCTGGATGCGCTGCGTAGCGCTGCCAATCAGCGCGGCTTCAAGCCGGTGCCACTCGACGCCAGCGTGACCACCGCGCTCGATATCCGGCTCAAGCAGACCCAATCGCATAACGTGATCGGCCTGTTGCCCGGCAGCACCCGACCCGATGAATCGGTGATCTACATGGCGCACTGGGATCACCTCGGTACGCACGAAGGCGAGGCAGGCGACAACATCTACAACGGTGCCGTGGATAACGCCAGCGGCGTTGCCGGCATTCTGGAGATCGCCGAAGCGTTTGTTACCCAGAATCCGGCGCCAGAGCGCTCGGTGCTGTTTCTGGCAGTAACGCTGGAAGAATCCGGTTTACTCGGTTCGCGCTTCTACACTACTCAGCCGGTGTTGCCGTTGGCCAAAACCGCCGCCGTCATCAACCTTGATGCGATGCCGGTGCTTGGGCCGACCCGCGACATGGTGGTGATCGGCAAGGGCAATTCCGAGCTGGAAGACATCCTGGCCGAGATAGCCGGCAAACAGGGTCGCACCCTGGTGGAAGAGGACGCGCCGGAGAAGGGCTATTACTTCCGCTCCGATCACTTCAACTTTGCCAAGGCGGGGGTGCCGGCGCTGTATGCCAAGGGCGGTACCGACAGCACCGAGCACGGCAAGGAGTACGTGGCCAAGGCGACCCAGGATTACCTGCTCAACCGTTACCACAAGCCGTTTGACGAGTTTGATCCGGAATGGGATCTGCGTGGTGTGGTACAGGATATCAACGCACTGTACGCAGTTGGCCGCGTGATCGCCGGTTCCGGGCAATGGCCGAACTGGTATGACGGCAACGCGTTCCGCGCCGCGCGCGAGCTAAGCGAAGCCGAGCGCGCCTCGCCGTAAATCGAAAACATCGGGCAACCCCGGTCCGCGCAGCTTGCGCGGGCCGTGCGTCGAAGGCAAGAAGGCAAAAATGGGTACAATGGCCTTTATTCACCTGCCGGCTGGAGCGCTGCCATGCCCCTGACCTTGAATCTCGACGCCATCGCCAACCTGCCGCACGCGCCGGCTTCCGATGTGAAGAAGATCGGCTGGCGCGGGATCATGAAAGCGGTGGCGCGCGACGGCAAGCTGGTGGTCACCCACCACAACGCGCCCGACGCGGTGATTCTGTCGATCGCCGAATACGACGCCATGGTGCAGGCCCTGCGCGATGCTGCCGCGCCGGCCGAGGTCGTGCTTGACTTACTGCGTCAGCGTTTCGATGAGCGCCTCGCCGCGTTGCAGACCGACGACGCAAGCGATCGCCTGCGCACGCTGCTGCGACAGCCTGCCAAGTTGGGCGGCAAGGTCAAGGCCGCGGCACGCTGATGGCGCGCCCCGTCCTGTTCGTGCTGGCTGGCGTCAACGGCGCAGGCAAGAGTTCGATCGGCGGCCATCTGCTGCAACAGGCCGGATTGAACTGGTTCGACCCCGATGCCTTCGCCCGTGAACTGATCGCGGCGACGGGCTGCGAACCGGTTCGCGCCAACGCCGCCGCCTGGCAGGAGGGCGTGCGCCGGATCGACGCCGCCATTGCCGAAGGCCATACCCATGCCTTCGAGACCACGCTCGGTGGCCGCAGCATCCCCGCGAAAATCAAGGTAGCCATGCCGACCCACGACGTACTGATGTGGTTCTGCGGTTTGTCTTCTCCCGAGCAGCACATCGCCCGCGTGCGGGCGCGCGTCGCTGCCGGCGGGCACGACATCCCGGAAGCGAAAATCCGCGAACGCTATGTGTCCGCGCTCAGCAACCTGATTGCATTGATGCCGCAACTCACGCAGTTGCAGATCTACGACAACAGCACCGACGCCGCGTCCGGCGTCGCGCTACCCGATCCGTTGTTGTTGGCACAGATGGAATCAGGCAAGCTGACTTGGCCCGCCGATATCAACACCCTCGCACGCACCCCGGATTGGGCGAAGCCGTTGTTGGCCGCGGCGCTGGCGGCGCAGCCTGCGGAACGTTGAGGAGCGCGCCGGAATCTGGCGCCGGGGAACCTCTGAACGAACCCCTCGTTTCTGCGTCATTGCGAGCGCAGCGAAGCAATCCAGCGCCTCGCTTCGTCTATCATTCCTGGATGCCCTGAAGGACTCCGATCCGCTATGGCCTGAAGGCCATGCGGAATCGTATGCCACGTCGCTTCGCTCCTCGCAATGACGACTTGTTCAGAGCATTCCTGGCCTCCCACCGCGCTGCTGGCAAACTGCGGGGGGCAAATCTTCTCGGCGACTACGCGACAGACGAGCCGATGATCGTCGACACGAATCAGGATGGGTGTGGGATTTTTGCGAGACTGATATTTGATCTCGCGAGGGGTCGTATCTCATCTGAACATGCGATCGACGCGCCGCCGCATCGTCGATGAGCTATTGACATGGAACAGGGGGGGGGGGGTAATGATAGTAGGCACCGACACTTGGCAACTCGTCGTGATGCGTTGGCGGGACCATTGAATCGTCGGTAGCATGTAAACCAAGGAACGAGCATGGTAATCAGGAAAGTCGCAACTGCCGCGATAGCACTGACGGCAATTTTTGGCCTGTCAGGATGTGTGGTGACAGGGGAAGCAAGCGCCGGATGTAGCACAGGAAGTGGCTGCGAAGCCGGAGCAAAAGTCATTATCAAATCGAAGGAGCAACTTGTCGCAGGCCGATATGCTGACGCGCGCGGTAGTGCTGCAATCGCCAACGCCGCTGATCTGTCGTTGATTGACGTCAATGCGATAGCGATTGAAACCTATGGGAGCACGGTGCAAATTCCGCCTGCTGGTAACATGATGCTCGAGCTGATCGAATCAACATCAGGTCGTATGCTCGCCGCGCGCCAGTTTGACTGGGTCAAAGTCGGTAGCCAGCTCAAGCTCTCCAACCCCGCATTCGTCGAGTCGTGGATTCAGGACAACGGCGCCGGCGCGGACAGCGTTCAATACAAATTGTCGTCTTTCCCCGTCACTGAGAACGATGGGGCAAATACGTTCGCGACCGCAGTGACCTACGCCGGTGAGACCTTGGCGTCCGCTTCCTATACTTGGAGCGGTAGCGGCGGCGGCACGTGCCGGGATTGTCAGGTTCAATAATCGACCGATGACTGCTCATAGTGTAAATGGTGCGACTGGGCGGCCTCGCCGCCCGGTTTCGCCCTTGCGATTGCCGCAGGTGGTGTTGCTCTTTGCGTGCATCACGCTCATATCATGCGCCACGGATGTGACGCGACCGCTCCGCAAATACGACAACGCAACGTATGGTGACGCTTCCATAGAACTCAAGGCACTCGCAACGCAGGTCTTCTCGTTTTGGAACCTGCATTTCGCCAGTTATACCAGCCATCTTTCCGGACTACTCGACAGCAGCGACCTGCCAATCGAACGGACACGCATCAAAAGCGGACAAGTAACGGTTCATCTCGAAGTGATCGGCGCGGGTCTCGCAACAAGCGACCTTGCGCTGCAGGCTGCTGAGCGCCTGTCGGGCTTACGTGATGCTTTCAATGAAATATCTCCTTTTCAAATCAGAAAGCTGCGCATGCGCATGGTCGTTGTCCCTGCCGGACACAGGTACGAGAAAACGTTCGCGTCCATTTTTTCTGGCGATAACATATCGGTTGCATTTGCCGTGCGCGCCAAATCCGAAGACAGCAACGAAGTGGAAACTTCGATACGCGAAGCTATTCGTAGTTTTGCGCACGAGATCACACACGTGGTGTTTGCAACCCACGGCATCACCAAGCCACACCGCGCTCCAAGCGAGATCAATCCGGAAGAGGTCGCGGCCTACATGGTTGGGAACTGCGTCGAACTCCACGTGATGGGTTTGATCTCGAAAGATACGCATATGTCCGATAACAAAGTGCTGCGTGACAACGGCCTCGACGGCCCAGAGTTTTTCATGTCTTCCATGAACTCTAGCATTGAAGCCACCGATGCGCTTGCGCAGCTTTACGCCAAGGGTGCTCCGACCATCACTGCTGACGATCCGCGTGCTGACGAACTGTTCGCCCTCTGTCGAGAGTCGATTGATCGTGTCGTTCGCCAACGATCAAGGATCACGCCGACCGATTGATGGCCAAGTGCGAAGCCAGGACGCGAAACCAGGAGACGCGAAACCAAGACACCCAGAATCGCCGGGACGAATCCGGCAGAACATTGGAGGGGAAACTCATCTACTCGCCAAGGGCTAACAACCCAGGCGATGGCACGACCGCAATGTCGGACTTTGATGGGGTTCGGTCGCTTCGCGACCAAATTCGGCGACCAAATTCGGGGGCAAATTCGGGGTCAGACTGGAGTTTAACCTACCACCCAAGCCTTCCGTGGCACCTGATGGGGCGTTGCGCTCATGGCGCAGCGCCGGCGATCCACTCGACCGCGGCAGCGGCGTCGATGATGCGGATCGCGCGAAAGTGGCCGAGGTCGAGCAGGTCGCGGTCGCCGGACACGATCAGCTCAGCGTTGGCGGCGATGGCGGTGGCGAGCACTTGATCGTCGTCGGGATCGCGCGAGACGGCGGCTTCAAGCATGGCCGGAGTCACGAAGCGGACCAGCGCGAGGTAGCGATTGAGCGCATCGGCCGGGGTTCTGCCGACGGCCGCGAAGCGGCGCGCGAGTTTGTCGCGGCTCAACACGTCCTCGAGTTCGGCGATCAGCGGGGCGCTGGTGTACAGCGTGATGCGTTGTTCGCGTGCTGCGGTCAGTACCGCTCGCGGTGGGCCGCCCCACAGCAGTGCCGATACCACGACGTTGGTGTCAACGACGATTCGCATGCGATCCGGCGCGACGCTCGGCGCGGGCGGCGTCGATTTCCGCCTGGATTTCGGCGGGCGTCAGCGGCGGTTGCACTGTCGCCAGTTGGTCCATCATTCCGAACAACTCGTCGATTTTTTGCGTGCGGGCTTTTTCCTCACGTGCCTTGAGGAAGTCCACGAAGTCGGCGACCTCGGCGAGCCGCTGCGGCGGCAGCGCCCGCATTTTCTGCAACAGCACTTCGGCGGTGTCCATGGGTTGTCTCCTTAGCCGCTGGCGCGGACTTTATAGTACGCGATAACGTGTACGCAAGCGTCTGTAGACGACATTTCTGTTATCGGATGCGCGGCGTGCAAAGAGTGTCCACACGGTGCAAAGCATGCAGGGCGTCGGTACTGAAAAACGCGAAATATAGGCGCGATGCTTGTGTGCGAGACACACGCCGTGGGCGACGGCGCAAAGCAACCGGCGTTGCGCTCTACCCACCTTGCGCCAGGTAGCGATCCTTGAGCCGCACGTAATGTTGCGCCGAGTAATACAGCGCTTCGATTTCCGCGTCCGATAGCCGGCGTGCGCAGCGCGCCGGGTTGCCGAGCCATAGCTCGCCACTGCCGACCACTTTGCCCGGTGCAATCATCGCGCCGGCACCGACGAAACCGTGCTTGTGTACCACCGCGCCATCAAGCACGATCGCGCCCATGCCGATCAGGCAGGCGTCTTCGATGACGCAGGCATGGATGATGGCGCCGTGGCCGATGGTGACATCGTTGCCGATATGGGTGGCAAAGCCGCCCAATTTGGCATGCGGGCCATCATGGCTGACATGCACGATGGCGCCATCTTGCAGATTGCAGCGCGCACCGATGCGGATGAAATTGACATCGCCGCGCACCACGGTGCCCGGCCATAACGAGCTGTCATCGCCGAGCACTACGTCGCCGATGACGGTGGCGGCGGGATCGACATAAACCCGCTCGCCAAGCTGCGGCAGGTGGTCGAGATAGGGCCGTAGCGTCATGCTTGCTGCACGCCAGAGTGTGGCGTGAGTTTATTCCCACTCATAGATCTTGAAATACACCGGCGCGACATTGCTGTTGGAGTCGGAAAAATCGATCTTGCCGTCGTTGTTGGTGTCGCGAAAATAGTAGGTTGGGCCGCGTTTGGGCGTGACCTTGACCATGACGATGCGGCCATCCTGACGGTATTCCTCGATCTTGTCGCCATTTGGGCCAGTGCGCAGGGTGAGGTTGGGGTCGATATCGTACTGGCCTGGCGGCAGCGCACTTTGGTCATATTGTGAAGCCGTGTCCGGCACGGCAGCACCAACGCCTTCATCGCTGATGTCCGGTGGCGGCAGGGCCGGGTCGGATTTCGGCATCGGGGTTTGGGCCAGAGCAAGCGGGCTCAGGGCGAGAAGCAAAAGCGCGATGCGCATGGCGGACTCCTTGAACGTGGGGGCAGGTTGCCTGCGGTGTTGGCCGCATGGTGCATCAACGCCGATTGCTGAGCTGCGGTGCGGATGCGCGGTACCATCATAGATTACGCCTGAGTGCCTGCAGATGTGTAGCCAAACCATGCCTCGCCTTGTCCTGATTGACGGTTCCAGCTATTTATACCGGGCTTTTCACGCCCTGCCGCCGCTGACTGCGCCAGACGGAGCCCCGACCGGAGCCCTGCTCGGGGTGCTGAACATGCTGCGCACGACGTTGCGAGAAAAGCCCGATTACGCGGCGTTCGTGGTCGATGCGCCGGGCCCGACTTTCCGCGATGCGCTGTTTCCCGCATACAAGGCGCAGCGCCCACCGATGCCCGATGAGTTGCGCGAGCAAATCGAGCCGATGATGCAGATCGTCGAGGCGCTGGGTTTTCCGATCCTGCGTGAGTCCGGAGTGGAGGCGGATGATGTGATCGGCACGCTTGCTTTGCAAGCCGCTGATGCCGGGATCGACGTCACCATCTCCACCGGCGACAAGGATTTTGCGCAACTGGTGCGCCCGGGCATCACCTTGGTCAACACCATGACCAACAGCGTGCTCGATGACGCCGCCGTGCTGGAAAAGTTCGGCGTGCGCCCACAGCAGATCATCGATCTGCTCGCGCTGATGGGCGACACCGTTGACAACATCCCCGGTGTCGATAAATGCGGCCCCAAGACCGCCGCCAAGTGGCTCGGCGAATACGGCACCCTGGATGCGGTGATCGAACACGCCGATGCGATCGGCGGCAAGGTCGGTGAAAACCTGCGCGAGGCGCTGCCACGGCTGCCACTGAACCGACAACTGATCACCATCAAGACCGATGTCGCGCTGGCGCAAGCGCCAACCGACCTGCATTTGCGCGAGCGTCACAGCGAGCAGTTGCGTGCGTTGTACACGCGCTTTGGCTTCAATGCCGCACTGCGTGATCTGGATGGCAACGGCGCGGTAGCGGGCAAGCAGGCCGCTACCGGCGTATCGGCCAGCCCGGCACGCCTGCCCACCCCGGCGCCTGAACTGGCGGCGAAAGGCGAGTACGAAAAAATACTGACACTGGCGCAACTGGATGCCTGGATCGAGCGCATGCGTACCGCCGAGCTAGTCTGTGTCGATACCGAAACCGATGCGCTGGACCCGATGCGCGCCGGTCTGGTTGGCATCAGCCTTGCTGTCGAAACCGGCAAGGCCGCCTACATCCCGCTGGCGCACAATTATCCCGGCGCGCCGGAGCAATTGCCGATGCGTGAGGTGCTCGATCGCCTGCGGCCGATCCTTGAAGATGCGGCGATCGCCAAGCTCGGCCAGCACGGCAAATACGACATGCATATCCTGCGCCGGCATGGCATCGAGCTGGCCGGCTATCACGATGACACCCTGCTCGAAAGTTTTGTGCTCAACGCCACCGCCAGTCGCCACGATATGGATTCGCTTGCGCGCAATTATCTGGGCTACACCACCACCACCTTTGAACAGGTGGCGGGCAAGGGCAACAAGCAGCTTTCGTTTGCACAGGTGGATATCGACACCGCCACCGATTATGCGGCCGAGGATGCCGACATCACCCTGCGCCTGCATCGGGTGTTGGCACCGCGCCTCGCCGCCGAACCGTCGCTGCACAGCGTCTATCGCGACATCGAGATGCCGCTGGTGCCGGTACTGGCGCGGATCGAGGCGAATGGTGTGTGTATCGATGCCGAGAACCTGCATCGGCAAAGCCACGATCTGGCCAAGCGCATGCATCAGGTGCAAACCGAGGCGCATGCCATTGCCGGGCGCAGCTTCAATCTGGAATCGCCCAAACAATTGCAGGCGATTTTGTTCGATGAGCTGGGCTTGCGCGCGGTAGTGAAGACGCCGAAGGGTCAACCCAGCACCAACGAGGAAGCATTGGAGGCGATCGCCGAGGATCATCCGCTGCCGCGCCTGATACTGGATTTTCGTGGCCTGGCCAAGCTGCGCTCGACCTACACCGAAAAGCTGCCGGAGATGATCAACCCCGAAACCGGACGCGTACACACCAGTTATCACCAGGCCGGTGCCGCGACCGGGCGGCTCAGTTCCAGCGATCCGAACCTGCAAAATATTCCGATCCGTAGCGAAGATGGGCGGCGGGTACGTACCGCGTTCATCGCGCCGCCGGGCCGCCGTATCGTCGCCTGCGATTACTCGCAGATCGAACTGCGCATCATGGCGCATCTGTCCAGCGATGCCGGCCTGCTGGCCGCGTTTGCCAGCGGCCAGGATGTGCATCGCGCCACCGCCAGCGAGGTGTTCGGCGTGCCGTTGGCGCAGGTCAGCAGCGATCAGCGCCGTGCTGCCAAGGCGATCAACTTCGGTTTGATGTACGGCATGAGTGCCTTTGGACTGGCGCGCCAGCTCGGTATCGCGCGCGGCGAGGCGCAGGATTACATCGCCCTGTACTTCAGCCGCTATCCCGGTGTGCGAGAGTACATGGATCGGGCGCGGGCGCAGGCGCGTGAGCAGGGTTATGTAGAAACTGTTTTTGGTCGCCGTTTGTACCTCAACGAAATCCATTCGCGCAATCAGGCGCAACGCGCCGGTGCCGAGCGCGCGGCGATCAACGCGCCGATGCAGGGCAGCGCTGCCGACATCATCAAGCGCGCCATGCTCAGTGTCGATGATTGGCTTGCCGCGCATCGCCAGCGCGCGCTCATGATCATGCAGGTACACGATGAACTGGTATTCGAGGTTGACGAAGATTTTGTCGATACCCTGATCCCTGCGGTCAATGAACGCATGCAGGGTGCGGCTGAACTGAAGGTGCCGCTGCTGGTGGAGACAGGGACTGGCGCCAACTGGGATCAGGCGCATTAGCTCGGGACTCGGGACTCGGGACTCGGGACTCGGGACTGTAAACTTGCGAATTTCTGCTTTTGCTTCTGCGTTGTTGCTCTTGCTTTTCCGAGTCCCGAGTCCCCAGTCCCCAGTCCCGGCTTCTTGGCTTTTCCGAGTCCCGAGTCCCGCGATGCGACGTCAGTCGGTATGCCGTGCCATCGCGTCGAGCAGATGCTGGCCGGCAAGCGGCTTGCGCAGGAAGTCGTTCATGCCGGCGTCGCGTGCCGCCGGCTCGGCTTCGGCATCGGCGCGTGCGGTGATCGCTATCAATGGCAATCGATAACTGCGACTGCGGATCAAGCGCGCCAGAGCCAGGCCATCAAGCCCGGGTAGATCAAGATCAATGAAGGCGAGATCGAATGACTGCGCTTCAAGTTCGCTGATCGCACTCAGCGCATGTCCGGCATGAACCACGCTGTGGCCTTGGTTGCGCAACAAACTACTGAGCACCTCGGCCACGGTGATGTCATCCTCGACTAGCAGGACGTGGCGTGATACGGCGCGACTCGGGCTGGTTTGCGGGGCGGCTTGTGCGGCGGGCTCGCTGGCAATCGCCAGCGGCAGGCAGACCGTAAAGCGTGAACCCTGTCCAGGATGACTGTGTACACGGATTGTGCCGCCCATTGCCGCTGCCAGTTCCTGGCAGATCGCCAGGCCCAGCCCGCTACCGCCGTAGCGGCTCGCCGTGCGCGCCCCTTCTGCCTGCTCAAAGCGCGCGAAGATGCGCTGGCATTGTTCGGCATTCAGGCCCGGGCCGGTATCGCTGACCATGATGTGCAGCTCATCATTGGCCCAGTTCACATGCAAAGTCACCGAGCCATGATCGGTGAACTTGATCGCATTGGTGGTGAGGTTGAGCACGATCTGACGAATGCGGTCGGCATCGCCGGCCAACCACTCGGGTACGCCGTCAGCAACGCTGAACGCGAAGTCCAGGCCCTTGCGTTCGGCCAGCGGTTGCAGCAGCTGGCGCACCTGCTCCAGCACGGTGCGTGCAGCGAATGGCGCGATGATCAAGGTCAGCTTGTCAGCTTCGATGCGGGCCAGATCCAACGCGTCATCGACCAGCCGCAGCAGGTGTTGGCCCGCTTGCCGGATTGATTCGGCGTAGCGGCGCTGCGGCGCTGACAACGGGGTGCCGAGCAGCAATTCGGTCATGCCCATCACCCCGCTCATCGGAGTGCGTACTTCGTGGCCCATGGTCGCCAGAAAGCGGGTTTTCGCCAACGACGAATGTTCCGCCAGCTCACGGCGTTGCTCTGCCATTTCAAAAGCGTGGCGACGGCGCAGACGGGTTCGGTAAGCGATGGCAAACAGGGAGATAACAAGCAGTGCAGCGATGACATAGGCCAGTCGCGCTGGTGTGCTTGCCCACCATGGCGGACTTACCTGCACATCCAACGGTGCAATTTGCGTCCAGTTACCCCATGCATCGGCGGCCTGCACGTGCAGTTGATAGCGCCCCGCCGGCAAGTGGGCGAATACGCGCTCGCCATGGCTGGCAACCGTCACCCAGTCATCGTCGTAACCCGCCATGCGGTAGCGATAGCGGTGCGCCGAAACGTCCGCATACGAGAGCAGCCGGGTCACGATGCGCAAGTCGCGATCGAGAGGTCCGAGGATGATGGGCGCGTCAACCGGTAGCCTGATATCGTCATTGGCGCGACGCATGCTGATGTTTTCAATCACCAACGAGGATGGCTTTTCCGCACGATCAAGGCGTTGATCGGGCTCTGGATCGAACAGCAGCAAGCCACCCTGGGTGGATGCAATGCCCAGCCCATCGGCGCTGAGCAGGGGCGGTCGGTCGTAAAAGGCCTGGCTGGGCAGACCGGCGCGCAAACCATACAGTCGCAGCACGTCGCTTTCAGGCGAGTAACGCACCAGTCCACGTGGGGTGGTTGCCCACGCCTCGCCCGCCTTGCCGATCAGCACGCCGCCCGGCGCAACCGCTGGGAAGCCTTGGCGCTGATCGATGCGCAGCGTGCGTTCGAGCTGCGCCCCATCCCAGCGGTAGCGCTCCAGAGCACCCAGCAACGCCAGCCATACCGCGCCGTCACCGGCCATGGCGAAACCGTAAACCCTCTCCTGTGGTATGCCAGCGATCGACTGCAAGCGGTGTTCGCCGGCGTTCCAGACAAGCAGGCCGTCGCCACCCGCCACCCAAAGCGCACCATCGGCGCCGATACCGATCTGCTCGACATCGCCAGCTTCGAGCCCTTTGCCATCGCCAACGATAATGGTGTCGATCACGTGGCCGGCGGGGTCGCGCGCCTGCATGCCGATGCCCAGGTTCATCGACCACAGGGTGCCGTCGCGCATTTCGATGAACTGGTCGCTGTTGCCGGCGAGTGGTGCATCGGCCGCGTCGCCAACACGCCATAGCCGTCGTGCGCCGGTCTGCGGGTCGATGCTCAGCAACTTGTCACGTTGGCTGATCCATAACGAGCCGTCCTGACGCTCGCTGATGGCGTAAAGAAGCGCTTTGCCGAAGCTCCCTGTCCACGCAGGTGGCAGCAGTAATTGACCAGTGCCGGGATCGAGTCGGCGCAGGCCGAGTTGGCTGGCATTGGCCCAGATCATGCCGTCGTGACTGCTGGCCAGGCTTCGCGTCATCTCGCCAGTGGAAGTAGAGCCATCTTCGGGGCCGGGATTGGGGCTGGCAAATCGGCGCCAGCCCGGGGGCAGATGCAGCAGGCCCATACGGCTGGCAAACCAGATGCCGCCTTCATGATCGACCAGCATGTCATGCACCACGGTATCGGATTTTCCGAGCGAGTGCTGGCGTACAAACGGTACGAGATGTGCTGAGCCATCGAGGCGGTAAATGCCTTTACTCGTTGCAACCCAGTGTTCACCGCGCGTATCGGCAAGCACCCGCAATACGGTTGGGTCAGCCAGTCCGTCACGCCATGCCGCAGGCGCTATCGTGCCATCTGGCGCACGGTAAACCGGCCCGCCACGGGTCCCGATCCACAAGCCGCCTTCCGCATCCGCAGACAAACTCACAATTATGGGTTGCGTGAGATTGGCATCGTCAACGCGATCAAAACTGCGGCCGTTCCAACGGGCCAGGCCATCTAAGGTTCCAACCCACAGTGTCCCTGCTGCATCGACAGCCAGCGCCATCACGGTATCGCTGGGCAAACTGTCGGGTTGCCCGGGATCGTGCATGAAACCACGCAGCGTGCCATCGCTGTCCAGGCGATACAGGCCACCGGCATAGGTGCCGAACCAGATCGCACCATCGTGGGTGCCGGTGATGGTAAATACGTCGTCACTTTGCAATTCGGAATGCGTTTTTTGTTGCCAGTGGACAAAATGCTCGCGCGATGGATCGAGCATGCTCAGGCCACCGCCTTCAACTCCGACGAATACCCGATCGCGGGCATCGATATACAGCGCTTGCACCACGTTGCCAGGTAATGACAACGGATCGTCGGGGACGTAGCGATAAACTTTGAACTCGACGCCGTCATAGCGTGCCAGACCATCGGCTGTACCCAGCCACAGGTGGCCGGATCGATCCTGCGCGAGGGAGCTGACGAAGGTTGCCGGCAAGCCGTCGGCCGCTGTGTAGCGGCGCAAGGCAGGTATTTCCGGTACTGGTGTGGCCTGTGCGGATGCTTGCAGCAGCACAAGGAGCAGGCCTATCGTTCTCAGCATGCAGTGCATCCGGACCTCCGCTTGCATCGTTTGCTCGCCATGGTGGCAACACAGTGTTGCATCGGCAAGTATGGCGTCACCTGTAAACTCCCGGTGCGTTGTCACCATGACACCTGCGAGCTTCGCACAATTCGTTATCAGGAGATCAGCGGCACCATGCAACTGCGCAATTCAAACACACGCTGGGGAGTGGTAAGCCAATTCCTGCACTGGCTGGTCGTGCTGCTGATCGTGGTGATGGCCGTGCTTGGCCTGACCATGACCGACTTGCCCAATGGCATCGACAAGATCAAGACCTATGCGC
The DNA here is from genome assembly GCA_030681035.1 of Lysobacteraceae bacterium. Lineage (GTDB taxonomy): Bacteria > Pseudomonadota > Gammaproteobacteria > Xanthomonadales > Xanthomonadaceae. Next base: position 11,554 of record JAUXUI010000082.1, on the reverse strand, counting down.
TGCACAAATCGATTGGTATCACCGTGCTCACGCTGGTGCTGTTGCGCCTGCTGTGGCGGCTGTCGGCCGGGCCGGCGCCAGTTGCGCCGGGACCGCGCTGGCAGCGGCGGATGGCCACTATCACCCATGTCGGTTTGTATGCGCTGATGCTGGCGATCCCACTCAGCGGCTGGGCTTTCAATTCTGCAGCCAATTTTGCATTGCGCTGGTTTGGCTGGTTCAATCTGCCGCGCCTGGTGCCAGCCGACCCAGGCTTGAAAGTGTTATTCAACACAGCACACGAATGGCTGTTCTGGCTGTTGGTTGTCGTCGTTCTGGTGCATGCCGCGGCGGCGCTGAAACATCACTTGGTGGATCGTGACCAGGTTCTGGTTCGCATGCTGCCGTGGTTGCACAAGAAAAAGGATGGACATGATGCGTAGAGTACTGCTGGCCTTGCTGTTGGCGTTGCCGTTGTCGGCATTCGCTGCCGACTACCGTATGGATGCCGCGCAATCGCAACTTGGATTCGCCGGTACGGTGCAGGGCGAAAGTTTTGAGGGCCGCTTCGCCGCGTTCAGCGCCGATATCCGCTTTGACCCGGAATCACTGAGCGAAAGCCGTTTTGATGTGCGCATCGATCTGGCCAGCGCCGACAGCCAGAACGAGGAACGCGATAGCACGCTCAAGGGTGAGGAATTTTTTGCGGTCGAACGCCTGCCGCAGGCGAACTACCGCGCCGAGCATTTTCGCCGGCTCGATGATGGGCGTTTTGTCGCCGATGGCGAACTGACGCTGCGTGGCATCACCCGCCCGGTCAGCCTGCGCTTTCGCTGGATACCGGGCAATCCGGCGCGCCTGCAAGGCGAGGCCGAGATCAAGCGTCTGGATTTTGCCGTTGGCGGCGGCGATTGGGCCGACGAGGACGCCATTGCCAATGCGGTGCGGGTGGTTACCAGCCTGACCCTGAATCCCTGAGTGCCGCTCGAACCAAATCTTCGAGGTGTTCCAGGTACAACTCCAGATAATCGGTGCCGCCGTTGTCGTCGCGTAAAAACGGATTCATCAGGGTGTGCCGCAAGATCAACAGGCGGCCGTCGTCACCGGCTCCCGGCAGATCGAGGCCGAGCAGATCCAGTACGCGCTGGTAATCGGTGGTGCCCAGGGTGTCGGGTTTGAGGGTGGTGATCGAGCCGAAAAATGCGCGCTGCTGGATCGGCTGGCCGGCGGCGACGCGCAACTGGTCGTACAGGCTTTCGATCAACACCCGCATCGCGGCGATATCGCGATTGCCGCGCGCATTGATCGCGATGCAGACCAGGTTGGTGTCGGGCAAAAACGGCAGGCAGACGGTGGCGATATCGGCCAGGCGTTCGGCGAAGTGGGTGATCGCCTGCTCAAAGTGCTCGGCCGAGCGCACGGTTTGCTGCGGAATGCGGCCAAAGTGTTCGCGATCCAGCGGCAGCACCTTGTGGGTGACGTACACCGCCGCCGCCGCTGCGCCGGATTTGGAGCCTTCCAGAATATAGCGGCCAAGGTTGCGAAAGCGTTTGCGGTAATCGTCGGAGCTGGCACCGAAGACATAGTCGGCGTCTTCGGCAAGCAGTTCCATCGCACGATGATCGCGGCAAATGAAGGCGCCGGCGCCATACGGCAGATAACCGAGTTTATGTGGATCAACGGTGATCGAATCGGCCTCGGACAGCGCCGCAAAGGCTTCGTAGACTTCGCTGCTGGGGAACTGGGCAAAGCCCTCGCCCACTTGGTCGCGCGCCAGCAAACTGCCATCGGGCGCGCGGAAAAGGGTGGCCAGATAGCCGCCCCAGGCGGCATCCACATGCACCCAATGGCCCAGTCCGCGATCAGCACACGCATCGCGCGCGCCGACCACCCGGTGTACCGGATCGATGGTGCCGAACTCGGTGGTACCGAGCACCGCCACGCTCATCAACACCGGCCGCTTGCGGCGCAGCAAGCCATCGAGGCGCTCCTCCAGTGCCGCCGCATCCAGACGCATGCCCTGCTCGGGCACTGTGATCAGATTGGCGGTGCCAAGGCCAAGCAGTTTCATCGCCTTGGGCCACGAGTAGTGCGCGGTAACCGGCACCAGCACTACCGCTTCGGCTAGTTGCGGATGGCGCTTGAAGAACGCCGTCGCGCCCAGTGTTTCAAAGCGTTCGGCGCTCAGCGCGTGTTGCCACGCAGCCCGTTCGCCCGCCGTAGCCTGGCCCAGCCGCAGGCGCCAGGCGCCGAGCAGCTCGATTGCCGCGCTCGGTGCCAGATTGCCCAGCGCCCAGTCATCCAGGGTAGCGAGCGAGGCCGGCAGTGCGCGGCAGGTCAGGTCTTCGCCGAGCGTACGCAACGCAGTGGCCAGTGCCGGGGCAAACCATTTCAAGGCTTGCGCCTGGCGCAGGGCCTGATAATTGGCGGTGGTGCCGCCGCTGGTGAGGTAGCCGAATGCACAATCCGGGCGATTTTCGTCGGCGCGATAACCCAGCATCCGCGCCAGTTGCAGGCCGGCGCTGATTTCCATATCCAAGGTTACCGGCGAGGCTTCGCCGACCACATTGTTGGGGTTGTAGGGCAGGGTGATGATTTGTGCCAGCAGGCCCGGCAGCAGCAGGTCGGAAACCATGTGGCCGAGATAGCGCGGGCTGTGAAACGGTACCGAGCGTTTGAGTGCTGCGCTCAGGCTATGCAGTTCGCGGCGCAAGTCGGCGCTGAACGCCTGGTACTCGGGCATCAGCGCAGCGTTGGTGGGGATCACCGGCGGATCTTCCGGATGCACATTGCGCCGCCAGTACACATGGTCGCGCAAAAACTCGATCACCAACCGTTCCAGCAACTCGTTGTTCTCGCCGTAGGGGCCGAGAAAACACGGGTACAGGGCAGGGTCGGTCATTGTAGTCACTCCATAGAACCCCTCCAGCCTATGCCGAGTGTGCCCACCGCGCCTTGATCATGATCATGGCCGGGTGCCGGCGGCGCTGTTGCGTGCGGCAAGGAACCCTCGCACCTGTGCGGCATCAAAAGGCCAGCCCAGCTCATGGCTGCTGCGCGGATCGCACAGCACCGGCACACGCAAGCCATAACGGGCTTCCAGCGCGGCATCACCGTCGATATACACGCTGTTGAAATCCGATACGCCGGCACGGGCCAGTTCCAGCAGGGCCAGATCGCACAGGTGGCAGGTGTCGCGTTGATAGAGGATCAACATGGGTTGGCGTATGTCGGTTCACCGCGCGTAGACGGTACAGAATAGCCGCAGCGATTCGGATTTGCTGTCGCGCTGCACCCCATTCGCAGCGTATCTTTTGGCGCGACGCCGTTGTAGCCGCAACTGTGTTGTCGTGACGAGCGGAAGGCTTGGTCAATCAGCATGTTGGCGGGCTTCTCCGGGGTGCGGGGTGGGGTAAGCATTTTCTTACACGCCAATCAGTCGTTTTCCTACACGAAAATCAGCAAAGGCCTACGTTTCTGGCGCACATGCTGCGCTATCAATAGTGCCGTGGTCGTAGGTGGGGGCCGGGTGCATGATCAGGTCGAATCATCTGCACCTGCACTTGGGGATTCTGGGGAAGCACGCAATGGACAATCCAACCATCGCTCGCAGCGGTTTGCTGAAAACGTTGACACTCCGCGCGTGGTCGCTGCCTTTCCTTTGCCTCGCTATGCAGGTGCATGCACCTGCAGCGCAGGCGCAGATTAGCTGCCCGGTGATCCAGACCGTACCCGGTGGCCCCGGCCAAGGTACGCCCGGTGGCCCGGCGACACCCGGTGGCCCCGGCGCGCCGGATACGGGAACAACCCAGATTTGCCCGCCGATCAATGAGCCGCCCGACGGCAGCATTTCGGCAGCGCCGAGCGTGTGCAACCTCAACGAAACCGCCACCCAGTGCGCATCGACCATCACCTGGAGCACGAGCAACGCCAGCACGGTGGAAGTGCGGGTGCTGTACCACGATACCGGTACGTCACAAGTGTTCTCGACCGCGAAAAATGCCGCGTCGGTAGCGCCGTGGATCAATGCGACGGGAATGCGCTTCGATCTCAGGCTCGACGGCAATCTGTGGGGTTCGGTCGAAGTCATTGCCAACCCGCCGCCGAGCGTGAGTCTGACCGCGCCCGCTGCGGGCGCTGTGGTGATCAGCGGGCAGACGACCACGCTCACCGCCAGCGCCAGCGACGCCGATGGCGTGAGCAAGGTCGAGTTTTTCGACGGCGCCACGCCGATTGCCACCGACACCACCGCGCCGTTCAGCGTGCCATGGTCGAGTACGGCGCTGGGCAGCCACAGCCTCAGCGCACGGGCCACCGACACACGCGGCGCGGTACGCACCTCGGTGCCTGTGCTGGTGACTGTCAGCAAGGTCACGCTGAGCGCGACCAACAAGACGGTGAACTCGTCGGTGGCATCCGGCAGCACCGCCTCGGCGGCATTTCGCCTGGCCTCGGCCGGCAAGATTCGCTTCCAGACCAGCGTTGGCGGCGCTTGGGTCGAACAATCGCCACTCGAGGAGTGGCTGGAGCCGGAGAGCGCCACGCAAGCCCTGAATTTTCAGGTATTCGCCACGCTTATTTCGTCACCCGTCGGCGGCACACTAAGCGGCCCGGTCGGCACTTGGGTGGGCCTGGGCAGCGCCTCGCCCGATTGGACCCTCACGCGTGCGACAGCCGGCTCCTCGCAAGCGGTGGTCAACCTGCAGATCCGTCGAATCGGCACCACAACGAATCTGGCCACGACCAATGTGACGCTGAACGCGACGGTGGCGCCGCCGCCGAACATCCCGCCCAGCGTGTCGCTGACCAGCCCGAGCAACGGCCAGCGTTTCGATGTGCCGGCCGGCGGCGCCGCGACGATCCCGTTGAGCGCAACGGCCAGCGACCCCGATGGCACGGTGAGCAAGGTCGAGTTCTTCCAACAGGGCAGCACGACTCCGATCGCAGTCGACGCCACCGCACCATCGCCATTCACCGGTAGCTGGAACAACGTCCCGGTCGGCACGTACACCCTCACCGCCAAGGCCACCGACAACCTTGGTGCCAGCACGGTGTCATCGCCAGCGGTGACGGTGATCGTCAACGCCCTGCCGACCGCCAGCATGCCGGCGCCGCCGGCGCAGACGGCCCCGGCGGGCGGCACCTGCACCTTCAGCCTGAGCGCGAGCGCCAGCGACAGCGACGGCAGCATCATAAAGGTCGAGTTTCTCAACAGCGGCGTGCTGCTGCCGGCCACGACCGGTAACCCGAACCCCGATACCACCGCGCCGTACGGCTACACCTGGAGCAACGTCGCGCCGGGCAGCTACAACCTCAGCGCACGGGCAACCGACAATCGCGGTGCGACGGCGAACTCGACGCCGGTCACTGCGGTGTGCAATGCGCTGCCGACCGTCAACATCACGGCGCCCGTTGCCGGCTCGACCCAGCCGACGTCCTTTGACCTGACCGCCAGCGCCACCGACAGCGACGGCAGCATCGCCAGCGTGCAGTTCTTCGAGGGGGCGGTCGCGATCCATTCCCCGCCCCTCACCACCGCGCCGTACACCTTCCGGTGGAACAACGTGGCGCTGGGCAGCCACACCGTGACCGCCCGGGCGATCGACAACCGCGGTGCGGTCAAGACGTCCAATCCGGTGACGTTCACCGTGGCCGATGTGCCGCCCACCGCGACGTTGACCACGCCAGCCAACGGTTCGAGCTACACCCGCCCGGCCGGGCCGACCCTCACCGCCACTGCCAGCACCAGCGCCGGCACGATCAGCAAGGTGGAGTTCTTTGATAACGGCGTATGGCTGGGCGAGGACACCACTTCCCCATATACCTACCCATCGGACGGTACGACCTGGAACACCACCAACGTGGCCGCCGGCAGCCACAGCCTGACCGCGCGCGCCACCAACTCGCTGGGCACCGTCGGCCCGTTGTCGACGGCGGTGACGATTACCCTGTTCAACCCGAATCCGACGGTGAACTTCACCACCCCGGCCAACGGCAGCAGCGTCGCGGAGGGTGCGCAAGTCACCCTCACCGCCACCGCCAGCATCGCGCTGGGCAGCATCACCCAGGTCGAGTTCTTCGACGGTGCGACGCCGATCGGGTTGCCGGATACGGTCGCGCCGTATTCGGTGGTGTGGACGGCGAGCGGCATCGGCAGCCACGTCCTGACCGCCAAGGCCACCAGCTCGCTGGGTACCAGCAAGGTCTCCGAGCCGGTAACGATCACGGTCACCAACCCGCCGCCGACGATCACGCTGAGCGCACCGAGCGCCGGTGCCACCTTTACCGCGCCGGCACAAATTACCCTGAGCGCCGATGCCAGCGACGCCAACGGCACCATCACCAAGGTCGAGTTCCTGAATGGCGGCGTGGCGCTGCTGGGAAGCACCGGCAATCCGAACCCCGACACCACCGCGCCGTATGCGTTCACCTGGAACAATGTTCCCTCCGGCAGCTACACGCTGACCGCCAAAGCCACCGACAACGAGGGTGCGAGCACGACTTCATCGCCAGCGATCACCATCACCGTCAACGCGGCACCACCGCCGCCACCGCCGCCACCGGTCGCACCGCCGACACTGGATCCGTTGTCGGATAGCGTGGGTGCGAGCGCAGGCGCGTTTCGGGTCGATGAATCGGGCGCCGCCACCTACAGCATTCCGCTGTTTGCCGCGCCAGGTACCGCTGGTGTAACCCCGCAGTTGGCGCTTGCCTATTCCAGCCAGGGCGGTGATGGCCCGATGGGGCAAGGATGGGCGGTGTCCGGCACCTCAAGCATCGCCCGCTGCCGCGCCAGCCGCGAGGCCGCCGATTTCAGCGTCAACGGGCAAGTGGTGGATGGCGATCCGCCGCCGGTCAATTTCAGTGCGTCGGATCGTTTCTGTCTCGATGGTCAACGCCTCATTGCCATCCCCGCCGCAACGCGCACCTGCCCGGCAGTGGCGGGTGCTGATGTAGACGAATACCGCACCGAAGTGGAGTCGTTCCAACGCATCTGTGCCTATCGCCCAACCGGCGCGCAGTGGCCGCGCTACTTCACCCTCGACGGCAAGGATGGCTCCACGCGCTGGTACGGCGATCGCGACACGCGCACTTCGCCGGGCAGTGCCGGCAACCGCAGCGATGGCGTGTTGTTGTCCAACGCGAGTGCGAGCATCGGGGAAACCATCGTCTGGGCACAAACCCGCTTTCAGGATTCGCTCGGCAACTACATCGACTATGCCTACCTCAAGGATCCCGCCGGCACCGGCTTCGTGGGCGAGCAACTGCTGGCCGAGGTGCGCTACACCGGCAAGGTGAACCTGCCGGGGCAAAGCGGACCAACCTTGACGCCGTATGCCCGCATCGTTTTCAACTACGTTGCGCGGCCTGCCACCGAGTTCTCGCTTTCCTACATGGCCGGGAGCAGGCTGTGGCAGTCCCGCCAGTTGGCAAATGTCGAATCGATCAGCGACGGCGCGACGCTGCGCCATTACGCGCTGGAGTATCAGCTCAGCGTGTCCGGCAGCGGTCGGCGATTGCTCAACCGCGTCACCGAGTGCCGCGACAGTTCGCTCGCGAATTGTCTGGCACCGACCACCTTTGCGTGGAGCACGGCACGCAACACGTTCGAATCCAGCGAGGGCACCGCCGCCGATTTTGACAACATGGTCAGCTTCCGTCTTGGCGATGTCGATGGCGACGGCCGCCTGGATATGGTCTGGTTCAAGCAGGCAAGCGGTAGTTGCACCGCGAACCTGTTTGTCGGCTTCGGTCAGATCGACGGCAGTGGCCGGCTGACCTTCCAACAGCCCGCACAGACGCCGTATTGCACAACCCAGGCGTTGTCCGGCATTGATGGTGCCTGGCAATTGCTCGACTACGATGGCGATGGCCGCGACGATCTGTTCGTCAGCACTGTGGGCGAATCGTGGGCCATGCTGCCCGCGCTCGGCCGGCCGACAACCAGCGGCCGGGTGTTCGATGCAACGCGCAATCTGATTGCCAACTTGAGCCCGGTGATCGGCACCTTTGGCGACAACGCCGATCTGGTGATGCTCGCCGACCTCAATGGCGATGGCCTGCTTGACGTGATGTATCCCAAGGGTGGTGAGCGCATGGCGCGGCTGATGGAGCCGGCCGGCAGCACGTACGCCTGGGGCAATGAGCGGCGGGTGATGGTTGCTGGCGAGGGCGAGGAAGGCGCCTGTGGCGGTTTCATCGGCAACAGCGACTGCTGGTTCAGCGGCGCGTTCTCGGCGCGCGCGGGCAAAGTGGCATTGAACGATTTCGATGGCGATGCACGCTCGGATGTGCTGTTGAATCGGCATTTCCGCTTCGAAACAGGTCAATGCCCAATACCGGTACTGCCGCCACCACCGCCCGGCGAAACGGTTGTGGTGAATGGCGAGACGATCACCGCGTATCCGGCCAGCACCGCGCTGGCGATGGGCGATCAGCTCACCGTTCAAGGTACCGATGGATTGGTGTGCACGACCAGCCGCACCGAACTGGTGGCCATGCGGGTGCTGTCGGTGCAGGCGGATGCGATCATCCTGCGCGAATATGGCAAGTGGAAAACCGCCGATTCGCAGAGTTCGCCCGAGCTTCTGGACATCAAGTTCGCCGACTTCAACGGCGATGGTTTGACCGATGCGCTGCTCAAGTCCGCTACCGGCAGTTGGAGCGCGCGTCTGAACACAGGTCTGGGTTTCAACGGCATCAACGCGATCATTGGTGCGTTACCAAACGAAAAACAACTGCAAATCACCGACCTCAACGGCGACGGACGCGCCGACATCGCCTACCCCAATGGCAATGGGCTGCGCCCGTTCAGCATGCGCGCGGCGCGTGCGGACGGCAGCTTTGCCGGCGAATCGGCAGTGCCCGGCGGGCAAGCCAATGGCTGCGACGCCAATGGCTGCGATCTGGACAAACGCGCGCACCTGTTTGCCGACTTCGATGCCGATGGCGCGCTGGACTTCGTCCGCTTCAAGTTTGGCGAAGTTGGCATCAGCGCCTCGCGTGCCAGCACCGCGAGCCTGCACCGACCACGTGACGTGATCACGACGATCAGCAATGGCCTCGGCGCGCTCACCAAGTTGAGTTGGTTGCCGCTGACCAATGCCGAGGTGTATCGCGGCGATGTCGGCTCACGCAACGGTTTCCGCTCGGGCTTTGCCGCGCCGGTGCATGATGTGCGCGCCCCGGCCTATGTGATCGCCAAGGCCGAGAGCAGCGCACCGACCTTGACCAATGCCAACGCATTGAGTTCGGTGTTCTACCGCTACCAGGGCGGCAAGGCACAGGCGGGTGGGCGCGGCTGGCTCGGCTTTGCGGCCATCACCAGCATCGAATCGAACTATCCCGGCCGCCAGGACGCCGCGCTGCCAGACGCCGTGTTGCTATTCACCACCGCCCAGCATGTCGTTACGGTAACCGACTACCGGCAAGACTTCCCGTACACCGGATTGCCGCAGCGCACCCGCACGTTCGTTGTCGCCGGCCCTTACAGCCCTGGCGCGTGCTTCAGCGCCACCGGCGCGCGCTTGGCCGACAATGCCTGCTTCCAACCGGCCGGCACGGCGTTCCCGACCCCCAGCGGCACCGTGATCGCCGACAGCACCCAAGTCTGGGACGCGCCGGCGTTTTCCTCGCCGGTGTTGCAGCAACCCATCATCGTGCAAGCCATCGGCAGCGATGAGCGCAGCTTCGAGCTCAATGGCGGCGGGCTGATTTCCCGTATCGTCACCGCGTTCGTGTACGACGGTTTCGGCAACCCCACCCTCACCGCAGTGGATACCTTCGGCTCCGGGGCGCAATCGCTGCGCACACTGGAAACCAGCAACAGCTACGTCAATGAGGCCACGCATTGGCGCCTGGGTCGGTTGATGACGTCCACCGTCAGCCATCGCCAAGGTGGCGATGTGCTCCAGCGCCACACTCGCTTCACCTACGCCATGAGCGGCGATTACAGCGGCCTGCTCACTGGCGAGTATCTGCAAGAGGGGGCCGGTTCCGAGCAGGCGCTCAAGACCCTGCACGACTACGACGTGTTCGGCAATCGCATCGCCACCTATACTTGCAGCGATCATTTCAGCGATGCCGCCTGCCGCAGCACCGCGATCGACTTCAACCCGGCCGATCCGCTGCGCATCCAGCGCTATGCGCGCACCCTGTACGACAGCATCGGCCGCTTTGTGGTGAGTACGCGGCAGCCGTTTGCCACTGGCGAGCTGGCCACGCAGAGCGTGCTCGCGCGCAACGCCTTCGGCGACATCGCGCAGGTGCGCGATATCAACGGCGCCCTTGCCATCGCGCAATACGGGCCATTGGGCCGTACGCAATACGCCTGGAGCCAGACTATCCCCGGCACCACCACGGGCGACCCTGGCGAGGGTATCGAAAGCTGGACCACCTATCGCTGGTGCGGCACGGCTGCCGGCCAGGCCGACTGCCCGGCCGGCGCACGTTTCCGCGAGCAGGCGATCAGCGAGGGCGGGCCGACCCGCTGGACCTACTTCGATGTGCTCGGCCGGCCAGTGTTGGCCGCGGCGCAAAGCTTCAACGCCGGGCAAACGGGCATGGACTTTGCCGCCAGTTGCACCGCCTACGACGCGCGTGGCAACCCCGAGCGCAGCTCGACGCCGTTCTTTCTGCCGCTGGCGGCGAGTGGCGGAGCACCGGCCTTTGCCGGTGGCAATCCGTGTGTGTCGGCAGCGCGGTTGTGGGCGCGCACCATCGGCGATGCGATCGATCGCACGCTGGCGGTGGTGCAGCCGGATGGATCGAGCACTGTCAGCCTGTACAGCGCGGCGGCTGGCGGCGGTGGACGGGTCAGCTTCATTGATGCGCTGGGCAACCCGCGCAGCGAGGTGCGCAGTGCGCTGGGCGAACTGGCAACATCGACCGATGCCGGCGGCCTGAGCACGACGTATGCCTACGACGCCATCGGCAACCTGGTGTCGGTCAGCCGCGACGCCGGTCGCGGTGAGATTCTTACCTACATGGCATACGATGCGCTCGGCCGCAAGATTGCCCAGCACGATCCCGATGCCGGCGACTGGGAATACGAGTACAACGCGTTGGGCGAGCAGATCGCGCAGCGCGACACGTTCGAAGACCGCACCACCATCGCGCAATGGCGCGATGCCCGTGCCCGGGTGTACCAGCAGACCACCAGCCGCGATTCGGGCGAAACTGTCCTGCATCAATACCAGTTCGACAGTGCCAGCCCCGGCCAGCTCAGTGTCGAAAGCAGCAGCGGTGCCTATCAGGCCTTCGAGGGCGAGGCCGGCAGCGATGTCGATTTCCGGCGCAGCTTCAACTACGACACGCTGGGCCGGGTGATCGGCTCGCCCACGACGGTAGCGGGGATCGCCTACCACGCGCTGACCCAGTACGACGATCTGGGCCGCGCCTGGCGCTCGCAGGATCCGAGCGATGCCTGGCTCAAGACCGAGTTCGATGCCCGTGGTTACGCGGTGCGGCTGTGCGACAGCAGTGCCGGCGACAGCACCACCACCTGCGCCAGCGGCAGCGCCGGCACCTGGCGCGAAACGCTGTTGACCGATGCGCGCGGCAATGTGTTGGCCGA
>JAUXUI010000051.1 GCA_030681035.1 Lysobacteraceae bacterium | reverse complement strand
AGCGCTGTGTGAAACGTTGGAAGATTCGGCCCATACCAGTGCCCGGCGGCGGCTTGCGCAGATTGATACCAATACGCACACCGGCGAAGTCATCGCACCGATTGCTGGCGTGGGCAGGCAGTGCGTGGTCGGCATTACCGCCATCGACTACCTGCAATTGCTCGACTGGACCGGCCGCCAGGTGTACCCGAATAAACGCGGCAAGCTCAGCGGCCCGCCGCCACGCGCATTGCAGCGGCTGGGCCACGATGCTGCACTATGGCCCAGGCAGGTGCTGGCGGTCGGCTCGGAATTTCATCGGGCTGTGGGCACCGCTGAAAGCCTGATCGCAAAAGCGAGCGCAATGGGGCAGCGTTGGTTGCACGGCATTGGTGTAGCACGACGGTTGCTGCAAGCGAACCACTGAGTCCCGTGCAATGCGCTTGGCACACGTGCAAGTCAACTACGCATCCATCCTGTGATATCAAGACGCCCGTGCGCGTATCGCACGCGCAGCGAAGCAGCCGCCGTCCAGAACTCGATTCAGCGCGATCCGACGCGCTTGACAGCAAGCCGTGTTGGCGAGATTGTGGGTGTCCCGCTTCCGGTTTGACTCCTGTTGGTTCGTCGGAGATTGATCGCGGTAGGGCCACCGGTCACCCGGCGCCCCCCGCACAGATCCGGACGTGCGCTACTAACGCATCCGGCTCCTGCGTCGAGTCAGAACGCAAAGCGCTGGTTCGGATACGGATGGACGATGCGACTGGACGGTATCCATCGGCGAACCCAGCCGTTGAAGCGCGTCCAGGTCATGTCGTGCCGTTGACTGCGGCGCCGTAGCGTCCGCAACCACAGCCGATTGACCTCGCGGCGGACGGTCTCCAGCGCAGCACGGTTGCCCGGCACGCCATGATACTGGAAGTACCCGCGCACCTTGGCGGCCAGCCAAGCCCCTTGCCGCGCGACCGACCAGGCGTAGCGCTGTCTCAGCCCCAGCTTGATCTTCTGCAAGAACGCGCGCAGCCGTTTGGCCACCGTCCGGCGGTGCAGTGCGAACCCACCGTCGCTGCGGCGCCTCGCGCAGCAGTGCGTGAACCCCAGAAAATCAAACGTCTCCGGCTTTCCAACGCCGCGCTGATCGCGGTTCGCTTGCGCGAATCGGCCAAACTCCAGCAGCCGCGTCTTGCCCGGGTGCAAGGTCAGGCCATACACGCCCAACCGCCGCTCCAGTCCCGCCCTCAGCCTTTCGCCATCGGCGCGATATTGCACCCCAATGACGAAATCATCCGCATAGCGAACGATCGACACCATTCCCCGCGCCAACCGTCCGCGCCACCCGTGTACCCACCGATCAATGGCGTCGTGCAAATACACATTCGCCAACAATGGGGAGATCACCGCCCCTTGCGGAACACCCACCGTACTCGGCTGCCACGTCCCCGCGTCCACCACACCGGCCACGAGCGTGTGCTCGATCAGGTGCAGCACCCGCCGATCCGCCAGCCGGCGGCCCAACACTGCCAGCAGTTTGCTGTGCTCAATGCGGTCGAAACACGCTTCAATATCCGCATCCAGCACCCAACCGACCTTCCGGGTCGTGATCGCCATGTACACCGCATCCAGTGCATCGTGCTGACTGCGTCCCGGACGAAAACCATAGCTGAACCCGTAAAAGTCCACCTCGTAGATCGCTTCCAATACCCACACCAGCGCCTGCTGGACTACCTTGTCCTCGACACAGGTCACCCCCAACGGCCGTTGCCGACCGTCAGGCTTTGCGATCCACTGCCGGCGCACCGGCTGCGGCCGGTAACGTCCCGACTGTACGGCCGCGTGCAAACACGCCAGCCGCTCCGCCAGTCCCTCACCATAGGCCCACCAGTCCACCTCATCCACCCCCGGCTTCGCCGCCTTGCGCAGCGCCCAATAGGCACGCTCCAACAACGACTCGGTGAGGTGATGCAACAGGTTGTTGAACCGCAGCGAGCGATCCCGCTGCGACGCTTCGCGCACCCGGGCCAGCCGAACGTCCGATTCCGCGGGGCGCTGCGTCCCCACCACGGCGCGGCGGCCAAGGCTCCTCTTCGCCGAGGCCCTTCGCTCCACGGATTCCGCCATCAATGCCTCGATCTTGTTCATCCGCTTCCTCGCTACTATGGCCTCGTCTGACTTCCAGACCGCTGCTCCCGCCGCCTTATGGCGAACGCCTTTCGCTGCGGGCGGCGCTCCCTCGCCTGCGGCATGGACCTCCCGGGTTCCGCACAGAACACATCCATGCATGCAACGGGTCAACGACTCCGGAGAACCGAGACCGCACTCGCCATTGCGCGCTGCCTCGTATTGCCTTCCCCCTCACCCAACAAGGTCGGCGTTCCCTACGGTGATTTCGGAGCTCAATACCGTGCCTGCACTTCCACCTGTCAACGCTTAACCTGACCGTTGCCGGCTTCGGCCCATGACTCGGTGCCTCGCTGGGTGGCTCGCCCTTCGCGAGTAGAGGAACTGCCCCTCCTGATGTTCTGCCGGATTCGTCCCGGCGCTTCTGGGTGTCCGGTGCTTCTTCTTCCGGTGCTTCTTCGCGAAGCGGCCCAGGCTGTCCTGGCTGCGACTCATGTCCAGACAATATCCGCCGAGATTGCCGCACACGTGAATGCGGGTCTCGCGGCCGACGTAGCTGTATGTGGTCACCCGGCTGGCGTTGCCGTCGTCGCCATCGGCGGGGCTGGTCTTGCCCAGCGGCCGTCCGGCCAGATCAAAACCGGTGATGCGGGTGAAGCTCGGGGTGCTGCGACTACTTCCAGCGGCCCATGACCGCCGTCGCCGTCGCCGCCGTGATCGGGACTGATGGGCGAGTGAGTTCAAAACCGGGTATCCAAATGTGTCAATACAAGACCTGACCCCGTGCTTTCTGGTGATCGGGACTGATGGGCGAGTGCGCTCAAAACCGGGTATCCCAATGTGTCAATACAAGACCTGACCCCGGCTTTCGTTGCGGAATCTTGGGTGTCCCGGGCTTTGCGGGCTTTGCGGAATCTTGGGTGTCGCGGGCTTTAGGGCTTTACATAGGAGATTTCGGAATCTTGGGTGTCCCGGGTCTCCTACAAATGTGTCAATACAAGACGTGACCCCGTGCTTCCCAAGACGTGACCCCGTGCTTCCGTGACCCCATGCCTCCTCGTCGCCGACGACGCCGGGTGCGTGGGGGCGACGGTGAGCGGTGGGCGTGTGCGGTAAAAACGCGATGATTCCTTTCAATTCAATTGGTTGGGTGTGCTTTGCCGGGTGGATGTCTCGGGCTTTCATGGGTGTCCCGGGCTTTGTCCCGTTCATGGGTGTCCCGGGCTTTGGTAGCTGTGCTGCGCGCTGCGCTCCAGCACGCCGGCAATCGTGCGCTGACTCGATGCCAAGGCGCCGTCGGCACCGACCGGATCGTAGGCCCACTGATCGAGCACGCTGTCGGCACCACCGACGCCATCGACATCGACGCT
>JAUXUI010000049.1 GCA_030681035.1 Lysobacteraceae bacterium | reverse complement strand
GGTCGAGGCGAAAATTCGCCTGCGCGAGGACAGATTTTCGCCGGATCGCCGGCGCGTAGCACCGCTACGGGTCAAGATTCGGCGGAAATATGCACCGCGCAGACGGATTTGCAGCCCGTGCCAAGTGAAGCCCGACAGGCTAGTGCCTGATTTTCTGAAGTCACTGGATTCCCGCTTGCGCGGGAATGACGGAAACCTCCTTGTGCAGAGTTTCCCCAGGTGTGCTTTTAACCGAGTGTCGCCGATCAGCCTTTCAAGCCGGCATCATCACGCAATGCCTGCGCGCGGTCGGTGCGCTCCCACGAAAATGCAGTGGCATTGAACGGCTTGCCAGTGGCATCGAGGTAGCTGAACTCCTGCGGCTTGCGGCCGAAGTGGCCATAAGAAGCCGTCTGCTGATACATCGGGTGGATCAGGTCGAGCATCTTGATGATGCCGTACGGGCGCAGGTCGAAGTGGGCGCGGATCAGCTTCTCGATCTTCTCATCGCTGATCGTGCCGGTGCCGAAAGTGGTGACCGAAATCGAGGTCGGTTCGGCAACGCCGATGGCGTAGCTCACCTGCACTTCGCAACGCTCGGCCAGCCCTGCGGCAACCACGTTCTTGGCGACGTAGCGCGCGGCATACGCTGCGGAGCGATCAACCTTGGATGGGTCCTTGCCCGAGAACGCACCGCCGCCATGACGCGCCCAGCCACCGTAGGTATCAACGATGATCTTGCGCCCGGTCAGGCCGGCATCACCGACCGGGCCACCGATCACGAACTTGCCGGTCGGGTTGATGTGGTACTTGGTGCCCTTGTGCAGCCACTTTTCCGGCAGCACTGGCTTGAGGATGTGCTCGCGCACCGCCTCGATCAGGTCTTTTTGCTTGATGTCCGGGTCGTGCTGGGTGGACAGCACCACCGCGTCGATGGCCACCGCCTTGTCGTTCTCGTAGCGCAGGGTAACCTGGCTCTTGGCATCCGGGCGCAGCCACTTGAGTTTGCCTTTCTTGCGCACCTTGGCCTGCTGCTCGACCAGCCGGTGCGAGTAGTGGATGGCGGCCGGCATCATCGCCTTGGTCTCGTTGCTGGCGTAGCCGAACATCAGGCCCTGATCGCCAGCGCCCTGCAATTCGGGATGCTTGCGGTCCACGCCCTGGTTGATATCAGGCGACTGCTTGCCAATCAGGTTGAGCACGCCGCAGGTGGCGCCATCAAAGCCGACATCCGAGGAGTCGTAGCCGATGTCGGTGATCACCTTGCGGGTAAGCGCTTCCAGGTCGATCCAGGCGCTGGTGGTGATTTCGCCGGCAACAATGGCGACGCCAGTTTTGATCAAGGTCTCGCAGGCAACGCGGGCGCGTTTGTCCTGCGCCAGAATGGCGTCGAGCACGGCATCGGAAATCTGATCGGCGACTTTGTCCGGGTGGCCTTCGCCCACCGACTCGGAGGTAAACAGGAAATTGCTCATCGCGGCCTTATATCCTTTGATTCGGATGAAAAGATAGGTTGCACATGATAGCGCAGAGTAAATGCGTGTGCATCTGGTTCACGCGGCAATGGTCAACGCAGCATCGCCGATCAGCCGGTCGAAATAGTCGGCAGTGAGTTGACGCTGTGCCACCGCGGTTTCAGCGGCATTGACCACCGCACGAAACGCGGCGCTTTCCGGGTGATCCTTGGCGTACCAGCCCAGGTGCTTGCGCGCGATCCGCACGCCCTGCGGCTCGCCGTAAAACGCATGCAACTGGTCGAGATGGGCGAGCAGAATGTCGCGCACCTCGGGCAATGCGGGCGGCGGCAGCAGTTCGCCACAGGCAAGGTAATGGCGGATTTCGCGGAAGATCCACGGCCGGCCTTGTGCGGCGCGGCCGATCATCACCGCATCGGCGCCGGTCTGGCGCAGCACTCGCAGCGCTTTTTGCGGCGAATCGATGTCGCCATTGGCGATTACCGGAATGCGCAGCGCGGCCTTCACGCTCGCGATGGTGTCGTACTCGGCATGGCCGGTGTAGAGCTGATCGCGGCTGCGGCCGTGTACTGCCAGTGCCGCGATACCGCAATCCTCGGCGATGCGGGCAATGGCGAGCGCATTGCGGTGATCGGCGTCCCAGCCGGTGCGGATCTTTAACGTCACCGGTACCGATACCGCGCAAACTACGGCGCTGAGGATGCGCGCCACCAGCGCCTCGTCGCGCATCAACGCCGACCCGGCCCAGACATTGCACACCTTTTTCGCCGGGCAGCCCATGTTGATGTCGATGATCTGTGCGCCGTGATCGACGTTGAAGCGCGCGGCATCGGCCAGGCGCTGCGGGTCGGAACCGGCAATCTGCACGCTGATCGGGGCCGGTTCGCCGTCATGATCCATGCGTTGACGGGATTTGGCGGTGCGCCACAGGCGTGGGTCGGCGGTGGTCATTTCCGAGACTGCAATCCCGGCGCCCATGCGCTTGCACAACAGCCGAAACGGCTTGTCGGTGACCCCGGCCATCGGTGCCAGCAGTACGGGCGGGTCAATCAGGTAGGGGCCGATGCGCATTACCGGTATTGTACTGGCAGCGGTGCAACCGGTCGCGAGGTGCAATGGCGCCCTCCACGCACCGTCGTTCCCGCGAAAGCGGGAATCCAGAGTTTTTCGGCTTGCCGGCAACCTGGCGTCGCTGGATTCCCGCTTCCGCGGGAATGACGAACGCTGGTGGATCAAGTTCAAGAAGCGCAACCGGTCGCGAGGTGGATTTCTCCGTACCCTGTAGCACGCAGCGGCAATGCTGGCTATGCTGGGCCGAAGTCGGCGGCAAAGCCGGGCTGGCGCAAACCATACTGGGAGGGGTTATGTCGTATTTCGTCACCGGTGCAACCGGATTCATTGGCCGTCATCTGGTTTCCAATTTGCTCAAGCGCAAAGGCACGGTCCACGTGCTGGTGCGCAAGAGTTCGCAAAAAAAACTGACGCAGATGATCGAGCGCATGGGTTGGGACGCGCGCCGCATCCATCCGGTCGTGGGCGATCTGGCCAAACCCAAACTTGGCCTGACTGCTGCGCAAGTACGCAGCCTGGCCGGCAAGGTGCAGCATTTTTTCCACCTCGCCGCGATTTACGATCTCACCGCCGATGCCGAAAGCCAGCAGGTGGCCAATATCGAGGGTACCCGCCATGCCATCGAACTGGCTACCGCGGTCAAGGCTGGCTGCTTCCATCACACCAGCTCGATTGCCGCTGCCGGCATGTATCCGGGGGTGTTCCGCGAGGACATGTTTGACGAGGCCGAGGGCCTGCAAGACCCCTATTTCCGTACCAAGCACGATTCCGAGGGGCTGGTGCGAACCGAATGTTCGGTGCCGTGGCGGATTTATCGCCCGGCGATCGTGCTCGGCCATTCCAAAACCGGCGAGATCGACAAAATCGATGGCCCGTATTATTTCTTCACGCTGATCAAGAAAATGCGCGAAACCCTGCCGCAGTGGATGCCGACCCTGGGCATCGAGGGCGGCCGCATCAACATGGTGCCGGTGGATTATGTGGCCGATGCCATGGATCACATCGCGCACAAAAAAGGGCTCGATGGGCACTGCTTCCACCTGGTTGACCCCGAACCCTCGCGCGTTGGCGAGGCGCTCAATACCTTCTGCCGCGCCGGCCATGCACCGGAAATGACCTTGCGTATCGATACCCGCATGTTTGCGTTTGTGCCCGGTGCGGTGCGCATGGCCATCGCCAATCTGCCACCGGTCAAGCGCATGACCAACATGCTGCTGCGCGACCTGCATATTCCGGCGCAGATGCTGTCGTTCATCAATTACCCGACCCGCTTTGATGCGCGTGAAACCGAACGCGCCTTGAAGGGTACAAAAATCACTGTGCCACGCCTGGATGATTACGCCTGGCGGCTGTGGGATTACTGGGAGCGCAATCTCGACCCGGCGCTGTTCGTTGATCGCTCGCTCAAGGGCAAGGTCAAGGATCGCGTGGTGCTGATCACCGGTGCCTCGTCGGGTATCGGCCAGGCAGCGGCGATCAAGGTCGCCGAGGCGGGTGCCAAGACCATCATCGTGGCGCGTGGTGAAGAAGAGTTGTTCAAGACCCGCGACCAGATCATCGCTGCCGGCGGCAAGTGCTGGGCGTATACCGCCGATCTGGCTGAAATCGCCTCGTGTGATGCGTTGATTGCAACTGTGCTCAAGGAGCACGGTGCGGTCGATATCCTGGTCAACAATGCCGGCCGTTCGATCCGCCGCTCCATCGCATTGAGCTACGATCGCTTCCACGATTTCGAACGCACCATGCAGCTCAACTATTTTGGCTCGCTGCGTTTGATCATGGGTTTTTTGCCGAAGATGACCGATCGCCGTCGCGGCCACATCATCAATATTTCGTCGATCGGCGTGCTCGCGCATTCGCCGCGTTTTTCGGCGTATGTGGCATCCAAGGCGGCGCTCGATGCGTTCAGCCGTTGCGCGCAAGCGGAGTTTTCGGGCAAGAACATCGCCTTCACCACCATCAATATGCCACTGGTACGTACGCCGATGATTGCGCCGACCAAGATGTACGAATCGGTGCCGACGATCAGCGCGGAAGAAGCGGCGGATTTGATCGTCGAGGCTATCATCGAACGGCCCAGCCGCATCGCGACCCGCCTTGGTATTTTCGCCGGCGTGTTGAACGCGGTGATGCCGAAGGCCTATGAGGTGGTGATGAATACCGCGTTTGAGTTGTTCCCCGATTCGGCGGCAGCCAAGGGCGAAGCGGGTGCGAAGGAGCCGGCAGCGCCGAGCAACGAGCAGATCGCATTTGCTTCACTGATGCGCGGTGTGCATTGGTAGGGTCACCGCAGCGTGCCGCGTGCGCGGGCTTCGTTTCCAGGCGCGTGGCTTGCTCGGTCGCCCACCGGGACGTCGCGGCCTACGCATCTGCTGCGCTCGGTCGCCCACAGGGTGGGCTCCTACAGGGGGCTGTTCTTGTGGGAGCCCACCCTGTGGGCGACGACGATCGGTTTTCGCTGTTTTTACGAGCAAAAAAGGGCCCGCCAACCAGAAGTGCCGTAAGGGGAGGGATCTAACGGGACATCGTTTAGGTTGGCGGGCCACAACTGAAACGGTTTTGCTGGTGACAAGCGGCTGCGCGCTCGACGCGCAACCGGATTCACGGTTTATCGCTGCCGCGAATCAATCGGTACTGGTCGGCGCGCTCGGAGCCG
This sequence comes from Lysobacteraceae bacterium, assembly GCA_030681035.1. GTDB lineage: Bacteria > Pseudomonadota > Gammaproteobacteria > Xanthomonadales > Xanthomonadaceae. Next base: position 34,195 of record JAUXUI010000049.1, on the reverse strand, counting down.
GCGTCTTTGGCAGCGTGGCTTTCTTGCGCGGCGCAGTCTTGCTGGCCTTTTTGGCTGTCGGTGCCTTGCTCGCCGCTTTCTTGGCAGTCGGCTTTTTGGCAACAGCCTTTTTCACCGTCGCTTTCTTCGCGGTGGTCTTCTTGGCAGTAGCCTTCTTGGCAGCAGCCTTCTTCGCAGTGGCCTTCTTTGCTGCGGGCTTGCTCTTGGACGGCACGCCAGCCAGCTTGCGCAATTGCGCATTGAGCTCGTTGACACGGCCGATCAGATCCTGCAATTCCTTGCTGCCGGGCACGCCGAGCTTGGTCAGGGCGCGCTGAACGCGCTGCTCGAACACCTTCTCCAGGCGATCCCAGGTGTCGGACGCACGATCGCGGACACTGCCGACACGCTCTTCCATCGCATCGCGTACCGCTTCAACGCGGTCGCCGGCAATGTGGCGCGTGCTTTTTTCGATATTCATGCCTTCCTTGACCAGCGCCTCGAACATGCGCGTGCCTTCTTCCTGCGCGCGACCAAATGCGCCAACGCCGGCCAGCCAGATGTGCTGGGCGGATTCGACGATGGAGCGCGACAGGTGCTCGGCCTTGGCTTGCAGGCCGGCATCGCTCTTGCTTGAAGTGGACTTGCTGCTGCGCTTGGTGCGCGGTGCGGTTTTGGACTTGGCCATGATCATTCCTCGGGCTGTGGACAGCGGGTGCGACTGCGCCCGTCGAGTGCCAGTGTCGGCGCAGCAACTAGAGCATTCACACCATGTCGTTTTTGAAGCCGGCTGTCAGCGCGCTGAGCGCTTGCGCTGCGAGCCGCGACGCTTGGTGCTGCGGGTGCGGGTTGCGATCAGGTCGTCCACCGAATCCAGCGCATGGCGCAGTTGCGCCGTGGTTTCGGTGGCCGATGGCATTGGCGGCAAGCCTTTGATCAAGGACGGGTGCGGGTCATCGAGCACCGCATCGCGCAGCTTCAGGCCGTGGCGTGCAAACACCGGGCCGAGCACGTCGCGGCGCGCCCGCAAATCCGCCAGCGTGCTGCGATAGGCGTGCTCACACATACGCCGGCGCGAGGAGTAGCTGAACAGGTTGGTGAAAAACATCTCGCTGTCGTCGGCGTTGGGTTCCAGCACGATCTGATCGACCTTGGGATACATCTCGGCGTACTTGGCGAGGCCCACTTCGACCCGCGATTGCAGCAGGGTGCGGAAGGTTTGCGACAACACCACCGGCAGGCCACCCTGGGCAATGCGATCGACACTGCGTTTGTTGCGGATGGCGGCGCTATTGGTATCGAACGGAACCAGTGGATTGACCGCCAGCAGCAGGTCGATGCCGTGATCGAGCACCGCCGAGGCATTCATGGTGCGGCGCAGTGCGCCATCGACAAAGTGGCGGCCACGGATATCCACCGGCGGGTACAGGCCGGGCAAAGCCGAGCTGGCTTGCAGCGCCTTGGAAATCGGGATGTCGTCCCAGCCCTTGCTGCCAAAGCGGATCGCTTCGCCGGTATCGAGGTCCACCGACGCTACATACAACGGTCGCGCCAGTTCGCGAAAATCATTGGTGCGCCCGCGTTGGGTAAACAATTCGTGCAGAAAACGCTCAACGCCGGAATTGTCGAACAAGCCAATCGGAATCAGCCCGCCGAAATGCCCGATCAAATCGCTCAACCGCGAATCGGTGGGCTCAGCCAGCAGGGTTGCGCACCAGTCCAGCATGATGCGCGGCAACCCTGCGGCGCGGCGTACGTATTCGAACAGCGCCGGACGCACGAACTGCGCCGGTCGGAAGCGCACGTCATCGGAATCGCCGGTGATGAAGATACGGCAAATATCGGCTGTGCTCATGCGGTTGGCGAGGCCGGCAGCGAGAAACGCGCCGGAGCTGACCCCGACCGAGACATCGACCCGGGTCAGGTTCAGCCCTTCGGTGGCGAGCTCGAGTGCGCGCAGCGCGCCGAGCTCGTAGATGCCGCCCAGCGGCCCGCCGCCGGCGATGGCCAAGCCGATCTTGCCGTGGCTGGTGCTGGGGGCAGAGGCGCGTTGAAGTAGCAGCATACGGTGGCGGATGTCCTGAGTGGTATCCCGATTGTAGTACCGCCAGCTACGATCAGATAGTGCGACATGCGAAATCGCTGATGGCAGCATCACTTCACGGTGCGTAACGACAGGCATGATCGTTGCCCATGCCTCATGACGTGAAGTGATTTGCTGCAATGCCGCACGGGCATCGCATCGTGTGAGTCATGTCGCCTGTGGTGTTCACGCAAAGCAGGTGCCGTTTTTGCAGAAACACTACACTGGCGCAATGAGACACAGTGAATCCGTCAACGCGCAATGGGTGCAGCGACGCGTGCAATGGCACCGTGACCTGCACGACCCATCACTCCAGCCGTTCAACACATCGCCCTGGTTGCCGGAATTGCGGCGTTGGCAATCGCAACGCCTGGCGGCGAGTTTTTCCGACTTGCTGGCCGACGAGCGCATGCGGCCAGCGGCGACGTTTTTTCTGACCGATCTGTACGCCGACCGCGATTTCACTCGCCGCGACCAGAACATCGCCAAGGTGGTGCCGTTGATGGCGCGGATGTTGCCGGCATCGTTGTTACGGGCATTGGGCGATGCGGTGGCATTGGGTGCGCTGTCGCATGCACTGGACCTGCGCATGGTGCGCGCCTTGTCAGCGACTGCGGTACGCGAGCTTGATGCCAGGCGTTATGCCGACGCCTATCACCGTGCCGGCTGCCCGCGCTTGCGCTGTTATCAGATCGATCTGATTGTTGCCGTCGGCCAGACCCTGGATCGCGCCGTACACAAGCGCGGTGTCTCCGGCCTGCTGCGTGCCAGCCGGGTACCGGCGCGACTGGCCGGAGTGGGGGATTTGCAGCAATTTCTGGAGCGCGGCTTCAGCGCGTTTGCTGCGTTGGATGGCGCCAGCGATTTTCTGCATACCATCGCCGCGCGTGAGCGCGAAGTGTCGCGCCGCCTGTTTGCCGGTCATGGCAAGCCGTTTGCACGGCCATGAGCCGCCGATAAAATCAGGTTATCGCTGTGGATGGGCAGCAACAAAATCGCGGATCGCCGTTGCAGCGCGGCGTGCCGAAGGGGTGTCGCTGAGGTCGAAGGTGTCGGCGATTGCGGTTTTCTGTTGCGCACGATAATGGCCATGGTCCGCCTTGGCGCGGTCGAGCGACGGGCCCAGCGCATTCAGGTCGGTCAGCACCGGCCCGAGCAGCCAGTGCGCATAGTTCGGGTCGTTGCGCCAATCGATGCTGCGTGGATCGAGGAACAGGCAGGGGCGCTGCTCGATCAGAAACTCGTACACCTGACTGCTCACATCGCCCAGATAGATGTCGGCGGCGCGGGTGTAGCTCATGTCGGTGAGTGCCGCGCTGTCGGTATCGATGAGGATGTTGGGGCAGCGATGGAATCGTTCCGGCAGCCGCGCGCCGTAGCGCCGGTGATGCTCAAACAGTTTGAGGTGTGGTGCGAAGATCAGATTGTAACGATCAGCGTTTGCACAAAAAAACTCGAGGATTTTGACGCCCCACAGCGGCCATGAGGAAAGTGTGGGTTCAAAATGCGGGTTGTAAAGCACGGTAGGCAAGTCGTTGGCAAAAGGGCGTGGCGCGATTGGCGACACTGCCGTTACCGCATCAAACTTTGGATAACCGACGAGCGCGTATGCACCCGGACGGACCAGCCTCTCCTCGATAAATCGTCGTTCCAGTTTGCGTCCGGCAACCAGGACGAAATCAAAGCGCGCGATGCGCGGGTCATAACCGCGAGCGCGATCACCGGCGCCGTGATTGGAAAAAACCATGAGCAGGTCGGGCAACCGGCGGCGCAGTGCGAGGCTGGTGAGGTCGGGCACCACCAGGGCGTCGAGCGCGGCGAAGCGCGCGGTGCCCAGGCGCAATACCGCCGACTTGGTGATCGAGGTCCAACTGCGCAACAGCCGACCCGCCATTTCGATGGCGCGGCCTTGCTCGATGCGCTCGATCCGGCAGCGATGGCCGGGGTAGCCACTGCCGATCTGATGCGCAGTGGCGACGAGGGCGTCGTTGATGCAATAGATGACAACGTCCAGTGCCGTCTCAAGCAATGACATTTCGAATGCAATTGGCGCGGCGTGCCAGAGTTGATCCGGACGGTGGTGAAACAGGAAACCAATGCGCAAGGGGCAACTCCTCGTCAGGCTGACGGTGCAGGCTGCAAAAAGGATAGCGCGCCAGTGTTGCACTCGAGTGCGTGTCATCAGGGGCGGCAAGAAAGCCGTTCGAGCCGAGTGTAGTGCTTCGCAACTATCGGTACTTTCAGAGCAATGCCGGAAGCGTCAGGCCAAGGCGCTGCGCGCAGGCAATGGCAAGCCCTTGGCAAGCGCAGCAACACCGGCATGGCGCTTCCGGCACGCTCCCTGTGGGCGGCCTTCTGGCTGGTCAGCTGCGGTGTTGCGCTCGCTCACCAGGGAGTAACCCTGCCATGGGTTCCTCAATCGAACTCGTCGTCGAGGTAACGCTGGATTTCGTCTTCGATCGGTTTTTTCAGCATGCCGAGCAGGAATCCCAAAGTGGCACGCACATGGATTTCGTCTTTGCCGACATTGATGTGGCCATCAACGCCGCTGCGTGAAAACTCCAGGGTGCTGCCTTCCCACGCGTAGTCGATGGCGAACTTCTCGGCAATATGCTTGGCGACACGATCAACACAGGCTTTGGCCTGGTTGAGTGGTTTGTTGTGAGGTTTACGTATTTCGATATGCGACATGGGGCTCTCCTGGCGACGGGGCATTGTCGCCGCGCCAGAGCCTGACGCCAAGTTGCGGGGCAACAACGGGCATGACATTGCTGCGCGCTGGCCATCGCCGCAGCGCAGGGTGTTGCTACGCATGGTAAATTGCGCGCTGGCAATGGAGCTGCGTGATGCGATTGACATTTCCTCATGGCGAGTCAGCCGATGTTGAGCTCAGCGCCGGCGACACCACCGTGGGCACTGCGGATGATTCCACCGTGCGTATCGTCGGGGCGGGGGTCAATCCCAATCATGCGCGCATGCATCTGAGCCCGGCCGGCCTGTGGTTGCGCAACCTCGGCAGTCCGGTTTACGTCAACTCGCGTGCGGTCACCGAATTGGCGTTGCTGCGCGCGGGTGATCGCGTACACCTGGGCGATGTCGAGATGTTGTTGCGCTCGGCGGCCGAGCCCATGCCGGTGCCCGCCGAGCCGATGCCGGCCGACAAGGTGCGCGAGATCGAACATGGCACGGTGGTTCTGCGTGGCTTGAGTGGGCCGGTGTCCGGGCAGGTGTTCGTGTTGAACGATGTGCTGCGGATCGGCAGCGATGAACACGCGCAAATTCCGCTCGACAGCCGCTACGCCGCTGCCGAGGAAGCACGGCTCGAATTGATCGGCGATTGCGTGATGCTGGTTTCCACCTCGCCGGTAACACCGCGGGTGAATGGCTGGCCGGTGCAACAGGTGGTGCTGGCGCATGGCGATCAGATCGAGGTGCGCGGCCTGCGCTTCATGCTCAGTGCGCCAGGGTTGGCAAAGCGCGCGAGCTGCGAGGTGCGCGCGCAGGAAATGGCCGAATTAAAGCAAGAGAGTGAACATGAGATGGTTCCTCCGAATGAAACCGCCACTGGCGCCTGGCTACGCCTGCTGCTGATGGCGCTGGCGTTGGCTGCCGTGATTACCGCGTTGCTGCTTTTTTTGCCGTCGTTGTGAGGGTGCGTCATCATCTTTGTTTCCGGCGCAGAGCGCCGACCAAAGGCGGTACAGCGCAAGTAACGGCGTGACGGTATCGTTTCGTGGCACAAGTGGGCAGGCAGAAACGCACATCGTAAAATTGTCCCGCGATTCCTAACAAATATATTCAGGACTGGGTTCTCATCGATGAACGACATGTATTCAAAACACGTGATACGGGCGCTGCTAATGATCGCAGCTATCCTGCTCACAGCCCCTGCGCACAGCGGTAGCGATGCAGATCATCCCCTGCTTTCTCGCTACCCCGGCGCGCAGCTGAGGGACTACCAGCAAGTGGACTACGAAACCATCGAAGTGCCGATGAGGCGAGACGCAAGTGTCGCAAATGCGGGCTTCGTACTGGTGTCAAAAATCGGTGATGTCACCCGTCATTATTACGAACTGCGTAATGTTTCAACATTGAAACTGTACGAAAACTACCATGATGCCGTGCGACGCAGCGGCTTAACCATCACCTACACATGCAAGCTGGATGAGTGCGGCGACCCGAGTCAGGCCGAGCAACTCGGTGGGTTGATGTCGTTGACAGGGAGTGTCTACAACCAATATCGCAAGCCTTATTTTCTGGTTGCAGAAGGCAAGGCTGCCAAAGGGCCCATCATCGTCGCCCTCTTCATCGGTGGTTACGAAGACGAGGTGTCGATCCAGCAGGTCGTGGTGGAGTCCGCGCCGCTCGAAACTGGCTTGATCAAAGTCAATGCTACTTATCTGACGACCCCGCCGGTACCAGCGCGTGCGAGCGCAGCGACGGAAAAGCACGAAGAGGACAGTCCATTGTTGCCTCGTTTTCCTGGCGCGAAGTTGCAGGCTGTTGGCAAGACGGATCATGAAACGCTCAGCTTGCCAAAGACGATTGTCGATGCATCGGGCAAGGCTGCGATGCTGGATCTGGTTGGCGATGTACACCGTCATTACTATTCGATCGAACATGTCTCCACATTGAAGCTCCATGAGAACTACAAGGCAGCTCTGGCGAAGGCTGGGTTCGCTACACTGTTCTCGTGTGAACTGGATAAATGCGGCACAAAAGACCAAGGCAGACAGCTCGGTGCGTTGGTTGCCCTGCGTGGCGATGTTTACAACGACTATCAAAAGCCCTACTACCTCCTTGCGAAGCGCGATACCAGCGATGGAACGCTTTACATAGCGTTGTTCATTGGCGGCTACGACGGCAATGCATCCGTGCAGCAGGTAGTGCTGCACACATTGCCGTTGCAGACTGGCTTGGTGGTCGTCACAGCCGATAGCCTGAGCAGGGAGATCGAAGCAACCGGCAAGGCGACCGTTTACGGTATATATTTCGACACTGACCAATCGGCGATCAAGCCAACGTCGAAACCTGCGCTTGATGCCATCGCCGGTTCGCTGCGCGCAAAACCCGATCTCAAGTTTCACGTAGTCGGCCACACCGATGCCACCGGTAACCTCGCGCACAACCTCGACCTGTCGCAGCGCCGCGCCGAGGCAGTGGTTGCGGCGTTGGTGAAGGACTACACCATCGCGCCCGCACGCCTGGCTGCCAGAGGGCTGGCCTCGTTCGCGCCGGTAGCCAGCAACACAGACGATGCAGGCCGTGCCCGCAATCGCCGCGTCGAGTTGGTGCTGCAATGATCGTGCTCGTTTTGATCAGCATGATTCACCGTCGTTTCTGTGGCGCCAACGCTGTCGTTGGCGTGGCGCAACCCGGCCCTCGCCATCGCCAGCGCGCGAGCAGCAGTGCGGCCAATACCGCAGCGTAGATCAGTGGTTCGCGCAGGTCGGCTTTCACCTGCCAGATGAAATGCAGCACCGCGAGCACGGCAATCGGGTACACCAGCCGATGCAGCAGGCCCCAACGCCGGCCCAGCCGGCGCATCGCGGCGCGATTGGAGGTTGCAGCCAGCGGCAGCAGCCCCAGCCAGGCGAGAAAACCGACGGTGATGAATGGCCGCTTCATCACATCGTCGAGTATCTGCGCCCAGTAGCCGCCCAGATCGAGTACCAGATACACCGAAAAATGCAGGCAGGCATAGGCGAAAGTGTGCAGGCCAAGCATCCGTCGGTAGCTCAACGGCCAGCGCCAGCCGGTGAACCGGCGCAGCGGGGTCACTGCCAGTGTGAGCAACAGCAGGCGCAGTGCCCAGTCGCCGCTGCGGTGGGTCAATGCCGCAACCGGGTCGGCGCCGAGTTGCCCCACATACGCATCGTGCAGCAGCCACAGCATCGGCGTGAGTGCGAGGGCATGGACCAGCAACCGCGCCAGCAAGGCGGGTTTCAGAACCACTGACGCAGGTCCATGCCGGCGTACAGCGATGCCACCTGGTCGCCATAGCCATTGAACGGCAGGGTGGGTATGCGCTGCGCAAACAGCGAGCGGCCGTCACCGGCAATGCGGCGCTCGGTTTTCTGGCTCCAGCGTGGATGATCCACGTCCGGATTGACGTTGGAATAGAACCCGTATTCATCGCGTTGCGACAGGTTCCAACTGGTTTCCGGCATGGCCTCGGTGAACTGGATCGAGACGATCGACTTGATGCTCTTGAAGCCGTATTTCCACGGCACCACCAGCCGCAGCGGTGCGCCGTTCTGGTTGGGTAGCGGTTTGCCGTACAGGCCGGTGGCGAGCAGGGTGAGCGGGTGCATGGCTTCATCCATCCGCAAGCCTTCGCGGTAGGGCCAGTCGAGTACGGCGCGGCGCACGCCTGGCATTTGTTCGCGGTCGGCCAGCGTGCGGAATGCCACGAAGCGCGCCTTTGATGTTGGCTCAAAGCGCCGCAGCACGCTGGCCAACGGCACACCGAGCCACGGAATCACCATCGACCAACCCTCGACGCAGCGCAGCCGGTAGACGCGCGGTTGCGGGGTCAGGCCATCCAGCAGTTGCGCCAGGCTGAATTGCCCGGTGTTGCCGGCTTCACCGCCCACGGTGATGGCCCACGGCTCGGTGCGCAGGCTGCCAGCGTTGCGCGCCGGGTCGGCCTTGCCGGTGCCGAACTCGTAGAAATTGTTGTAACTGGTGACATCCTGATAGCGGGTGAGTTCGTCTTCGCCCGCAGGCACAGTTGCTGGTTCGCCGGCAGCATCGCTGGGCGCTGAGCAGGCCAGCAAGCCGGAGGCGGGCAGCAGCAGGCCGGCCTGCATCAGCAACCGGCGGGCGCGGTAGACCGGCTCCGGGGTGATGCTCAGGTCGTTGTCGCGTTCGTTCATGGCGGGGCTCGGCGCAACCACAGGTGGCAACAGCCTCGCATGCGGTGGCGTGACGATGCGTGAACAAGGAGTCAATGCCGATCCAATGACCAACGGTTGACGTAGCCCCAGGTCCAGGTTCCGTCATGAGTTGCGACGCTGGATTGCGAGCCAACGGAAAGACTCTGGATTCCCGCTTTCGCGGGAATGACGGCACGCTGAGAAAGTGCCGTTGGCACCGGCTCGAAACGCCTGTCATCAAAGTGAAATCGTATTGTCATAATGCTGGCATTGATGCGGACGACACTGGCGCCATGTCCAAGCCGATGCGCGTTGCCATCGTCAGTGAAACCTACCCGCCGGAAGTCAACGGCGTGGCCCTGACCGTGCAGACGCTGGAGCAGGGCCTGCGCACACGCGGCCATGCGGTTGAGTTGATCCGGCCGCGGCGCATGGATGAATCGGTGCTTGATTCAGCGGAGCAACTGCGGCTGCCGAGTGTGCCGTTGCCGCGCTATCCCGGTTTGCGCATGGGTCTGCCGGCCGGCCGCCGCTTGCGTGCGCGCTGGCAACAACAGCGACCCGATGCGCTTTACATCGCCACCGAAGGGCCGCTGGGCGCGTCGGCGCTGGCGGTGGCGCGGCGTCTTGGCATTCCAGCGAGTACCGGTTTTCACACCCGCTTTGACGAGTACGCAGCGCGCTACGGCGTTGGGTTTCTGCGCGGCGCAGTGTTCGCCTGGTTGCGGCGGTTTCACAATCGCGCCGATACCACGCTGGTGCCAACACGCGAATTGGCGCAATTTCTCGGCGCGCAGGGGTTTGCCGACATCACCGTGCTGCGACGGGCGGTGGACACCACGCACTTCCATCCGGCACGGCGCAGCCCAAGCTTGCGTATGCAGTGGGGCGCCGACGCCGACACCCCGGTGCTGATCCATGTCGGTCGCATCGCGCCGGAAAAGAATCTGGCGCTGGCGGTGCGCGCATTTCGCCGGGTGCAGCAAGAGCAACCGCATGCGCGCATGGTCTGGGTTGGCGATGGCCCGGATCGCGCCGCCTTGGCCGCAGCGCATCCGGATTTCGTGTTCTGTGGGGTGCAGCGCGGCGAGGCACTGGCCCGGCATTTTGCCAGCGCCGATCTGTTCGTGTTTCCAAGTTTGAGCGAAACCTTTGGCAACGTGACCCTGGAAGCGATGGCCTCGGGTCTGGCGACAGTCGCCTTCGATACCGGTGCCGCGCGCGAACATCTGCGCGACGGTGCCCATGGCGCCGCTATCGCGGTGGGCGATGACGATGCCTTCATCGCCGCCACCGTCGCGCTGGCGGGCGACCTGGCGACGAGTCGATGGCTGGGCGCTGCGGCACGCGAGGCGGTGGCACAACTGGCGCCGGAAACGGTGTCGGCACGCTTTGAACAAGTGCTGCGCGAGCTGATTGAGCGGCGGGCGCTGGCAGCACCGACATGGCCTGCCACCAGCGACGGGAGGCCATCATGATTGCCCGCGTACAGCGTTGGGTGGCACGCGATAGTGCATGGACCGCAGCCGCCAACCGCTGGGGTCACGGGCGCTGGGTGCGTGCCTATTTTGCTGCCATCAGCCGGCTTGGCGATGGTGTGTTCTGGTATGGCCTGATGGCGCTGATCGTAGTCTTCGATGGCTATCGCGGCCTGTTTGCTTCCGCGCATATGGCCGCGACCGGTGTGATCGCATTGGCGCTGTACAAAAGCCTGAAACGCTGGACCAAACGGCCGCGGCCATTCGCCCGCGATCAACGGGTGCGTGCCTTGATCGCACCACTGGACGAGTTCTCGTTCCCGTCCGGGCACACCCTGCATGCAGTGTCGTTCACCTTGGTGGCGCTGGCGTATTACCCGGGTTTGGTCTGGCTGCTCGCACCGTTTTGCTTCAGCGTGGCGCTGTCGCGGGTGGTGCTCGGCCTGCACTACCCGAGTGATGTGCTGGCCGCCAGCGTGATCGCTACCGGCCTCGCCGCGTTGTCGTTGTGGCTGGTGCCTGGCGTCAGCTTGTTTTGATAGCGACGGTGCGCTGACAGGTCGCCCACAGGGTGGGCTCCTACAAAAAGCGGTTGGTGCTCCCCTGGAGCGACGGTGTTGCCCGCCCGTGGAGCCAGTGCTTCTGTGGGAGCCGGCAGGCCGGCGAGCGAACTGGCGAAAGCGCTTCGCGCGCAGGCGCGCTCCCACGAAAGCGATGAACGTCCCCTGTAGGAGCCCACCCTGTGGGCGACCGTCATGCCGCAGTGCGCGATCACGCGCGATGATGGCTGCGCCGATACGGGTGTCGCCGTGTAGCGTGCTTTGCATGGCACAGCCGCTGCGCTAGTCTGCGGCAATGGCGAACTTCATCGTTGCAATCACTGGTGGTATTGCATCGGGCAAGAGCGCGGTATGCGAGCGCTTCGCGGCGTTGGGCGTGCCGGTGGCCGATGCTGATGTCGCGGCGCGGCAACTGGTGGAGCCGGGTATGCCGGCGCTGGCCGAGATCGTGGCGCGCTTCGGGCCGGCAGTGTGTGGCGATGATGGCCGGCTTGATCGCGGTGCGCTGCGCGAGCGCGTGTTCAGCGATGTACAGGCACGCCGCGATCTGGAAGCGATCCTGCATCCACGCATCCGCGAGCAGCTTGAGCGCGAGTGCCGGCAGGCGAGCGCGGCGTACGCGATGGTGGCAATTCCGCTGCTGACCGAAGTGGGTGGCCGCGCGGCGTATCCGTGGCTGCAACGGATCGTGGTGGTGGATCTGCCCGAAGCCATGCAACTGACGCGTTTGCAGGCGCGCGATGCGATATCGGCAGCGCTGGCGCAGCAGATGCTGGCGGCACAGGCCACGCGCAGCCAGCGTTTGGCGCTGGCCGATGAGGTGATCGACAACAGTGGCGATCTGGATGCACTGGATGCGCAGGTGAGCGCGTTGCACCAGCGCTACGTGCAACTGGCTACAGCATTCCTTTGAGGCGGTACAACGCTTCCAGTGCCTGCTTGGGCGTCAACTCGTCCGGTTCGATGGCCGCCAGCGCCGCCAGTGCCGGTGCCGGCGCGTGAAACAGGCCCATCTGCAACGGTGCATCCAGCGCTTCGCGGCTGATTTCGCTGCTGGCACTGCGTTGACCTTCGAGTTCGCGCAGGGTGTGTTGCGCCTGATCGATCACGCTGCGCGGCAGGCCGGCCAGTGCCGCCACCTGCAAGCCGAAGCTGCGGTTGGCCGGGCCGGGCTTGAGTGCATGCATGAACACCAGGCGGTCGGCATGCTCAATGGCATCCAGATGCACATTGGCAATGCCGTGGCCGCCATCGGCGAGCGCGGTCAGTTCGAAATAATGGGTGGCAAACAGGGTGTAGGCGCGGTTGATGTTGGCCAGGTGCAGGGCACAGGCTTTGGCCAGCGACAGGCCATCGTAGGTGGAGGTGCCGCGCCCGATCTCGTCCATCAGCACCAGCGAGTGTTCGCTGGCGTGGTGCAGGATGTAACTGGTCTCGGCCATTTCCACCATGAACGTGGATTGCCCGCGCGCCAGATCATCGCCAGCGCCGATGCGGGTGAGGATGCGATCGATCGGCCCGATTTGCGCGCGCGTTGCCGGTACGAAACTGCCGATATGCGCGAGCAGCACGATCAACGCGTTCTGCCGCATGTAGGTGCTCTTGCCGCCCATGTTCGGGCCGGTGATCACCAGCATGCGGGTATGCTCATCGAGCCGCAGGTCGTTGGGCTCGAACGGCTCGCTGCGTACTGCCTCCACCACCGGGTGGCGGCCGCGCTCGATGCTCAGGCCCGGTTCGTGACGCAGTTCCGGCTGCGCCCAGTCCAGTGTTTGCGCACGTTCGGCAAAGGCGCACAGCACGTCGATTTCCGCCAGCGCGCTGGCGCATTGCTTGAGTGTGTGCAACTGCGTGTTGAGTGCATCGAGCAGGTCTTCCCAAAGCTGACGTTCGCGCAGCAGCGAGCGTTCGCGCGCCGACAGCACCTTGTCCTCGAACTGCTTGAGCTCCTCGGTGATGTAGCGCTCGGCATTGGTCAGGGTCTGGCGGCGGGTGTAGTGCGTGGGCGCGCGTTCGGCCTGGCCCTTGCTGATTTCGATGTAGTAGCCATGCACGCGGTTGTAGCCGACCTTGAGGTTGGCGATGCCGCTGGCGGCGCGCTCGCGCGCTTCGAGATCAAGCAGAAACTGATCGGCACGGGTAGACAGCGTGCGCAGTTCATCGAGCTCGGCATCGTAGCCTTCGGCGATCACACCGCCATCGCGCAACAAGGCGGGCGGCTGCTCGATGATAACGGCTGCCAGCAGCGCGGCGCTGGCGTCGTGTTCGCCGAGAGTGTCGTGCAACGTGTCCAGCAAAGGGCTGCCAGTGGAAGCCCCTCTCCCGGTGGGATGGGGGGGGCAAAGCGCGGCGCGAATGTGCGGCAACGCGGCCAGCGCATCGCGCAGCGTGCTCAGATCACGTGGCCGCGCCGAACGCAGCGCTACCCGCGCCAGAATCCGCTCGACATCGCCGAGGCCGCGAAACGCCGTGCGCAGCGTGTCGCCGGCGCCGCGGTCGATCAGGGTCTGCACCGCCTGATGGCGATGGCGCAGCACATTCTGGTCGCGCAAGGGGCGATGCAGCCAGCGTCGCAACAGGCGCCCACCCATCGGCGTGATGGAGCTGTCGAGGATGCCGAGCAGGGTGTGCTCACTGCGGCCATCGATACGGCTGTCCAGTTCCAGATGGCGCCGCGTTGCCGCGTTCATGGTGATGGTTTCGGTGCTCGACTCCAGCGCCAGTGAACTCAAATGTGGTAATTGCTGCTTCTGGGTTTCCTCGATATAGCCGAGCAGGGCTCCCGCTGCCGCGATCATCAGCGGCTGGTCTTCGATGCCAAAACCGGTCAGATCAAAGGTGGCGAAACAGCGGGTGATCAGGCGGCGGCCGCTGTCGGCATCAAAATGCCACGGCCCACGCCGGCGCAGGCCGCGGCGCTCGTGCAGCCACGCCGGCCAGCCGTCCTCGTCAGGTAGCAGCAGTTCGGCCGGTTCCAGTCGCGCCAGTTCCGCCGCCAGAGCGTCCTCGTCGGCCACCTGGTTGACCCGCATCCGGCCGCCGGCCAGGTCGGCCCAGGCCAGGCCGAATGCCGGCTTGCCATCCTCGCCACGGCCACGCGCCAGCGCCATCAGCACGGTGTCGCGGCGCTCGTGCAGCAAGGCTTCGTCGGTCACCGTGCCGGGGGTGACCACGCGCACCACCTTGCGCTCAACCAGGCCCTTGCTCTGCGCCGGGTCGCCAATCTGTTCGCAGATTGCCACGGACTCGCCCATCTGGATCAGCCGCGCCAGATAGCCTTCATAGGCGTGTGCCGGCACCCCCGCCATCGGGATCGGCTCGCCGGCCGAGGCGCCGCGCTGGGTCAGGGTGATGTCGAGCAGGGCGGCGGCTTTACGCGCGTCGTCGTAAAACAGCTCGTAGAAATCGCCCATGCGGAAAAACAGCAGCACATCCGGGTACTCCGCCTTGGCAGCGAAGAACTGGCGCATGAGTGGAGTGTGTTGCGGTGGCTCGACGGCAGGCATCCGGGTCGATGGCAAGGAATCAATGACGTAGTTTAACCGGCTTGCCCGGCGGACAAGGCCATGATGCGGTACTGAGGGAACCACTTGAAATCGTTGCGGAGGCAAGGATGCCGAAGCTTACGGCTGGGACAGGTCCGGACAGGGTGCTGGAAATGGCGGCGGCCCCGCCAGCGTGACTCCGGCGCCCGAATCAGTCGATACCGTTGCTTCCTTCCGGACCTGGCGGAGTTTTCGACCTATCGTCGCGGAGGCGCCAACGGGGCCACCATAAACGTTGAAACAGTTGCTCGGCTGCTGTTCCAGGCGCAGCTCTACCTCCTCCATCCATGGAGTCGTGCGTGGCGGAGAGGGAGGGATTCGAACCCTCGATACGGGGTTAAGCCGTATACACACTTTCCAGGCGTGCTCCTTAAACCACTCGGACACCTCTCCGCAGGAAAACCAGCACCGCTTTGCAAACTCAGCCGATGAGGCGGCGCGAACCAAGGCTCGCTATAGCCGGCAGCCAAGCAGCAAAACCAGCCGCGCAGTTTACCGCTGCCGCCCGATCACGGCAAGCTGCGTCGTTTTTGCCAGTTGGGTCAGTGCGTGCTGGCAATCGCATCAACGGCCAGCGCAGTGCGCCCCCGCCCGTCGGCTTTCGCTTGGTACAGCGCCTTGTCGGCACGAGCCATGGTTGCGCGCAGATCGTTGTCGGAGCTGTTGACGGCAGCCAGACCGATCGACACCGAGAGGTGCTGTTGCGGCTGTCCGTCAGGGGCCAATGCCTGGCATTCACGAACGATGCGGGCGGCTACATCGCGCGCGACATTGGCGCTGGCATCGGGCAGAAACAGTGCAAACTCCTCGCCGCCGACGCGGCCGAAGATGTCGCCCGGTCGCTTGCTTGACTGCACCAGATGGGCGAACGCGACCAACGCGCGGTCGCCCGCTTCGTGGCCGAGGGTGTCGTTGATCTGCTTGAAATGATCCAGATCCAACATCAGCAGACAGGCCGGCCGGTTGCTTTGTGCGGACTTGCGCCACAGCGCTTCGGCTTCCTGCAAAAAACTGCGCCGGTTGAGCACGCCGGTCAGTTCGTCGCGGTACGCCAGTTCCTGCAGGCGGGCGCGGAGCCGGCGCTCGTTGCTGTGGGTGGCGAAGTATCGGCGCCGTGCGCTGTGCAATTGCCAGGAGACGATGGCGCCGATGATGATCGCCAGCGCATAGGTTGCAGCGGTCTGGATCAGGGTCTGGGTTGGCAGAGGCACGCGCAGAGAAAATACGGTGAAGAAATCGCTGGCGGTGAGCACGGCGGCGGACAACAACTGCAAGTTGAAACGATTGCGGAAAAACACGAACAGCAGCAGGATCAGCATCGGCGAGGTTCCGAGGAAACCAAAATGCCCGCTCGGACGATGCGCGATGGTGAAGAAATTGCTGAGTACCGCCAGCAGCACCCAGACCAGCATCAGCGCGTCGTAATGGCGGGCGCTGCGCACGCGCGCGAAGAGCATCATTGTGGCTATCGACACGGCGGCGAAACCAAATCGTGCTTCCAGCAACAGATCCACCTGCTCCGGCGTCTGGAACATCAGATCGAAGACGCTGAATGCAGCCTTGAAAAACACGAATACGGCGATGGCGATGATCGCGTCGCGGCGATCGTGATGCAGGAAATAGGCTCGGTAACCCGCTTCTGCAGCGCTGTCGGCAAACGGCAGGGCAGTTGTGTTCTGGTCGATTTCGTTATCGCTCGGCCCTTGCATTACGGCATCCAATCCGACTATCGCCCCGGTTGGGATGCTCGATTATGGCATGGCAGCGTGGCAATGCTGATGCCAAGGTGATTCCACAGGCCCAGTCATCGTCGTATTCTGCAAGCCGGTATTTCGGCTGGAGAAGGGTCATGGTGATCGCTACTTTGCTGCGGGTGTTGTTGATTGCGGTGCTTGGCCTTTGCGCAGTTGCCCCGGTGAGCGCCCAGAGCGCAGTGAATGAATCACCGGAACTGTATCGCGTGAGCACCGTGCGCGCCGCGCCCGGCGCGCTGCTCGATGTGCTGGCGCTGTATGCCGATGCTGCCGCTGCCGGGCACTGGCAGGCATTGGGCGAGCCCGAACCGATGCTGATGCGCCATTCGCAGGGCGATCAATGGGACCTGCTGGTGCTGCAGCCGATCGGCAGTTATGCCGGCTATTACGCACGCAAGCGGGTGGCGCAGCGTGAAGCCGCGGGCGAAGCAGCCTTTCGCTTGGCGTTGAACAAACTGGTGGTTTTCCGCGAAGACCTGTTTGCCTATGGGCCGCCGCGTGCGCAAGTACAGGCGGCATATTCCGAGAACGGCTTTTTCCATGTCGAGATGTTCGCCGCGTTGGCGGGCCGGCACGATGCGCTGTTGCAGCAGCGGCAGATGGAAAATACCTATTTGCTCGCCATCAACAGCCGGCCCAATCTGATATGGGTCGGTGATCAGGGCTCGGATGTCGATGTCTTCACGATTGGGTTTTACCCTTCCATCGTCGCGTTCGCCGCGCCGGCGCCGGTGACTGACGAGCAGGCCGAAGCGGCGGCCAAGGCCAGCGGTTTCAAGGGCAGGGCATTCATTGGCACCTACCTGCGTGAATTGCTGCAAAGCCACCATGACACGCTGGCAGTGAAGCCCTGAGCACCAACGTAAAACCTGTGGCAGTGATCTGAAGCGGGCTTGATCTGGCTCAGTGCCATGCGTGATCGCGCGCAAGACAATGGCGCCATCCGGCCGACAACGGCCTATTTTGGAGTGTGTCATGAGCCTCAACCCGATGCGGTGCGTGCTGCCGATTGCCATCGCCAGTGTGCTGCTGGTGCAGCCCGTGCTGGCGCAAAGCCTGTCATCCGGCCCGACCCTGGACTTGCGCTATCGCTATGAAAACGTGAATGACGATGCCTTTGCGCGCAACGCCAACGCGCATACCCTGCGCGCCCGCTTCGGTTACCGCTGGGTAGCTTCGCCGCGCTGGACGCTGTTCGCCGAGGGCGAGTACGTGGAAGGGTTGTTCAACGCGAACTACAACAGCACCACCAATGGCAATACCGCATTCCCGGTGGTTGCTGACCCCGATGCCACCGAGCTCAATCAGGCGTATGTGAGTTATGCCGATGCCGGGTTCAAGGCGACTCTGGGCCGGCAGCGGTTGATCTTCGATAATCACCGCTTTATCGGCAACGTCGGCTGGCGCCAGAACGAACAGACTTTCGATGCGCTGGACCTGGCCTACAAGGCAGGTAGCGGTGGGCCGAGCCTTCGTTATGCCTATCTTGATCGCGCGCAGCGGATTTTTGGCGACGACAGCCCGCAGGGCGAGTGGAACCTCGATGTACACGCGATCAATGTCAACCAGGTGTTGCCGGTCGGCAGCATCACCGGCTATGCCTATCTGATCGACAATCAAGACGTTGCAACCGGCTCGCTGGCCACCTACGGTCTGCGCTGGACCGGCAGCCAAGCACTGTCATCGGCGCTGAAACTGGGCTGGACGCTGGAGGCGGCCAAGCAAAAAGACTATGCCGACAATCCGCGACAGGTGAGCACCGATTATTGGTTCATCGAGCCGACCCTTGGCTATGGCGAGTTCACCGCGAAAGCCGGCTATGAGCGGCTGCAAGGCAACGGCGTGGTCGCGTTTCAGACACCGCTGGCCACCCTGCACGCGTTCAATGGCTGGGCTGATCGCTTTCTGAGCACGCCGGGCAATGGTCTGGAAGATGTGTATGTCGGTGTCGGCGGCAAGCATGGCCAATGGAGCTGGCAGGCGCTATGGCACGATTTTTCGGCGGATCGCGGCGGCGCCGATTACGGCACCGAGCTTGATGCGCAAGTGGGGTATGCCTTCACCCCGGCGATCAACGCGCTGGTCAAACTCGCCGACTATCGCAGCGACGGGTTTTCCAGCGATGAGACCAAGCTTTGGTTGAGCCTGGAGTATCGCTACTGAGCCCAATGGCACTTACTTAAGCGTCGTCATGCCAGCCCCCGATTAAAGCATTCGAGGGCAGGCTACAGCTGGCATCCAGCTTCTTTCGTTCGTGCCCAATTTTGGATTCCCGCCTGCGCGGGAATGACGATTTGAGGGGGTTTCTGGCTTAATGAAGTGCCATTGGCTACTGAGCGTGATCCTCGTTCAGCCGAGTTCGCGGTGATGACTTGCTGCGCCGGGGTAGCCATGCTGGCGGTAGTGTTCGGCGAGGGTTTCGGCCAGATACACCGAACGGTGCCGGCCACCAGTGCAGCCCATGGCGATGGTGAGATAGCTGCGAGTGCTGCCGCGACTGAACGCGGGTAGCCAGTGGTCGATGAAGCTGATCACCTGGCTGCGATAGGCCATGACTTCGGGTTGCGCGGCCAGATGGCTGCGCACTTCGCTGTCGCGCCCGGACAATGGCCGCAGGCGGACATCCCAGTGCGGGTTGGGCAAGCAGCGAGTATCAAACACGAAATCGGCATCATTGGGGATGCCATGGCGATAGGCGAACGATTCGAACATCAGGTTCAGGCCCTCACGGGCGGTCAGGCCAAGTTCGGCAATCACCTGCCGTCGCAACTGGTGTACGTTGAGTTGCGAGGTATCAATCACAAGATTGGCAATGGCGCGCAGCGGGGCGAGTTGTACGCGCTCACGTTCAATGGCTTCGCTCAGTGGGCTGCCATCGGCACTGAGCGGGTGACGACGCCGGGTTTCGGCATAACGGCGCACCAGAATGTCGCTCTGTGCTTCAAAAAACACCAAGCGATAGTCAAAGCCCAGTTCCCCGACTTGCGCCAGCCAGTGCGGCAACTGCGCCAGATCATCGGCATTGCGGATGTCGATGCTGACCGCGAGCCCGCCTGCCCACAACTCGGGCCGCGCCTTGCCTTTGATCAGCGCCGGCAGCAACTGCACTGGCAGGTTGTCGACGCAGTAATGGCCCAGGTCTTCGAGCGTACGCAGTGCGACACTTTTACCAGAGCCTGACAGCCCACTGACCACGATCAAACGCGGGCGGGTTTCGGACATGGCTATTCGCCTGACTTGAGGTGTTGGGTATGGCGGGCGATGAACGCGTGCGCCGGGTCGATGCCCTTGGCGCGCAATATGTGCAGGCGCGCGGCGGCTTCGAGCAATACCGCCAGGTTGCGGCCAGGTGCAACCGGCAGGGTGATGATGGGTACGTCCATGTCCAGCACGCGGCGGCTGCTGGTATCGCCGAGCAGGCGTGACATGCCGGCATCCGCAGGTGCATCGCCGGTGTAGCGGCTCAGGTGGACGATCAGGCGCAGGTATTTGTTGCGTTTGACTGCGGTGTGGCCAAACATCTCGCGGATGTTGAGTATGCCGAGGCCGCGCACTTCGATCAGATCACGCAGGATTTCCGGGCAGGTACCGTCGAGCACGTCAGGGGTGATTTGGGTGAACTCGGGGGCATCGTCGGCCACCAGGCGATGGCCGCGGGTAATCAGTTCCAGCGCCAATTCGCTTTTGCCGGCACCGCTTTCGCCGGTGATCAGCACCCCGATCGAATAGACCTCCATGAACACGCCATGCAGCGTAACCCGTGATGCCAACGCGCCGGCCAGATGATACTGGAACAAGGTCAGCAGTTCATGGCCGCGTCGCGGTGAAACCCATAGCGGAATCTGCGCTTCTTCGGCAACGGCAAGTAAATCGGAGGGGCAGGACTGATCCTTGGTGATCACCAGCGCCAGTGGACCGAAGTTGACGATTTTTTGCAGTGTCACCCAACGCTGTGCGGCGTCCAGCGCATCAAGCCAGGTCAGCTCTTCGCTGCCCAGAATCTGCACTTTGTTGGGATAGATGATGTTGAGGTAGCCGGCCAACGAGGGCCGCCGGGCGGTGTGCTCATCACTATCGATGGCCCGCCCGCCCGCAGCGGTGCTGGCCAACCAGCGTAATTGCAGCCGCCCACCGAGCGCGTCGAACAAATCGCGCGCGGTGATTTGGGCGCTCATGCGGCGGCGTCGGAGGCCGGTTGCCAGTCGGAAAGCAGGCGATAAAGCACTGCGCTGTCGGGGGCGGCGCGCAGCTTGGCACGGATATCCACGTTGGCGAACATGTCGGCCAGTTCTGCCAGCAACACCAGATGTTGGTGGGTGAAGTGCTGCGGTACCGCCAACGCGAAGATCAGGTCGACCGGCTGGCCGTCGGCGGCACCGAAATCGACGGGTTCAGACAACCGCACGAAGGCGCCGATGGCTGTGTTCAATTGCGCACAGCGGCCGTGTGGAATCGCAACACCGTGGCCCAGCGCGGTAGAACCCATCCGCTCGCGGGAGCACAGGTTGTCGAATATCGCGCGTTCCAGCTCAGCGCCAAGGCTATCGGAGAGCAGCGCAGCCAGATGTTCGAGCAGGCGCTTTTTGCTGGTAACCGCGCGTTCGATGCGAACGCGGGACGGGCTGAGCAGGTCAATCAGGTGCATGAGCAGTGCGGTGCCATTGGAATGACGAGGGTGAAGCAAGTTATGCGATAACTGCATTGTGGCGAGGCATCATACGCTGCTGGCAGCAGCCGGGGCAGCCCCGGGCTGCTGCCAGTCAGTCAGTCGATACTGCCAAGATTGGCGGCACTGGTGCCACGGTGGTGATCGGTAAGCTTTTCCTTGTGCTTGATGACGATCCGGTCGAGTTTGTCGGCGAGCATATCGATGGCTGCGTACATGTCCGGCGAGCTGGCATCCGCAAACAACGACTTTCCGGGAACGCCGACGGTAGCTTCGGCACGTTGTTCAAGCTTGTCTACCGTGAGAATGACGCGCAGGTCGAGGTGATGATCGAAGTGCCGGGCGATACGCTCGAGCTTGTTGTTGACATAGTCATTCAGTGCCGGGGTGACATCGACTTGATGGCCGGTGATTTCGATCCGCATGTGAAGACTCCTTTCGCGATATGAGGTTGCAAGTTCCGGAATGCTCGGGCGTGTCAGAGCCCGTTCACGCCACAGTCGCCTGAGGCTGGCAAAGCCGACAGGCTTGTTATATTGGATGGGGGTGGGCAGGCTTGCTTCAAGTGCGTCTCGGGGTCTAGTTCAGGCGTTGCCGTTCGCCGGATGCGGGGATATTCATCGCTTCACGGTATTTTGCCACGGTTCTGCGTGCCACAGGCACGTTCATGGCCTTCAGGTCGTTGGCCAGCCGCGCGTCGGATAACGGTTTACTGGGGTCTTCGGCTTCAATCAACTTGCGGATCATGGCCTGAATGGCGGTGCTGGAGGTGGCGCCGCCGCTGCCATTATCGACACCTGATGCAAAAAAGTGCCTGAACTCAAAGGTTCCGCGCGGCGTGCGCAGGTATTTGCGGGAAGTGGCACGTGAAATCGTGGACTCATGCAGGCCCAGCTCTTCAGCGACCTCGCGCAAGGTCAGCGGCCGCATCGCCTCCGGGCCGTGGTCGAGAAAACCCGATTGCTGGCGCACGATACTGCGCGCGACCCGCAAAACAGTGTCGGAGCGCGTTTCCAGGCTCTTGATCAGCCAGCGCGCTTCTTGCAGATGGCCACGCATGTAGCTGGCGTCTTCGCGTGTTGCCTGCGCGATCAGTCCTTCGTAATGGCGGTTGATCGCCAGTGCCGGTCGGCTGCGGGTGAGCGACACCCGCCATATCCCCGCTTCAAGCCAGGCCACACAGTCCGGGCTCACGTATTGCGTGGGTGGTGGCGCAATTTGTGCGCCCGGCTTGGGGTCCAGGCTGCGGACCAGGTTCACAGCCTCCTGCACGGTTTGTGAATCTTCACACAGATGTTTGGCGAGACGCTCGGGGCCCAGCTTGGCCAGTTCGTTCAGGTTGTGGCAGACAATCCGACGCGCCAGCTCCAGGCCAGGGGTGTCGTCCGAGAGGACGGAAAGCTGAACGCACAGGCATTCGGCAAGGTCGCGTGCGCCCACACCGACCGGATCGAAGCGTTGGACCCGGTGCAGCACCGTCAATACCTCGTCCGGGCTCGCTTCGACCTCCGGGCGCAAGCTGGCGCACAGGCCGTCAATGGATTCGGCGATATAGCCGTCGTCATCGATCACATCGATCAGGGCCACACCGATGCGGCGATCCCGCTCGGACATCGGGCTGAGGTTGAGTTGCCACAGCAAGTGGTCGTGCAAATCGTCACTTTCGACCATGCGCGCGGCGGCGTCGTTGTCGCCCTCGCCTTCGTGCATCGGGCGGGCTTCGTCCCATTCGGGTTCGTAGTCGAGGGGCGACTCCTGCGCCTCAAGCACTTCAATCTCGATGCCGTCACGCTCGGCGCCGTTGGCGTCGGTTGTTGGTTCGTCATCCGGCTCGGCGTCGTCGGCGAGTTCAAGCAGAGGATTTTCTTCAACGGCCGTGGTGATTTCCGCTTCCAGCTCGATCGCCGACAATTGAAGTAGGCGAATCGCCTGACGCAATTGCGGCGTCAGGGTCAACTGTTGGCTCATGCTGGTGCGCGGGCTCAGCTTCATGCGTTGATGGTACAGGTCAGGGCCATCTACCGGGCGGCATCTTCGTCACCACTGGCAGGCCGGCCGCTTACAAGCGGAAGCTGTCGCCCAGATAAACGCGGCGCACGTCGGCATTGGCCAGTACTGCTTCCGGGGTCCCTTGGGTCAGTACGCCGCCGGCATTGAGAATGTAGGCACGATCGCAAATGCCGAGCGTTTCGCGCACATTGTGGTCGGTAATCAGAACCCCGACCCCGCGTGCTTTGAGATGACGGATGATGCGCTGGATTTCGCCGACCGAAATCGGATCGACACCGGCGAATGGCTCGTCGAGCAGGATCAGCCGTGGTTTTGCCGCCAGCGCCCGCGCGATTTCCACCCGGCGGCGCTCACCACCCGACAGGCTGGCGCCCATCTGGTCGGCGACATGCGATACCTGCAATTCATCGAGCAGATCGGCCAGTTCACGTTCGCGGC
Source organism: Lysobacteraceae bacterium (assembly GCA_030681035.1). Taxonomy (GTDB): domain Bacteria; phylum Pseudomonadota; class Gammaproteobacteria; order Xanthomonadales; family Xanthomonadaceae. The sequence goes on along the minus strand of JAUXUI010000049.1, from coordinate 10,804 downwards.
CGGCGGTATCGAGGTCTTTGCGCAACTCCAGCACCGCACGTACGTTGTCGGCGACGCTGAGCTTGCGGAACACCGAGGGTTCCTGCGGCAGATAGCCGAGGCCAAGGCGCGCCCGTAAATGCATTGGCAGCGCTGTGATGTCGCGGCCATCCAGTATGATCTCGCCGCCATCGGCGCGCACCAGCCCGACAATCATGTAGAAGCAAGTGGTTTTGCCAGCGCCGTTGGGGCCAAGCAAGCCGACGATTTCCCCAGCATCCAGGCTGAGGCCGAAGTCGTGTACCACCTCGCGCGAGCGGTAGCGCTTGCGCAGTCCTTGCGCGACCAGCATCAGCCACCTTCCTTGCTTGCGGTCTTTGCTTTCGGGAGAATTTTCATCTGAATGCGGCCACCATTGCCGCCGCTGTCGAGTTCGCCGCTGGTGAGATTGTAGGTTACCCGCTCACCGCGCAGGGTGCCGCGTTCCTGCTCCACCACCACGGCGCCGGTAAGCACCACGATGTCGATATCCACGTTGTAATCGATGCGCTGCGCCTGGGCCCGCATCTGCGTACCATCATCGTTGATCTGATTGAGTTTTGCCGGGTTGCCCTGAAACACGACGCGATTGAAGTCGCCGGCAACACGGGTGATGGTGGCGAGATCCGCGTGTACATCCATCGTGCCTTGGGTGATGTGGACATTGCCCTTGAGGTTGGCGGTACCGTCTTCATCCAGCGTGCCGTCAAGCGCATCGGCCTCGATGTCCAGCGGCAAATCACGATCGGATTTGCGAGCGGCGGCTTCGCCGCTGATCAGCGCGAGCGCCAGTACGGCGAGTGACAGGATACGCATGACCGGAAGACGGCGGGCGTGCGGATACGGTGTCGGGGTTTCGTCAATGGGCTTCATAACGTGCTCGCACCTCGGAGAAAAGCGTGAACTGGTGGGTCTGGAAATTGGTTTCCATGCCCTGGCCTCGCAGTATAGAGCCGCCTTGGGTGATGGTCACGGAATCTGTACTGCGCGCGAGGTTCTGACTTGGAAATATGGCGATCGCCGCTGTGATCAGGCGCGCGCGCTCACCGTTGGGTTGTATCGGCCCAAGAATTTGGACATCACGTTGCAGGCGGATTTCATCCGCATGCGCGCTCACCCAGCCGCTTTGCGACTGCGCAAGCCACGGTTCGCTGCCAGCGGTGGGAAAGCTGAACCGGGGTTGGTTCAAGAACCACTCACTGGTGTTGGGGTCGCGGCTCAAAATTGGCCCGTGTACGGTAAAGGATTCCTCGCCAAGCTCGTCGAGCACGACCAGTTCATATTGGTCGAGCGAGTAATCCGAGCGTGGCGGGCCAGGAACATCAGGGGCAGGCTGGGGCCGTAATTGCCAAGCCAGCCAACTGGTCAATATGGCGGCAGCCAGCAACACCAGGGTGGCGAGGTTGCGCATGATCATGCGGGCGCAAACCGCGCCACGATACGCTCGATTTGTCCTTGGGCGTGCAGGATCAGATCACACAGCTCGCGTGCGGCGCCATCGCCACCCGCGCGATCAGCGCGCCAGTGCAGGTACGGGCGCAGCAGCGCATGGGCATTGGCCGGGCCGGCAGCGAGGCCGCTCAGGCACAGCGCGCCGAGATCGGGCAGGTCATCGCCCATGAATGCCGCTTGTTCGGTCAGCAGGCCCTGCTCGGTACACAAGGCACGAAGACACTCCGCTTTGTCGTGAACGCCCTGAAAAACCAGGGTGATCCCCAATTCGGCGGCACGCGCGGCCACAATCGGACTGTTGCGCGCGGTGATCAGGGCGATGCTGATCCCGGTTTGCGCCAGCAGTTTCAGGCCAAGGCCATCATGGGCGTGGAAGGCCTTGGCCTCGGCGCCGTTCTGGCCGTAGTGCAGACGGCCATCGGTCAGGGTGCCATCAACATCGAACGCGGCCAGCCGCACGCCACGCGCCCGTTGCAGCAGCGATTCGGTAAGGTTGGGCGGGTAATTTGCAGTCATGTCCGGGAACGGTTCTCGTGTGTGCCGATCAAACAACACGCGCGCGCAACAAGTCGTGAATATTCAGCGCGCCGACGACTTTTTGTTCACCATCGACCACCAGCAGGGCACTGATCTTGTGGGTTTCCATCAGATGCGCGGCCTCGCTGGCGAGTCGTTCCGGGCCGATGGTCTTGGCATCGCGGGTCATGAGCTGGTCGATGGTCGTGGCACGCAGGTCAACGGCGCTGTCGTCCAGGGCGCGGCGCAAGTCACCGTCGGTAAATACCCCGAGCAGACGATTGTCCGCGTCGACCACGGCGCTCAGGCCGAGCCGCTTGTGGCTCATTTCGACCAGAGTGTGGCTCAGTGTCGCTCCTGAGCGTACGCAGGGGATATCGTCGCCGCGATGCATCACGTCGTGGATATGCAGCAACAATTGCCGGCCAAGGCAGCCCGCCGGATGTGAGCGAGCGAAATCATCACTGGTAAAACCGCGGGCGTCGAGCAGGGTTACAGCCAGAGCGTCGCCCATGGCCAGAGCGGCGGTGGTGCTGGCGGTCGGCGCCAGGCCGAGTGGGCAGGCTTCCGCTGGTACGCTGACATCCAGGTGTACGGCGGCGTGTCGTGCCAATGTGGATTGCGGCCGGCCGGTCATGGCCACCACCACATTACCCTGCCGCTTGAGCATCGGCAGGATGCTCAGCACTTCTTCGGTTTCACCCGAGTTTGACAGCACCAACACTGCATCGGCGTCGGTGATCATGCCCAGGTCGCCATGGCAGGCTTCGCCCGGGTGAACAAAATAGGCGGGTGTGCCAGTGGATGCGAGCGTTGCAGCGATTTTGCGGGCGATGTGCCCGGATTTACCCATGCCGACGCAGATGACCCGGCCTTGGCATGCCAGCAGCAATCGACAGGCATTGGCAAACTCGCTGTCGATTCGCGAACGAATCATTTGCAGTGCCTGAATCTCGATTTCGATGACGCGGGCGCCGCTTGCTGCCAGTGCGGCATCCTCGACGTGCTGTGCGGGCCGGGCTTTCACGTGGGCATTCATGGGGTCAGGCGGATTCCAGGTATCGGTACGGGGCTGTTTGCTTTAAGATTTGCGGTTCGATTGTATCCCACTGCGTCGCTGCCATCGGTATCGCTCATGAACGCTGAAACCATCCGTCAATTGATTGAAAAGGGCCTACCCGATGCGCTGGTGGAGGTTGCAGGTGCCGATGGCGTGCATTTCGAGGCGCGGGTGGTGTGTGCGGCATTCGCTGGCAAGTTGCCGCTGGCACGGCACCGCATGGTGTATGCCACGCTGGGCGAGCTGATGGGCGGCGAGATACACGCACTGAGCCTGAAAACGCTTACGCCGGACGAGACCCGGGTGTAACCAAGAGCAGCGGTTGGTCGGCCACTGATGCAAACCGTGCCGAGATCGTTGCAAACGCAGATTTTTCTGGAGCAAGCATGGCCAAGATTGTGATTCAGGGCGGCGTACCGTTAAACGGCGACGTGATGATTTCCGGCGCCAAGAACGCGGTGCTGCCGATTCTGGCGGCCAGCCTGCTCGCCGATGAGCCCATGGATATTGGCAACGTCCCGCATTTGAACGATGTCACCACTTCGATGGCCTTGCTCGGCGAAATGGGTGTGCAACTCACTCTGAACGAGCATATGCGCATCCTCGCTGATCCACGCGGTGTTGACCGGTTCCTGGCGTCCTACGAGCAGGTCAAAACCATGCGTGCCTCGATTCTGGTGCTGGGCCCGCTGGTGGCGCGTTTTGGCCAGGCCGAGGTATCGCTGCCGGGTGGCTGCGCGATTGGGTCGCGGCCGGTGGATCAGCATATCCGGGGCCTGCAGGCGCTTGGTGCGACGATTCGGGTTGAAAATGGCTATATTCACGCCCGTGCCGGCCGGCTCAAGGGCGCGCACATCGTGATGGACATGGTCACCGTCACCGGTACCGAGAACATCATGATGGCGGCGACCCTGGCGCAGGGCACCACGGTGATCGAAAACGCCGCGCAGGAGCCCGAGGTGGTCGATCTGGCGCACTGTCTGATTGCGATGGGCGCGCAGATCGAAGGCGCCGGCAGCAATACCATCGTGGTGCATGGGGTCGAGCGTCTGGGTGGTTGTCGTTATGACGTGCTGCCTGACCGCATCGAGACCGGCACGTTTCTGGTGGCCGGCGCGATCACCCGCGGCAAAGTGCGCGCGCGCGGCACCCGTAGCGATACCCTGGACGCGGTGTTGAACAAACTGGAACAGGCGGGTGCCCACATCAATACCACCGCCGACAGCATCGAGATCGACATGCGCGGCAACCGGCCGCGCGCGGTAAGTTTCAGCACTGCCCCGTATCCGTCATTCCCTACCGATATGCAGGCGCAGTTTGCTGCCCTCAATACCGTGGCCGAGGGTGTTGGCGTGGTCACCGAAACGGTGTTTGAAAACCGCTTCATGCACATTCAAGAACTGGTGCGTCTGGGCGCGGACATTCAGGTCAAGGGTGAGTCGGCCATCATTCGCGGCGTGGAGACGTTGACCGGCGCGCAGATCATGGCAACCGATCTGCGTGCGTCTGCGGGCTTGGTGTTGGCCGGGCTGGTGGCGCAGGGTGAAACGGTGGTCGATCGTGTTTACCACATCGATCGCGGTTACGAAAATATCGAAGAAAAACTGTCGGGGCTGGGTGCGCGAATTCGCCGTATTGCTTAGCAGCCCGGCAGGTCGCCCACAGGGTGGGCTCCTGCAAAAAAGCGGTTACGCTTACCTGTAGGAGCCCACCCTGTGGGCGACAAAACGCAGGCTGCCAGCGCCTTCAGTTGGCGGTAATGGCGCGCAACTGCATCACGATGTCATCCTCGCCGGGTTCGGTTTGCTCGATTCGCACCGGCAGCATGCCGAGGGCGCCGGGTAAGGGAAAGCGCGCAAACCAGGTGCGAGTGACTTTGTCGTCTTCGTTGTCGCGGATGCGTGTCGCCAGCACCGCATCGAAGCGGCCGGCTGGGGTGTCGACAGACTCCTGAGCACCGACCTCGAATTGCCAGATGCTGATCGCGTGCCGACCCACGACGGCATATTCGAGGGTGCCGGATGCGCCGCGGGCCAGGTCGTCGGCCAGGGCAAGGCTTGCAGACTGGCGGTCATGCACGCCGTCAGCCAGCGCCAGCACCTGGTCGGCGTTGTCGTCGCGGCTGTCGCGGCTGATGATCCGACCGCCAGAACGGTCAACGCTCACCGAGCGTTCGCGCTTCTTGAACGCCAGCTTCTGCAGGTAGGTGTAGCCCTCGGTCTCGGCCCGGCCATCGCGCCAGCTGACCTGTGAACGTTCGTCGACTCGGAGGCCGAGAAAGCGGGCCATACCGCTGGTGCCCTTGATCTCGGTGTGCAGCTCCCAGCGGCCATCGCCGAGCGGGGCAAGACGGCGCGTTGCCCGGCCTTCTTTTTTGCCGTCGCGCAGCAATTCGTATTCGGCGATGTAGCCTGTGGGCGTCAACGCGGCATTGGTTGCCGGGGTGGTTGCCGTGTTGGCCTTGATTGCATCCGGGCTGAGATTGGCGGCGGCAGCCACGGGCGTCGGTGTGGCATCGGCTTTGGTTTCATCGTGACCGGTTTGCGCGACGATCACCATCGGTGCCATCAGCAGCAGGCCACTGAGCAACCACCGCAGGACGCACGGGTGTTCAACGTTGGAGTTGGTCATGGCAATCCAGTTGCAGGGGGGAGTCAAGTGGTCGGCCATCAAACGTGATTGCATTGCCATCCGTGCGCAGTCGATGATCCGCGAACAAGGCAACCACGCCAAGCAACAGGGGATGCTCACGTGCGCGCACCCGGTGCGACAGGGCATCTTCGCTATCGTTCCCATGCACCGGCACCCGCGCCTGGGCAATGACCGGCCCGGCATCAAGCTCGGCAGTGACCAGATGCACCGATGCGCCGTGTTCACGGTCCCCCGCTTCCAGCGCACGGGCATGGGTGTGCAGGCCGGGATGCCGTGGCAACAAGGAAGGATGCAGGTTGATCATCTGGCCAACGTGACGTTGCGCCGCAGTCGCGGAAATTACCCTCATGTATCCGGCACAGACGATGAGCGCCGGCTGAAGGGTGTCGATATGCGCGAACAGCGCGTCGTCGAATGCCTCGCGATTGGCGAAGTCACGCGGGCGCTGCGCCCAGGTGGCAATGCCGGCCTGTTGCGCCCGTTGCAGCGCCAGGCAATCGGGTTTGTCCGAGCATACTGCGACGATGCACGCCGGCAGCGACTTGCTGGCGATGGCGTCGATCAGGGCCTGCAGATTGCTGCCGTTGCCAGAGGCCAGCACCACAATGCGCAGGGTTTGCCCACTGCCGCCGACGGCAAACGCGGGGATGTCCCGATCAGCCAATGCGCACCCGTTCGGATTCGCTGCATTTCACCACTTCACCGATGGTCCAGCAATTCAAGCCGTGCTGTTCGAGCGCATGGGTTATGGCCCGCTCATCGTCGGCGGCGACGAGCACGGTAAAGCCGATGCCGCAGTTGAAGGTGCGCCACATCTCGCTGTTGGCAACCGCGCCTTCGCGCTGCAACCAATCGAACAGCGGTGGTAGCGCCCAAGTACTGGCATCAATGCGGATGCCAAGGCCATCGGGCACCACGCGGATGATGTTTTCCTGCAGGCCACCACCGGTGATGTGGGCCATCGCGTGCAGCGGAAAATCGCGCAGCAGCGACAATATCGGCTTGACGTAAATCGTGGTCGGTGCCAGCAGCGCATCGGCCAGTGTGCTGTCGCCGATCGTCTGTTGCCACGGTGAGCCAGCGCGCTCGACGATGCGACGAATCAGCGAATAGCCATTGGCGTGAGCGCCGCTGGAGGCAATGCCGATGATACGGTCACCGGCGCGCACCTGGCTGCCATCGAGCAGTGCCGATTTTTCCACAGCACCTACACAAAAGCCGGCCAGATCGTATTCGCCGGGCGGGTACATATCGGGCATCTCGGCGGTTTCGCCGCCGATCAACGCGCAGCCCGCGAGTTCGCAGCCCTGTGCGATGCCACCCACCACCGCCACAGCGGTATCGACATCAAGCTTGCCGGTGGCGAAGTAATCGAGGAAAAACAGCGGTTCAGCACCTTGCACCAGCACATCGTTGACACACATGCCGACCAGGTCGATGCCGATCTGGGTGTGACGGCCCAACGTTTGCGCCAGCTTGAGCTTGGTGCCGACGCCATCGGTGCCGGACACCAGAATCGGTTCACGGTACCGGCCGGAGAGATTGAACAGCGCGCCAAAACCACCCAAGCCACCCATTACCTCAGGGCGGAAAGTGCGCTTGACCAGCGGCTTGATGCGCTCGACGAGGGTATTGCCGGCGTCGATATCGACCCCGGCATCGCGGTAGGTCAGCGGTGTTGGCGCGCTCATGGGCGTGGCTGCGGCAGGTTGCGGGATCGTTATTGTACAGGCTCGCCGCTGGCGCGATTTGCTGGTCAATTGCGATTTGACCAACTGCCCTCGCTCAGGGTGATGCCGGTTGCTGGCTTTGCCAAGCCGCAAAAACATCGGCAATCGCAGCGCGGGGCAACGGCTGCCAATCCAGCGAGGAGCGAGCAACGGCAGCAGCATTGCCCCACTGCTGCGGGTACGAACTCACTGCGGCATCGTAGTAGGCAACGGCGAGTTCCTGCTCATCCATCAACCACAGCACAGTTGCAAAACTGTACGAAACCCAGAATGGATGGCCGCCATGCAGACGTTCGGCTTCTTGCCAACTGTGCAGGGCATCGGGCAGGTTGCCGGCTTCCAGCTGAGCCCAGCCGTAAGTCCACAACACCAAGCGCGCATCGCTGCTGTCGGCGTCAGCCAGCGCGATGGCGGCGTCGAAATCGGACTGGCCATCTTCCATACGGCCTTCGCGCATGCGCAGACGGCCGCGCTGTGCCAGCGTCGCGATATTGCCGGGCTCTTGCGCGATCAGCGCGTCGAGTGTGGCTTCGCTTGATGCCGATGCACTGGTGGCAACATCTGCATCGCGGTAGAGGGCGGCTGCTGGCAGCGCGACAACGTTAGTCGCATACGCACCCGCTGCATTCATTAAAAGCAGCGCGAGGGCGAGCGCAATTTTACTTCCAACGGCCATAATCATACTTCCAGCGTTGCCAGATCGCCCTTGGTTTCCAGCCAGGTTTTACGTTCGCCGGCGCGTTTTTTGTTCAGCAGCATGTCCATCAACGCATCGGTTTGGCCGGCGTCATCGACGGTGAGCTGCACCAGGCGGCGGGTATCGGGGTGGATAGCCGATTCGCGTAACTGCGGCGGGTTCATTTCACCCAGCCCCTTGAAGCGGGTGACGTTGACCTGGCCCTTGATCTTTTCGCGCTCGATCCGATCCAGCAGCAGGCGCTTCTCTTCCTCGTCGAGTGCGTAAAACACCTGCTTGCCGACATCAACGCGAAACAGTGGCGGCATTGCCACGAAAATGTGGCCGCCATCGACCAGCGCCGGAAAGTGCTTGAGGAACAGCGCGGCCAGCAGGGTAGCGATATGCAGGCCATCGGAGTCGGCATCGGCAAGCACGATGACCTTGCCGTAGCGCAGGCCCGAGATGTCTCTCGAACCCGGGTCGCAACCGATTGCCACCGCGAGATCGTGGACTTCGTTGGAGGCGAGCACGCCGCTGCTTTCCACCTCCCAGGTGTTCAGTATCTTGCCGCGCAGCGGCAGGATCGCCTGGAAATCCTTGTCGCGCGCCTGCTTGGCCGAACCGCCAGCCGAGTCGCCTTCGACCAGAAACAATTCGGTGCGTGAAAGGTCCTGCGAACTGCAATCAGCCAGTTTGCCGGGCAGCGCTGGGCCCTGCACAATGCGTTTGCGCACGATCTGCTTTTCGGTTTTCAGCCGTGCTGCGGCGCGTTCGATCGCCAGTTGCGCGATCCGCTCGCCCTGCTCGACATGCTGGTTGAGCCACAGCGAAAAGGCATCGTGTACCGCGTTTTCCACCAGCGCAGCAGCTTGCCGTGAGCTTAGCCGCTCCTTGGTCTGGCCGCTGAATTGCGGATCGCTCAACTTGACGCTGAGCACGTAAGCGAGCCGATCCCAGACATCTTCCGGCGCCAGCTTGACCCCACGCGGCAACAGGTTGCGGAACTCGCAAAACTCGCGCAGCGCCAGCGTCAGCCCCGAGCGCAAGCCGTTGACATGGGTGCCGCCCTGCGCGGTCGGGATCAGATTGACGTACGCCTCTTGCACCATCTCACCGCCATCGGCCTCAGGCAGCCAGCACAGCGCCCAGTCCACCGCTTCGGTGTCGCGTGCGACGGCGCCGGTGAACAGCTCCGCCGGCAGCAACTCGCGGCCCAGCGATGCGCTGGTGAGTTGGCTGCGCAGGTAATCGGGCAGGCCATCTTCGTAGTACCACTCATCGCGCTCGCCGCTGGCCTCGTCAAGCAGGCTCACCTTCAGCCCGGCGCAGAGCACCGCCTTGGCGCGCAGCAAATGGCGCAGTGCGCGCAGGGCAAACTTGGGGGTGTCGAAATATTTCGGGTCAGGCCAGAAGCGAAGGCGGGTTCCGGTATTGCGCTTGCCCACGCTGCCGACAATGTCGAGCGTGGAATCGGTGAAGCCATCGCGGAACGCCATCCGGTATTCGTTGCCATTGCGGCGGATGAACACTTCAACGCGTGTCGAAAGGGCATTGACCACGCTGACGCCGACGCCGTGCAGGCCGCCGGAAAACGTGTAGTTCTTGCCACTGAACTTGCCGCCGGCATGCAGCCGGGTGAGGATCAACTCGATGCCAGGAATGCCTTCCTCGGGATGGATATCGACTGGCATGCCGCGGCCGTCGTCGATCACCTCGCAACTGCCGTCGGTGAACAGCGTCACCTCGATGCTGCGGGCGTGCCCGGCCAGCGCTTCGTCCACGGCGTTGTCCACCACCTCCTGCGCAAGATGATTGGGGCGAGTGGTGTCGGTGTACATGCCGGGCCGGCGTTTGACCGGGTCCAGGCCGGACAGGACTTCGATATCGGCAGAATCGTAACGGCTGCTCATGGATGAACCGATTGCGGGGAAGGTGGCGAGGATGGCGGGATGGGGAGGATCGGTCAAGGGTGGGATGCGGGAATTGGTGGCCATGCGTTGATCCATTCGCCGGCCTGAGGCCGGCGAGGCCCTCACACGGCGGAAAAGGCCCGATGCCTTGCGCCGGGTCGCGCGTCGGTGCGGCTCCTGCCGCACCGATCCGCTGCGCTTCTCGGCAACCGCAGGCCGGCGCCGAACTCGCACATCCATGTGTTCGGTCGCTTCGCGACATCGCTCGCTGTGCTCGCCACGCCTTCACGTCGCCGCTACGCGGCTCGTTCGGTCAAACACCGGCGCCTCACCCTGCGCTTGCCTGCGCTGCTCGCCGTGCTTTACGGCGCGTTGTCGCACTTGGCCCGCGCATTCGGCAACTGCTCCTGCGTTGCTCTACCTCCTGCATCCATGCAGTCGTCCTGCATCCATGCCGTCGCCATGCGCTACCAGCCTGCTTTTCCGTTTCATTCCTCGGCGATTCGACGGAACCGACACCAAGATTGGCCTTTATTTGCGCCTTTGGCGTCCTTTGCGGACCGTTGGGCTTTGAGCTCTTCGAGTCCCGAGTCCGTAGGATGGGTAGAACGCAGCGAAACCCATCAAACACGAATCCCGAGTCCCGAGTCGTAGACCCTATGAGCCCGAAGGCGGATCGCCGACACTGCGATCCCCATCCGACAAAAGAGGAGATACGGCAATGACAGCAGTGACGGCGATCCAGAACGCAGTGTGCCAGATGGCGATGGCGATCGAAATCTCGGCG
>JAUXUI010000048.1 GCA_030681035.1 Lysobacteraceae bacterium | reverse complement strand
CGCCGAGATTTCGATCGCCATCGCCATCTGGCACACTGCGTTCTGGATCGCCGTCACTGCTGTCATTGCCGTATCTCCTCTTTTGTCGGATGGGGATCGCAGTGTCGGCGATCCGCCTTCGGGCTCATAGGGTCTACGACTGAGCCTTGACTTGGATGGATTGCCTGCTGCCCTGGCGCACCGGGTAAGCATTTTCTTACAGCACAATGCGCATTTTTCTGACTGTGCGGATGCTGCGCTGCGGCGATAATGGTCATCCAACACGGAGACCACGCCATGATTGACCTCAAATCCATCGACGACCTCGCGCGTAAACTCAGTGAGATGGTGCCGCCCGATCTCAAGAACGCACGCAGCGATCTGCAACAGCATTTCCGCGCCACCCTGCAAACGGGTCTGGGCAAGCTCGAACTGGTAACCCGCGAAGAGTTCGACGTGCAGCGTGCGGTGCTGCTGCGCACCCGCGAGAAGCTCGACTTGCTCGAACGCGTGGTCGCCGTACTCGAATCGCGGGTCGATGCGCTGACCGGTCGCAACCACTAGGCCACATGCCATGAGCCTGGCGCTGGTGCATAGCCGCGCCCGCGTTGGCGTGGACGCCCCGCACGTACGCGTGGAGGTACACCTCGCCGGCGGCCTGCCTGGCATGTCTATTGTCGGCCTGCCCGAAGCGGCAGTGCGCGAGAGCAAGGACCGGGTGCGCGCCGCCATCCAGTGTGCTCAGCTTGAGTTCCCCAATCGCCGCGTCACCGTCAACCTTGCGCCGGCCGATCTGCCCAAGGAAGGCGGCCGCTTCGATCTACCGATCGCGCTGGGGATTCTCGCCGCCAGCGGGCAAATCCCACTCGACGCACTGGCCGCCACCGAGTGCCTTGGCGAATTGGCCCTTACCGGCGAATTGCGTGCGGTCGATGGCGCGGTACCGGCGGCCCTGGCCGCACGCGCAGCCGGGCGTAGCCTGATCCTGCCGCCCGCCAGCGCCGCCGAAGCCGCGCTGGTCGATGGCGTGGAAGTGCGGGTCGCACGCACGCTGCTGGAAGCCTGCGCGCACCTCAGCGGTGTGCGCGCCCTGCCGCTGGCGCGCGCCCCTGAATGCGCACCCGTGCTTGCGGGAAGCAATGACCTCGCGGATGTTCGCGGCCAGGCGCTGGCCCGCCGCGCACTTGAGATCGCCGCCGCTGGCAATCACCACCTGTTGCTGATCGGCCCGCCGGGCTGCGGCAAAACCATGCTCGCCTCGCGCCTTGCCGGCGTATTGCCGCCGGCGGAAGATTACGAAGCGCTGGAAGTGGCCGCCATTGCCTCGGTCAGCGGCCGCCCGTTCGACCCCTCGCGCTGGCGTGAGCGGCCGTTTCGCTCACCGCATCACACCGCCAGTGCAGTGGCGCTGGTCGGTGGTGGTGCCGAGCCACGCCCTGGCGAGATCAGCCTGGCGCATCGCGGCGTGCTGTTTCTTGACGAGTTGCCCGAATGGGATCGGCGTGCGCTGGAAGTGCTGCGCGAACCCTTGGAATCGGGCACCGTCACCATTTCCCGCGCCGCGCGGCAGGCCGAGTTTCCAGCGCGTTTTTTGCTGGTCGCGGCAATGAATCCCTGCCCCTGCGGCTGGGCCGGCGACCCGTCCGGGCGCTGCCATTGCAGCAGCGAGCACATCGCCCGCTATCGCGGCAAGCTCTCCGGCCCCTTGCTTGATCGCATCGACCTGCACGTGGAAGTGCCGCGCCCGGCACACAGTGAATTGCGCCCGGATGCCGCACGCGGCGAAACCACCGCGCAGGTGCGCGAGCGCGTGATTGCTGCGCGTGCCGTGCAACTGGCCCGTGCCGGCAAAGCCAACGCGGCACTGAGCCAACGAGAGACCGAACAACACTGCCGGCTCAGCACTGCCGACCAGCACTTGCTCGAACGCGCGCTTGATGCCCTGCAACTCTCGGCGCGCGCCATGCAACGCATCCTGCGCATGGCCCGCACCATTGCCGATCTTGCCGGCAGCGCCAACATCAACACGACGCATCTCACTGAAGCCATCGGCTATCGCCGCCTGGATCGTGGCCACTCAAACGGCGCCATGCCCTGATCGACAGCAGGCAATGCCAACGCCATTGCGTCGTGATGCCACCACGCAACATCCGCGCTCGCTATGATGGACTGCAATGGACTACCTGCATTCCAGCAATCTTCCACTGCTCGCCGGATCGCTCCTGGTGCTGATCGGCATTGCCTCCAGCTTGCTGGCGCGCCGCTTCGGTGCCCCGCTGTTGCTGGTGTTTCTGGTGCTTGGCATGTTGCTTGGGGTCGACGGCCCGGGCGGAATCCGCTTCCACGATTATCGCGCCACCTACCTCGTGGGCTCGCTGGCTCTGGCGATCATCCTGTTCGACGGCGGTCTGCGCACCCGTATCGCGGAAACCCGCCGCGCGCTGCTGCCGGCAAGTGTGCTGGCCAGCATCGGGGTATTGATCACTGCCGGCCTGACTGGCCTGGCAGCGATGTGGCTATTCGATTTCAACACCACCCAGGGCATGCTGCTGGGTGCAATCGTTGCGTCCACCGACGCTGCCGCCGTGTTCTTCTTGCTGCGTGCGGGTGGGCTGCACCTGAACCGACGGGTCGGCGCCACGTTGGAGCTCGAATCGGGCGGCAACGATCCGGTTGCGGTATTCCTGACCGTGTTGCTGACCGGTTGGCTGGTGCTGGATGGCAGTGAAAGCGGCATGCCCATCATGCGCACGTTGCTATTGCAGGCCGGCCTTGGCCTGGGCTTTGGCGCGGCCGGCGGCATGCTGATTGCGTTTGCGCTCAATCGCCTGACCCTTCCTTCGGGCTTGCACCCGTTACTGGCGCTGGCCGGTGCGATCGTGGTGTTCGCTTTGACCAATCTGCTCGGCGGCAGTGGTTTTCTCGCTGCCTATCTAGCTGGCTTGGTGGTTGGCAATCGCCCGCTGCGCGCCTATGCCAATGTGCTGGCGGTCAATGATGCGGCCACCTGGCTCGGGCAAGGTGTCATGTTCCTGCTGCTGGGCGTGCTGGTGGGGCCGCGCAGCCTGCTCGATGTGCTGTGGCCGGCGCTGGCAATTGCCGGCTTTTTGATGCTGGTAGCGCGGCCACTGGCAGTAACCCTGTGTCTGGCGCCGTTTCGTTACCGTGCGCGCGAAATCGGCTTCATCTCCTGGGTTGGCCTGCGCGGAGCGGTCGGCATCTTTTTGGCATCGATCCCGATGTTGGCCAACCTGCCCAACGCGTTGATCTACTTCAATGTTGCATTTGTTGTGGTTTGCGTGTCATTGCTGATACAGGGCTGGACCATGCGCCCGGCCGCAGCACTGTTCCGCGTGGCCCTGCCACGCCGTGATCCGCCGATACGTCGCATCGAGCTCGATCTACCCGGCCAGTTGGAGTACGAACTGGTCGGTTACCGGGTCGCCGAGGGCAGCGCGATCTTGCGCGGTGCAACGCCACCGACCTGGGCACGCTCCGCCATGGTCGTTCGTGCTGGCAGCATTGCCCTACCCGATCAGGCCGGCACGCTGCAAGCGGATGATTACGCCTATTATCTGGCGCCTCCAGGACGGGTTTACCGTCTGGACTGGCTATTCGCCGCCGGGCAGGATGCCGCTGAAGCCGAGCGCGAGATGTTTGGTACTTTCACACTGGCCGGCGATGTGCCGCTGGGTGAGCTTGCCGAGTTCTACGGCCTGCCGATTCCCGAGCGCCACCATGCCAGCACCGCCGCGCAGCTGTTCGACAAGCGCTTCGACGGCAACCCGCAGATCGGTGATCGCCTGACGCTCGGTCAGGCCATGCTGATCGTGCGGCAATTACACGATGAGCGCGCCAGCCAGGTCGGCCTGAAGTTTGTTGGTGTCGGCAGCCGTGTCTTTGGCACCGAAGCCGGCGCCCACAACACGCCCGGTCTGCTGCAACGCTTGCGCTCGCGTTGGCACAAACCGTAACCGGCGCATCCAGAAAACCACATACAATGGAGCGCCCAACAATCATGTGATGCCGATGAGTCTGGGATTGATGTTAGCCGCACTGTTGGCGCTAGGCCTCGCCTGTCAGTGGCTGGCGTGGCGACTGAAGCTGCCGGCGATTTTGTTTCTGCTGGTTGCAGGCCTGATGCTTGGCCCGGCAACGGGCCTGCTTGATCCCGACGCACTGCTCGGTGATCTGCTGTTTCCGTTCGTGTCACTCGGCGTTGCCATCATCCTGTTCGAAGGCAGCCTGACCCTGCGCCTGGGCGAGATTCGTGGCCTTGGCCCCTCCATCCTGCGTCTGGTCAGCATCGGTGCGTTGATCACCATGCTTGGGCTGGCCTGGGTAGTGCATGCGGTTGCGGACCTGTCATGGCCGCTGTCGCTGCTGTTTGGCGCGCTGTGCAGCGTGACTGGCCCTACCGTGATCGTGCCGATGCTGCGCTCGGTACGGCCCAACGAGCGCATTGCCAACGTGCTGCGCTGGGAAGGCATCGTCATCGATCCGATCGGTGCATTGCTGGCGGTGCTGGTGTTTGAAGCCCTGGCTCTGGGCCACGGCCATCAAGGGGTGGCGGTTTTTGTGTGGACCGTAGCCCTCGGCAGTGGCATTGGTCTGGCCGCTGCCTTCGCACTGGCCTACGTGCTGCGCCATCACCTGCTGCCCGAATACCTGCACAACTACGCCACATTGGCGCTGGTGTTGCTGACCTTCACGCTGGCCAATGCGTTCGCGGACGAATCCGGGCTACTGGCAGTGACCGTGATGGGAATGACGCTGGCCAATTTGCGCGGCCTGCACATGGAGGACATCCTCGACTTCAAGGAAAACCTTTCCACCCTGGTCATCTCCATGCTGTTCATCATACTGGCAGCGCGGCTGGATTGGCCTAGCCCCCAAGTGTTTGGTGCCAGCCTGCTGGTGCTGGCGGCGGCCATCCTGGTGGTGCGGCCGCTGGCGGTACTGGTTTCGACGCTCGGCGGAAAGTTGACTTGGCCAGAGCGCGCGTTGATTGCGTGGATTGCACCACGCGGCATCGTTGCCGCCTCGGTATCGGCCTTGTTTGCGCTCAAACTGGAGGAGCGCGGGATCGCTGATGCGCAACTGCTGGTTACCCTTACCTTTCTGATCATCATCGGCACCGTGTTGATCCAGAGCGCAACCGCACGCCGGCTGGCGCTTCGCCTCGGCGTGGCCGAACCGGAACCACGCGGTGTGTTGATCGTAGGCAGCTCTGTAGTCGCCCGTGGCCTTGCCGAGGTACTGCACAAGCTCGGCTTTGCGCCATTGCTCGCGGATGATTCGTGGCCCGGCATTCGTGCCGCACGGATGGCCGGCTTGCGTACCTTTCACGGCAACCCGGTATCCGAGCACGCTGATCGGCGCCTCGATCTGATCGGCATCGGCTGGCTGCTTGCGCTGTCAACGCGGGTGGAAACCAACACCCTTGCATGTATTCGCTATCAGCCCGAGTTCGGCCGCGACCACGTCTATCGGCTGCGTGTGCTGGCACCCGGCGAAGCACCAAAACAGGCGCAATCCAACGTATTGCAAGCCCCCGCACTGTTTGGCGATGCCATCACCCATGCGCAGATGGAGCGCCGGATGAACGATGGCTGGTCACTGAAAACCACCCGTCTCACCGACACCTTCAGCTGGACCGATTTCACCGCACGCTGTTCGCGTACCCCGATGCTGCTGTTCGCAGTCACCGAACGCGGTCAATTGCGTTTTGAAACCGAGCACATGGCATTGCAGCCCAAGGCGGGCTGGACTGCCTGTGTGCTGGCACCACCGGATAACAGCAGCAACGCAACCTGATTGCTACAGCGCGCGCTGCATGCGCAATGCGGCCGCGCCATCATCGTAATAGCCCGGCCGTTGACCAACCACGCGATAACCGGCGCGCTGGTACAAGGCAATGGCGGCAGTGTTGTCGGTGCGCACTTCCAGTCGCAGCCACTGACAGTCGCGATCACGCGCCGCCTGTTCGGCATCGGCCAGCAAGCGTGCGCCGATGCCTTGTGCGCGCGCGCTGGCCGCCACGATCAGCGAATACAAGCGTGCCGAGTCGCTGCCGGAGCGAAAAAACAGCAGGCTGGCACCGATCACCGCAACACCCTGCTGCGCGACCTGAAAGCGTGCGCTGGCACTGTGCAGATGCCGGCGAAACTGGCGTGCCGTCATCCGGTCGCCGGGAAACTGCGCTTCCAGCGCCAGCAGCGCTGGCAAGTCTTCAGCGTGGGCGGGGCGCAAAGCGATATCACAACACTGCGGTTTCACCGACACTCCCGAACGCATGGCCCACAGACCCATACGTCATTGTAGGACGCTCAGAACTGACCGTCATTGCCTGCACGACAAGGTGCCGCTGACCACCGAAGCATCATCTGGTCACTCGCATGGCTGTCTCCAGAATCGAAGCACCCCCGCGAGCGCCATGTTTGCGCAGTCATCCTGCTATCGTTTGTCGCCATGACCTCACTCAGTGCCATTGATCGCCGCGAATTGCTGTGGTTTTTCGTCATCGCCCTGCTGGTGCTGGCGGCCGGCTATGGCCTGCGCGAGCCGTGGCCCGCCGATGAGCCGCGCTTTGTGCTGGTAGCCAGGCAGATGGTGGAGAGCGGTGATTGGTGGTTTCCTCGGCGCGGTCACGAGTTGTATGCCGACAAGCCGCCGCTGTATTTCTGGCTGCTGGCGCTGGCCTACCAACTGATCGGCAGTTGGCGCTGGAGCTTCCTGCTGCCCTCGCTGCTGGCGGCACTGGGCACGCTGGCGCTGACCTGGGACCTTGGCCGGCGCCTGTACACACCACGCATCGGCTTGTGGGCCGCCGGTGCGGTGCTGATCTGCGTGCAATTCGTGTATCAAGCCAAGCGCGCGCAGATCGATCCGACCGTGGTGTTTTTGATCACGTTGAGTCTGTGGGGCCTGCTGCGGCATCTGTTGCTCGGCCCGAACCGGCGTGCGTATCTGCTCGGCTGCTTCGCGGCAGGGCTTGGCGTCATCACCAAGGGTGTGGGTTTTCTGCCGTTGCTGCTGATCCCTGTGTTTGTCGCGCTACGCCGGCTGGGTTTTCACGGCATCACCGCGATTGCGCGCGGCCAGGGCCGTTGGTGGCCGGGCATGGTGTTGTTCTTTGTCGCGATTGCACTGTGGCTGCTGCCGATGACCACGATGGCGCTGGCCGATGGTGATCCGGCGCACCGGCAATATCTGCATGAGCTGCTGTTTCGGCAGACCGCAACCCGCTATGCCAATGCCTGGGGCCACCAGCAGCCGTGGTGGTATTTCGCGGGAGTGATTGCCAGCAGTTGGCTGCCGTTCGCACTGGCGCTGCCGTGGTTGCTCAGGCCCTGGAAACAGGCGTGGCAGGCGCGCGATGCGCGGGTCTGGCTACCGCTACTGTGGGGCATCGCGGTAGTGCTGTTCTTCAGCCTCAGCGCCGGCAAACGCGACATGTACATCCTGCCGGCATTGCCGGCATTTGCGTGGGCGGCTGCGCCGTATTTGCCGGCACTGAGCGAACGCGCCGGGTTGCGCCGGCTGCTGTTCGCCTTCGTGTTGCTGCTCGGCACGCTGCTGGCTGTGGGTGGTGCGGCCGCGTTGTGGGGCGAACCGCACTTCGAGCTGAAGATCGAGTCCGAACGCGGCCTGCAACCGGCCTCCGATGCGCTGTGGTGGTTGCTGCTGGCACTCGGTGGCGGCGTGCTGGCGGCGGCGAGCGTATTTCGCGTGCGCCGTGCGCTAACCGGTGTGCTGGTCGGCATCGGCGCGCTGTGGCTGGGCTACGGCTTTGGCGTGCATCCGATCCTCGACCCGCAAAACTCGGCCAGCGCGCTGATGCGCAGTACACGCGAACTGGCCGGGCCGGATACTGAAATCGGCTTGGTGCTGTGGAAAGAACAAAATCTGTTGCAAGCGGTCGGCCCGGTCACCGAGTTTGGTTTCACACGCAGCCCCGAGCAGCAGTTTGCCGCCGGGCTGGATTGGTTGCGACAGCATCCCGCACAGCGGCGTTTGCTGGTCGCCGAAGCCGCGTTGCCCGCCTGCGCGACAGTAACGCAAGCCGCCGCAGTGGGCGACGCCAACCGCCGACGCTACTGGCTGCTGGATGCCAACGCCGTGGCTGCCTGCCCGACGCGACCGTAAATCACGATCAAGTGCGCTGTTTGGCCACCCAGCGCGCCAACGCCTCACGGCCGATCTTGGCGTTATGGCGGATATCCACCGGAAACCCCGGGTGGAAAACGATGCGCTGCACCCGCGCGCTGTGAACATGGCGACCACCGATCACCAACAGTTCGCCGCGAATGCGTGAATGTGCGCTGCGCGGCTGGCGCGCGCGCAGCTCCACGCACAGCACCGGCTGTTGCGCTCCAGCTTTACCGATGCCGACCAGCGCCGTGCGTAGCACCTCGGGGTGGGTGTTGAACACCGGCTCGACCTGTTCGGTGTACAGCGGGCCATCGACACACTGCACACGCTGCGTCTTGCGGCCACAAAACCACAGCCGGCCGTCACGATCAAACCAGCCCAGATCACCCATGCGATGCACCATGCGCTCGCTGCCATCGGCCAGGCGCTCGCAAATCTTGGCCAGTGCCGTCGCCGCAGGGCGATTGAAATAGCTATCGGTGACACTGGGGCCGGCGACGGTGATTTCACCGACTTCACCGGGCTGCACCAATTGCACCTCACGCCAGTCGGCAATCGCGTCATCGCGGATGCGAATGATGCGAACCGTGTTTGGCGGCACCGGCCGGCCAACGCAGGTACCGGAACCGGTTTCGGTTGCGGCGCGGGTCGCTTGCAACTCGCCGCCTTCAATCACCGCCACCGGCAGGCATTCGGTGGCGCCGTAGGGTGTCCACAGCCTGGCATCCTCGGGCAGCAATTCACGCAGCCGCGCCACCACCGCCGCCGGCACCGGCGCACCGGCCGACATCACGCGCCTGAGCCCGGGCAAGGGCTGGCCATGGCGCGCCAACACTGCCATCAGCGCCGGTGATCCGAACAAGTCGGTCACCGCGAAGCGGGCAATCGCATCGTGCAATTTGCGTGGATCAGCGCGCGCCGGCCGGGTCGGGTCCATGTCCGGAATCACGCTAGTGCTGCCAATCGCCGGGTCGAACAAGGCAAACGGCGGAAAGGTGGGCAGGTTGACCGCACCTGGTGCAATCCCGAATGCGTCGCCCAGCATCTGGATCTGCGCAAGAAAATGGCGGTGCCGATAAACCACGCCCTTGGGTACGCCGGTGGAGCCGGAAGTAAACAGGATCGCAGCAACTTCGTCGGGCATGGTATCGGCCAGTTGCGGCGCGGCGCCGGCGCCCCAGCGCTCCAGCGTGGCAAGGCTCGGGCCGGCAAAACCCAAACGCCCGACGCTCACACACTGCCGCACATGGCCGCGCCCCCAACCAAGCATCCGCCGTGCCCATTGCGCCAATGCAATACCGATGAACGCCTGCGGTTGCGCCTCGCCCAGGCAGTGTTTGAGCGCGTGGCGATCAATGCCCGGATCCACCAGCACCGGCACTGCGCCAGCCTTGAACAGGGCGAACATCAGCGCGAAAAAATCCGCTCCCGGCCGCACCATCACCACCGCACGGGTGCCGCGCACGATGCCAATCCGCGCCAGCCCCGCTGCGATCGCATCGGAACGCACATCGAGTTCGCGATAACTCAGTGCAATGTCGTAGCGCGCAAGCCCACCGCGCCCACGCCGCCCCGGGCAACGCAGCGCAATGGCATCGGGCTGCTGGCGCGCCATGCGCACCAGCGCAGCGGCGATGTTGGCGGGTTCGTGCATCGCTTACAGCGGATGTTGATCGAGGAAGGCGCGCATTGCCGGAACCAATGCCTCGGCTTCATCTTCCAGAATGTAGTGCCCGCCGTGTTCAAAACGCTGCACCTGCGCCTGCGGCAATGCCTGGACGAATTGCTCCAGAAAGTGGTGATCGAACACGAAGTCGCGCATGCCCCAACCAATGAAGCAGGGGCGATCGGCGAATTGCTGCAACTGCTTGCCGCTGGCTTCAACCAGCGCCCAGGCCGGGTCGCGCGGCGACAACGGGATGTCCTGCACGAAGCGCAAGGTGGCGATGCGGTTGGCCCAGGAGTTGTAAGGTGACACCAATGCGCGGCGCTCGTCCGTCGCCATCCGCCGGCGCACACCAAAACGCGCGGCACCCTGCGCAAAGGCGTTGAAGCCGCGGATCAGCAGCGCGCCGATGGCAAGATCACGGCCCAGCTTGAGCTGCCACGGCAAGCGTTTTTTTGTCGGCATCAGGAACGCCGCAGTATTGAGCACCACCAGCCGGCGCACTGCGGCGGCATGCTGCAATGCCCAGCCAAAGCCGATCATGCCACCCCAGTCATGCACGACCAGGGTGATGTTTTCACGCACGCCCAGATGCTGCAGCAACGCAGCCAAGTCCTCGACCCGCGATTGCAGGGTGTAACGATAGTGCGCGTCATCGGGCTTGTCGGACAGGCCCATGCCGACATGATCGGGCACGATGCAGCGATAGCGGTCACGCAGACCCAGCACCGCGTGGCGCCAGTAGTAGCTCCACGAGGGATTGCCGTGCAGCATTACCAGCACTTCGCCATCGCGTGGACCTTCATCCAGATAATGCATGGCAATGCCGGGGCGAACCTCGATACGGTGGTCGGCAAACGGGTAGTTGGGATAGCTCATAAGGTGGTCGGCTTCGGGAGGTTTTCGGCATTATCAGGCAGGCGCGCCTGCGGCACACTGCCGGGGTGATGCTTGCGGTTGTAGCAGCTCAGGTAAAGCTCAAGTGTCGCCAGATCCTGCATCGGATAGGGCAACAACTCGGGGCTGTATTCGATGCGATCCTCGCTGCGGATGGCAACCCGCCACGGTTCAAAATCCAGCGCGCGCAACTCTTGCTCGAAGCCGGCAACGCTGATCGGATTGAGCTCCTGATACCACTGCCAGTATTGCGCCGGGCTGGCGAACTCACCGCTACGATCAATGTAATCCGGTGTGGCGCCGAGTACCAGTTCGCGCAGGGCTTCAGGGGTTTTTTTCAGATGAACATGCGGCTCGGAGCTGAACTCGCCCAGATGATGCCCGAAGTTGCTGAAATACAGGCCGGGATGCACAAACAGCAGGCCATCGGGCCGCAACACGCGGCGCATTTCGCGCAGCGCCTGCTGGTAGCCGCCAGCGATATGTTCCAGCGAACCCCACGACAACACCACATCGAAGCTGTCATCGGCAAACGGCAAGCAGTTGGCATCGGCAGCCATGAAGCGCAGCGAATCGGGCATCACCTCTGCTGACAATCCGTTGCTACGCAGGATCTCGGGCAATCGCGCAAAACCAGCAAACGGGTCGATGCCGATCAATTGCTCGGGCTGGCAGCGCAAGGCGACACCCAGTGCGGTGATGCCATCGCCGCAACCGACATCAAGCACCCGGCCACGCAGCAAGGGCGAACTGCCCAGCATATAGTCGGTAATCACACTGGCGGCGTGATCGAAGTGACGAAAAAACCAGTCGGCATGGCCGCGATGCCAGCTCAATTGATCCAGCGCTGGCGTATTGTCGATAGCTGCGATTTGCCAATGACCTTGCAGGCCAGCCGACAGTGCAGCAACGCCGCAATCGGCGAACTGCAGCTCCGCCGCTGCAATGAACACTTCGCGCATCGCCTGGTGACAATGCACACTGGCACGAACACGTTGCGCAACCATGCCATCGGCGCACAGCCAGCGCAACCGGTAGCGACCGCGCGGCAACCAGCCCACATGCACCTGCGCCAGCAAGTTGGACCGATACGTGGGTTGCTCGCATCCGGCATCGAACAACTCGATCCCGACATCGGGCGCAAACACCAGCGCCTCGTCAACATGCAAAAGCAGCTCAAGCACGCAGGCCTGCCCTGCAAGTGGCGTGGCGGGCAGACTGGTGAATGATTCGATATGCATGCGTGGATCGGCAACGGCATCGGGGGCAGCAGTGTAACGCAGGGCCTTTGTGGTTGCGGAATTGGCGAACGCTGACAACGCCGTTGCATCGTGCGTTGCCATGGACAAACACCTGTGCCGACATGCGCGAACGCGCTGGTTCCGTTGCGCTTTGGGTCGCTCACAGGGTGAGCTCCTACAGCAGGTAGGATGGGTAGAGCGCAGCGAAACCCATCATTGCCGGATAGCGATGGGTTTCGCTGCGCTCTACCCATCCTACGATTTCTGCCGCTCCTGTGGGCAACCCGATTACGCGCTGCAGGTGAGATTACGGTCGCGCGCACAGCAAAACACCAAGCTTCGCACAGCAGGTTTTTCGAGATGCCACACACAAAACCCGCCTTGCGGCGGGTCCTGGGTGTATGGCTGGGGGACTAGGATTCGAACCTAGATAGGCAGAGTCAGAGTCTGCAGTCCTACCATTAGACGATCCCCCAATCGGGCTATCGCCACCGTGGCCCACCGTGGCGACTCGCTGCTGAGCGAAATCAGCGCTTGGAGAACTGTGTCGCGCGACGTGCCTTGCGCAAACCCACTTTCTTGCGCTCGACTTCGCGGGCGTCGCGGGTCATGAACCCGGCGCGGCGCAACTCGGTCTTGAGGGTTTCATCGTACTCGACCAGTGCGCGCGAGATGCCCAGACGAATGGCGCCGGCCTGGCCAGTGGTACCACCGCCGGTGACCGTAACCATGATGTCGAACTTTTCGGTCAGTTTGGTCAGTTCCAACGGCTGGCGCACGATCATGCTCGCGGTTTCGCGACCAAAGAAGGTATCGATCACGCGGTCATTGACCACGATGTTGCCGTTGCCCGGGCGCAGGAATACGCGCGCGGTGGAGGATTTGCGACGGCCGGTGCCGTAGAACTGCTGATTGACCATTGGATAGAACCTGGTTTATTGAAAAGTCCGTACAACGACGTACGTGTTGTTACGAGGGACTCGTGCTATTGCGAGGGACTCGCAAGATCAGATGTCAAGCACCTGCGGCTGCTGCGCTTCATGCGGATGGCTGGGGCCGGCATACACCTTGAGCTTGCGGTACATCGCACGGCCCAGTGAGTTCTTCGGCAGCATGCCCTTGACCGCAATTTCGATGACGCGCTCCGGGTGGCTCTGCAACAGGTTCGACAGCGACTGCGTCTTGAGGTTGCCGATGTAGCCAGTGAAACGGTGATATTTCTTGTCGGCGAGCTTGTTGCCGGTCACCGCAATCTTCTCGGCATTGACCACCACCAGGTAGTCGCCGGTATCAACGTGCGGAGTAAAAACGGGCTTGTGCTTGCCGCGCAGGCGCAGCGCCAGCTCAGAGGACAGGCGGCCCAGCGTTTTGCCGGCGGCATCAACAACATACCAATCGCGCTGTACGGTTTCGCCTTTGGCGCTGAAAGTCTTCATGGCGGTTCCCAGTATCGGGTCTGAAAAGAAAGGAGCGGAATCATAACGGGCTTGGCGACTTATCGCAAGTGCTGTGCTCGGTGCTGTGCTCAGAGCCACTTGTGCCTTGCAAGGTCAGCCATGCGTTTGTTTCAAGCGACCAATCCGCTTTAGCGCCACGTCGGCTGCATCGGATGCCGTATCGAGGTCGTACTGTGCCTGCAGGTTGACCTAGCAGCCTGTCGGACTTGACTTCGAAAGGGCGGCGCCGGGGCGCCTCAGAGAAGAAAAACGCACCGCTTTGGTGCGAAAAATGCAGTTTCGGCGTGTAATTCGTTCAGGCGAACGCTTTTCCCCCTTGTTCAGGCCAT
>JAUXUI010000014.1 GCA_030681035.1 Lysobacteraceae bacterium | reverse complement strand
GAATGACAGCTTTGTGGGGCCCGTGCAGTGACGGCTTTGAAGGGCCTCGCGATGACGGCTTCTGGGGTGAGCGCCAAGGGCTTATGTTTCGTCATTCCCGCGAAGGCGGGAATCCAGCGCTCCCGGGTTGCGGGCCAGCCGAAAGGATCTGGATTCCCGCTTTCGCGGGAATGACGGAATGTGGGAGTCCGGGCTTCAAGCAGGAATGACGGAATGTGGGAGTCCGGGCTTCAAGCGGGAATGACGGAATGTGGGAGTCCGGGCTTCAAGCAAGTGCCATTGCCCTGTGAACCGGCATTGCGCTTCGGCCGCTGTTCCAGACGCGGCTCTACCTCCTGCATCCATGCAGTCGTCAGGAAAAGCCGAGATTGGTCAGATTTTCCGCTCTTTCTCGTTAAAGGGCCCTGCCATTCGCCTCAAAAGACCAAAAAATCTGCCTCAAACCGGCTTTCCCTCGCTATGATCTATCAAGCCCGACAGGCTGCTAGCGGCAAACCGCCAACAGATGCGCTTCGGCGCGGGCGAGATCGTGTGCGCTATCGATGCCGCCGGGGAACGGCTCTGGTGCCAGCGCCACCGCGATATCGAGCCCTGCTTCGAGCACGCGCAATTGCTCCAGTGCTTCGATCTGCTCCAGTTGCCCCGGCGCCATTGCCGCAAAGCGGCGCAAAAACCCGGCGGTGTACGCGTACAGCCCGATGTGGCGCAGGCCGGAGGCGAATGGCAGGTTCACCCGGTCACGGGCAAACGCATCGCGGTGCCAGGGCAAGGGCGCGCGGCTGAAATACAGGGCACGGCCATCAGCGCGGCGCACCAGCTTGACCACGTTGGGGTCGAACAACTCGGCACTGCGGGTGATTGGCGTCGCCAGCGTCGCCATCGCTGCCTGCGATTGCGCCAATGCCTGCACCACCGCCTGTATGCAAGACGCCGGCACGAACGGTTCATCGCCTTGCAGGTTGACCACCACCGCAGCATCCGGCCAGCGCAATTGCTGCGCGCATTCGGCCAGCCGATCAGTGCCGGAGGCATGGTCGGTGCGGGTCATGCATATCTCAATGTCGGGGAACCGCACCAGCGCATCGGCAATCGCGGCGGCATCGGTGGCCACCACCACCTGCGTGGCCCCGGCGGCCTGTGCGCAGCGCACCACATGGGCGATGATCGGTTCGCCAGCGAGCAATTGCAGTGGCTTGTTCGGCAGCCGGGTGCTGCCGAGGCGGGCCGGTATGGCAACGATAAACGGATGATTACTCATTGCCGCTTTCCCAGGCGTTGATCCAAGGCATCGTAGAACGCTTCGGGCAATAGCGCATCGACTGCCAGCACGAAACACGATTCGGTGGCGAAGCGCTGGCATTTCACTGCATCTTTTTCGGTCATCAGCACCGCCAGCCCATCGCCAAAGTGCAGGTCGCCGGCACTGAAGCGATGATGATCGACAAAGGCGTGTTCGAGCACCGCGATACCAGCGCCGCGCAGGGTGGCGAAAAATCGCTCGGGCCGGCCGATGCCGGCCAGCGCGTGTATGCGCTGACCGCGAAACGCCGATAACGGGCGTGGTTCGCTGCCATCCAGACGCGTTACCAGTGCCGGTACAATGTGCATGGCGAACGATCCGGCTTTGCCGCAGTGATCGTGATCGGCGCCGGCCATTAAATGAAAATCACAGGCCTGCGCGCGCGCCGGCGGTTCGCGCAGCGGCCCCGCCGGCAGCATCCAGCCATTGCCATAACCACGCAGCGCATCGATCACTTCGATCTCGATATCGCGACCCAGGCGATAGTGTTGCAGGCCATCGTCGGCGAGCACCAGATCGCAGCCGGCAGCAATCAGCTCGCGCGCGCCACGCACGCGATCCGCATCCACCCGCACCGGCACGCCGCTGCGCCGCGCAATCACTACCGGCTCATCGCCGACGCGTTGCGGATCGCTGTCGGCAGCAGCCCAGGACGGCACGTTGCCGCGCCGGCCGTAGCCGCGCGTCACTACGCCCGGTCGCCAGCCCCTGGCCAGCAGATGCTGCGCCAGTGCGATTACTGCCGGGGTCTTGCCACTGCCGCCGGCCACCATATTGCCGATCACCAGCACCGGCACATCGACACGCTGCACGGTGCGGCGGCCGGCGCGGTACGCGGCTGCGCGGCGCCCGACCTGCCATGCAAACACTCCGGCCAGCGCGCGCAATACCGGCCCCGGTGCAACTTCGCCATACCAGCGGCGCAGCAACCAGGGTTCAAGCCATGCGCGAATCACGGCATCGCATCCATGGCATCCCTGAACTGGATGCGGTGCAATCGCGCATACAGCCCGTCGCGGGCCAGCAACTGCGTGTGATTGCCGACCTCGACCAGGCGGCCTTCATCAAGCACCAGCACCTGATCGGCGTGCTCGATGGTGGCGAGCCGGTGCGCGATCACCAGCGTGGTGCGATCCGGGATCAGGTGATTGAGCGCGTCCTGCACCAGTTGCTCGGACTCGCTGTCGAGCGCGGCGGTGGCCTCGTCGAGAATCAGGATCGGTGCGTTTTTCAGGAACGCGCGGGCAATCGCCAGCCGCTGCCGCTGCCCACCGGACAACAGCGCGCCGTTCTCGCCAATGCGCGATTGCAAGCCCTGCGGCAGGCGCTCGATGAACTCCAGCGCATTGGCGGCTTGCGCAGCTTTTTCGATGGCAGTTGCATCAGCACCCGCTTGTTCGCCGTAAGCGATGTTGGCCGCCACGCTGTCATCGAACAGCATCACCCGCTGACTGACCAGCGCAATCTGCCGGCGCAGATCGGCCAGGTGGATATCGCGCAGCGCAATACCATCGAGCTCGATCTCGCCGCTGTCGGGCTCGTAGAAGCGCGGAATCAATCGCACCAATGTTGATTTTCCGCTACCGGAACGGCCGACGATGGCGGTTACCGTACCGGGCCGTGCGGTGAAGCTGACATCGTGCAGCGCCGCCACATCCTGGCCGGCGTAGCGCATGCTGACGTTGCGAAACACGATCTCGCCGCGCGCTCGTTCGATGTGCTGCACACCGGTATCAAGCTCATCGCCCTGGTCGAGCACCGAGAACAGCCGCTGCGCGGCAGCGACACCCCGCTGGATCGAACTTTGCACATTGGAGATGCGCTTGAGCGATGGCAGCATCGCCATCATCGCGGTGATCAGCGACACGAACTCACCGGCATCCATGCGCCCCTTGATCGCTTCGCGCCCGGCCATGTACAGGATTGCGGCGAGCGCGATGGCGGCCAGAAATTGCACCGTTGACGATGCCAGCGCGCGGATCACCTCGACCTTCACATTGAGGCGGCGGTTGCGATTGGCAAGCACGGTAAAACGTGCGGCCTCGTCATCCTGGGCACCATAAATCTTGACTTCCTGCTGCGCCGCCAGCGCCTGCTCGGCAGTCATCGCCATGCTCGCCACACCGTCCTGGATACCACGGTTGATGTGCCGGTAGCGGCGTGAAACGAAGCGCGAGATCAGGCCAATCAATGGAATCAGCACCAGCATCGTGGCGGTGACGCGATGGCTTTGCTGCACCATCACCCAGAACAGCACCGCGATGGTGAGGGTGTCGGTAAACAGCACCTTGAGCGATTCGGCGCCGGCATGGGCGAGTTGCTCGGTGTCGTAGTTCAGCCGCGACACCAGATTCGGCACCGGCTCGGCATCGAACCGGTAGCTGGGCATGCGCAGGTACTTGCCCATCAGCGCGTGGCGCAGATCGCGCACCACCCCGCGCCCGGTCAACGCCATGCCAAAATCGGTGACAAAGGTGGCGATGCCACGGAAAAAAAACAGCGCGATGATACCGAGCGGCAACGCCAGCCGGATATCCTTGCTGCGCTCGACGAAGGTCTCGTTGACCATCGGCTTCATCAGCCAGGTGAAGATGCCGGCTGCTGCCGCCTCGATCACCATGCCAACCACCGCCACCAGCAACCATGGCCAGTAGCGCCCGGAAAACTTCAGCAACCGGGCATAGGTGCGCAGCGCACCGCGTGCGCTATCGTCAAATGCTGGATTCACTCGTCCGGCTCCGGCGCGGTGGCAATCGACAGCCGGCCAAAGCCCAGTTTGCCCAGCACATCCATTGCCGTTACCACCGCCTGGTGCGGGGTATTGGCATCGGCGCGCAGCAAAACGGTCTGGTCGCGCGTGTCGCCGGCCACCCGCACGATCGCCTCGCGCAATGACGCCGGGTCGGACTTGAGTACTTCGTTGGCACCCACGAAATAACGGCCCTTGGCGTCGATCTGGATCAACAAGGCATCGCTGGGATCGGTGACTTCGCGCGCGCTCGCTTGCGGCAACTTCACCTGCAAAGCGGCACGCGAATCAAAGGTGGTGGTTACCACGAAAAAGATGATCAGCGTAAACACCACATCGATCAGTGGCGTCAGGCTGATTTCCGGCTCATCGCGCAGCCGGCCTGCGTCGATCTTCATGCCTGGCCTTTACCACTGCCAGGCGTGGTGGCCACTTGATCGATGACATCGAGCAATGCCATCGCCTGCTCTTCCATGTCCACCACATAGGCGCTGACCAGCCCGCGAAAGTAGCGGTAGAACATCAGCGCCGGGATCGCCACCACCAGACCTGCTGCGGTGCTGACCAGCGCCTCACCGATGCCACCGGCCAAGCGGCCGGCATCGCCGACACCGAACTCGAGAATATTGAGGAACATGCGGATCATGCCGGTGACGGTACCAAGCAAGCCAAGCAGTGGCGCGATGCCGGCAACCGTTCCCAGCGTGTTGAGAAAGCGCTCCAGCCGATGCACGACATGGCGGCCGACGTCTTCGACCCGCTCCTTGATCACCTCACGCGGGCGATGACGCACGTCCAATGCCGCTGCCAGCAGCTCGCCCAGTGGCGAATTGGCACGCAGCACCTCGACATGGGCCGGATCGAGCTTGCGTCGCGCCGCCCATTCACGCACATCGTCGCCAAGGCCAGCCGGCAATACCACCGAGCGGCGCAGGCTCCAGAATCGCTCGACGATGATCGCTGCGGTCAGCGCCGACACGGCCAGGATCGGCCACATCACCCAGCCGCCTGCCATTACCAGTTCCAGCACGGATTGATCTCCCAAAAGGCTTCAGGCATAGGATACCGGCTTGGCCGTGGTCATGGGGCAATTGCAGCTTCGCGCTCATGCCACAGCCGGCGCCGGTCATCACGCCAACGCCGCACCACAAGTACACCCGAGCCATCCACCCGCACGCGGATCAGGCCGGCATCGGCAGTATCTGCCATCGTTGCACCGCCATCACGGTAGCGTTGCAACACCTGCGCACGCGGCAGGCCAAAGCGATTGCCATGGCCGGTGGCCAATAGCGCAATCTGTGGCGACACCGCCGCCACAAACGCCGGGCTCGATGACGTGGTGCTGCCATGATGCGGCACCAGCAGCACATCGGCAGCCAATGCCGCCGCCTGTTCGCGCACCAGGCGCTGCTCAACCACCGCTTCGATATCGCCCGGCAACAAGGCGCTGCCCAGCGCACTGCTGATGCGCAGCACGCAGCTGCTGTCGTTGCGCAAATACGGGAAATGCGGCGGCGGATGCAGCCAGCGGAAGTCCACCCCATCCCACTGCCAATCGCCGCCGCGCTGGCAGTCGTTGCCGGCGATGCGCGGGTAGCCTTCGGGCTTGAAACGCTGTCCCGGCGCGAAGGCGCGCGCCACCGCCGCCGCACCACCGGCGTGATCGTTATCGCCATGGCTTACCACCAGCGCATCGAGCCGCGCCACGCCCAGTGCGTGCAGGGCAGGCACCACCGCAGCCTCGCCCATGTCAAACCGACCCTGCAGCGCCGGGCCGGCATCGAACAACAGGCTGTGATTGCGGGTGCGCACCAACACCGACAGTCCTTGGCCGACATCAATCACATCGAGCGAAAATGCGGCCTCGGGCAGGCGCTGCTGCGCCGGCCACAGCAACGGCAAAAACAGCACGCCGCCCAGCCAACGCGCCGGCAGCCCGCGCGGCAACAACAACCAGAATGCACCGATCACCGCCAACCCCAGCGCCAACAGGCCCGGTTCGGGCAACCACAGCAGGCTGCCATGCCACGCGGCCACCGGCTCCAGCACTCGCCACAACAGGTTCATCGCTGCCTGTGCCAAAGCAACCGCCGGCGCACCCAGAACTGGCGAAACCCACAACAACACTGCGGCAATCAAGCTCAGCGGTACCACCACCAGGCTAATCCACGGAATACCGACGAGGTTGGCCAGCGGCCCGGCCAGCGAGGCTTGACCAAAAAACCAAACGGTCAACGGCAGCAGGCCGATCGTGCTTACCGCCTGCGCACTGAGCAAGCCGCGCCAACCTGCGCTCATTCCCGGCAGGCACCACAACAGCCAGCCGACACCGAGAAAACTGAGCCAGAATCCCGGCGCCAGCACTGCCAACGGATCGGCCAACACCACCGCAGCCAGCGCCAGCGCAAAGGTGGATGCCGTACCGGCTGGGCGCCGCAACAAACGCGCCAGCAACAACACCCCAATCATCAGCAGGGTGCGCACGGTGGGCAAGGCAAAGCCTGCCGCTGCGGTGTACAGGCTCGCCATGACAAATGCCGATATCACTGCTACCTGAGGCCGTGGCCAATACAGACCAATCCGCGGCCATAGCCAGAATGCCAGCCGCGCCAGCAACGCACCGAAACCGGCGAGCAGGCCAACATGAAAGCCGGAAATAGCGATCAGATGGGTGAGCCCGGTGGCGCGCAACACTTCCCAATCGCGGGGGCTCAGCTCGCGGGTGTCGCCCAGCGCCAGCGCGCGCACGAACCGCGCCTTGGCACCCATCGCATGCGCCAAGCGATCACGCCACGCATCAAGGCCGGTTGCTGCCGCCAGCCGCTGCGCAGATTCCGGCGCACGCACGTAACCGGTAGCCGCCAACCGCCGCTGCAAGGCCAGCCGTTCAAAGTCGAAACCGCCGGGGTTGAACACACCGCGTGGCCGCCGCAGGCGAACGCTGAAGGCCCAGCGCTCACCGGCATGCATCACCGGCTCGGGGGCATACTGGTTCAGCCGCACGTCGTGACCGACCAGCGCCTGCGCCGCCGGTTCGCCCGCGTCGATGCGCAGCATGAAGCGCACGCCGTCAGCGCGTTGTTCGGGCAGATCGATGACCCGGCCTTGCACCTGCAGGTCGTGGCCTTGCAAGGACGGCGGCAGGCGCACACTCATCGCGCCCTGTGCCTGGATCAGTGCCCAGGCGAAGCCCACGGCGACGGCGCCCAGCACACGCATTACAACGCGTCCGCGCAGCCACGCCCACATGCCGAAGCCCAAAACCAGCACCAGCAACCATGACGGAGGTATCAGCGGCAGACGCAAAGCCGGCAACACCCCCAACAACAGGCACGATGCCACCATCAAGCCGAAGGGAGGCAAGGGCCGTGCTGTCATTGCCGGAAACCTGCGACTGGCTGAAGCATGCGGATCTACCGAGCGCAGGGAGGGCGCCGTCAGCCGCCAGTATGCCGGCCACACCTTGGTTCGTCAGTCAGCAAACCGCGCACGTGGGGGTAAGCATTTTCCGAGTGCTGCCCGCGCATCATCACCGCGTCGCGCTGGCGACACGGCTAAACGCAATGCTGCTCTGTTGATCGCCTCCGGCCTTGATGTTGTCATTCCCGCGCAGCGGGAATCCATGTTGCTCTTGCTTTGAAAAGAAAAAGGCACATGGCCCCAGCTTTACACGCACTGCGTGCTCGCCCTTCGGGCCGCCTATGGCGTTCGAGTGCTACGCGCCTCGCCGCTGGGGCGCCGGCATGATGGTTTGTCGTCAAAATGAGCAGTATCGCGGCTAAACAGACAGTGCTTGCAAACGTCCGGCGCTCAACTCCAGTACGCGATCAAAGCGGCGAGCCAGGCGCAGGTCGTGGGTTACCACCACCAGGCTGGTGCCCTGGCTGCGATTGAGTTCCAGCATCAACTCGAACACGCTGGCCGCAGTTTTTTCATCGAGATTGCCGGTCGGCTCGTCGCCAAGCACACAGGCCGGGCGATTGACCAAGGCCCGCGCCACCGCCGCGCGTTGCCGCTCACCGCCAGACAACTCGCCGGGCTTGTGCGCCACGCGATGACCAAGGCCCACGGCTTCCAGCAACACCATCGCCCGCTCACTGGCTACCGCCACAGCCTCGCCGCCGACCAGCATCGGCATCATCACGTTTTCCAGCGCGGTGAACTCCGGCAGTAAATGATGGAACTGGTAGACAAAGCCCAGTGCGCGGTTACGCAGGTCGCCGCGGGCGGCATCACCGAGCGCCGACATCGCCTGGCCGGTGACATAGACCTCACCCGCCGTAGGCTGATCCAGCCCGCCGAGCAGATGCAGCAGCGTGCTCTTGCCGGCACCGGAGGCGCCGACGATGGCGACGGTTTCGCCAGCCGCAACCGCAAGGTCGAGATCGCGGAATATCTCCGCGCGCAAGCCACCCTCGGCATAGGTTTTGCCGAGGCCGGTGCAGGCGAGTACGGCGGTTGTGGTCATGGGTTGATTCCTTACAACGCAACGCTTGAAGTTATCTGCAGCAAGCACCGGTCAGCGCCACTGTAGGAGCCCACCCTGTGGGCGACCAGAGCACGCCTTGCACATCCATCTGGGTCGCCCATAGGATGGGCTCCTACAAAAGCTGCGTGACGCTCCCCTGTAGGAGCCCACCCTGTGGGCGAGCGTAATCCCACCATCAACGAGTAACCGAGTCGCCCACAGGGTGGGCTCCTACTGACGCGACGTAGGCGATGTTCGTGGCGATCACTCATAGCGCAACGCCGCAGCCGGGTCGGTTCGCGCGGCGCGCCACGCCGGGTACACGGTGGCGAGCAGACACATCGCGAACGCAACCACCGCGATCAAGGTGACATCATCGGCGCGCAGTGCGGTGGGAACTCCGGTGATGTAGTACACATCCTTGGGCATCAGGTCGATCTGGAACGTGCTTTCGATGGCGGCCACCACCGAATCAAGATTCATCGTCAACAACACACCGGCCAGCACGCCGCCGAGGATTCCCACCAAGCCAATCAACGCACCCTGGATCACAAACACCTGCATCACCGTGTTCGGGCGCATGCCGAGCGTACGCAGAATGGCGATATCGGCCTGCTTGTCGGTCACCAGCATCACCAGCGACGACACCAGATTGAATGCGGCCACCGCGATGATCAGCGACACCACCAGAAACATCATGGTTTTTTCGAGTTTGATCGCACGAAAGAAATTGGCATGATCGCGCGACCAATCGCGCACCCGGTACAACGCCGGCAAGCGGTCTGCCAGATCACGCGCTACTTCGTAGGCGCGCATCATGTCGTGCAGGCGCAGGCGCACACCGGTAACGCCATCACCCAGACGCATCAATTTTTGCGCATCGCGCAAATGAATGATGGCCAGGCCGAGGTCGTAATCCTGCACTCCGGCTTCGAAAATACCAACCACATGAAATCGCTTCAACTGCGGCAACACGCCAATCGGCGTGGTGCGAAACTCGGGCACGAACGCGGTCACCGAGTCACCGATATCGACGCCCAGCCACAGTGCCAGTTCCTTGCCAAGGATGATGTTGTAGGCGCCCGCCTGTAACTCATCGAGCGAACCGGCCAGCATCTTGTCGGCCAGTTGCGACACTTCACCCTCGTGCTCGGGCAGGATGCCACGCAACAACGCGCCCTGGGTTTGTCCGCCTTGCAGCATCGCTTCGCGCTCGGCATAGGGTGCTGCGCCGAGCACGCGTTTGTCTGCATGCGCCACGTCAACCACGTGCTGCCAATCATCCAGCGATGCGCTGACGCCACTGATGCTGGCATGCGCCACCATGCCCAGGATGCGGTTACGCAATTCCTGTTCAAAGCCGTTCATCACCGAGATCACGGTAATCAAGGCCATCACGCCGATCACAATGCCCAGCATTGAGGCTGCGGAGATAAACGAGATGAAGCGATTGCGCCGTTTTGCGCGGATGTAACGCAGGCCGATGGCAAGAGACAGGGGTCGGAACACAGCGGCCTCACAGATCAGTTTACAAACCGGGCGATGCCGGAATACGCGCCAGACTCTGCGCCATCAGGCGCAGCGCACGGCGCGAAGCGGCGTCCAGCGTATCAGGCCACCACAGGACGTGGGTGATGCGGCGCGAGCCATCGTTCAGCGAAACGCCAGCCAGCGGCCCGCGCAATTGCACCGCGCAGAGCGTTATCGGTATCTCACGCCCATCGATTAGTTGGATCGCCGAACGATCCAGCCCCGGCCAGTGCAGCAGCCAGTGCCTGCGCCGCGATTCTCGCCAGGCCCGCCACAGCGCAAACACCAGCAGCGTCAGTGCCAACAGCCATCGCAGTGACTCGGGCAGCGCGCTTTGCATCACCGCAACCGCCGCCAGCACACCCAGCAACGTCGTGCCGAACACCGCCCAGCGCGATGGCCGCCATTCAATGCGGCAAGGTAAGGATGCGTTCGACAAGCGCGGCAAGGCCGTGATCAGTTGCCACCTCGCGCCGCATCATCCAGCGCCACAGGCGGTCATCTTCGGTTTCCAGCAATCGTTCGAATTGGGTTCGCTCCGCAGCGTCCGCATGCGGCCAGCGATGATCGAGGTAACGCAGCATCAGCACGTCCAGTTCGCGCATACCGCGCCGGCAACGCCAGCGCAGACGGCGCAAGGTCAAGTCGTCACTCACCAGCGTTGCCGCCGGCACTAGACCGAGCGCCGCTCGAGCATCAGCTTCTTGATTTCGGCAATCGCCTTGGCCGGATTCAAGCCCTTCGGGCAGGTGCGAGTGCAGTTCATGATGGTGTGGCAGCGGTACAGCTTGAACGGGTCTTCCAGATCGTCCAGCCGCGCGCCGGTGTCTTCATCGCGCGAATCGACGATCCAGCGGTAGGCCTGCAACAAGATCGCCGGGCCGAGGTAGCGCTCGCCGTTCCACCAGTAACTCGGGCAACTGGTCGAGCAACACGCGCACAGGATGCATTCGTACAGGCCATCAAGCTGCTTGCGCTCTGCCGGCGATTGCAGACGCTCGCGGGTGGGCGGCGCGCTCTGCGTACGCAGCCACGGCTTGATCGACGCGTACTGGGCATAGAAATGGGTGAGATCGGGCACCAGATCCTTCACCACCGGCATGTGCGGCAGCGGGTAGATCGGTACTTCCTTCTTGCCGCAATCGGCGATGGCCTTGGTGCAGGCCAGTGTGTTGGTGCCGTCGATGTTCATCGCGCACGAACCGCAAATACCCTCGCGGCAGGAGCGGCGGAAGGTCAGGGTCGGGTCGATCTCGTTCTTGATCTTGATCAGCGCATCGAGAACCATCGGCCCGCAACTGCCCATGTCCACCTCGTAGGTGTCCACCCGCGGGTTGGCGCCATCATCCGGGCTCCAGCGATACACCTTGAAAGTGCGGACATCGCCCTTGGCGTTGCTCACCGGGAAGTGCTTGCCCTTGGTGATTTTGGAGTTCTTGGGGAGAGTGAATTCGGCCATGGGATTCTCTAGTGTGAAGTTTTGCGAGTGCTCAACAGGAACGCGATATAACCAAGCCATGAGATAACAACACTGACCAGCGCCCAGATCGCCCGCTCAGTGCCATTGCCACGCCGGGATGTGGCGACCAGGATCACGGGAATAATCCAGATCAGGCCCATAAACAACATTGCCCACATCATCACGGTCTGCATGATCAATACACCCGCGCCTTGGGCGGCACCACTTCCACATCGTCGCTCAAGGTAACCATGTGTACGGGGCGATAATCGATCCGGGTTTCGCCCTTGCCATCGACCCAGCACAGGCTGTGCTTGTGCCAGTTGACGTCGTCACGCTCGGCGAAATCCTCGCGCGCATGGGCGCCGCGCGATTCCTTGCGATTTTCGGCCGACACCATGGTCGCCACCGCCTGCCCGAGCAGGTTCTGCAATTCCAGGGTCTCGACCAGATCCGAGTTCCACACCAGCGAGCGGTCGGACACCTTCACATCGGCGAAAGCGGCATGCACCTCGCGGATTTTTTTCACGCCCTCACTCAGGGTTTCGCCAGTGCGGAACACCGCCGCGTGATTTTGCATGGTGCGCTGCATGTTCAGGCGCAGCTCGGCGGTGGACGTGCTGCCCTTGGCGTTGCGCAAGGCATCAAGATTGCTCAGTGAACGCTCGCAGGCATCATCGGCCAGGCGTTTATGGGCAGCGCCGGGTGTAAGCGTAGCGGCGCAACGGTTGGCCACGGCACGACCAAACACCACCAGATCCAGCAGCGAGTTGGAACCCAGCCGATTGGCACCATGCACCGACACACAGGCGGCTTCGCCGATCGCATACAGGCCCGGCACCACATGATCGGGATTGCCATCCTTCAGAGTGACCACTTCACCGTGGTAATTGGTTTGCAGGCCACCCATGTTGTAGTGAACGGTCGGCAGCACCGGAATCGGCGCCTTGGCGACATCGACATCGGCAAACACCTTGGCGGTCTCGGCGATGCCCGGCAGGCGCTCGTTGATCACTTCCGGCCCGAGGTGCATCAGGTTCAGGTGGATATGATCCTTGTGCTCGCCAACGCCGCGGCCCTCGCGGATTTCGATGGTCATTGCACGGCTGACCACATCGCGCGAGGCAAGGTCTTTGGCGTTCGGCGCATAGCGCTCCATGAAGCGTTCGCCCTTGGCATTGGTGAGGTAACCACCCTCGCCGCGCACGCCTTCGGTGATCAGCATGCCGGCGCCATAGACACCGGTGGGATGGAACTGCACGAACTCCATGTCCTGCAACGGCAGGCCGGCACGCAGCGCCATGCCGCCGCCATCGCCGGTGCAGGTGTGCGCGGAGGTGCAGGAGAAATAGGCACGGCCGTAACCGCCGGTCGCCAGCACCACGCCCTGGGCGCGGAACAGATGCAACTCGCCGCTGGACAGATCGAGCGCGAGCACGCCGCGACAGGTGCCCTCATCGTCCATGATCAGATCGAGCGCAAAATACTCGATGAAGAACTCGGCCTTGTGCGCCAACGCCTGCTGGTACAGGGTGTGCAGCATGGCGTGGCCGGTGCGGTCGGCAGCGGCGCAGGTGCGCTGCGCGGTGCCCTTGCCGTAATGGGTGGTCATGCCACCAAACGGGCGCTGATAGATCTTGCCTTCCTCGGTGCGCGAGAACGGCAGGCCGTAGTGCTCCAGTTCCAGCACCGCAGCCGGCGCCTCTTTGCACATGTATTCGATGGCGTCCTGATCGCCCAGCCAATCCGAGCCCTTGATGGTGTCGTAGAAATGGAAACGCCAGTCGTCCTCGCCCATGTTGCCGAGCGCCGCCGAGATGCCGCCCTGTGCCGCCACCGTGTGCGAGCGGGTCGGAAACACCTTGGAGATGCAGGCGGTGGCAAGGCCCTTCTGCGCCAGGCCAAAGGTGGCGCGCAAACCGGCGCCACCAGCGCCGACAACCAGCATGTCGTATTGGTGTTCATGAATCTTGTATGCACTCATCGAATGGGGGCCTTGCGCGAAAACGTGGTGCCGGCTGCTGCCTCAGCAGAAAAAGCCGAACCCAGGGGGAAGGGAAGGGTTGAAGAAAACGGATGCGTGACCATCATCACGCGAACGCCAGCCGACCGATCGCCACCAGCGCAGCGACACCGGCCAGCGCGAACACCAGCTTGACCGCGACCTGCGCGAACAGCTCAAGGCCGCGATTGCCGACGTAATCTTCGATCACCACTTGCAGCCCCAACTGGCCGTGCCACAACAACGCGCCGACGTAGGCCAGCATCAACGTGGCATTGACCGGCTCGCCAAGCCGGGCGGCAGCCAGCGCCTGATCGGCACCGACCAGGCCAATGGCCAACCAGACGAACCACGGCGTCAGCAGCGCCAGCGCGACTGCGCTTAGCCGCTGCGCAGTCCAGTGCGCCACGCCCTCTTTGGCCGAACCCAGGCCGCGCGCGCGGCCAACCGGGGTACGCATGCTCATGCCGCACCTCCGCTGAGCGCGGCGTACCAGATGCCGGCGGTGAACACGAGGGTGAGCGCCCACACCGTGTAACCGGTGCGATAGACGCTGGGGATATCCAGCGCCCGGCCGCTATCCCAGAGTAGATGGCGAAGACCGTTGAGCAGGTGATAAACCAGTGCTGCACACAGTGCAAACAACACCATCTGGCCCGCCAGCGAGGATGCCATCGCCCGCCACTGTTCATAAGCCACTGGCCCCGAGGCCAGTGCCAGCAGCCAGCCCACCAGGCCGAGTGCGCCAATCGTGAGCAACACACCCGAAGCGCGGTGCGCAATCGACATCAGCATGGTGATCTGCCAGCGATACACCTGTAAATGCGGGGACAAGGGGCGTTGATGCGTAGTCATGGTTTGGGCACTGTGGCAGCAGGATGGGAGGGTGACAGATGCGATGTGAAGCCCGGGTCAGAAATCAATGCAGCGGCCATTCTTTTCCCAGTCGCCGTAGCGCGTCGGCTCGGGGCCATCGCGGCCACCGATCTCGGGCGGCAATGACCCGCTACCATCCGGCATTGGTTCGGGTGGGGCTTCGGGCGTGGCCGCTTGGCCTATCATGTCGGTGCGATGCATAACCCGGAAAGAGTAGTCTTGATAACCATGTCTTTCAAGCCAGACACCCCGTTTTGCCTGCCCGATCACGCGGTGATTTCACTGCAAGGGCCTGATGCGATTGCCTTTGCACAGGCGCAATTCATGAATGACGTGCGCGCGCTGGCACCCGGCCAATGGCAATGGGATGGCTGGCTCAGCGCCAAAGGGCGGTTGCAGGCGCTGTTCGCACTGCTGCTGTCGGAACCTGATCGCTTGCTGGCCATTGTGCGCGGCGGCGATGCCGAGGCACTGGCGGCGCAATGGCAGCGTTTCGTATTTCGCAGCAAGCTCAGCGTGCGCGCTGTCGGCGAGATCAGTGTGGTTGGCGTGTTTGCCGCGCAGACAACGCCGAGCCCAGCAAATGCGCTGGCGTGTCTGCCACTGGGCAGCGAACCCGCACGCGCGCTGTGCCTGTTCGATCAGCCGATTGCAGCCGATGCCGAGGCGCAGCGGCACTGGCGGTTGGCCGACATCGCACAGGGTCTGCCGTGGCTGGAAAGCAGCCAGATCGATAGCTGGACCCCGCAAATGCTGTCGCTGGATCGGCTGGCTGCCTACAGTGTGAAAAAAGGTTGTTACCCAGGCCAGGAAATCGTCTCGCGCACCCACTTTCTGGGGCAGGCCAAGCGTGGCTTGGTGCGCCTGTGCTCGGTTAGCGCGCTGGCTGCGGGTAGCGAGGTATCGTGCAACGGCCGCACGCTGGGCACCGTGGTGTGCGCCGAGCAGGCTGACAATGGCTGGCAAGCATTGGCGGTGTTGCCGAGTGATCGGCCGGAAACACTGATTGCCGGAGGCTGCGAGGTTCAGCAATTGGCGTTTGCACCACCGCCGCTGCCGCGCGGCGCTGAACCGCGCTGAACCCTGCCCGCACGACAAACATGGTCTTATCGCGGCAACACGGTTATGTTACGCACTGAACGTGGGGACTGCGGCATGGCTGGGCGGTTGCATCGATAGCAATCGAACAGCGGTCGGAAAAACAACAACTTGATGTTATCCGTTGCAAATCGGGAGGGCGATTTATGTCGGGTCGGAACATCTCAGGTCGAAGCAGGCTTGTCGGATTGGTGCTCGGCGTCATTGCCGCAACTGGCCCCACCCTTGCCGCGGACTACACCGTATCGGTGGAGCCAAGCTATCCGGCCGAGCAGGCACACGATGTCTATCAGCCGTTGCTGGAGTACCTGTCAAAAGCAACCGGGCAAAATTTCGTGCTGCACTACCCGAGCAATTACCATCTGCTGTGGCGCGATATGCGCACCAACAAGCCGGTCGATTTCGCGTTCGAGGAAGCACAGTTCACCGACTACCGGGCCCAGCGTTTCGGCTTTGTGCCGTTGGCGCGAACGATCGAGCCATCGGTTTACGCACTGATCGCACAACCCGAGGTGGCTGATCGCGGTGTCAATGCGCTGATCGGCCATCAAGTGGTCAGCATGCCCTCGCCCAGCATGGGCTACGCGTTGCTGGTCGAACTGTTCCGCAACCCGATCACCCAGCCCGAGGTGTTGTCCACCGCTGCCAGTTGGAAGGACGGCGTGGAAATGATTTTTGCCGGTGAAGCCGATGCCGCGATGGTGCCGCTGTACATCGCGCAGCTCTACCCGAACCTGGTTGAAATGCACAACAGCCGAAGCCTGCCCGGACGCGCATTTTCCGCTGCCAGCACGGTGCCCGAAGAAGTCAAGACCGCGGTGCGCGATGCACTGCTGAAACTCAATGACGACGAGTCGCTGTACAACGTCATCAACGAGATCGGCACCACCCAGTTCGTGCCTGCCAGCGCTGACGATTACAAAGGCAACCAGAACATGCTGCGCGGGTTCTTCGGTTACACCGAACCAGCCGCGCAATAACCCGGCGCAATCACCAGCGTCGCCCGCGACAACTCACGCCAACCCGGCGGCGGCGGTCGCGATATCGGCTTCGCCGGGCAGCACCAAAAACGCAGCGCCGGCCAACGGCGTGTAGGTATCAACACCGACCACACGCCGCATCGATACGTTGCCCAAGCCCGCTTCGGCCAGTGCCGTGATCACGCCCTCGCCAACACCGGCGCTGTGGCGGCCTTCATCCACCACCACAATGCGCTTCGCGCCGCGCACATTCGCCACAATCCAGTCGGCGTTGAGCGGCACCAGCCAGCGCAAATCCAGCACCCGCACCGACCAGCCATGGGTGTTGGCAATTGTGCGCGCTGCACGCAGGCTCATCGGCACGCCGTTGCCATAGCTGACGATCACCAGATCACTGCCATCGCCCTGCTCCGGCGCATACACGCGGCCTTCGCCCAGCGTCAGCGCCTGATCCGGCGACGGATAGGCGGTTGACCACAAGCCATCGCCAGCCTCGTACAAATCCTTGGTCATGTACAGGGCGATGGGTTCGAGAAAGATGCTCACCCGGCCATCGACCTTGGCCAGCGCCGCCAGCGTGCGCAACATCATCGCCGCGTCATCGCCACGGCTGGCGCAACCCACCACCAGCCCCGGGATGTCGCGCAGCGCGGTGATCGAATTATCGTTGTGGAAGTGGCCGCCGAAACCGCGCTGGTAACCCAGCCCGGCCATGCGCACCAGCATCGGGTTGCGGAATTGGTCGTTGGAGAAGAACTGCAACGAACAGGCTTCGCCGCGAATCTGGTCGCAGGCGTTGTGAAAATACGCCAGATACTGGATTTCCGGCAGCGGCAACATGCCCATGCTGGCGAAGCCCTGTGCCAGACCGAGGATCATGGTCTCGTCGAGCAACGTATTGAACACGCGCTTGCCACCGAAGGATTTTTGCAGCCCCTTGGTGACGGTATACACTCCGCCCTTTTGCGCGACATCCTCACCGAACAACAGCGTTTCTGGGTACTTGCAGAACAGATCGTGCAGCGCGTTGTTGATCTGGATCGCCAGATGCCGCGGCGGTTGCTTTTCCGGCAGCCTGGCTTCACCACCGAACACCGACAAGCGGCGCTCGGAATCGCCAGCTCTTGCAGCTTCCGCCGCCACCGCGTCCGGCGTGTAGGGTGCCAGCGGCCGAACGACTTCGGCCAATGTGGTGATCTTTGGCCGGCGGTCGGCTTCCTCGGCGGCAGCGAAACAACGCTTGCGGGTAGCCTCGTACAGCGCCAGTACCTGCGCGCGCGTCATCAGCCCCGAAGCCAGCGCAATATGCGCCGAACGCAGCAGCGGGTCGGTGGCTTCCAGCGCCACCAGTTCTTCGATGCTGCGCCACTCGATCTCAAAGTCGGTGCCAGCATGCCCCATGATGCGGGTGGTGCGTAGGTGCAGGAAGGTCGGTCGGCGCGTGCGCCGGCAATGCTCCACCGCCCGCGCAACCTGGGCGTAGCCGTTCGCCAGATCGAGGCCATCGGCGTAGAAATAATCAAGGCCCGGCCGCTGCGAAAAACTGGCAGCAATCCAGCCGCTCGGCGTTTTCACCGAGATGCCGATGCCATTGTCCTCGCACACGAACAACACCGGTGCCGGCAACTTCTGGTACGCCGTCCAGCTGGCGGTGTTGAAGGCGGTCTGCGCGCTGGCATGGTTGGCCGAGGCATCGCCGAACGAGCAGATCGCGATGCTGTCGTCAGGGATCGGCAACACATGGCCGATGCGCCGCGCCTGCTCGATCGCCACCGCCGTACCCAGCGCCTTGGGCAGATGCGAGGCGATGGTGGAGGTCTGCGGCAACACCCACAACGGCTTGCTGCCCCACACCTTGTGCCGGCCACCGGACGCCGGATCGTCCTGGCTGGCGGCAAAGCTCAGCGCCGAATCCATCACCGGGTCCATACCCGGAAGCTTGCGAAAACGCTCGGCCATGAAGCCGCCGCTGCGGTAGTGCAGGAACGCCGGATCGGTATGGCGCGTCAGCCGCGCCACCATCGCATTGCCTTCATGCCCGGAACTGCCGATGGTGTAGAAAACCTTGTTCTGCACCCGCAGCACCCGTGCCATCAGATCGAGGTGCCGCGAGATCAACTGCGACTCGAATAGCGCGCGAAAATCGGCCGCCGAACAAGCGCTGCCAGGCAACACCGGCGCATCGTCCGTGGGCGCTGCCGCCACCGCGCCCGCCCAGTTTTCGACGAACTCACTGAAGTTGCGGTCGCAGATTTCCGCGCGGTTGAGGCCCTTCATGCGGGCGGGAATGATCGGCGGAGTGGCAGACATGGAAAAGATCGCGAGGGAAAGCTGCGTATTGTATCTGGGACCACGGGACCACGGGATCACGGGTTAAACATAAAGCTCCCGGTCCGCAAAGGACGCAAAAGACGCAAAGGAAAAGTGACGTAGGATGGGTAGAGCGCAGCGAAACCCATCATTGCCAAATGTAATCGATGGGTTTCGCTGCGCGATGGGCAGGATGCCCGAGTGCCGCGAGCGCATGGATGCGCAAGAGCGGCCTCTACCCATCCTACGACTGAGCCTTGACTTGGGTGGATTGGGCCCGAAGGGCCGGATGAGGGTGCGGCGCAAGAAAATTACCGTCACGCTTACGTTAAACCCTCTGCAACCCCTCTGATACGGCTACCAAGCAACCGACTAGGCAGGCAAGAAACGCCTGCCAAGTCTCTGCTTGTCTCGGGGGGGGAGAGGGGCAAAGTCAGCTGAGGTTCGACACTAATCAGGAACCTGATTGGTGTTGAACCCTCATCCGGTTCTTCGGGTGATTTTGAGATGAAGCTATCAGCCAATAGATCAGTATGGCGCCTCACACGTATCGACACATTCAGCGGCCATCTGGCCAGCCATATGCCCGACGCGCGAACGATGGCAGAAGGCATGTCCGGGAAAATGCACGTTGACAGACGATGACTGCATGGACAAGCTCACTGCCACTATCGCCACCCACCGGATTTTACACATGGGTAAAACCGCTACCAAAAAGCCCTCGCGAATCGTAACGCTGTTAATGCTGATGGTACTGACCGCGCTGTTGGTTTACGCGCTGCTGCGTTCGCAATCACCGGCTGAACCATCGCTTCTGCAGACCGCCGAAAACCTGATGGCCGCATCAAGTGATCCGTCATCGTCAGCCGATCACGGCGCAATGCAGCAGGGCGATAAAACCCTTGCCAATGCCACTGCGCCTGAGCCGATTTTCGCCGATCCGCTACCCTCCACTGATACCAATGTAGCCGAAGTATTCGACGCGCTATATAGCCGCGTCCAACGCGGCGACGCCCGCGCGGCATGCTGGCTTGGCCAGTCGCTCAAGCGCTGCGCCACCGCCAGAAAACAGATGCAATCGGCACAAGAACTGATCGAGATCAGCGCGCAAATGAACGAGCCTGCCAATTCACTGGTGAACAAC
The DNA here is from genome assembly GCA_030681035.1 of Lysobacteraceae bacterium. Lineage (GTDB taxonomy): Bacteria > Pseudomonadota > Gammaproteobacteria > Xanthomonadales > Xanthomonadaceae. Next base: position 37,346 of record JAUXUI010000014.1, on the reverse strand, counting down.
ATTGCATGGATCGAGCAATTTGGTCGCTCCCTTGACAAGGGGTGTGACGGCCTCAGCGACGAACAGCTTGATACGACATTTGCGCTGGAAATGCAGGCTGCGCAGGCCATGCCGGAACTGCGGTTGCGCGCCGTACTGGCCCCGGCATTGGATCCAAGCCAATTCCTGCGCGACCTCGACCGCTGGGCCGATTACAAACGGGTGGCGATACCGTGGCTGGAAGAAGCCGCCAAGCGCGGCGACCCGGCCGCACTGATCACACTGGCGCGCATTTTCGGCGATCATCGCCGCGTGGTCAGGCTTAATCCGCCATTCCGCATTGCCGACGACGCCAAGTTCGTGCTGTATGCCGACTTGATGGCGCGATACGGCATTCGTTTTGAAGCGGCTCAGGCCGATCTCGACGCGGCCAGAGAGCGATTATCGGCCGATGCGCAGGCGAAAGTGCTGCGTCAGGTCGATGCGCTGTACTTGCCGCAACGAGAAAAGCTCAATGAAGTACAGGCGCAGCAAAAACTGCGTGAAAGCCTCTCCACACCCGCTGACCCGTCGCAGTGCGAGGTGCAATAGTCGCATCGTGCGCACTGGGCACGGAGCCAATCAAAGACCCGCAAATATCGACAACAACGCCGTACATCCCGCGAATCGCTGTAGATCTCATGCCATGGTTCGCGATGGGTCAATGACTCCTGCTTGCCGCCTTGTGCTTGAACAGCACAATGCAGGCGGCAATGAAGGCCAGCAGTACCGCCGACGCGGCATAGCGACTCAAAGCCAAACCACCATCCGCGAGCGGTTTGTCAAGAAAATCTCCGACCACCGCACCCAGCGGCCGGGTAAGTACGAAAGCAGCCCAAAACAGCAATGTGCGAGAAATACCGGTGCGAAAATACGCACCGGCGATCAGCAGCAACAGCGCGCTGTACACCAGCGCAGCCCCAACGTAACCCAGCCCGGCAGTATCGGCTGTCCAGTCGCCAAGCGCGGTGCCAAGCGTTTGCGAGAACATGATGGTTACCCAGTAAAACATCTCGGCTCGGGGTGTGCTGACAGAACCCACCGACACCGTGCCCAGCGTGCGATACCACGCCGCCAGTGAGCCAATGAGCAGTGCCAACAGGAGCAGACTGCCTCCCGCATAGCCGATGCCCAGGGAACGGGTTGCATAGTCGGCGAGCGTAGTGCCAACGGTGGTGGTGGCAATGATGGCGATCCAGTAGACATACGGATGGAACCGTTTGGCGGCAATCTGGGCGCCTACGGCGACAGCAAATATCGCAGCGAAAATGCCGGTGGCGGCGAGGTAGCCGAGGTTCATCGACATCGACACAGCATCGCCGCCAGTCTCACCGAGCGTGGTGGCGGCGATCTTGATCATCCAGAACATCAACGTGACTTCGGGGACTTTGCTCACCATCTGCTCACTCGACGTGGCCACCGAAGCATCTCCAATTGCCAATTCCAACCGGGTGAGTCAAACCAAAACCTGGCTTGCGTTGATGAACTGCGAACAATCCGGTGCGTCCAATTATGGGTTATCGCCTTGGTGAAGCGTTGACTGAGCGAAGCATGCACCTGCTCGGCGAACTGTTAACAGCAAAGACAGCACCTCGCAGCACATGCCCATGGCGTACGGCCACGTTTGTTGATGGTGTGGAATGGCATCAGCGCTGGCCCCGCGCACGCAGCATCTGTTTGACGGCGTGCGCCCTGGCGATATCCTTGGCCCGGCCAAAGGATTCGAGAATCGCGCACTGCGCGACGAGGCTGGGCACCGGCACCGACAATCCGCGCCATTCAACCACCTCACGGTCTGCAGGGCGCACCGGTTGCCATGTGCCATCGCGAAACAACTCCAGATTGCCCATCACCTCCAGCGGCAGCGCAAAGCCGCTGATGCGGCCGAAGCGCGAGCGGAACAGGTCGCTGCGTTCGGGTTGGAACGCGTTGTCGATGCGCTCGTGCCAATGGGCGAGCAGGCGCACGGCGTCGGCATCGGAAACCAGCACGTCGATATCATGCACCGCGATATCCGGCACCCCGGCGACATGCAAGGCCGCACTGCCGATCAGCCACCACGGTTCGCGGCAGTGGTGGTGCAGCGTCGGCACGATGGCGCTCAATGTTGCCTGCACGGCCGCTGCGGGAGCAATCAGCGGTGGTGAAGGCGCCATCTCGTGGCTCGCTCAGAACGCATTGATGCCGGTGACTTCACGGCCGACCACCAGTTGATGCACGGTTTCGGTGCCCTCGTAGGTGATCACCGATTCCAGATTCAGGGCGTGGCGGATCGGGCAATGCTCGGTGGTGATGCCGGCGCCGCCAAGGATGTCGCGTGCTTCGCGGGCGATGTCGATGGCCATGCGCACGTTGTTCCACTTGGCCAGGCTCACTTGCGTGGGCTGCATGGTGCCGGCGTCCTTGAGGCGCCCGAGTTGCAGGCTCAGCAATTGCGCCAGGGTGATGCGCCGCGCCATGTCGGCCAGCTTGAGCTGCACCGCCTGATTGGCGGCAAGCGGGCGGTTGAACAAAATGCGCTGCTTGGCGTATTCAGTGGCTTCGGTAAAGCAGGCAATGGCCGCACCGATCGGGCCCCAGGTGATGCCGTAACGCGCTTGCGTGAGGCAGCCCAGCGGGCCCTTGAGGCCGCGCACATCGGGCAGGCGCTGGGCATCGGGCACGCGCACGTTGTCGAAGAACAGCGCCGAGGTCACCGATGCGCGCAGGCTCATCTTCTTGTGAATTTCCTGGGCGGCGAAACCGGGCGCGTCGGTGGGCACGATGAAGCCCTGGATGCCGTCTTCGGTCTGCGCCCAGACGATGGCGATCTGCGCCACGTTGCCGTTGGTGATCCACATCTTGGCGCCATTGATGATCCAGTCGCCACCATCACGCCTGGCGCTGGTCTTCATGTTGGCCGGGTCGGAGCCGCCGTGCGGTTCGGTGAGGCCGAAGCAGCCGATGATCTCGCCGCGCGCCATGCCAGGCAGGTATTGCTGGCGCTGCTCCTCGCTGCCGTAGGCGAAGATCGGGTACATGCACAACGAGCTTTGCACCGAGACAAAACTGCGGATGCCGGAATCACCGCGTTCCAGTTCCTGGCAGATCAGGCCGTAGCTGACGCCGTTGAGGCCGGCGCAACCGTATTGCTCGGGCAGTGAGGAACCGAGCAGCCCCATGCTGGCGATTTCCGGGATCAACTCGCGCGGAAAGCGGCCTTGCTCAAAGCAATCGCCGATGATCGGCAATACCCGTTCATTGGTGAAGCGCGCCACGGCGTCCTGCACCGCGCGCTCCTCGTCGCTGAGCAGGGAACGGATATCGAACAGGTCGGTCGGATCGAGGGCCATGGCGGTAACACACGCGAGAGGGAAGCCGCATAGTGTACCGGGGCGACCTTACTGACGCACGAGCAGTGTGTCCCATGCGATCGGAAAAACACCGCAGAACCCAATGACACTTCCTAAAAGTACCGTCATTCCCGCGCAGGCGGGAATCCAGAGCCTTTCAGACCGGTGCCGCTGGATTCCCGCCTGCGCGGGAATGACGAGAATCACAAGCCGCGACGAAAACGCAGCCGCACTGGCTCAGCCCTCGCTATCCACCACTACCGCGCCATCCTTCACCGGCAAGCGGCCGCCCACCTCGCCCGGATCATTTTTCATGCGCAGGGTGTTGACCTGATCCTTGTAACGGTAAGTCACATCGTAGGCCACTACCACCGGCTTCTTGCCCAGCGAAACGGTCGCGCCCGGCTTCTTGTTGAAGCGCTGGGTGGTGGTCTCGCCATCCACCACATAGGTCACCTCGTAACCCACCACTTCATCGCGGGTTTCGGTGATGGTCTGGCACGAGCGCTCAACCCGCGACTCGGTGCGCGCATTGGCCTCCTGCTGGTTTTCCTGGATCTTGCGCCCGGCATAAGCACCGCCGGCAACACCCGCAACGGTGGCAATGGTTTTGCCGGTGCCGCCACCGATCTGGTTACCCAGCAAGCCGCCGGCCACCGCGCCAATGGCCGTACCGGCGATCTTGTTCGGGTCCTTCGGCTGCACCTGATATTCAACCACCTTGTCTTCGCAGACCTCGCGCGGCCCGCTGCGCGACTCGGTAATCGGCGTGGCATCGAGCACCTCGCCCTTGACATTGATCGTCTTGGTGATTTCATCAACCTTGACGATGTCGGCATAATCGCCGAACAGACGGCTCTGGTAGGCCGCCATCGCGGACCCACCCACCAGAACGGCGATAACTGCAATAACGATTGGTTTGTTCATGGGCTATCCCTCAAGATGAAGTGACAATGCAGCACTGGCTGCGGCGCCATTAGAAACCTCGCAAGCTGAACCGCAGCCTGAATCAACAAACATCGCTATCGGGAGCCGGCATGAAACAACTGATACTCGCACCGATTCTGCATTTCGCCCGCAAGCTCCGTTTTCCGGTCTTGTTCATGCTCACGCTTGGCCTGTTTGTGCTGAACGTACTGATTCCCGACCCGCTGCCATTCATCGACGAAATCTTGCTGGCGTTGGGCACACTGCTGTTTGCGGCATGGCGGCGCAAACCCGATGCCAGCCGCGATGCTGACTGACAGCCACTGCCATATCGATGTGGCGCAGTTCGACCGCGACCGCGATGCGGTGATCGCGCGGGCGCGCGCTGCTGGGGTCACCCGCCAGATCGTGCCAGCCATCGCGTTTGCCTCGTGGCCGCAATTGCGCACGGTCTGCGCACGCCATGACGGCTTGTTTCCTGCCTACGGCTTGCATCCGATGGCCTTGCCCGAACACCGCCCGCAACATCTCGACGCCCTGCCCGACTGGATTGCCCGCGAGCAGCCGCAGGCCGTGGGTGAATGTGGTCTCGACTTTTTCGTGGACGGCATCGACCCCGACCTGCAGCGTCACTACTTCAATGCTCAGTTACGCATCGCGCGTGAATTCAATTTGCCGCTGATCATCCACGCACGGCGCGCGGTGGACGAGGTGATCGCCAGCATCCGTCGCGTTGGCAAGCTGCGCGGCGTGGTACACAGCTTTTCCGGAAGTGAAGAACAGGCGCGGCAACTGTGGCAACAGGGTTTCCATCTCGGCCTGGGTGGCCCGCTGACGTATCCGCGTGCCCATCGGTTGCGTCGTCTGGTAGCATCGATGCCGCTGGATCAGCTATTGCTGGAAACCGATGCGCCTGACCAGCCCAACTGCGGCCATCAGGGCCAGCGCAATGAACCCGCACGCCTGCTCGATGTGCTGAGCGTGGTCGCGCAACTGCGTGGCACGTCCGAAGCGCACATCGCCGAGGCGACCACAGTCAATGCCGAGCACCTGTTTCGATTCGGGCAGTAGCTGGGCTACGCGCCAGCCTATGCCAATGAAGCGCCTTACCAGCGAACGACGCAGTTCAAGGTAGAACGACACTCAATTCGTAGGATGGGTAGAGCGTAGCGAAACCCATCGATCAAGTTGCAATGATGTAGTTGATGGGTTTCGCTACGCTCTACCCATCCTACGACGACTGCGGCCATCAGGGCCAGCGCAATGAACCCGCACGCCTGCTCGATGTGCTGAGCGTGGTCGCGCAACTGCGTGGCACGTCCGAAGCGCACATCGCCGAGGCGACCACAGTCAATGCCGAGCACCTGTTTCGTTTCGGCCAGTAGCGGGTCGCCCACAGGGTGGGCTCCTACAAAAGAACCTCAACGCACATCTGCACGAGCCGGTCGCGCAAAAACGGTGGTCTGTCCCTGTAGGAGCCCACCCTGTGGGCGACCTGGCGTAGCAAAGGCATAGCTTCGCGCAGCGATACGGCGATGCCTGCGATGCCCGCGATGCAGACTTGCGCCGAGTGCGACACACTGCACTTGCACACTCGGGAACCAAATCGCTCATCCGTGCGTCGAAACAGGGGTTCGTCCGGCCGAAAAGCGCAACATACATCGCTACCGGTCACCATTGGAGGCAATCATGCGGCAACTCTACACGGCTCTCGGCCTCGTCTTCGGCATCTTGCTACTCCTTCCCAACGCCAATGCGCAGACAGCAGGCCAGGCAAAACCCGCGCCTTTGAACCTGCATGTCGAAGCCGGGCCGGAACCGGCCAAGGCACCCGAGCTCGCCAACCTCGCAATCGAGGGCTACAGCCCGGTTTCGTACTTTGAAAAAAACCTGCCGGAAAAGGGCAAGCCCGAGTTCCAAAGCACCTATGAAGGCAAGGTGTACTACCTCGCATCGGCCGAGCAGTTGGCGAAGTTCGCAGCCGACCCGAAGCACTATGCACCGGTGTTCGGCGAATACTGTCCCTACAGCCTCGCCCTTGGCCGGCGCGTTGCCATCGATCCAACCCGCTTTGAAATCGTGCAGGGGCAGTTGCTGCTGTTCCACAACTCAGCCGAGCTCGACGCGCTGAGCGAATGGGACAAGAACAAGGACCCGAATCAACTGCTCAAGCGCGCCAAGGCCGAGTACACCCTGTTCCGGTTCTGAGCAGCGCACGACAGCGCACTTCCCTGAATCAATCGTCAATGGCTCCAGCGCGATGGCACCGCTGGGTGCGACAGCGCACGGACGCGTCGCGGCGACAATCTCACTATGCACGGGCCCCACCCACCTGATGCTGCGCGACTTCGCACGGCGCGGGTGTTCATACGAGGTCGCCATGAAAAAGCCAGACAAGCATACTGACTCTTGCTGCTCCCCCGCCCCGATCACAAACGCAAAAGCAGCATCCAACAACGCGGCAACGGCAGTTGTTGCAATTGCTCAAGCGAAGGCAGCACCCGCGAAGGCGCCCATAGCCGCCAGAACAACAAAGACCAGCCCATGAGCCTGCCCAGCATTGATGAGATCAAGGGCAAGTGGAAGCAGCATGTCGGCGCCGCCAAGATCGTCTGGGGCAAGTTGACCGAAGACGAGTTGCTCAAATCCGAAGGCCATGCGCAAAAGCTGACCGGACTGGTTCAGGAGCGCTATGCAATCACTCGCGACGAAGCCGACAAACAGGTCTCCGCGTTCTTCAAGAAACACGACTGAAGCATTCCGGTTGCCGCTCCACGCGCGGCGACCCGGCATTACTCAAGCAAACCGCCGCACAACCTCTGAACGAGGCTGCGCGGCGGTTTTTTATGTGTGTGCATCTGATACCTCGGATCACGCCGACATGTCGGATTGGTCCGCAGCGACGACGCACGAGCGCGCGATGACACGTGCTTGCTTGTAGCGTCATGGGTGCGCCAGCGCACCGACGCAAGCGGCGCCGAAGTCGAAACTCAGGATGCCTGCTGAGCGGTGATGAGCGAAAACCAGCGTCCCGGCGCTAAGCGAAACCACGTGCTCCAGGGATGGCGTCAACAGCGCTTTCGATTCCCGTCGCCGGGTCGAATTGCGGAAAGTCACGGCGATTTCAACCAGGACACCCCCATGACCCGCCAATTGCCACGATTTCATTTCCTCAACCGCATTCCGCTGCTGCCGACAGCGGCGCTGATGGCGGGCCTGCTTGCGCTCGCTGGTTGTGCCAGCACTCCACCAGCACCTGAGCAAGCGTTGCAAGCCGCTGAAATTGCCATCGGCAACGCCGAGCGGGATCGTGCATCCGAGTTTGCCGCACCCGAACTGATCGAAGCCAGAGCCAAGCTCACTGCTGCACGCAATGCCGCACGAAACGAGCAAATGGTACTGGCCAAGCGCCTTGCCGAGCAGTCGCTGGCAGACGCCGAATTGGCATCTGCCAAGGCCGACTTTGTACAAGCCAGCGCCATCAATGACGAGATGAAAAAAAGCATCGACGCCATGCAACAGGAAATACAGCGTAACCAGGGAGCCCGCCGATGAACACGCGAACCAACATCGTAACCCCGCTACTCACCACCGCCATTGCCTCGTTGCTGATGGTTGCGTGTTCCAGCACACCGAGCAAACCCGACGCAGCAATCGGTGTACGCCAGAAACTGAGTCAATTGCAGGCCAACCCGCAATTGGCCAGCCGCGCGCCAATTGCCATCGAGGAAGCCGAAGCCGCAGTACGCGCCGCTGAAACGCCCAGCAAAGACGACGCACTGACCAATCATCGCGTCTTCATGGCCGAACGCAAGGTGGATACCGCTGTTGCACTGGCGCAAAGCCGAATGCTGGTGGATCACCGCAAAGTGCTCAGCGATGAACGCGACAGCATGCGACTGCAAGCACGCACCAACGAAGCCGACCGCGCCCACGTTGATGCCAACATCGCACGCAGCCAGGCCGATCAGGCACTGGTGGTTGCCGACGCAGCGCGCCTGCAAAATGCCGCATTGAAGCAACAGATCGCCGAACTCAATGCGCGTGAAACCGATCGTGGGCTGGTAGTTACCCTCGGCGACGTGTTGTTTGCCACCGGTCGCGCCGAACTCAAGGGTGGTGCCACCAGCAACCTCAGCAAGCTCGCCGCGTTCCTCAACGAGTATCCGGATCGCACCGTGGCCATCGAAGGGCATACCGACAGCACCGGTAGCGAGAGCTTCAACATGAACTTGTCGCAGCGTCGCGCTGATTCGGTAAAAACCTACCTTGTCGGCCAGGGCATTGCTGCCTATCGAGTCAGCACCCTAGGCAAAGGTGAAGGCTATCCGGTATCCGGCAACGATTCTGCGACTGGCCGCCAGCAGAATCGCCGCGTCGAGGTGATCATCGCCAACACCATCGGCCGATAATCCAGAAAAACCGCAGCAGTTCTATTTGCGCCGCCGTGCCGGCATCGCACGCATGAACGTCAACATAAACCCCGGCTTTTGCTGGGGTGACTACCGGTGGTTTGTTGGCCATGCAAACAGTATCGACACCTGACCAATTACTTCGCCACACCCCTGCGCTAGTGCTGTCCGATATCGACGATAGTTGTCAGCGAGTAAACGACACCGTGGCACTGACCTTGCCGTAGCATAACGTTGGTCGCCCACAGGGTGGGTTCCTACAACAAGCGAAGATATTTCCCTGTAGGAGCCCACCCTGTGGGCGACAATGAAACAGCGTGCTGTAGGAGCAACTGTGTTGCACGCCGGTGCGAGCCAGCGCTTCTGTGGGAGCCGGCCTGCCGGCGAACGAACTGGCGAAAGCGCTTCGCGCGCAGGCGCGCTCCCACGGAAGCGGTGAACGCTCCCTGTAGGAGCCCACCCTGTGGGCGACAATGAAACTTCTGGCTGCCGTCAGTGAACGAATCATGCGGGCACCCAGCAACACGGCGCCAAACTCGACCAGCAAATGCATCACCACCGCAAGCAGCCATCCGGCCAGCAGCGCACCAAAACCGTAGGTGGCGAGCACAGCGATGATAGCCGACGCGCGATTCGCACTATCCCAAAATGCGAGCAACAGCACCGCTCCAGCCTCCAGCAACAGGCACACTATGCATGCCATGCCAAACGGCAGTCGAGTTGAACACGAAGTATCTGGAACCAGCGAATGTAGGCATGGGCATTATGGCCGCACTGGGCAATGGCAAGGGTAACTGACGCATCGCGCCAAGTGACGCTACCTGCTGAGCACGTTGATCGCGATCTCAGCTGTGCGGTTCAACCCGTGCCGCACGCAACAACTCGCCACTCTCGATCAACTGCACTGCAACGCGGATATCGCCATCCATCGCGCGATCCACCGGCATGAAGGCGATGTGTTGGCGTAGCGCCGCCAGCGCCCGTGCGACTGCCGCACCTGGCGCAAACGCGGGGCAATCGGCCAGTTCCTTGCGCAGGCCTTCCACCTCGGCCACAAACGCCGGATAGGCGGCGGTGCCCGGCGCCGGCGCACCAGCCACCTTGCTGGCGAATTGCGCGGCATCACTGCGCCGCGCCAACGCGCGCGCAGCGTTGATCATGTCGCGGCGCAAATCCAGTGCCTGCGCGGCGGTGTACAACTCCAGCGCCAGCACTCGCGCCAAGTCGTGGGTCATGTCGAGCACATGGCGCGCCTCGTTGGCGCCCATCGACACATGGTCTTCGGCATTGGCACTGGTCGGTATCGAGTACACACAGGCCGGGTGCGCGCGCGTGGCCAGATCATTGACCAGCGCGGCGGCGGTGTATTGCACGATCATGAACCCCGACTCGGTGGCGTCCTCATTGCCGATCAGGAATGCCGGCAGGCCATCGTTGGTGGCCGGATCGACCAGCTTGTTCAAACGCCGCTCGGAAATGCTGGCCAGCACCGGAATCGCAGCCTTGATGTAGGCCATCGCCAGCGCCAGCGGCATGCCGTGAAAATGCCCAGCCGACACTACCTGGTCCTCGATATGGCGGGCATCGGCCAGATCGGGAAACAACAGCGGGTTATCGGTAACCGCATTGAGTTCGATGTCGATCACCCGCTGCGCCTGCGCCAGCGCATCGCGCACCGCGCCGTGTACCTGCGGCATGCAGCGCAGCGCATAGCTGTCCTGCGGCTGGTGCTTCTTGCCGCCACGAAACGGCCGGAAGCGCTGATAAAACCGCTCGCGGCCGTGACGCTGGCTCAGCGGCACCCAATCCCAGCCGATGTCAAAACGCAGCTCGCGCGCCTCGGCGTCGTCCCAGGCGTCGGGCAGCCACGGCTTGAAGCGCGGCACCAGATGATAGGGAATATCGAGCAGGGTGGAGCCATCGAGCAGGCCGCGCAGCGCACTGGCGCTGGCCACCTGCCCCGGATGCGGGCGCAGCGCGTGAACATGCGCATCAAACGCCCGGCCACGGCCGGCGAACGCATCGAGCGTCATTGCACCGGCCAACTCGGCGCTATCGAGCAAGTGCTCCAGCCGATCCAGCGCCAGCACCGCCGTCGCGAGCATCTGCGCGGTGCCGTTGTTCAGCGCCAGCCCTTCCTTCAGCGACAACGTAATCGGTGCCAGCCCGGCGCGTTGCAGTGCCTGTGCGCCGGGCAAGCGTTCGCCCTGATAGAACGCCTCGCCCTCGCCCAGCAGCACGATCGCCAGATGCGACAACGGCGCCAGATCACCACTGGCGCCGACCGAGCCCAGCTTTGGCACCACCGGCACCACACCGGCATTGAGCAGGTCGGCCAGCGCCTGCAAGGTGGATGGGCGGATGCCCGAGTGCCCGCGCATCAGCGTATTGATGCGGATCGCCAGCATCGTGCGCACCACATCATCGGCGAACGGTTCGCCGGTACACACTGCGTGGGTGACGATCAGGTTGTGCTGCAACTCGGCGGTGAGCGAGCGCCCCGAAGGCGTCGCACCCGGCAATTCATCGCGCAGCGGATGCGCGCCGAGCAGGCGGTCGGCATTGGAACCAAAACCGGTGGAAACGCCGTAGATCGGCTCCTGCAAACGCACCTGCTCGGTCAGGAAATCGGCGGCACGCGCGACCTTGCGCAGCTGCGCCTGATCCAACGTAACTGCGCTGCCATGCGTCACCGCCAGCAATTGCGCACGGGTCAGCGAGCAGCCATCGAGCACGATCGGTGGCGTGCTCATACCCCGGCAAACGCCCGTGCCTGCGCCAGTTCCACCTTCAGCGTCGCCGCCAGCTCGTCACGCTTGACCTCGAACTGCTGCGCGCGGCGCAGGTCTTTCACCGTCACCGCGCCGCGCGCCGCCTCATCCTCGCCGGCCAGCACCACAAAGCGGATGCCGGCGCGATCGGCATACTGCATCTGCTTTGCCAGCTTCTTGCCTTCCAGTTGCATCTCGGTGTTGATGCCCGCCGCCCGCAACACCCGCGCCAGATGCAGGTAATCGGGCAAGTCCTGCTCGCGCATCATCGCCACCAGCACTTCCACCGAACTATCGGCATCACGCAACAAACCCGCTTCGCGCAACTGCCAGAACAAACGGGTGGCACCGATGGAAATACCGACGCCGGGCAGATGCGATTTGCTGTAGTTGCCGGCCAGATTGTCGTAGCGCCCGCCCGAGCAGATCGAGCCGATCTGCGGATAATCATTCAAAGTGGTTTCGTACACGGTGCCGGTGTAGTAATCCAGGCCGCGCGCAATCGACAGGTTGATGCAGTAGTTCGACTCGGGCACGCCAAACGCACGTACCAGCTCGATCACCTCGCGCAGTTCCGCCACCCCGGTGTTGAAGCTGTCGCTGCCGGAGCCCAGCGCGGTGAGCATCGCCAACGCCTGCACATGCGAGGTCGAGCGCAATTTCACGAAATCCATGATCCGCTGCGCCACATCGCGGGCCAGCGCTAAATCCGGCCCGACCAGCGTCTCGAACACCGCATCGCTACCGCGCTTGTCGAGCTTGTCCACCTCGCGCAGCACTGCGCCCTGGCGCTCGGCATCGGCGATGCCCTGCCCTTCAAAAAAACCGCGCATCAGCTTGCGATTGTTGATCTGGATAGTGAACGGGCCGATGTCCAGCTCGCTGAAAATATTGTGGATCAGCGCCGGCACTTCGGCATCGAAGCGCAGCGACAGCGCATCCTTGCCCAGCACATCGACATCGCACTGGTAGAACTCGCGGAACCGCCCGCGCTGCGCGCGCTCGCCGCGATACACCCGCTGCATCTGGTAGCGGCGGAACGGAAACGCCAGGTCGTGCTCGTGCTCGGCCACGTAACGCGCCAGCGGCACCGTGAGGTCGAAACGCAGTGCCAGCTCCGGCAAACCATCGGCCGGTTTTTCCAGCGCCCCGGTGGACTGCACGAAATACACCTGGCGCTCGGTTTCACCACCGGTTTTGGTCAGCAACACCTCGGACAACTCCATCACCGGCGTTTCTATCGGCAGAAAACCAAAGCGCTCATCGTTGCGGCGGATCACATCAAGCATGCGCTGGAACGCAATCTGGTCGCGTGGCAACAACTCCATGACGCCGGGCATGGTGCGGGGCTTGATCAAAACGGATGCTCCCTGAAAACGAGGTGGTCGTCGGGCGAAAACCCGAACGGCAATTGCCGCATAGTTTAGCGCGTGATCCGCGCCCGCCGCAGCACACAAAGCGCGTAGCGGGGCCGCTGCCAGCCTATGCCTTCGCTTCGCTCGGCCAGAACCACCCACCATCGCGCAAGAAATCACCGCATTGCGCGGGCGACGGCAATGCGTGGCTGTCATCGCGCAGCCCCTAGCAGCCTGTCGGGCTTCACTTGGCACGGGCTGCAAATCCATCTGCGCGGTGCATATTTCCGCCGAATCTTGACCCGTAGCGGTGCTACGCGCCGGCGATCCGGCGAAAATCTGTCCTCACGCAGCCGAATTTTCGCCTCGACCAGCAAAGCCCGACAAGCTGCCAGCGAAGCGTTTCGCACATGCCGACATGATCGATCCAGCACCGGATGCATCGAGCATCGGCGGGTTTGCGCTGCATTCGCCGGAGCATGCTGATGTCGGGTACGTGGCATCGCAGGTTTCGCCACGCACGCCGCTGGTTGGTTTATGGCGTAGTGTTGGTGTTGGTGTTGGCTGCAACGTTGATGGCTGCGGCAAGCCAGTTGTTGCCGTTGGTAGCACAACATCCGGGCAAGATCGCGGTCTGGTTGAGTGAGCAGACGGGTCAACCCATACGCATCGCTTCGTCAGCGGCGGTGTGGACCCGACGCGGCCCATTGTTCACCCTTTCCGGCCTGCACATTGGTGACCCAGACACCGGACTTGCCATTGATGAGGCACAGTTGTTGGTTTCAGTTTATTCGGGATTGATTCCCGGCCTGCCATTGACCGAATTGCGTCTGTCCGGCGCCGCGCTGGCCTTGGTGCGCGATGATGAAGGGCGCTGGGGTGTGCGTGGTCTGGCTGACAGCACGGTTGCGGATAGCGATCCGTTTGATTTGTTGCAAGGCATCGGTGAATTGCAATTGGTGGATGCCGCGCTGCACATCGACGCCCCTGCGTTGGGAATTGACTTCACCGTGCCACGCATGGGCGCGCGCATGCGGGTAAGCGATACGCGCGTAGGCGCCGGTGCAACTGCCTGGGCCGAGCCCGACTCGCCTCTATCAGCAACCTTGGATATCGCGCGTGATGGTAGCGACGGACGATTGTTTTTGGGCGGGACCAAGGTTGATCTTGCTGCGTGGGCGCCGTTGCTGGCCGTTGCTGGGGTTGAGGTGCGTGCTGCTACGGGCAATCTGTCGATATGGGTCGATTTGCGTGAGCAGCAAGTCGAAGCAGTCCGCGCTTTGGTTGATCTAAATGACTTTGCCTTGCGCGGGCGGCAGCCAATAGCAATGCCATCGGGGGATGTGGAGCCGCGTTTGGGTCTGGATCGATTGCGCGCTGATCTATATTGGCAAGGAAGCCGCAATCATTGGCAGTTGTATGCATCGCAATTGCGCATTGAGGATGCCGACAGCACACGGTCATTGGATGGTGCGCGTGTCCAAAGCAGTGGCGACTTGCGCATCGATCTGCCTGAAGCCGACTTGCGTACCGTTGCCGCACTGCTGGCGTTGAGTGATGTTCCACCTCAAGGGTTGCGTCGCTGGCTTTATGGCGCCGCGCCGCGTGGCAGCGTCCAGCATTTGAGTTTTCGCAAGGATGTGCATGGCGAGATTGCGGCAAGCGGCCAGATCGACAATGTTGGTTGGTTGTCCGCTCCGGGCCGCCCTGGGGTCGAGGGGATTGCTGGCCGATTGACCATGGCAGGCGATGCGCTGCGTTTTGAGCCGCAAATGCCTGCTTTCGTGTTCGACTGGCCGGAAGGATTCGCTGCACCCATCCATGGCAGTCTTGCCGGTGCAATACTGGGCTGGCGCGACGCCAATGGTTGGCAAATCGATAGTCCCGATTTTGCCCTCGTCGCTGAGGAACTCCGCCTGGATGGGCAAGTTCGTGTAGGTGCAGCCAATGATGAGCCGCCACGCATGGATATTGCGGTCAACATGGGTGAAGCACCAATCGTGGCGGCCAAACGCTTCTGGGTGCTCAACGATATGTCGCCGTCGACAGTCGAATGGCTGAATCACGGGCTGGTCGATGGCCGTATTGCCGGCGGCAAAATCCTGATTTCCGGGCCGCTCGACGGTTGGCCGTATCGTGAGGTGCAGGGCCGATTCACCTCGAACCTGCGCTTGGCTGATGTCACCCTGGCCTATCACCCGGACTGGCCCAATGCGCATGGATTTACGGGTGATGTCCAGTTTGTGGTGGGCGGCTTTGCCGTGCAGGCAAAAGCCAACGTGTTCGGCATTGATATTGATCAGATCAATGGCCGCGTTGCGGATTTTCGTGATGGGCGATTACAACTCGATCTGAGCGCCAATGCAAAAGGTCAGCAACTTTTAGCGGTGGTGCGCGGCAGCCCATTGAACGAAAAGTTTGGTGAGTCCATCGCGGGCCTGAGCATTGGCGGCAACGCCAAACTGCGGGTCAGCATGGTGCAACCGCTGAAAGCTGAAGCGGGCGAGCAGCAGGTTGACGGCACGATCGATCTGATCAATGCGCCGCTGGCTGACAGTCGCTGGGATGTTGCTTTTGCCCGCGCCAATGGCCGTATCCGTTTTACCGGTAGTGGCCTGCTTGCCGATGGGTTGTCGGTACCGGTTGGTGAGGGCATGGCCAACCTGAACATCGCCGTTGGTGACTTCACCGCCGACGCTGATAACGGTTTTGAGATGTCATTGCGTGGCCGCATCCGTGCCGATGACCTGATCGATCATTATCGCGAACTCGACTGGTTGCGGCCATGGCTGAGCGGGCAATCGGATTGGACCGTGGCAATCGACAGAACCAACGAGAGTGTGAAAGTGCCGGCAGTGACTCGTCTGCATGTGTTCAGCGATCTGATCGGCACGGAGTTGTTGCTGCCCCCGCCTTTGCGCAAGGGGCCGGAGCAGGAATTGCCGCTGGATGTGCGCACCCCATTGCCTCTGGCTGATGGTGAATTGCAGCTCAGTTTGGGCGGCTTGATGCGCATGCGTGCTCGGCGTGGTGCGGCAGGCCAACTCGATGGCACGCTGGCCTTTGGCCGCGCCGACGACGCATTGATCGGCAACACCGGTCTGGCGGTGATCGGTGAAGTGCCGGTGCTCGATGTGATCGGTTGGGCCGGATTCGCCACCAGCACCCGCGATGATGATGTTGATGCCAAGGCCTCGCCAGTGAGCCGCGTGGACCTGTCGGCAGGACAGCTCGATTTGCTGGACCGCGCGTTTTCCGAGACACAGGTACAAATGAACGTTGTCGATGACGGTGTACAATTGCAATTCGACGGCGATCAGATCAAGGGCGTGCTCGATGTATCGAGCACATTGCCGGCGCTTGTTGGCCGTTTCAGCCGATTGCACTGGTCATCATCACAGCCGGCTGGTGAAAACAGCACCCACGCAAGCGCGATCGATGTTCCACCGCTCGATTTTGTGATTGACGACTTGCGCTTTGGCGAGGCGCAGCTGGGTCGTGCGGTAATCAAGGCCTACCCGACGCCGGAGGGCCTGCATATCGAGGAACTGCAAACCCGCCATCCGGGAACGGACATCACTGCCAGCGGCGACTGGACGCAGATGGGTGACGCGTCACGTTCGCGGTTTGTGCTCGAATTCCGTGGTGACGACATCGGCAAAATGCTGGATACCCTGGGTTTTTCCGGGATGATCGACGGTGGCAAGGTCAAGGTGGTGATGGCGGGTAGCTGGCCTGGCTCGCCTGCGGATTTCGATATGAAGGTGCTTAATGGCACCCTGGATATCGACGTTGGTGCAGGCCGCATACTGGATGTCGAGCCCGGTGCCGGGCGCATGCTGGGTTTGGTCAGCATCACCCAGATTCCGCGTCGGCTGCTGTTCGATTTCAGCGATATTTTTGGCGATGGGCTGAGCTTCAACAGCTTGCGCGGTCATTTCGACATTGTCGATGGTCAGGCGCGCACCGACAACTTGCTGGTGCAGGCAGCGGCGGCGGAAATCCGCGTGCATGGCCGGGCTGGGTTGATCGATCAAGATTACGATCAAATGATCGATGTGCGGCCGAAAACCAGCAGCGTGTTCCCGGCGGTTGGCGCACTGGCCGCAGGCCCGGTGGGTATTGCCATCGGGGCGCTGGCACAGGCGGTTTTACAAAAGCCGATGAAACATGCGGCGCGTACGGTATATCACGTTACCGGGTCGTGGGCATCGCCCGAAGTAAAGGTAGTGGAAAAGGGGCTTGTTCCCGAGGCAGAAACCAGACCCAAATCCGCGCTGCAAGCCGCAGGCGAACCCGATTCGCAATAATCGTGCTGTCGTTCAGCGCACATCACCCGGCGGTTGCAATCGCAAGGTGTGCGCTGTCTGGCCGGGCAGGAATGGAGTGGCCCTGCCGTGTACCCAGTCACTGTGGCCGGAGCCCCAGAACGGCGATAGCGGGTGGCCACTCTGGCCACCGGGCATGTGCAGCAAACCCTGTGCTTCGTGGCCCGGCGCCACCACCATGCGCTCACTGGCTCCAAACGCGGGGCCTTGCACACGCGGCATGTTATTGTCGCCGGCCAATGGCTCATATGGCATGCACAGTTTTGCGCGCAGCATGGCGGGCAAGGCATTCGCCAACGGGTGACAGATGGCTGCGGTATTGCGTTCGCCCCACCGCCGCGCCTGTCCCGAGGCACTGACATCGGACGAGTCGAGCACTTCTTGCGCGGCATCGATCAGCAATGCATCCCATGTTGCGAACCGGCGTGACAGCAAGTGTGCGGGCTGCTCACTGGCCAGTTGCCAGGCGACACCTTCGATCTGCGACAGATAGGGCATCGCGACATCCTTGCCCATGGCAACTCGCGCCGGTGCCAGCAGGCCTTGTTCGATGCGTTTGATGACACCCAGACGCCAGGAACGCACCAATGGATAGCTGCGCGCATCCACGCTGGCATTTGCATCCCAGTGTTCGGCAAGCTTGGCCAATTGCGTGAGCGCATTAATCCCATTGTGCATCGCTCGTGCTTGCATCAGTTGGTGCCAGCGGCTGAGAAACACGGTGCGATCATCAAGCTGTATCGCCATGACATCGGCTTCGTTGAACTGCTCGCGAGCGAACAGGCCGTCGCGGATTTGGCCGGCGCGTGCGCCGAGCGCATAGCCTGAATCACCTATCATCGCCAGCGCTTCACCATCGGCCACGCGTGCGTTGGCGCTCCACAGGCGGTGCGCAGGTGGGTCGATGACGTGCGGCGGCTGCGCTTCCCAACCGTCCCAATCGCAACCAGCCACAGGATCGAGTGGCGCGCTGGCGTCGCAATCGCCGACACGGTGCGGAATACGACCCAGCAATTGCCAGGCAATTCGGCCCGAGGCATCACCGATGAGCAGGTTTTGTGCCGGGATGCCGACGCTGCGTGCGATGAGCAATGCGGCGTCAAGATCAGCAGCATGCGCAAAATCGCCAAGTCCAAAGTTCAGCCCGCCCTGATGCGCGGTCCAGCGCAAGGCGAGATCATCATCACCATCACTTTGAGTGATCGGCCCCCAGCGGGTTTCCCGAACCGAGATAACGGTATCGGGGGCGCCTTTTACCGCAATCCGTTCCTGGAACACGCGCACCGGTTCATCACCTTGCGCTGTCGCGTAGCGGGTATGACTGGCATCGGTGTAGCGCACGCGAAACCAATCCAGCCAATCGCCATAGGCGTTGGTGAATCCCCAAGCAATATGGCTATTACTGCCCACGATCACTGCCGGCACGCCGGGCAGGGTGAAACCACTCACATCCACACGGCCAGCGGGGGCGCGCGGATCGGGGTAACGCAATCGGGCACGAAACCAGATATTGGGTGCGCGCAGCCCCAAGTGCATGTCATCGGCGATGATGGCACGGCCATCGCCAGTCAACGCGCCGGCAATAGCAAAATTGTTGCTGCCAGGCAGCAGGGGTTCGCTGGTATCGGCACCGCTGCGCTGGCTGCCATGCCGCATTTCAAGCGCCAGCGGGTGCGGGTTGAAGACGTGCAGGTCGTCATCATTGTCTGGTGCCGGCAACGTACGTAAATCCAATTCGTCCGGGCCCGGCAATGGCGCATTGCCGTAGGGCTCGCCCATCAACGGTGCGTCCCAATCGGTGCCGCGCACGGCAATCAGGCGATACAAGGCATCGGGCACCACTTGCCGGATACGCCATAGACTCCATTCACGCTGGTTGTCTTCATCTTGCAGGTCGAAGAACATCGCATAGGATGCCAAAGCAGTGTCAGCGGCACGCCATGGCTCGGGTTTCGTACGCAGCAGCAGATAGGGCCAGGGCCGGACGCGCAGGGCAGCGAGCCCGGCATTGACGCCTTCGCTGTAGGCGGCAATGGCATCGCGCTGGGTGCCGGCAATCTGGGCGAAATTGGCGTCCACGCGGGCGCGCAGGCGATGGATGCGAACTTGCTTGTCGCGCTCCAGCGCGATCACACCGAACAGTGCCGACAGCTCGCCAGTTGCGGATCGACGCAACAGATCCATCTCGAAGAAGCGCTCCTGAGCATGGGCATAGCCCAGCGCGCGCATCGCATCCACTTCGTTGTTGGCATCTACCGTAAGCACCCCGTTTGCGTCGCGATACAGCACGGCAGCAGCAGAAAGACCGAGCACAGTCAGTTCGCCATCGAGCTTGGCGAGGCTGCCCGATACCATCCACCAACCGGCACCGATGCCTGACAACAGCAAGATGACAAAAAGTACCGTTATGCGTTTAAGCCACTTGCCCATGGTTTTTCATCCGGTCTGACTTGCGTCAACAGTGTTCTGCATTGTAGGGGGCACAATCATGTTCAGGTTGACTGAACCCGGTCAAACGTGTCGTCGGACAAACTTGTGTTGCGCCCCCAAATATGTGTCAAAATACGATCAATTCGCATTCGCAGGTAAGGGTGATGCTGCTCTCGCAACTGGCACAAGGGGTTATGGCGGTGATTGCTGGCGTTGATGGCGTTGGTGAGGTCGACTCGATTGCGCGCCGGTTGCAAGACTTGGGCTTTGTTGATGGCGAACCCGTACGGGTGATCGCCCGTGGCCCGTTTGGTGGTGAGCCGCTGGCGGTGCAGATTGGCTTTACCCGTTTCGCATTGCGGATCGCCGAGGCCAACCGGGTGCGCGTTGCGGTGGGAGCGAACACGCCATGAGCGCGGCGGCGATGCATATTGCCCTGGTCGGCAACCCAAACTGCGGCAAAACCGCTTTGTTCAACCGCTTGACCGGTAGCCGGCAGAAGGTCGCCAACTATCCGGGTGTCACTGTCGAGCGCAAAGAAGGGCATTTCCACTCAGCCACGGGGCGGCATTATCGTGTGCTCGATTTGCCAGGTGCTTACAGTCTGGATGCAGTCAGCCTGGAAGAGGTCATTACCCGTGATGTCTGCCGTGGCATGCATCCCGATGAGCGCGCGCCGGAGATCATGGTGTGTGTGGTCGATGCCACAAATCTGCGACTGCATCTGCGCTTTGTGCTGGAATTGCGCGCATTGGGCCGGCCTATGATCGTGGCTTTAAACATGATGGATGCTGCTGCCCGGCGCGGCATCCGCATTGATACCGCAGCCTTGTCCGCCGATCTCGGGTTGCCAGTGCTGGAGACGATTGCGGTACGGCGCGGTGGCAGCGATGCGCTGGTACAGGCGCTCGACACATTCTCCTGGCAGGCAGATGCAGCGAATACGGTTACGCTGAGCAAACCGGAAATGCACACCGAAGTGCGGCGTCTGATTGCTGGTGCCGTGCATTTGCCAGCACACGACCCGGCGCTGGATGAGCGTCTGGATCGAATCTTGCTGCATCCGACTTGGGGCCTGGCGGTGTTGGCCGGCTTGATGTTCGTGATGTTCCAGGCTGTTTACGTCTGGGCGGCGCCAATGATGGATGCCATCGACGCGTCGATCGGCAGTTTGGGCGTATGGGCCTATGGCGTGTTGCCGGATGGCCCGCTGCGCAGTTTGTTGGTGGACGGTGTGATTGCAGGCATCGGTGCGGTGCTGGTGTTCTTGCCGCAAATCCTGATTTTGTTCACCTTCATTTTGTTGCTTGAGGAAAGCGGCTATTTGCCCCGTGCCGCGTTTTTGCTCGATCACACCATGGCATCGGCGGGCTTGTCGGGGCGTTCATTCATTCCGCTGCTGTCCAGTTTCGCCTGTGCAGTGCCCGGGATCATGGCGGCGCGTTCGATTGCCGATCCGCGTGATCGACTGGCGACCATCCTGGTAGCACCGTTGATGACCTGCTCGGCACGGCTGCCGGTGTATGCGCTGTTGATCGGTGCGTTCATCCCCCGGCAGCAAGTGTTGGGTGTGTTGAATCTGCAAGGTTTGGTGCTGTTCTCGCTCTATGTGTTCGGCATCGTCAGCGCGCTGGCGGTAGCGTATGTGATGAAAAAATGGCGCCGTGATGGCGGCGAACACCCCCTGCTGCTGGAGCTGCCGTCGTATCGCCTGCCGCACCCGCGTGATTTGTTGCTTGGGTTGTGGGAGCGCGCCTTGATCTTCCTGCGCCGCGTCGGCGGCGTCATATTGGCGATGACCGTTTTGCTGTGGTTCCTGCTCTCATACCCAGGCATGCCTGATGGTGCTGCCGGCGCCGCTATTGATTACAGTTTTGCCGGTCGCATCGGTCACGCAATGACACTGCTGTTCGCGCCGATTGGTTTTGACTGGCGCATCTGCATTGCGCTGATTCCAACCATGGCCGCGCGCGAAGTGATGGTGTCATCGCTGGCCACCGTTTACGCAGTAGCGGCGGATGATCAGGCGGCGCAGGCGTTGTCGCCGTTGCTGGCGCAGGATTGGTCTTTGGCGACGGCGCTGGCGCTGTTGGTATGGTTCGTTTATGCGCCGCAGTGTGTGTCAACGCTGGCCACGATCCGACGCGAAACCAATTCCTGGAAACAGGTGGGCATCGCCGCCGGCTACCTGTTCGCGCTTGCCTATCTGGCCGCCTTGATCACCTACCGTGTGGCGCTCTGGCTTGGGGCAGGCTGAGATGCAAAGCATGACCTTGCAATACTTGTTGCTCACTCTGGCACTGCTGTGGAGCATCGCCTATATCGTGCAGCGCCAGTTTCCGTCAGCGCTGCGCGCATTACGGGTGCGTCTTGTATTGCGCTTGTTGGCGTCGTCGCGGCCAGCCTGGCAACAACGGCTCGGGCGCAAGCTGGCACCACCGCCAGCGATTGCCAGTAAGTGCGCTGTTGGCAGCGGTTGTGGCGGTTGTGAAAAGGCGGGAAGCCATTGAACGCCTACATCCGGAACACGCCGAAAGGCTCGCTATTGATCGGTGCGTTCAAGCTGGCTGACAAGGCCAGGCCCAGCACGCGGCGCGTGTCCGCCGGGTCAATGATGCCATCGTCCCAAAGCCGCGCAGTGGCGTAATAGGGGTTGCCCTGGCTTTCGTACTGGCTGCGGATCGGTGCCTTGAATTGTTCTTCTTCGTCGCTGCTCCAGGCTTCACCTTTGCTCTCGATACCGTCGCGCTTCACCGTTGCCAGTACCGATGCGGCCTGTTCGCCACCCATCACGCTGATTCGGGCATTGGGCCACATCCATAAAAAGCGCGCGCCGTAAGCGCGGCCACACATGGCGTAATTGCCAGCCCCAAAACTGCCGCCAATGACCACGGTGAACTTGGGCACATGCGAACAGGCCACGGCGGTGACCATCTTGGCGCCGTCTTTGGCGATACCGGCATTCTCGTATTTTTTGCCGACCATGAAGCCGGTGATGTTCTGCAAAAACAGCAGCGGGATATTGCGCTGATTGCACAGTTCGATGAAGTGCGCGCCCTTGAGCGCACTTTCGGCAAACAGGATGCCATTGTTGGCGATGATGCCCACCGGGTAACCGTGCAGATGCGCGAAACCACAGACCAATGTTGTGCCGTAACGCGCCTTGAACTCATGCAGTTCCGAGCCATCAACCAGACGGGCGATGACTTCACGGATGTCGAAGGGCCGGCGGGTATCGTGTGGCACGATGCCGTACAGATCATCGGTCGGGTAGATGGGTTCGCGTGATGCTTGCAAGGCCAGCGGTATCGACTTGCGGCGATTGAGGTGACGCACCGTTTCCCGCGCGATTTCCAGCGCATGGCGGTCATTTTCCGCAAAGTGATCGGCTACCCCGGAAACACGGGTATGTACATCGGCACCGCCCAGCGATTCGGCATCCACCACCTCGCCGGTGGCAGCCTTCACCAACGGCGGGCCGCCGAGGAAGATCGTGCCTTGTTCGCGCACAATGATGCTTTCATCACACATTGCCGGCACGTAGGCACCACCCGCCGTACACGAGCCCATCACCACCGATATCTGCGGGATATTCTGTGCGCTCATGCGCGCCTGGTTGTAGAAAATTCGCCCGAAGTGTTCCTTGTCGGGAAACACCTCATCTTGCAACGGCAAAAACGCACCGCCGGAATCCACCAGATAGACACAGGGCAAGTGATTTTCGCGCGCCACTTCCTGCGCGCGCAGATGTTTTTTGACGGTCATTGGGAAGTAAGTGCCACCCTTCACCGTGGCGTCGTTGGCCAGCACCATCACTTCACTGCCGTGTACGCGGCCGATACCAGCGATCAACCCGGCGCTTGGTGCGGCGCCATCGTACATCCCTTCGGCCGCCAGAGGGCACAGTTCCAGGAAAGGTGAGCCGGGGTCGAGCAGGGCGGTAATGCGATCACGTGGCAGCAACTTGCCGCGCGCGGTGTGTTTGTCCCGGGCCTTGTCGCCGCCACCCAGTGCTGCTTGCGCGAGGCGTTGGCGAAGCTCGGTGACCAGGCCACGCAGGTGCTCGGCGTTGGCAATGAATTCGGCTGAGCGGTTGTCGATTTGCGACTTCAGTACGGGCATGGGCATGGCGGTTGCTGTCGGGCTGTCAAGGATACCCAAGATCAGCGCCGGAGACGCGAAAAAACAAGGCTTGTTGGCCCAAAGCAGAAATGTCGCCTTTGTCGAAAGCTGAAGTGTCCCCTTTGCCTTGAAGGGAACGAGACGACGAACGCGCCGCCGGGATTCGGGATTCAGGAAATGCGCAAAGCGCTTGGTCCGCAAAGGACGCAAAGGCAGTGACGCAGGATGGGTAGAGCGAAGCGAAACCCATCATTGTCAAATGTAATCGATGGGTTTCGCTGCGCTCTACCCATCCTGCGAACTACGAACTACGAACTGCGCCGGACGCAGGCTTGAAAGCTTTGCTTTGCGGAAGGAAACATGCCAAGAACACCCCAGTCTGGATGTCGGTTCAAGCCTCCAAACAAGCGAATCGATACGAAGGCTCGCGCATCTCCCCATACGCCACGATGCTGCAGAACTGCCACATATCCTCCGCCTTCACCACACCCGCAAGTCGCCCAGACTCCTCAACTAAGGGGGTATTTCTGAATTGCTCAAAAGGGGGCATTTCTGTTTTGGGTTGACAGAAAAAACAAGGCCCGCCGAAGCGGGCCTTGTCAATGCAACGTGTCGCTTGGCTACGATGCGAAACTCAGCCGCCGGTGGACTCTTTGACGTCTTCGGCGGCTTCATCTACCGCTTCGCCAGCGGCGTCAAGTGAGTCGCCTGCTGCATCCAGCGCATCGCCAGCGGCTGCATTGGCTGCGTCAGCAGCTTGTGTTGCGGCATCGGCGGCATCACCGGCGGTAGCGGCCGCTTCGCCAGCAGCGTCGGCGGCTACAGCAGCGGCATCGGCAGCGGCACCGGCCGCTTCACCAGCGGCGGAAGCATCAGCAGCAGCGGTCGCGGCATCGGCTGCCTCGTTCGCGCTGCTGGCAGCGGTTTCCGACTCGGCAGCCGGCTCTGGCGCTGGGCCGGAGCAAGCAGCCAGAGCGAACGCCAAGGCAATAGCCAGCAAGCTCTTGTTGATCAACATATGCAAAGTCCTCATTTCTCGTCAGGGTTGGGCCGTGCGCAATTGCGCCCTACCATCATGAGCCTAACGCCGCCAGTGTCAAGTGGCAGAGCATCAGAGCAGCTCAATGGCGATCGCGGTGGCCTCGCCGCCACCGATGCACAGCGCCGCAACGCCGCGGCGTAGACCGCGCTGCTGCAGGGCGTGAAGCAGGGTAACAACCAGTCGTGCGCCGGATGCGCCAATCGGGTGGCCGAGCGCGCAGGCGCCACCGTTGACGTTGAGTTTGGCGTGGTCGATGCCCAGCTCGCGGATGGGGGCCATCGCCACCACTGCGAACGCCTCATTGACTTCGAACAGATCGACTTCGTCAACACTCCAGCCAGCTTTGGCCAATACGTTACGAATGGCATCCACTGGCGCGGTGGTAAACCATTCTGGAGCATGAGAATGAGTGGCGTGGGCAACGATCCGCGCCAATGGCATAAGCCCGTGTTTTTTTGCGGTATCTGCGCTCATCAGAACGGTTGCCGCTGCGCCATCGGAAATGCTCGACGAACTGGCTGCGGTAATGGTGCCGTCTTTCTTGAACGCCGCGCGCAGGCTCGGAATCTTGGCAATATCCGCGCGCCCCGGCTGTTCATCGGTGGCGTGGAAGACATCGCCCTTGCGCCCGGCAACGCTTACCGGCGCGATCTCGGCGGCGAAGGCGCCACTTTCCTGCGCGGCCTTGGCGCGACGCACGCTTTCCGCTGAAAAAGCGTCCTGCTCTTCGCGGGTGAACTGATACTTGTCGGCACACATTTCGCCAAACACGCCCATCGATTGTTTGTCGTAGGGATTGGTCAGGCCATCCCAAGCCATGTGATCAATGAACTCGGCGCTGCCATAGCGGATTCCCGTGCGCGAACCATTGAGCAAATGTGGGGCATTGGTCATCGACTCCATGCCGCCAGCGATAACCACAGTGGCGCTACCGGCCTTGATCAGGTCGTGGCCCAGCATGATGGCTTTCATGCCCGAACCGCAGACCTTGTTGATGGTGGTGCAGCCGGCAGCTAGCGGCAGCCCTGCGGCAATAGCCGCCTGCCGTGCCGGCGCCTGGCCCAGGCCGGCTGGCAAAACGCAGCCCATGATGACTTCGCAAACCGCGTCGCTGGCGACGCCGGAATGTTCGAGCGCGGCCTTGATGGCAGTAGCGCCCAGAGTGGTCGTGGGCACACCGGTGAACTGGCCGAGGAAGGATCCAATGGCGGTGCGCTTGGCACCGACGATGACGATGTCACTCATGGGTTAGTTCCAGTGAGGGGTGGGCTGAAGTGTCGATTATCGCGCCGATGGCGCGGTGCAGCAAATTGCGCGCGGCATGCGGAATCAATGCCGGTTTTCAGTGACGGTTTTCGAACAATTCGCGCCCAATCAGCATGCGGCGGATCTCGTTGGTGCCGGCGCCAATCGCATACAGCTTGGCATCGCGCAGAATGCGACCGGTCGGGTATTCGTTGATATAACCGTTGCCACCGAGCGATTGAATTGCCTCAAGTGCTACTTGTACCGCAGCTTCGGATGCATGCAGCAGGCAACTGGCGGCATCGACGCGGCTGCGCCGGCCGGCGTCGAAATCGCGTGCCACTTGATAGGCGAACGCGCGGCTCGATTGCAGCGCGGTGTACATGTCGGCCAGCTTGGCCTGCATGATACCGAAGCTGCCAATGGCGACATCAAACTGTTTGCGCTCACGCAAGTAGGGCACGGTTGC
This sequence comes from Lysobacteraceae bacterium, assembly GCA_030681035.1. GTDB lineage: Bacteria > Pseudomonadota > Gammaproteobacteria > Xanthomonadales > Xanthomonadaceae. Next base: position 10,895 of record JAUXUI010000014.1, on the reverse strand, counting down.
GTCGAGCGCCGCCTGCATCAGCCCAAGCGGGCCGCCGCTGAGCACCAGTCGCTCGGTATTCAAGCCGCTCATCAGCACTTTGACGCCGTGATCGACTTCGCCGAGCACATTTTCGTCGGGGATTTCACAGTTTTCGAATACCAGCTCGCAGGTGTTGGAGCCGCGCATGCCGAGTTTGTCCAACTTTTGCGCGGTGGAAAACCCTTTCATCCCGCGCTCGACGATGAACGCGGTCATGCAACGGCTGCCGGCATCCTTCTCGGCAGTGCGCATATAGACCACCAGCACATCCGCCTCGGGGCCATTGGTGATCCACATCTTGTTGCCGTTGGCGACCCACGCGTCACCGCGTTTTTTGGCGCGACAGCTCATCGAACCAACCACATCCGAGCCGGCGCCTGGCTCACTCATCGCCAACGCACCTTTCCACTCGCCGCTGCACAGCTTTGGCAAGTAGCGGTTGCGTTGCGATTCATTGGCGTTGAGCGAGAGATTTTGCACACACAGGTTGGAATGGGCGCCGTAGCTCAAGCCGACACTGCCAGACGCGCGCGATACTTCTTCCATTGCCACCAGATGAGCCAGATAACCCATGCCCGAGCCACCGTACTGCGGCGGCACGGTGATGCCCAGCAGTCCCAGTTCACCGAGTTTGGGCCACAGATCAGGCGGAAACGCATTATCGATATCAATCTGTGCGGCACGCGGGGCGATTTCGGCCGCAGCGAAGCGGCGTACGGCATCACGCAATGCGTCGATATCTTCGCCCAATGAAAAACTGCGCATGCGCTCTCAACCTCAGGATTGGCGGCGGCCCATGAAGCGCGGTGCCGATTGGCCCAGATGCGGCAGGCGCAGTTTGCCGATGGCCGCGATACGCTCTTCGGCCATGCGATCAGCGGCTTTGTAAGTCGGGATGCCATCACGCTCGGCGATCTCGAAAATGCGTCCTACGTTGTAGTAGATGGTGCGCATCATGCGCATGGCGCGCTCACGGTTATAACCATCGATTTCGAGCGACACATTCATCAGGCCGCCGGCGTTGACGGCATAGTCGGGTGCGTACAGCACGCCGCGACGGGCCAGCTCATCGCCGATTTCATTGGTGGCGAGCTGGTTGTTGGCTGCGCCGCAAATCACTTTGGCCTTGATCCGGTCAATGGTCTTGTCGTTGACCGTGCCGCCCAATGCGCAGGGCGAATACACATCGGCATCGACATCGTAAATGTCTTCCAGCGCCACTGCCTCGCAACCCAGTTCGTCGACTGCTTTTTGCACCAATGCAGGGTTGATGTCGGTAACGAACACCTTGGCGCCGCGCTCGTGCAGCAGCTTGACGAACTCCATGCCGACATGGCCTACGCCTTGTACCGCGTAACTGCGCTTGCCGACTTCCTCGTCACCGTATTTGTGGGTCAGAGCCGCCATCAGGCCTTGTAGCACGCCATAGGCCGTAAATGGTGATGGATCGCCGGAACCGCCGTGTACCTGATGCACGCCGGTGACGAACTCGGTCTCCTTGAGCACATATTCCATGTCGTTGACATCGATGCCGACATCCTCGGCAGTGATGTAGCGGCCATTGAGCGAGTTGATGAAACGACCGAATGCGCGGAACAGCGCTTCGGACTTGTCGCGGTTGGGGTCGCCCCAGATTACTGCCTTGCCGCCGCCCAGGTTCAGACCGGAAACTGCTGCCTTGTAAGTCATGCCCCGGCTCAGGCGCAGCACATCATTGAGCGCCTCGGCCTCGGTGGCGTAGTTCCACATGCGGGTGCCGCCCAAGGCTGGGCCAAGCACAGTGTTGTGGATGGCGATGATGGCTTTCAGGCCGGCATCCTTGTTGTGGCAGAACACGACTTCCTCGTGGCCCGAGGCATCGATGGTTTCAAAGATCATGACGAGACGACTCCAGACGTTGCCAGCAACCAAATTGCGCGCAAAATACGGCTAATATTTTGCATGCAATTCATGCTGTAGATGTTTGATTGGTATGTGTCGCAACGGTCGCCGCATGGGTTTGTCGGGCAAGCCGTGGTGACAAGTGTAAAGCAAACACTCTAAAGTGACACCCGGACGGCTCAGCCGCAATGGCTCAAGGCGCTATCGACCAAGCCAGCGCGCAGCGAATGCGTCTGCCGCAAGCGGACGCCCAAAGTGGTAGCCCTGAGCAAAATCACAGCCCAATACACGCAGCGCCTCGGCCTGCTCAAACTGTTCGACGCCCTCGGCTATTGTTTGCAGCCCCAGGCTGTGCGCCATGGCAATGGTTGCGGTGACTATTGCGTGGTCTTCATGGTCGGTGAGCATATCGCGTACGAAAGAAATATCGATCTTGAGGTAGTGCGCGGAAAAACGTTTCAGATAAGCCAGTGACGAGTAGCCGGTGCCAAAGTCGTCGATCGACAAAGTAAACCCTTCGCTGACCAGACTCTTCATGGTGGCGACTGCGGCGTCCGGATCGGCCAGCATGCTGCTCTCGGTCAACTCCAGATCGAACATGTCCGGGGTCAGGCCAGCATCAGCGACGATACGCCCCATGCGTTCGGCAATATCGGCCGAACGGAACTGGGTGGCACTGAGATTGACGGCCAGCCGCCCCGGAAAAGCAATGCCTTGATCTTGCCAAATACGCAGTTGAGCGCAGGCGCTGGCCAGAACCCAGTCGCCCAAACCACTCATCATGCCGCGTTCCTCAGCGATCGGGATGAACTCGCTTGGGCTGACCCAACCCCATTCATCGTCGTGCCAACGCAACAGCGCTTCGGCGCCAATCATCGTGTCATCGCGCAAGTCCACTTTGGGCTGATAGAACAATTGCAACGTATTGGCGGCAAGCGCCCAGCTCAGGCGGGTAGCGGTATGCAGACGTTTTTCCAGGTCAGCACCCATGGTGGCTTGATAAAAGCAATACGGTTCACCTCGGTTTTTGGCGCGGTACATGGCGATGTCGGCGCGTTTGAGCAGGTCTTCTGCGTTGTCGCCGTCGCCGGGAAACAGAACGATTCCGATGCTGGTGCGCACTTCGAAGAAAAAGCTCTTGATTTGCAGTGGTTTCAGCAGACTTGCGTGCAGGCGTTCGGCAATCGCAGCAGCTTCCACTTCGCCCACATTCTCGGCAACCAGAACGAACTCGTCGCCGCCGAGCCGCGCCAGCGCCTCGTGTTGCCTGGCGCAGGCGGAAAACCGGCGCGCCACTTCTATCAGAGCCAGATCGCCAACGGCATGGCCTTGGCTGTCATTGATTTCCTTGAAGCGGTCTAGATCAAGGAAGAGCATTGCACCATGTTGGCTCTTGCGATGCGCAATGGCGACGGTCTGCTTGAGTCGATCCATGAACAGCGCGCGGTTGGGGAGACCGGTCAACTCATCGTAAAACGCGAGCTGCTCGATTCGTGCGGCCTGGTTCTTTTGCTCCGACAGATCACTCATGATGCTGATGTACTGGACGATCTTTCCTGCAGCATTGCGCACGCAGGCGACCGACATCAGCAGCGGCAACACATTGCCGTTTTTCAGTTGACACATCACTTCGCCCTGCCATTGGTTGTCATCGGCAGTGCTGGCACGGTCATGCTGATAAAACGCCTGAACGTGATTGTCCGCATCAAACACACTGGCAGGTTTGCCGATCAGTTCGCTTTCATCGTAGCCGGTAATGCGGATGAAGGCGGGGTTGACAGTCACGATCAGTCCGTCGGCCGATGTCACCAGAATCGCGTCAGCGCTTTGTTCGAACACGACCCTGGCCAGACGCAATGCCTGTTGGTGACGACTGCGCTCGATTGCAACGGCAGTAAGGCGCGCGACTTGTGCAATCCGCTCGGTTTCATCGTGGTCCGGGCAGCCTTCAACGCGGCGGTAGATGGCAAACGTTCCCAGCACGGTGCCTTCTGCTGACAAGACCGGGTGTGACCAGCATGAATGCAGGTCGGCGCGTCGTACCAGGTCACGAAAAGGTTCCCAGTTCGGATGGGTTTGAATATTCGCCACCACGACGGTCTCGCCGGTACTTGCGGCCGCCCCGCACGAGCCGACGTCGTCACCGATCCGCGCACCATCAAGCGCCTGCCAGTAAAAACTCGGCAGGCTTGGCGCAGCGCCATGGTGAAGATGCATGCCGTCAGCGGACAGCAGGTGTATCGCGCACATTGCGCCGGGCATGGTGCGCTCGGTGAACTGGGCGATGCGTTCCAGCACCAGTTGCAGCGGCGCTTCGGCGGTGATCAGGTTCAATACGGTGTTGAAGTTTTCCTGCCACAGTTCTGCGCGCCGGCGCGTGGTAATGTCGCGAAAGCTCCATACTCTGCCAGCGCTTTTATCATCAAGCACATAGGCGCGTGAGAAGCGCTCGAAAAAACGACCGTCGCGCAATGCAATTTCATCGCTTTCGCCTTCCGGGCCACTCCTGTCGATGCGCTCAGTGCTGCGCGCACAGGCATCTGGATCAATGCTCTGTGCCAGCATTTGATACATGAAATCGTCGTAGTTGAGTACGCCATTGGTAGCAGGTGAAATACCCCACATGTCGATGAAGCGACGATTGAAGTGACTGATCTGTCGGTCCACGCCGATCACGGCAATGCCATCGGCGGTGGACTCCAGCGTGGCGCTGAGTTGCGCCACCGCTGAGCGAACTTCGCTCAATGCCTGACGTTTTTCCTGACGATTGCGCGCTTCCAGCAACTCACGCTCAACCGCTGGCACCAGACGGGTGAGCAGGCCCTTCATCAAGTAATCCTGAGAGCCTTCTTTCATCATGGTTACGGCGATATCTTCTCCCACGGTGCCGGATACAACGATGAACGGGACATCCAGACCGTGCTCTTGCAGCACCCGCAGTGCTGACGGCCCGTTGAACTGCGGCATCTGGTAGTCGGAAATGATGACATCCCAGGTTTGTGCTGCCAGCGCTTCGCGCATCGCGGCTTCGTGTTCCACGCGCCGCCACTGCACGTTGAAACCGCCGCGCTCCAATGTGCGCACAGCCAGCGCACTGTCGCTTGGGTTGTCCTCGATCAACAGGACCCTCAATATTCGACTCATGGGATTTCCGCCTTGGGTGGCGCCTCGTTGATCACCAGCCAATACATGCCAAGTTGAGTGATCGCATCAACAAAGCGCTCGAAGCTGACCGGTTTGCGGATATAACTGTTTGCACCTGCGTCATAGCCGGCGGCAAGGTCGGACTGTTCGGTGGAAGATGTCAGAATGACTACCGGTAAGCGACGAGTTAGCGGGTTTTCCCTGATCTGGCGCAATACACTCAAACCATCCAGCCGGGGCAAATTGATGTCGAGGAGAATCAAGGCTGGCATTTGTTTCTTGCAGCGATCCGCATGTGTACCTTGGGCAAATAGATAGTCCAGTGCTTCTTGCCCGTCTTCGCAGACGATAAGCGGATTGCCGATCCGGCTCTTGTCAAAGGCGCGACGGGTGAGTGCGATATCGCTGGGATTGTCTTCCACCAGCAAAATGGTTCTGGCATTCATGGTTGACTCCCCAACGTGAAATAAAATGTAGCACCGTGATTTACTGCGGCCTTTGCCCAGATACGCCCGCCGTGACGATGCACGATACGGTTGACTGTAGCAAGACCAATGCCGGTGCCGGAAAACTCGGATGAGCGGTGCAACCGGCAGAAGGCTGAAAACAGCTTGCTGGCATAAGCCATATCAAAGCCGGCACCGTTGTCGCGCACAAAGAAGACGATTTCATCCTCATGTTGTTCTTGTCCCAACACGACGATGGCTCGCGTTGTTTTGCTGGTGAATTTCCAGGCATTTTCCAGCAAATTTTCGAGCACCACGCGCAACAAGCCCGCGTCGGCATTTGCTGCCAGATCAGGCTGAATGGTAACGGACACATTGCGCTGCGGCGTTTGTAGTCGAAATTGCGCAATGATTTCTTGCGCCATGGCAGAAATATCGACCGGGACTTTCGAAAGTTCAGACTGGGTGACGCGTGACAATCGCAACAGATCATCAATCAAATCACCCATTCGCTGGGCTTCGCTGCGTACCCGCCGCAGATACTCATGTCCCTTGGCATCCAGTTGATCGCCGCAATCCTCCTGCAAGGCGAGGCTCCAGCCATCGATGCCGCGCAGTGGCGCGCGCAAGTCGTGTGATACCGAATAGCTGAATGCCTGCAGTTCCTTGTTTGCCACGTCCAGCTGATTGGTGCGATCTGCAACCCGCTGTTCAAGACTGGCATTGAGTTCGTGGATTTGTTCTCGGGATACCAGCATCGCACCATAGCGTTCGGCCAGCACATCGACCATGGCGACGATGGCGTTGCGCAAATGCTCAAGTTCGCCAATGAATCGCTTGCCAGCGAGCGATGCCGGCACTTCGTGGCCGATGGCTGCTTCTGCTTCAGTAGCGAAGCGCTGGATTGCTCGGATGGGGGCAAGTACCAGCCAGCGCAGCATCAGATAAAGCCCCGCAACCAGAGCCAGATCAATGGTTATCAAGCCGATCAACAAACGAAGTCGCATGGCGGCCAACACAGACATTACGCCGTTTGCGTTTACTGCAAGGGTGACTTCGCCCAGCACTTCGCCTTTACGTCGGATGATACCGGTCGCAGCGGGTGGTAGGCGATCATGCGTTTTGGCCGTCGTTTCGAAAGACAGGCCAGTTTGCACCCGCTTACGCCATCGCGGGCTGATCCCCGGATTGGGAAAACGAAGGGTGACGGCATCGACTGCCGGATTACGCATGCTGGCATCCAGTACGCCATCGATTTGAGAATCATCGAGATTCCAGACCGGTGCCTCCAGTGAAATCGTCAATTGCCCGATGCCGCGCTGCTGCATGGCAGTTAGTGCATTCCACTGCTCGTCAGCAAATGCGCGATAAAACGTCCATGCGGATAGCGTTGAAATCAGGCTCACACAAGCCACCAGCACCAGCGTGACGACTGTACTGATGGAGCTTGTGCGCAAGCATTTCATGGTTGCTGTTTTACCGTCATGTCGAGCATTGCACAATATTTTCCTGAGTAGCACCTTAGCTTAGGCTCAACCATCACGTGCAACACCCTGACCGGTTAAGGCGTTGCGAGCGAATACACTGCCATGCAATCCACCCAAGTCAAGGCTCAGTCGCAGGATGGGTAGAGCGCAGCGAAACCCATCAAGCGCGTTGTACTGGCCTGGTTGATGGGTTTCGGTCGCTTCGCGACAGCGTTCGCTGCGCGAACTACGCCTTCGTTACACTCGGTCGCTGCGCTCTACCCATCCTGCGGCAACCTGCCAGAGTGATCGTTGCTACGGATACTCGCGCCGCCGGAGCAATTGTCGCGTAGATCAGCACCAAGCCCGACAGGCTGCTAGCCCAGACGAGCGGGCTTGACTTGGGTGGATTGAGCGGAAGCTGGGTCTACTGACTTTTTGTTATGAATCAAGAGCACCATGGATACCAGCTTCCGCTGGAATGACGAATTCTAAGCCGTGGAGGCTAAGAGAAACTCTGAACAAGCCCCGTTCTTCGTCATTGCGAGCGGCCGCTCTTGCGCATCCGGCAACTGCTCCTGCGTTGCTCTACCTCGGCAACTGCTCCTGCGGTGCTCTACCTCCTGCATCCATGCAGTCGTCCGGCATCCATGCCGTCGCCATGCGCTCGCGGCACTTGCACATCCCTGTGCGGCGCAGCGAAGCAATCCAGTGCCTGGATATCAAAGCCACTCTGGATTGCCCTAAAGAAACTCTGAATAAGTCGTCACCCCGGCGAGGGCCGGGGTCCAGGTTATTGATTCCGCTGGATTCCCGCTTTCGCGGGAATGACGAAAGCCTACTTGTTCAGAGCATCCCTAAAGGATTCCGATCCGCTATGGACTGAAGGCGGAATCGTATGCCATTTCGCTTCGCTCCTCGCAATGACGACTTGTTCAGAGCATCCCTGACGGACCAGTATTGGGGCTGGCCGTGTCGTGGGGCGAGGGTGCGGCTTTGCTTTGCGGGTGCCAACAGAGTTTTATGACAATTTGCCGTTTGCACTTTTCCGGGGCCTGCGCACGCGGTAGTCTGTACGGGTTCGCATGTTTCAAGGTCGGTGGCCCGGGGTAGGGTTTCCGGTGGTGCGGGGCAGGGTCGGGCGGGTGCCCGATGACTGCGTGAGAGCTGCGGTTCGCTGCGCTGAGCAGCATGTTTTTTTGCCTTGAACCCATCACGGTGATGGGTAGGCTGTTTACTGGGGGTTCTACTCATGTTCAAACATTCTCCACGCGGCTGTGCCCGCGTATCTCGCAGCGTGTTGGCCATTGCCATCGCCCTGGCATTGCCAGCTACGGCCGCGCTGGCGCAGGATGCCGGTGCAGAAGAGGAAGTGGGCAACAGCAATCCGGTACAACTGGACTCCGTTCCGGTTACCGCGCAGCGGCGCAGTGAAGACATCAAGGATGTGCCGATCTCGATTACCGCACTGAGCGGCGAGAAGCTCGACATCATCGGTTCGGGCGGCGACGACATCCGTGTTTTGGCCAGCCGCGTGCCCAGTTTGAACATCGAATCCTCGTTTGGCCGTGCCTTTCCGCGCTTCTATATCCGCGGCCTTGGCAATACCGATTTCGATCTGAACGCCTCGCAGCCGGTATCGCTGATCTATGACGACATCGTGCAGGAAAACCCGATCCTCAAAGGTTTCCCGATGTTCGATCTGGATCAGATCGAAGTGTTGCGCGGCCCGCAGGGCACCCTGTTCGGCCGCAACACCCCGGCTGGCGTGGTCAAGCTCGATTCGGCCAAGCCGACGCAGGAAACCGAAGGTTACGGCCAGATTTCCTACGGCCGCTTCAATGCGGTCAATTTCGAGGGTGCGCTCAGTGGTGGGCTCACCCCGGTGGTTTCCGGGCGTATTTCCGCGCTGTATCAGCGGCGCGATGACTACGTTGACAACACCTTCACCGGTGAAAAGGACGCGCTGGAAGGTTTCGATGAAACCGCCGTTCGCGCCCAGTTGCTGTTCGAGCCGAGTGATGATTTCTACGCGCTGGCCAATGTTCATCTGCGCCATCTCGATGGTACGGCTCGCTTGTTCCGCGCCAACATCATTCGCCCGGGCATTGGCGATCTGGTGAGCGGCTTCAAGCGCAGCGAAGTAGCGATTGATGGCGTCAACGACCAGGAGCTGGACACCTACGGTGCCAACCTGAAAATGCGCTGGAACCTCGGCAGCATGAATCTGTACTCGATCACCGGCTACGAAAACGCCGAAGTGATCAGCCGTGGTGATATCGACGGCGGCTTTGGTGGAGTGTTTCAAGGCGTGTCCCCATCCGGGCCAGGGTTTCTGCCATTTTCCGCCGAATCAGCTGACGGCCTGCCCAGCCACGAGCAAATCACCCAGGAGTTCCGCCTCGAATCCAACGAGTGGGGCCGGTTCGACTGGCAGGCCGGCCTGTACTACTTTTACGAAGACATCACCGTCGACAGCTTCAATTTCGACACCTTCGCCCCCGGTCGCCCGCAGAACGGTTTTGCTCGCCAGAATCAGGAAAACAACGCCTGGGCAGTGTTCGCGTCGGGTGATTACGACATCACCGATCAGCTCAAGTTTCGCGGTGGTGTGCGTTACACCAGCGATGACAAGAACTTCACCGCTGAGCGCACGGTATCGCCGTTCGGCGCGCCGCCGACAGGCATAATCGCTGCCAATCCCAATGACACTGATCTGAGCTGGGATGCCAGCCTGGTCTGGGCGAGCAGCGAAAATGTCAGCTACTTTGGTCGCGTTGCACGCGGTTATCGCGCACCCAGCGTTCAGGGCCGCTTGCTGTTTGGCGATACCATCTCGGTGGCGAAGTCCGAGTCGGTGATCTCGTACGAAGCCGGTATCAAGACACAACTGCTCGACAATCGCCTGCGTGCCAGTTTCACCGTGTTCCATTTCGATATGGATGATCAGCAGCTCACGGCGGTGGGTGGCGCCACCAACTTCAACCGTCTGGTCAACGCCAACCGCACCACTGGCGAGGGTTTCGAGTTTGATCTTGAGGCGTACATCACCGACAACCTGCTGGTTACCTTCGGTGCCAGCCGCAACGACACCGAAATCCATGATCGGAATCTCGCCACACAGATATGTGGTGCCCCGGCCGGCTGCACGGTTCTGGATCCGACCATCGTGGTCGATGTCAACGGCACCCCACAGACTCTTGCCCTGCTCGATGGCAATCGTCTGCCGCAGGCTCCGGAGTGGGTCACCAACATGACCGCGCGCTACAGCATCCCGATGGGTGATGACGCCGAAATCTTCATTTACACCGATTGGGCGTATCGCAGCGAAGTCAACTTCTTCCTGTACAACTCGCCCGAGTTCACTGGCGCACCGCTGCTGGAAGGGGGTTTGCGTACCGGTTACAACTGGGATTATGGCAAGTACGAGGTGGCCGTCTTTGGTCGCAATATCCTCAACGAGAAGGAAGTGGTTGGCGGTATCGACTTCAACAACCTGACCGGCTTCGTCAATGAACCGGCGTTCTACGGCATCGAGTTCACCGCCCGTTTCTGATAGCTGCGTCGTAAGCACCGATTCTCTATGTTCAGACGGCAAACCACCCCATCGGCACCCCGGCGCAAGCTGGGGTGCCGAGCTCGTAGGATGGGTAGAGCGCAGCGAAACCCATCGCTACCGGAAATGATGGGTTTCGCTGCGCTCTACCCATCCTACGATGCGGCTCGTGGTTGGTGTGGGGGTTGATGGGTTTCGCTGCGCTCTACCCATCCTGCGATGCGGCTCGTGGTTGGTGTGGGGGTTGATGGGTTTCGCTGCGCTCTACCCATCCTTCTATGAGCAATCGATTGTCAAGTACCGCCGCTGCGGTTTTTGCTTTTGCTGTTCGCTTTGTGGTTCTCCTGGCTGCTGACTGCTGTTGCTGTTGCTGTTGATCGG
>JAUXUI010000013.1 GCA_030681035.1 Lysobacteraceae bacterium | reverse complement strand
CAACAAACAGGGCGTGCAGCTTGGGCAGTGACATAAGGTCTTCAGTGAGCAAAAATTTCTCACTGCCGACCGCTTTTATTTCTGCAATGTCAAGCGTTATTTTGACTTATTTTCGAATGACCCTTAACTTGGGTGGATTGGCCACCAGCCCGCTCACCCTGGTTGAATTTCGCTGCCTGCTGGCGTGCCGTCGCCGCGCTCGGCAAATCGACCCGCCACTGGAACGCCTTGCCCTCGCCGAATTCGACCGCGACGTACAGGCGCGCACCTGGCGCATTCAACTGGATGCGATCAGCCTGTTCAACGAAGCGCGGCAGTTGATCGATCTGATTCCCGAACTGCCGCTGCGCGCGCTGGACGCCCTGCATCTGGCCCATGCTCGCCATTACGGCGCAACCAGCTTCGCCACCGCCGACAAGAATCAAGCCGAGGCCGCCCGTGCGCTTGGCATCCCCGTCTTCACTTTTTACTGAACCCTTTGTCTTTAAACCCAGCCATAAACGAGCAACAACAACCCGTACAAGACGAAAACCAGATCATCGCCGAACGCCGCGCCAAACTCGCCGCGATTCGCGAACAGGGTATCGCCCTCCAAGTACATGATCCACCTCCCGTGATGCCCAAGGATGAAGGTGTGAACATGACATGGTTTTTATTAGCGCAGTGGCATTAAAGATGCTCTGATCAAGTCTGTTTTCGTCATTGCAGCGAGCGCTGGAATCCATTGCAAACCGCAACAGGGTCACCAGCTTTCGCTGGGGTGACGGCTTTTTCAGAGCGTCCTTGGTAGTGTGCGCCCGCAATGACAGGCCATCAGGGCTTCCGCTCAACTCACACGTTTGATCTGCATGCTGGCGCGTGCGATAGAGAAGCGCCGTTCCTCGCTCAATGCCCGCAACTGGCGCGGCGCATCATAAAGCCGCTGCTGGCAGGCATCGCCAGGCAGTTCCAGAAAGCGCACATCAACCTGCGCACCATCGAGCGCCAGCACGCCAACGCCATGATGGTCGGTGTTGGCGTAGCGAAGCGCGTCAAAGCCGTGCATGAGCAATTCATCCAGTTGCGCCACCATGTGTTCACCCGTGCGGCGCGATGGCGCATCCGGATTGCCGCCGACACTGCGCGCAAGTATTCCCTTCAAGGTTTCCGAGGACACCGCAGGCGTGGTGAACTCCACCGTGTGCGCGCTGTGCTGGGTGACGAACCCGGCATGGATATCGCCGGACAACACAATCACCCCGCCGGCCTGGTCGAATACGTTGTCCAACAGCTGCTTGCGCTCTTGCGGAAAGCCATCCCACTGATCGACGTTGAGGTAGAACTGCCGGCGCATCGCTGCCGGTGCTTGCAGCTCGGGGCGGGCAAGGTCGAGCACCAGCGAGGTGAACGACACCGAGCTGGCAACCACCTTCCAGTTGGCATCGCTGGCACTCAGCGTTTTGCTCAGCCAGGCGGCCTGCTCGCTGCCGTAGGCGCTGCCGTTGCCATCAAGCCCGCGCAGTGCGGCAAACAGATCGAAGCTGTCCTTGACCACGAAGTAGCGCGAGCCGATGGCATCGAACAAGCGCGTCTTGCCGAGCGCAAGCCAGGGCAGTCCGCGCTCGTAGTCGGCGTCTGCTGGCGGCAAGGCCACCTGTTGCGATGTTGGTGCGTTTGCGTTGTACGCGGCAAGAAACTGATTGAGTGCAGGCAGCGCGATCTGGCCTTTGGCGGCGGCATCGGCGCGCCGTGCGGTATCTTCACCTGATTGCCCGGCATCGCGATAGGCTTGTTCCAGCACCGCACGCAACGGCGCGCGCAAGGGCGCGAAGGCAGGCATGTCCAGATCCAGATACGGGATCAATGACGGTTCCAGATCGGTGTAGCGCAAACCCAGCTTCGGCAGTCGCTCATGCAAGGCAGTGCGATCAAAAATCACTGCGCCGGGAAAGGCGTCCTCGGGAATCAAGTGGTCGGGCCGCGCGCTGCGATAGTCGGTGAGCAGCAAGTGCAGATTGCGACCGAAGCGCAAGTCGCGCCAGATCGTCGTATTCGGGAATAGCTGGTCGCGCGCGACCGGCAGGCCGTCATCGCCGCCGCTGTCAACATCCACCGGCAGATACTCGAAATAGGCCTGCTCGGCATTGCGGCGGCGCTCGCCATCGCGCTCGCCGTGCGCGCCGTCGGCATAGGTGCCGTTGTCCTGCCAGCAATCATCGGAAAACTCGTGGTCGTCCCAGATCGCCACCAGCGGCACCCGTTCCAGCAACGCCTGCAACACCGGGTCGCTGCGGAAGCTGCGATGCAACTGGCGGTAATTGCTCAGGCTGCGTGCGGCAAAATATTCCGAATCGGCATCGCCCAGTGCGATCGCGCCAGCGCGATCATCAAAGATGATCGAGCGTTCGGCGCTGGCACTCTGAAAGCCGGGCGCGCCCACGGTTTCGTAGATGAAGTCGCCCAAGTGCAGGACGAAATCGAGTTCCTGTTCGAGCAACGGCAGCAACGTGTTGTACCAGCGCCCGCCGAAATCCTGACAGCTCATGAAGGCAAAACGCACCGGTACATCGGCGTCAGCGGCAGCGGCGGTGCGGGTGCGTCCGGTCGGTGATGCCACGAATTGCTCGCCATCTTCAAGCAAGAAGCGATAGTGATAGCTCATTCCTGGCTGTAAACCGGTGATGCGTACCTTGACGCAGCCATCGCTATCGCCATAAACCGGCACCTCGCGATCCACCCGCAATGCGGTGAATGCGGGATCATCGGCCACCTGCACCCGCACCCGCGAAGGCGCCGGGTCGTGCGCGATGCGGGTCCACAACAGCACCCGATCCGGGCGCGGGTCACCCGATGCAACCGACTGTGGAAACGCGGCGCGTGAAATGGTGATGGCATCGCTCGCCATCGCCGCCAACACCAACCGTGAGGGCATCAGCGCTGCGGCACTGGCGCTGACGGTGATGGTTTGGAGGACGCGGCGGCGGGACGGGCTATGCATGCGAGGTGCTCCACAAAACGGTGCGCGGATGGTGACAAGTTCGCGTGACGTGGCAGTGACAACGCGACGTATGCGAAGACGCGTTTCATGTCATGGCGCTGACATGGTTTGCCGCGAGCATGTCGCCAGCCATAAGGCCGCATGAGTGAAAGGTTGCCCACGATGAATCGACTCACCCGTAAACCGCTGGCCTCTGCCATCGTCCTCAGTCTCGTCGCCTTGCATGCACCCGCGTTGGTACTCGCACAGCAGAGCCCGGATGGCGCAGCAAACGCCAAGCGACTCGACATGATCGTTGTCACGGCGCAAAAGCGCGAGCAGCAGGTACAAGACGTGCCGATTGCGATCAGCGCCTACTCCGGCGATTTTCTCGAACGCTATGACATAACCTCCTACGAGGACATCGGCAACTTCGTACCCGGCCTCAACATCCAGGAGCAGAGCCCGAACAACCCCGGCATCGTGATCCGTGGCATCACCTCGGATAGCGGCGCAGCCAATGTCGAGCCGCGAGTCTCGGTATTTCAGGATGGCGTGTCGATATCCAAATCGCGCGGTTCGGTGGTGCAGCCCTTCGATTTGCAACGCATCGAAGTATTGCGTGGGCCGCAGGGCACCCTGTTCGGCCGTGGCGCCCAGATCGGCGCGCTGCACCTGATCCAGAACAAGGCGGCAAACGAAACCAGCGCCAGCTTTACCGGCGGCGCCGGCAATTTTGGCAGCACCTTGTTCACCGGCTACGTCAATTCGCCACTGCTGGACGACACCTTGTTCGCTCGGGTGGCGGTGTATCACGAGCAGCGCGATGGCTTCGTTGAAAATCTTGCCGGCGGTGATCTCAACGGCAAGGATACACAGGCGGCACGCGCCAGTTTTCATCTCAATGTTGGCGAACAAGGCGCGCTCGACCTGATCCTGAACTATCAGGAAGACACACCGCCGGGAACCGCATTTCGCAGCGGCTCGATCCCCACTCGCGACGGCAACCTGGACATCAAAAAGCGCACCGCCGACCTCAACCGGGGCAAGCAACTGGGGCTCGATCGCACCGTGCGTGGCGTGACGTTGCTGGGCGACTTCCCGCTCACTGATTCATGGACGTTGAATACCATTACCGGCTGGCGTGATTTCGACTCGCTGGAGGAGTTCGACGCGGATGGCTCGCAGTTGTTTGCACTGGAGTTTGCCGAGGACGCCAAGGGCCGCCAGCTGAGCCAGGAAATCCGCTTCAATTACGACTCCGGTGGCCGCCTCAAGGCATTCGCTGGCGCCAGCTATTTCCATGAAAATGGCAGTCAGGGCGTGCCGTTCCAGACCGATGAGCGCAGCTTCGTCACCTTGCCGGCGATTGGGCTTGGCATTCCGCCGCTACTGCCCGATGGCAGCCCCAACACGCTGGTTGACCTACTGCCGCTGGCGCCGGGTTTTGCCATTCCGCTGAAGCCTTTCCATCAGGAAAAATCGACCAATTTCGGCAAGACCACAGCGTATGAAGTGTTCGCTGACGGTACTTGGTCGGTGACGGATCGCTTCGACATCACGGTGGGTGCGCGCGCCAGCTTTGAGGATGTGCGCGCCGGTTACAACGGCCAGTTCTTCGGGGTGCCGAGCTTCCTTGGTTTGTTCGGCCTTGGCGGTTCGCCCAACCCGGCCAATCCGCAAAACATCCTGTTTGCGCCCACCGATGGCGTGCTCAGCCGCAGCGAAAACTTCGAGTCGGTGGTCGGGCGCGCGGTGGCGTCCTATCGCTTTACCGATGATGCCAGCGGTTATCTCAGCGTGTCGCGCGGGCGACGCCCGAACGTGGTCAACATCGACGCCTTTAGCAGCGAGGTAATCGATGCCGAAATCGTCTGGAGTTACGAAGGCGGCTTCAAGGGTGCGCTGGCCGATGGCCGATTGGTCTATGACATTGCCGCGTATTACTACGACTACAGCAACTTCCAGACATCGATCCGCGATGACGATACCCAGCGTTTTGTGCCCGCCAACGGCGGCAATGCCAACGCCAAGGGCGCCGAGGCCTCGTTGCTGTGGCAGGCGAACGACAACCTGCAGGCGTTCTTCAATTACGGCTATGTCGATGCCCAGTTCAACCAGCGCGACGACGACGGCAATGTGCAGGAACTGGCCGGCAATCGGTTTCGCCTGACCGCACGGCACAGCGCATCGGCCGGAATCGACGTGTCGGCCGACCTCGGCAACGGCATGCAGATCTACCTGCGGCCAAGCTGGAACGTGCGTTCGCATGTGTTCTTCGAAGACACCAACTTTGCGGACATCGAGCAAGGCGGTTACGCGCTGTACAACCTGAGCGCTGGCATCCGCTTCGGCGATGGGCGATGGGATTTGCGCGGGAACGTATCCAATCTCAGCAACAAGCGCTACCTGATCGATGCCGGCAACACTGGCGAGTTGTTCGGCACACCGACGTTCATCCTCGGCTCGCCGCGTTTTTACGGGTTTACCTTGACTGGCAGGTTTTAGCAGCCCGCCGGACGATTTCGTGTACGGCGAGGGAAGGCTGGTTTGAGGCCAAGCGCACTGGTAGCGTCGTCATGCCAGCCCCCGATTAAAGCATTCGAGGGCAGGCTACAGCGGGCATTCTGCGCTTCGCTCTTGCCGAAGTGGCATGGTTGCGTGTGGGTGCGCCCGACCAGACTATGCCATGCGCCCGGCACCACGGTCGCCCACAGTGTGGGCTCCTACAGAAAGGCAGTGAACGTCCCCTGTAGGAGCCCACCCTGTGGGCGACAGGTGTGCGTTCCGGCCGGAAAATTACGGTTGCGCAGCCGCACTCCCAAAGGCGACAGCTATTGCTTTGTGGGAGCTCACCCTGTGAGCGGCAGGTGCCCCAAACCCGTTTGCCGGCCAATGCTGCACTGCATGTTGCCCCATTGACCGATGGTGCCGCGCGAATCGATGTGGCGAAGTGGTCGCGCAATACCATCCATCGCGACCCGCGCTCTGGCCGCGTCGCGCGATGGCAACCGCGGCACCGCTCGGGGAGGGTAAACAATGCGCAAGATCGATTGGTTGATTCTGGGGCTGGCAGGGGTGCTGTCGGCACCGGTGCGGGCAGCCTGCGTGGACAGCGTGGTGCTGGTGCACGGCAACACCGGTACGCCGTCGCAGTTCGACAACACCTATGTCGAGTTGCGCGCGCGGGGTTACACCGACGCACAGATTCTTCGCCCGAGTTGGGGCAGGAAAACTTGCGCCGCCTGCAACAATCACAGTGGCAGCGAGGAAACGCCGGTCGAGAACGCGCTGATCGATGCCATCGCCAGTTCCTGCACCGGCAGGATCGACGTGATCGGCCACTCGATGGGCGTCACCCTGCTGGCCCGCGAAATCACGCGTCTTGGCCTGAGCACCTATGTCGATGCCTTCGTCGGCATCGCCGGTGGCTATCGCGGATTGTGGACATGCGGCACCTATCCGTTCAACGTGCCGACCAGCACCTGCGGCAACTGGGGCTTGTCAGTGAACAGCCCGTTCCTTACCGATATCCGCGGCCGGAGCCTGGGCGGACGCGTGTACTCGATAAAATCGTGGATCGACGAAATCGTCTGCGCCACCGGCGTGTGTACGGTGGGCGGCATTCACAGTTCCTCGATCACCGGCGAGCTGACGAGCTTCACTTATCCCTATGGGCACTTTGGCCTGCAAGCGTTCACCGCGGTGCGGCAGGCCGACCTGATTCGTTGACGCGGCAGCGTCGATCAGCCGCGTTGGCGTACCGGACATCCGACTTCTCAGCGGCGATATGCCCGGACAAGCGAATGCCCGGGATATCGCGGGATATCGAGGCCTCAACCCACTTTGCGCACATAACCAGGAATTGAGGAGATTCCTTTGGTCACGTTCGTTTCTTTTGCGATCCGTACGTGACGCGAATTCCGGTAGGCCTCCTTCGTAGCAAAGAACACGTATCCGTGTGGGTCAAATAACGCTCCCGGGAATCGCTCAAGATTGTTGTACCAAGTGCCTTCGCGGTGGTAAAGAGCATGCTTCGCGCCAACATTCCAGAGTTCGTTCAACTGCCGTCCAGAGAGTTGCTTCGCGCTCGGTGCAGTCTGTTTCATGATCACAGCCGTATCTCCTTTTTCATCTATTGGCGCTACCGGTTGCGAGATCCCGTTAAGCCCGGCAACACGCCGCAACACAGTGTTTGGGGTATCTTCAAATGGTCGCGCCTGCTTCTGGAGCCACGTGTACACATCGTCATCCACGCGTATGGTCGGCATGCTCAACTCCTTTGTTACACTGTGACAGTGCATCACTGTGTGCTCTCATACTGTCGGCGCGTCAAGCGTTCCGTCAAAGCGCGGGACAAAGCGGGACAAAGCGCAGGACGGACAAAGCGCAGAAAAGCGCAGGTTACGCAGGAGTCCGGGATTTTTGTGCCGCCGAACCCTGTTCCGAGATTGTGGGTGTCCCGTTTTGCATCCCCGTTTTGCATCCCCGAGATTGTGGGTGTCCCGTTTAGTTCGCGTTTTGCATCCCCGTTTTGCATCCCCGAGATTGTGGGTGTCCCGTTTAGTTCGAAGCATGGGAGCGTGCAGTCAGTCAGCAATTTCCGGGCCGAGTCCCGGCGCAGCGGAAAGGTTGCCCTCGTGCAGCGTACCTTGGTCTATGTGCAGAAGGATTTGTCAGAGGGATTGCGCGGGGCAGTTACACGCGATCCGTTCTGAACAAGCGATACGCTGTTGATGCCGTCAAACTGTTGCGATCTGACCCGTCTTTGGCGAAAAAAACACAGACGCTCTGGTGGCGAGTCGTGAAGGGAACGTCCAAAGTGGAAAACTCGCAGATCGACGTGGTCATTGCTCTCTGGGAGCAGGGACTTATCAGTGATGGATGGGGCGACGCAGACCTCGCGTGATCTATGTCGCCGTCATCCTGACAACAAAGCGCGGCAAAGCGCGGGACACTCAAGAATCCGAGCTTTCCTGTGCCGCCGTATCCCGTTCCGAGATTGTGGGTGTCCCGTTTCGCACGTCCCGTTTCGCACGTTTCGCATCTATCACTGAGGTTTCATCATGCGTATGTACAACCCACCCCACCCTGGCGAAGTACTCCGGGAGCTGTGCTTGGAGCCACTCGGCATTTCTGTCACTGATGCTGCGCAAGCGCTCGGCACCAGCCGCAAGACCTTGAGCGCAATTCTCAACGGCAAGGCTGGCATTAGCCCGGAAATGGCGCTGCGGCTCTCCATTGCCTTCAATACATCGCCGGAGAGCTGGCTCGCCCAGCAGTCTCAATATGAGCTTTGGCAAGCCGAGCAGCATCGTGACGAATTGAAGGTAAAGCGGCTAGTGGCTGCGTAGCAACCGCCACATAAATCACAGCCCGGGAAGTCGAGTCTTGGGATTCTGCGTGTCGGTGGCCGTTGCCGCTTCGCGCCAACCCGGGCGATCACACCTCAATGCGCCCGACGCGAGGTCAGCCACCCAGATAACGTGCGCGCTTGGCCGGTTTGAGGGTATCGAGGTCGATGCGGATCAGGCCGTCAACGCAATGGCCGAAGGCGGGGTCGATGCCGAACGCTAGAAAGCGGATGCCTTCGGGCGGGCATAAATCGACGTATTGCTTGTACAGCACCGGCAGCGTCGCATCGCGCGTCAACAGTTCTGAGCGCAAGCGCAGCAAACTCGCCTTGATCTCCTGGCCATGCCATGCCGCCGTTGCATCGGCGGCGATGTCGGCCGGTACCCGATAGGGGTTGCGGGCGCGGGCCGTATGCCCCGTGTCGCCGTAGAAATGCTGGTGATAATGAACGATCCAGCCACGCGCCGATTCACCCAGGCTGGCCGACAGGCTGACCGGCCCGATCAGGTAGCGGATGTGCGGATGCACCCGCAGGTAAGCACCGATACCCTGCCACAGGTAGTCGAGGCTGCGGCTACCCCAATGCCGTGGATGCACGAAGCTGCGCCCCAGTTCCACGCTTTGCGCGAGCATGGCCTGCGCATCGGTGGTGAACTCGAACAGGCTGTTCGAATACAAGCCGTCAAGGCCATGGTGATTGATGATTGTTTTGCTTTCGCCCAAGCGATAGGCGCCGACGATTTCCATCGTCAGTGCATCCCACAGCACGATATGGCTGTACCAGGCGTCATAACGATCCAGATCGCGCTTGAGGCCGGTACCTTCACCCACCTTGCGAAACGTCAGCTCGCGCAGACGGCCGATTTCGCGCATCGCCGCACCATCGTGGCCGCTTTCCAGTAACAATATCTGCTTGCCGTCGGCGGTCTGGCCGAGGCACCGTGCGCCGGCCAGGTCGTCGCGCACTGCGACGGCAGGTTCGGCATGGGCCACCGCGCTGGAGGTGGTGAACATCGGCGGTTTTCGCCGTGGCAGCCGATAGACGTGCGCACGCATGCGGCGCGCCAGCGCGGCGTCACTCCATCGCGCCGAAGTCAGCGCACTTGCAGGAATCGGCGCACCGATGGTGATATCCATGCGTGGTTTGTCCACCGCGAACATCTCGCGCGCAAGCAGCAACGTTCCCAGCGGCTTGGCGAGCAACGACACACCGTAGAATGTTGGCGAGTTGCGGGCGGCAATATGGATCGGCACCACCGGCGCGCCGGTCTTGCGCGCGATGCGCAAAAAACCATCCAACCAGCGCTGATCGCGAATGCCATTGGCATGGATGCGACTGACCTCGCCAGCGGGGAAGATGATCACCGCCTCTTCACGTTGCAGGCAGCGATAGGCCTCGCGCAACTGCGCACGCGGCTTGCCACCAAACACGTCGCATGGCACCAGCAGTGGCGCCAAGCCATCGAGTTGCAGCAGATAGTCGTTGGCCAGAATGCGCACATCGCAGCGCACCCTGCCGACCAGTTGCAACAGACACAATGCATCGACTGCACCGAGCGGATGATTGGCGACGATGACTACTCGCCCTTCTGCCGGGATGTTCTCGATGTCAGTCGGCTCGACCCGATAGCGCGCACCAAGATCGAGCAGGCCGTGATCAACGAAATCAAAGCCCCGGTAACCATGCAGCCGGCGAATGATCTGGTTGACCTGCTCCTCGCCAATCACCCGCCGCAGCAGGTCCACGACGGGCTTACTAAGTGCGCGCCGGCGACCGTCGGCGAGGCCGGGAAACTTGCTGTAAAAACTCTTCTCGACACTGATCACAGCGGCATCCTCGCGACTCCGATGAGCGAAGGATGGCGCGACTACACGAAATTTCTGTGACAAAACGACAGCCGATCACTTGCCGGGGTGGTCGCATGCAGGCAATTCAACCGCACCGGCGGTATTCCATGACAATTTCAGCAAACGGATTGCGCCAGGATTTTCAGGCCGCCGCCTGGCTGAGTTTGAACTCGCGCTCCAGCATCACGAACAGGCGTTTGAGCTCAGCGCTCATCAACGCGAAACGGGCATCGAGCTCGGCCTGCAATGAGTCGCGTTCGGTGCTTTCCAGCGATTCAACCGCACCATCGAGAAACTTCAGCTTGCGCACCACCAGATCATCGCCAAGCACGAAGCTCAGGTGATCTTCGAAGGTGAGTGCCAGACGCGTGCATTGCTTGCCGGCTTCCAGATGCTTGGCCACTTCATCGCCCACCAGTTCCTGACGCTGGCATTTGACCACCGCACCGCGATCGGCCGGGTCCTTGAGTTCGCATTCATCGCCCAGTTCCACGCGCTCTGGCAGCGCTTCACCGGCGATCCAGCCGGTCAGCACCACCCGTGCGCTGACCTCGGCATTGAGCGGCAGTGCCGGAAAACTGCCCAATGCACGGCGCAGTTCAGACACCAGGTTTTCGGCGGATTTGCGGCTGGAGCTGTCAATCGCAATAAAGCCGTGTTGCAGATCGAGGTAGGCATTCGCGCGCACCGGTTTGACGAACGCGCGCGGCAACAACTCCTGCAACACATCATCCTTGAGCCGCTGCCGGGCACGACCACCAATCTTGCGGCCCTCGCGTTCTTCCATTTCGGCGGCCTTCTTGCTGGTCGCTTCGTTGACCACCGCGCTGGGCAGGATTTTTTCCTCGCCACCGAGGCAAATCCAGATGCAGTCGCCCACCCGATGCGAGAGCACGCCTTCGTCGCGGCCGAACGGTGAGACAAAGCCGCGCGTCGACAATTCCATCGGCCCAACCGGTTTCAGCGCGCATTCGGCGAGTTGTTCATCGAGCGCAGCAAGCGCCTTGTTGAGTGTGGCAGGAAAGCGGAAAAACGTCAGATTTCGAAAAAACATGAAGACTCCAATGGCTGCGGCTAGCGCCGCGCGCAGAATGGGAAACGGGCTGATTCAGGGGCGGCGGCTACCACGTGCTGTGCAACGCGCCCTAACGGTGATTGTACCGGTTACGGCGATCATCGCGGGCGTGTAAGCTGATAGCTGGCAACCCGGCGGCGGGCTGCGGAGGGCAGCATGAGGGAACCGACTGATGCGTCAAAAACGGTGCGCGCACTGACCGAGTTGCGCCAAGAGCACCGTGACCTGGATGTCGCCATTGCGCGGCTGGTGGCCGACCCGACCACCGACGAGCTGGCGATCAAGCGCCTGAAAAAACGCAAGCTGCAGATCAAGGATGCGGTCTCGCGGCTGGAAAGCGCGCTGATCCCCGACCTGGACGCCTGATCACCTATTCGCGGGGCTTCCAGTCGGCCGGCGCCTGCAATGGCACCGAATGGGCGGCCAGCAGGTCGCGCATTGCGACAATTTCATCACGGTGCAACATCGTGGCAAAGTAACGGAACTCCTCAGCGCTCATCATTATCGCCTCATACGACCGCGACAATGAAATTTCCTGAAACGCAGCCAGTTGCCAATCGGCATTCTGCTGTAGCGCTTGCACGCGTACGCGATCTGCTGGATCGGTTGCCGTGCGCTCCAGCAACGAAACCGCAATCATTCGATCCATCAAGGTATCGGCATCCTTGAACATGAGCTCAGCGATGCGTTGGCACGGATCGGTACGCGCAGGAAAAAGGCTGATATCGCATGCTTTGATCAGATGCTGGTAGCCAGGCAGGGACCATGCTGCGGCTATGGAAACTGCCGTGGCGCTTGCCATTGCCATGTCGGAAGGCCGACTGGTGAAATCCGACTCGCTCGGCAGCGCAGCCAGATCGCGAGCCCGTGCCAGAGCACCATAGCTTGCCCGCGTCATCGTCAGGAAATCGCTGCGGTAATGGCTGGCCGCGGCCATCTCCTGCACGCGCTGGTCGTAGATCGGGTCGGCATAATCCTTGGGCGCAAGGCTCATCACGGCGAGGGTATTGATGGCATTACCCGGGTCAAGCGCGTCGAGCTGCGTAAACAGGGCATCCGCCTGTTCGGGCGCGCTGCCGCGTACACCAGTGTTGGCTGTCATCAGGCGCAGCAGCAGCGGATCGCTGTCGCGCGCGCTGTCGGCGCGTGCGTGTAGCGCGGCAATCATCGCGCGATCCTGTACCGTCGTCTGCGTCGCTGGAATACTCAACCCCTTGGCCAGCAGCCAGGCTTCGCGGCCACTCGTTACCTGCCGTGCCGCATCGTGCAACAGCGCGCGATATGCCTGCATCTGCTCGGCGTCACTGGCCGCATCGGCATCGGTAAATGCCTCGTCTTGC
Organism: Lysobacteraceae bacterium; assembly: GCA_030681035.1. Lineage (GTDB taxonomy): Bacteria > Pseudomonadota > Gammaproteobacteria > Xanthomonadales > Xanthomonadaceae. The sequence continues at coordinate 32,009 of JAUXUI010000013.1, read as the reverse complement.
GCCTTGGCCAGCCCGGCAAACAGCAAACTGATGAACAGCCAACGAACAAGCATCATGGCGGTAGCCCTTTCATGAGCGAACGAGCGCTAGCCTGCTGCTGGGGGCTGCCCGTGTCAATAGCGCAGCGACCCATAGCGCAGCGACCCATCCGCTCATTGCGCTGCTGTTGGCTGCCAATCCGCCGCTGGCTCCAGTGCCACCTTGTTTTCGGCGAACAGCTCCTGGATTGCACTGAGCTCTCCGCGCTCCAGCACACTCTGGCTATAGCGCACCCGTGCCGGACTGGCGTTGGCACCGGGTGGCGCTGCGATCAGGCGATTGGCTTGCTCGCTCTGCCACTGCACCTGCCGCTGCACTTTGGCGGCTTCGGCCTTGCTGGCTGCATCATTGGCTGCGGCATTGAGCACCGCTGCGGCAACTATCTGATCAACCATGGTGCTGGCATCGCCAAGCATGCGCCGGGCGATGGTTCGACACGCATCCGCGCGCGGCTCGAATTTTTGCTGATCACAGGCGGTCACCAGACGCGAAAAATCCGGCGCAGCAATCGCGGCAGCGATCGACACCGCCACCACCATTGCCGGACTGGTACCAGAATCACGCATTGCCTGCGTGGTGACGTCGTCGGGCCAGCTTATTCGCGACAAGGCGCGATGCGCAGCCTGCACGATTGCCGAAAAATCCGAGGCGTAGTGAGTAGCCGCAACCATCGATTGCAGTCGCGCATCAATCTCGCTACCACTGCCATCAGCCGGGTTGAGTGCCAGTGCGGCCAGATCGTTGTTGGCGTTGCCCGGGTCCTGCGTCGCCACTGCTTGCAGCACCTTGGCCGCGCGATCACTATCGCGTACCAACGCGCCATCGTTGCTCAGGGTATAACGCAGCAACACGGCATCTTCCGGTGTCGCGGCCAGTACCAGTTCGCGTAGCGCATCGACTGCAGTATCGCTGGCATCCTTGCGCGACAACAATGCAGTCAGCATCGCCAACGCCTCGCGGCCATCTTCGGCTTTGGTTCCGGCGTCCTGCAACAATTGGGTGTATTGCGCTTCGGTGGTTTGCGCGCTTACCGGCACTGTTGCCACCCATACGGCGGTGATGAACAAGGATAACGTGAGCAGGCGGTTCAATATCATGGTTTTGTGTTCCTCAGTAAATGTGTTGTGCCAACCACGCCCACAACGGCAGGCTGACCAAGCTCAAGACAATACCGTAAGCGACCATGGCTGCGGCAAGTGCCGGTGCCAGACGGTGCGCTATCGCCAGTGCGGCAGCGGTAATCATCGGCGGCATCGCCGCTTCCAGCAAGGTTGCCTTGGCCATCAGGCCATGCAAACCGAGCGCTGGAATCAGCGCCAGCGCCAGCGCCGGCATCACCACCAATTTGAGCAACAGGCCCGCCGCCAGCGGCTTGCGGATTTGCACTGGCAAGCGCAGCCGGATGGAAATGCCGATCGCCAGCATCACCAACGGCAACAGCGCATCGGCCAGCCGCGCCAGGCCATTGGCGATGAAAACAGGTGGATCAACCGGCATCAATGTGAGTGCAAACAACAACGCAAGGAATGGCGGAAAACGCAGCATGCGCAAGGCGATGTCACGCGCCGAGGGTTTGCGCTCGCCGCCGTAGCGGGCAAGAACATACAAGCCGAAAGTTGACAGCAGCATGAACGCGCCAAACTGGTCATACACCACCGCGTACGGCAAGGCCGCCTCACCGAGCAGCGCGCGCACCAGCGGGTAGCCCAGAAACGAGGTGTTGCCCAGCACCACGGTGAGCAGCAACACCGCGTGCTGATCGCGGGTCAAGTGCAACCAGCGCGTGGTCAGCGTTACCAGCGCGATGCTGGCCAGCAACAGCAACCAGGGCACGGCGATGATTGCCAGCAACGCCGGCTTGAGTTCCAACGCTGGCGCATAGCGCAGCACCGCAGCGGGAAGGCAAACATAGAGCACTACCGCGTTGAGAACCTCGGCTGCATTCTCGTCGAACGTGCCCAGTCGCCGAAACACCATGCCCAGTGCAAGCATGAACAGGATCAGAGCGTATGCGTCATAAGCCATTGCGTCATTTCTCGAAACTGCGAAACCCGCTGTCGGGTAGGCAGAAAATATGTCGTCAACTCAATACGGGCCTCGCTGCTGGTCAAGCAAGGCGCGCATCTCGGCCTGAAACGCGCGATAGGAAAGCTGCCATGCGTCATTGTGCGGAGTGGTTTGCAGCAACCGGTACGCCAGATTATGCCACTGCGCCAACGCAGCGCGGGCCTCGCCCAGTTGTGCCATCGCGTCGTTGTAGTGATGCGCGGGCAGCAGTTCAACCTTGCGGTCCTCACACACGCCAATACAAGTTTGCGGGGCATCAAGTTTGCCGCAGCCGATGCATTGCCAGGCGATGATGGGTTCGGGCATGGCCGGCTCCGCGATGGGAGTTGCGCTCGTCGTGCAAGCGGAGCACGCATCGTAGGTTTTATCAGCGCGCCTCGCCTTGATCGCCGTCAATCCTACCGGCGCACGACCCATCTTTACGTGCATGCGTTGATGGTGCTGCACAAGAGCCTTAGGGTCCGCAATGGACGCAAAGGACGCAAAAAAATCGCTCTTGTTGTATGGCTTGAAATCAAGTGACGCGACTCGCGTTTCATCTCAGGGCGACCGATCAGTGTCGAATTCCCATGCCGCACAGGACGGACCAGACATCAAACGTTTTCTGCTTCATTTGCGCTCTTGGCGCCCTTTGCGGACGGCTTCTGGTATCTGGCCCGTTACAACGCGATTACGGTAGATTCGTTGCCTTCCTTGCGGACTCAAAACACCGACCGGTCAATATCCCGCCGCCTGGCCATCCTTGCGGCTTTCCGAGGCACCGTAATACACGCCGGTATCGGGGTCGCGGGCAATCGCCTGATAGCCGCCGTACGGTCCCATCGCGAACTCGACACGATGGCCCATCGCCATCAGTGCGCGAATGGTTTCGTAGGAAAACCCGGTTTCGAGGTTAAGCACGCCGCCATCGCTCATCGCGACATTTTGGCCATCGGGTTCGGTGGAGCCGTCGTGCTGGATGCGCGGCGCATCGCCGGCTTCTTGCAAGTTCATGCCGTAATCAATCAGGTTCATCACGATCTGGGCATGGCCCTGCGGCTGCATCGCGCCGCCCATTACGCCGAAGCTGATCCACGGCTTGCCAGCGCGAGTGAGAAACGCCGGGATGATGGTGTGGAACGGCCGCTTGCCTGGCTCAAAACGATTGGGATGGCTGTCGTTGAGCACGAATTGCTGGCCGCGATCTTGCAAAATGAAGCCCAGACCGGTTGGTGCCATGCCGCTGCCCATGCCGCGATAGTTGGACTGGATCAGCGACACCATCATGCCATCGGCGTCGGCGGTAGTCAGATAAATCGTGTCGCCCTGATTGAGTTGCTTGCCAGCATCCACTGCACGCGCGGCGTGTTGCGGATCAATCAACTGGCGGCGCTGTGCGGCGTAGCCTTTTGAGATCAACCACTCCACCGGTGCCGCCTGAAACGCCGGATCGGCGTAGAAACGGGCGCGATCAGCAAACGCCAGCTTTTTGGCTTCGGTGAACAGGTGTATGCGCTCGGCGCTGTCGAACGGGATTTTGGAAAAATCGTAGCCCTCAAGAATATTGAGAATTTGCAGCGCGGCGATGCCTTGGCCGTTGGGCGGCAACTCCCACAATTCGACACCACGATAGGTGGTGCTGACCGGCTGCACCCATTCGCCCTGATGGCTGGCCAGGTCGTCGTAGCTCAGAAAGCCGCCATTGGCCTGCATGTAGTCGGCGATGGTGTGCGCGATCTCGCCCTTGTAGAACGCATCGCGGCCACCCTTGGCGATCTTTTCCAGCGTATTGGCGAGGTTCGGATTCTTCCAGATATCGCCCTTGCGCGGGGCGTGGCCAGCGACGGTGAACTGCTCGCTGAAGCCGGGGAACTGCGACAGCACCGGCACGCTGCGATCCCAGTAATACGCAATCAATTCGGCCACCGGATGGCCCTCGCGGGCATAGCGGATTGCCGGTGCCAGATCGTCCTTGATCGGCAGCTTGCCAAAGCGCCCGTGCAGCGCAAACCAGCCATCAACCGCACCGGGCACGGTGACCGGCAGCGGCCCGTGCGGCGGAATCTCGCTGTAACCATGCTCGGCAAACCATTGCCGGTTGAGCGCCTTGGGTGAGCGACCCGAACCGTTGTAGCCGTAAAGCTTTTTGCTTTTTGGATCCCAGACGATGGCAAACAAATCACCACCCACCCCGCTACCGGTTGGTTCCATTAAACCCAGCGCGGCATTGGCGGCGATGGCGGCGTCTACAGCACTGCCACCGCGCTTGAGCACATCCAGCGCAATCTGCGTGGCCAACGGCTGTGAAGTTGCCGCCATGGCATGCGGCGCAATCACTTCCGAACGGGTGGCAAAGCTGTGTCCGGTAACGCGATCCATGGCAATGGCCTGCATTGAAAACATGGCGGCGAGAAGCATGAGGTTTCGCATTGCAACCCTTCCACACGAAATCGGTCTTTGATCATACCTCGCATACTGGATGTGCAACGAGTGGCACTCAGGTGCGCTGAGTACAACTCGCGCTGCGCGCAACAAGCATTGCCCGCAAATGCTCGGGTGCTGCGGCTGCGATAAGCGCTGAGCGCAAGGCATCAAGCTCGGCTCGGCCTGCTGCAACATTGCCCGAGCGACAGCTGAGTTCGGCCTGCAAGGCAGCCGCTTGCCATGCCAACATCCGCGCATCGTCGCCACGTGCCGCAATCCGATTGCGCAGCGCATGCAGCTTGACGAAACCCGGGTCGGACATCCCCCCATCGAACTGAATACGCAGGGCATCCAGCGCAAGCCCCAGCGCCAGCGGGTGCTCCGGCACAAGCCAGTGAGCGGCAACAGCCTGTGCCTGATTCAGGCTGTCCTGTGCCGCAGAGTCGTCACCTGCATCGTGTTGTTGCTGCGCCCGTTGCTGCAGCGCACGTACATACAGTGTCTGCGCACTGCGCCCGGGCAGGCCATGCAACCAATGCAGCGCTGTGTCCAGATGTTGATTCGCCAGTTCCGGGTCGCCCATGGCATGTGCTGCCTGCGCCGACCACAACTCCACTTCGGCCATGATCAGTGGAGAGCGCCCAGATATCCGGCTTGAACGCACGCTATAAAACTGGCGGATCGCTTGTTCGAACTCGCCGCGACCCAAGGCCAGACGACCCAATAACAGATGACTGAAAATCGTTTCCAATTGCTCTTCGCCAAGGCGTGCGCTGCTTTGCGCATCAAGCATGGTCAACACATTTGTTGCCTCGAGCAGATCGCCGCGCTCTATCAATATCTGGCCAAGCTGGCGCTGCACCGCCAGTGCCTGCGGATGGCTCGGAGGCAACTGAACCAGCGCCACGCCCAAAGCCTCACGCATACTCGCCACAGCACGCGTCAGATCACCATCGGCCTGATATGCAGCACCCAGGCTTTGCCATAATTCGATAGCTGCCGCTTCATGCTCGCCGCCGCGGCGACGCAATTGAGTCAGAGCACTTTGCATCATTGAAAGCGCGGAATCAGGGGTGTCGTTCTCGATGGCCACCTGTGCGATGTCCGCGCTGCTTGCGATCACCTCCATCGCATGGCCCATGCGCTCACGCAGCACCTTCGCATGTTCAAATGAGGCCTTGGCTTCGTCAAAGGCAAAACCAGCAAGTTGACAATGGCCAAGTTCGGTAAGCAGTGCCGATGCGCTTCCCGTCTCGTCTCGGCTCATGGCTTTAGCCACTGCTGCCTTATCCACCAACCCGGCGATGCATGCAGCGTCATCACCAAGGCCATGCAGTGCTCTTGCGCGCTCAATACTCGCCGGCCAATCCAGATATGCCGGAACGCGGCCCAATTCAACAAAGGCCCTGGCCTGACGATCAAGTGCCGCCAACGCAGCATTGAAATCGCCGAGGCCGATATAGAGTTGCGCCACCATGCCCAACAAATCTGCGCGTGCTTCGGGTTGATCGCTGAGCGAACGCTCGGCGCGGGCAACACCGGATTCCAGCAACCGGCGGATGTCTTCGGTATCGGCACCGGTACCCTCAAACAAAGCAACGACGAATTGTTTGACGACTTGTGCCCGCGAAGCTTCTCGTACCGCTTCTCGTGACTGCCAGACGATACCGCCGATTGCCAACGCAATCGACAAAAGCACCAGCGCCGTGACCGCGACCCCAGTGATGTGCCGCTGCACATATTTGCTGGTTCGGTAAGCCAGGCTGGGCGCTCGCGCGCTGACCGGCCATCCCCCCAGATAGTTGCGTAAATCGTCGGCCAAGGCATCGGCCGACCCGTAACGATCAACCGGAACTTTGTTCAACGCCTTGAGAATGATCCGCTCCAGATCACCCGCCAACGCTCGGGCCCGAAGTTGCGCATCGTGTGAGCCGCTGGCTTTTGCTGCCAATGAGGGGCGAACCGGATTTTGTTGCAAGATTGCGCTCTGCCATTGCGCATCACTGAACGTGTCAAGGCGATAGGGTTTTTCTCCCGCCATCAACTCGTACAACACCATGCCAAGGGCGTAGACATCGGTCATGGTGGTGATCGGCTCGCCACGAAGCTGCTCGGGAGCCGCATAATGCAAAGTGAATGCTTGCATGCCGGTGCGTGTCTGGCTTTGGCTGATTTCTCCCGTATCGTCGAGCAACTTGGCGATACCAAAATCAAGCAGTCGCACCTGTCCGGCCGGGGTAACCAGAATATTGCTCGGCTTCAGATCGCGATGCACAATCAGGTTACTGTGGGCGTGGCTTACCGCATCGCAGACCTGCAAAAAAAGTGCGATCCGCTGCTCGACATCCAGCGCCTGCTCGTCTGCGTAGGTGTTGATCGGCGTACCGTTGATGTATTCGAGCACCAAAAACGGCCGGCCATCGGAGGTTACGCCAGCATCAAGCAGGCGTGCGATGTTGGGATGCACCAGGCGCGCCAGGATGCGTCGTTCCATTGCAAAACGTGTTTGCAGGGCGTTGCTGGCAAAACCGGGACGAAGCAGCTTGAGCGCAAGGCGCCGTTCGAACAGGCCATCGCTGCGCTGCGCCAGCCATACCTGGCCCATGCCGCCCTCACCCAGGCAGCGCTCCAGCGTGTAAGAGCCGATGTGATCGCCAACCTGCGGCCCGCCCAGTAAATGGTCAACCACTGGCTCGGCAAGAAACTGCGGTTGTTGCGCCTCAAGATCCAGTAACTCGCGCACATGACGAGCAAGCGCTGGATCACTGTCTTCCAGCGCCGCCAGCCGAATGCGGCGGCCGGCCTCATCAAGATCAAGCAACTCATCGAGAAGCGCAGATACGCGGGGCCAGTCGTGCCGGATCATGGCAATTCTCTGCCGGCCCTCAGTCGCTTTTCAACGACGCCAGTAGAAACATCCGCGCCTTCTGCCAATCACGGCGTACGCTGCGCTCGGAGCGCTCTTGCACGGCGGCGACTTCGATCTCCGAGAGACCGGCGAAATAGCGCAACTCCACGACCTGCGCGAGCCGCGCATCCACCGCACTCAAGCGGTTCAGAGCATCATCGAGCGCCAGCAATTCGCCGTCTTGCGGCACCGTGCCTGCCAAGTCGATCGGCAAATCAGTCACCCGCTGCAAATCGCCGCCGCGCTTCTGGGTCAGCCGCTGCCGAGCATGATCGACCACCACGCTGCGCATCGCCGACGCCGCATACGCAAAGAAATGCGCGCGATCTTCGAACTCCGCTTCGGTTCGGCCACTGATGCGCAAGTACGCCTCGTGTACCAATGCCGTGGCATTAAGTGTGCCGCCCTGATTGGCACCCAGTTGGCGACGCGCCATCTGCCGCAATTCGCGATACAGCACCGACAAAACGCGATCCAGCGCTCCGGTGTCGCCGTCGCGTGCAGCGGCAAGCCACAAGGTGATGTCGGCAGCGTCATTCATGCACAAATTGCTCCAGTACCCGAGCGCAGACTATAGGCCACAATACGCCCGATAGCAGTAGCCAGTGTGACCATTGCAAAGCGTTTGCCGCATGGCGATCAGTGCTGGCAATGCGGGCACCAGACGGTGGCGCGCTGCGCCATCGCCGCACCACGCAAGATTCCGCCGCAAACCCGACACGGCATTCCGGCTCGGCCATAGACAAACAGTTCCTGCTCGAAATAGCCGGGCGCTCCATCGGGCGATATGAAATCGCGCAAGGTGGTACCACCACGGCGTATCGCGTGGCTCAATATCTCGCGAACCGCGTCGGCGAGCCGTTGATAGCGGTTCAACGACACCCGGCCGGCTGCGCGCCGCGGATCGATGCCCGCCCGAAACAGGCTTTCCGCCGCATAAATATTACCTACGCCGACCACAACCGCCTGATCCATCAAAAAAGTTTTGATCGCGATGTTGCGTAACCGGCTGCGCCGCCACAGGTATTCGCCATCGAAGGCATCCGACAACGGCTCCGGGCCAAGCTTGCGCAATAGCGGATGCACCTCGCCTGCCGTCTGCCAGAGCAGGCAACCGAATCGGCGTGGATCGTTGAAGCGCAGAACTTTCCCCGAGTCGAGCACGATATCGACATGGTCATGCGCCCGCAGCGGCGTGTCAGCGGCCAGTACACGCAACGCCCCCGACATCCCCAGGTGCCACAGTGCGCTGCCAGTTCCGACATCGATCAGCAGGTACTTGGCGCGCCGACGAACCGCCTCGATACGCTGTCCGTTCAACAGCAACGGCAGGTCTGTCGGTATTGGCCAACGCAGATCCGCCCGGCGCAGGACAACCGAGGTGATCCGTTGCCCGATCAAGTGCGGAGCGAGCCCGGCGCGCGTGGTTTCTACTTCGGGAAGTTCGGGCATTGCCGTATCTCGTGTTCGCCGAACAGCATAGCGCGGTATGCGGGGACTCGGGACTCGGGACTCGGGACTCGGGATTGATGATCGATGGGTTTCGCTGCGCTCTACCCATCCTACGGACTCGGGACTCGGGACTCGGGACTCGGGAAAAGCGCAAAGGAAAAGCGCCAAGAACAGCCACGTTTGGATGTCGGTTTCACCGCTTCGCGGTGCCCCGGGTGCGGCCCTGCGGGCCTTCAACCTGAGCTACAACGTGCGTTGGGAACAATGATTGCAGCGGGATGGAACGGAAAAGCCGGCAAGTAGCACAAGGCGACGGCATGGATGCCGGACGACTGCATGGATGCAGGAGGTAGAGCAACGCAGGAGCAGTTGCCGAATGTGCGGCCCAAGTGCGACAACGCGCCGTAAAGCACGGCGTGCAGCGCAGGCAAGCGCAGGGAATAGGCGCCGGTTTTTGACCGAACGAGCCGCGTAGCGGCGACGTGAAGGCGTGGCGAGCACAGCGAGCGATGTCGCGAAGCGACCGAACACATGGCTGCGAGTTCGGCGCCGGCCTGCGGTTGCCGAGAAGCGCAGCGGATCGGTGCGGCTGGAGCCTCGCCGACGTGCGACCCGGCGCAAGGCGTCGGGCCTTTTCCGCCGTGTGAGGGCCTCGCCGGCCGCAGGCCGGTGAAAGCGTTGCTTTGAAGCTGCGCCGGCCGCAGGCTTGAAAGCATGGCGGATATTGCCAAACAATTTCTGGAACTCTGCTTTTGATGGGTTTCGGTCGCTTCGCGACAGCGTTCGCTGCGCGAACTACGCCTTCGCTTCGCTCGGTCGCTACGCTCTACCCATCCTTCTACGAACCGTGAAAAGGGCCTCGCCAGCCGCAGATCGGTGAAAGCTTTACTTTGACGCTTTTTTGCGGGCTGCATTGGATTTTGTATTGCCCTGGCCCGTTACCCTGCAACCCTTGATCGCCCATTCACCGCCTCCATATCGAAGAGACAGGTGACGCCGTCCACCGCAGCGGGCATCATCGCTTCACCATTCCCCCCCGTTTCGAGAATCGCCATGTCGTCAATTTTTTACAACTGGCTGGAATCCGGCCTCAGCGGCTGGGGACTGGGCGCCATCGCCCTGTATTTCCTGATCGTCGTCCAACTCACCATCTTCGCAGTGACCCTGTACTTGCACCGCAGTCAGGCCCATCGTGGGGTCGATTTTCATCCGCTGCTGGCACATTTTTTCCGGTTCTGGACGTGGCTGACCACTTCGATGATCACCCGCGAGTGGGCTGCCATTCATCGCAAGCACCACGCCAAATGCGAAACCGCCGAGGACCCACACAGCCCGCAGATACTCGGGCTGGGCACCGTCATGGGCAACGGGGTTGAGCTGTACCGGGCGGCACGGGCCGATCATGAATCGATCGAAAAGTATGGCAAGGGCTGCCCGGACGACTGGATCGAGCGCCATCTGTACACCCCGTACGCGAATTATGGGCCGATCCTCATGCTGCTGATCAATGTCGCCTTGTTTGGCGTGCTTGGCGTGGCGGTGTGGGCGCTGCAGATGCTGTGGATCCCGTTCTGGGCGGCCGGCGTTGTCAACGGCCTCGGTCACTGGTGGGGTTATCGCAATTTTGAGACCGACGATACCTCGACCAACCTCACTCCGTGGGCATTCTTCATCGGCGGCGAAGAATTGCACAACAACCACCACGCCTTCCCGAGTTCGTCGCGATTTGCGTTGCGCCGGTTCGAGTTCGATATCGGCTGGGTGGTGATTCGCGCTTTGCAGTCAGTCGGCCTGGCCAAGGTGCGCCGGGTAGCGCCTCAGCTCGACATCCGACCGAATATTACCCTGCCCGACACCGACACCCTGCGCGCGATTCTGGTGCATCGGTTTCAGGTGATGAGCGACTATTTTCGTGGTGTGATCGTGCCAACACTGCGCTGCGAAGCTCAGCACGCTGGCGACAGCCTGCGCGCACTGCCCCGGCGCATGCGCAAGGCGCTGATCAATGGCGGCCGTTGGCTTGATGACGATGCCAGCTCACGCCTGCGCGAGTTCATTGCGCAGCGCCCCAATCTGGCCACGGTCTACGAGTTCCGGCAACGGCTGCGGGCAGTGTACGAGCGCAGCGGGCAAAGCTCGGACGCCATGCTGGAATCGCTGCGGCAGTGGTGCCGTGAAGCTGAAGCCAGCGGCAACGAGGCGCTTGCAACGTTTTCGGCACGCCTGAAAGGGTATGCCTTGGTTCCCGTGCGCGGGTGACCGATGCAACGCCTGATTTGTAGGCGCAGGCAACCTCACCGGAGCACGATCCGTCGCGCTTGCTTTGTCATCTGCCTGTGGGCACCGCTTGCTGCGACCGGTTCACCCACGGCGGCTGACTACTTCGCGCGCTACGATGGCGATGGCGATGGCCGGGTGTCGTTGGCGGAGTACCAGACCTATCTCGCGCGCGGCTTTGCGCAGATGGATCGCAACAGCGATGGCCAAATCAGCGGCGACGAATGGCCACGATCAGGTTTGCCCGCGTTGACTCTGCAACGCCATCTCGCCAATCTGGCCAATGTCTTTTATCGTCAGGACAGCGATCACAATGGTTATCTTGATAGCACCGAGCTGCTTGCACCGCCCCGTTGACCCGCTCCGGGAAAAGAAAAGAGGCGCCCGGTAACGCGGCGCCCCAAGGGGAGAGTGTGGATCACACGATCAGCGTCCTTGCTGATCGTGTCAAACCACCGCAGTTGTTTAGTGCTGCGCGATATGGCTGGCGGCACCAGCACCACGCGGTACGCGGATGTTTTCCACCAGATGCTGAATATGCTCCGGCGGTGGTGCAGTGACACGCGATACTGCAAGGGTGAGCACGAAGTTGATCAGCATGCCGATCGACCCGATACCCTCGGGTGAAATGCCGAACAACCAATTGGCCGGTACATTCAATTCCGGCGCCATGAACTTGAAGTAGATGATGTAGCCGGCGGTGAATACCAAGCCGGCAGCCATGCCGGTAACTGCGCCTGCGGTGTTGGTGCGCTTGTTGAAGATGCCGAGCACAATGGCCGGGAAGAACGAGGCAGCCGCCAGGCCGAACGCAAATGCTACCACCTGCGCCACAAAACCCGGCGGGTAGATGCCCAGCAAACCGGCAATGCAAACCGCAACACCTGCGGCAAGTCGTGCGTAGAGCAATTCTTGCTTCTCGGTAATGTTGGGCATCACTACCTTTTTGAGTAGATCGTGCGAGATCGATGACGAGATGACCAGCAACAGGCCTGCCGCCGTACTCAAGGCCGCAGCCAGCCCACCGGCTGCAATCAAGCCAATCACCCAGTTGGGCAGGTTGGCAATCTCGGGATTGGCCAGCACCATGATGTCGCGATCAATCGTCATCTCATTGCGATCATCCTTGGCGTAGAACATGCGGTCATCACCGTTTTTGTCTTCCCACTTGATCAGCCCGGTTTTTTCCCAGTTGCTGATCCAGCCCGGCGCCTCTGCCCGTGGCGTACCCTGGCCATCCACACCGTTGATGGTGGTAATCATGTTGACGCGGGCAAAGCTGGCCACTGCAGGTGCCGTGGTGTACAAGATCGCAATGAACAGCAGCGCCCAGCCCGCCGATTTGCGCGCGTCGCGGACTTTGGGCACCGTGAAAAAGCGCACGATCACGTGTGGCAAGCCGGCAGTACCCACCATCAACGCCAAGGTGATGGCGAAAACATCAATGGTGGATTTGCTGCCACTGGTATAGGCGTCAAACCCCAATGCGGTGTTCAGGCCGTCGAGCTTGTCGAGCAGGTAGGTGCCCGAGCCATCGCTGAGCTGGCCACCAAAACCGAACTGCGGAATGGTGTGGCCAGTGAGCATGATCGAGATGAAGATGGCTGGCACCATATAGGCAAAGATCAACACGCAGTACTGCGCCACCTGGGTGTAGGTGATGCCCTTCATGCCGCCGAGCACCGCGTAGAAAAACACCAGCGCCATGCCGATAATCACGCCGGTGGTGATGTCCACTTCGAGGAAGCGGCTGAACACGATGCCGACGCCGCGCATCTGCCCGGCCACATAGGTGAACGACACGAAGATCGCGCACACCACCGCCACCAGTCGCGCGGTGTCGGAGTAGTAACGATCACCAATGAAGTCGGGCACGGTGAACTTGCCGAACTGGCGCAGGTACGTTGCCAGCAACAGCGCCAACAGCACGTAACCGCCGGTCCAGCCCATCAGGTACACAGCGCCGTCGTAACCCATGAACGAGATCAGGCCGGCCATCGAGATGAACGAGGCGGCGCTCATCCAGTCGGCGGCTGTGGCCATGCCATTGGCGACCGGGTGGATGCCGCCGCCGGCAATGTAGAACTCTTTGGTGCTTGAAACCCTGGCCCAGAACGCAATGCCGATGTAGAGCGCAAAGGACAGGCCAACGATGAGATAAGTCCAGGCTTGAACAGACATGATTCAGTCCTCGTGTACGTCGAGCTCGCGCTCGAGACGGTTCATTCGCCACGCGTAGTAAAAAATCAGCGCGACGAACACGTAGATGGACCCCTGCTGGGCAAAGAAGAAGCCGAGCTTGAAGCCGAAGAATTGAATCGAGTTAAGCGCGTCGGCAAACACGATGCCGGCGCCAAACGAAACGATGAACCAGATTGCGAGCAGACTCGCCATCAGCTTCAGGTTGGCGCGCCAGTATTCGGCCGCGCGTGGGAGCATGTTGGGCATGATTTCTCTCCTCAGAACGAGTATTTGACGTGGAACTGCAGGCGCGTCAGGTCACCGTTGTTGCCGGTTTCGATTTCGCGTGTCGCCCACATCGCCTCGGCACCGACATCAAGCATCGGCAACACGGTCCAGATCAGATTGGCGTGCAGGCTGCTGACACTCTCGGTGACGTTGGCACTGGACAGTGACGTGTCGTTGTCGAAGCGGGCGAAGGCGGCGTAGAGATTGCCACGCAGGGTTTTGTTGAACATGTGATGCCACGCGGCGTATCCAGAGAACATGCCTATAGTGTCGAGCTTGTTGGTTGCATCGACATTGACATCACTGTTGATCGAGAAACCAACATAGCGACTGATGCCTTCACCGTAATTGGCCATGAAGCGCAGGTCGTCGTTACTGCCAAGGTTATAACGGCCCGAGAAACTGACGCCACCGCCAAAGGTGCGGTCATCGATCCCTGTTGCCGGCTCTTCAACCGCCAGTTGACGCAACAAACCGGCAAACGACAGGTGGCCCCAGTCGGCCTTGTACACATAGCGCGCGGTCATGTCTGGCAGTTGACCGCTGTTGGAGCTGATTCGACCACTGGTGCCGAATGGGGTGGCGACCGTGCGTGGGTTTTCCAGCGACACCGAAAACGCGCCGTTGGTGTAGCGCAACTGGCTTTGCCGTACGAATACGGTGCCGGCGGAAACGCCGAGGAAATCGACGGTGTCGGGCAGCGCCGCAGTATCCTGGAAGTTCGACCAAGTCTGGCCGGCCAGCCACTTGTTCCATGCCACGTAGGCGTGACGGATGCTGAGGCCAAAAGTGTTGGTGTTGTTTTCGTTGCCCAGCGCGGTGCCAAACAGGTCGGCTTCGAAATAGCTGCGAACCTTGTCGCCAGTATCGAGCGTGGTGTCGGTGCCCAACCAGAAACGCGAGAACTGCGAATGCACGTCCAGAGTCGGTTTGGTGTTGACCTCGCTGGTGCTCACCGGGATGGTGCCCGGCACGAAGAACAGGCGGCCCGCAGAGTTTTCCGCAATTTGGCCATCGCTGGTATCGGTCAGCAAGGTGTCGAACTTGATGAAGCCGCCATAACTGAAGTCGGTATTCGGATTGGCCTTCAGGGTGATCCGGTTGCGCTGGATCATGTTTCCGCCGGCATGCATGGCGTCCGGATTGGCGACCACTTCAGCCACCTTGGCGGCAACCTGTTCGGAAACCTGTTGCGAAATGTGTTGCTCGGTTGCAGCCTGTCCCGCCTGCTGGTTTTGCAGCAACTGCTGCACCATGTGTTCCAGTTGCGCGACCCGCGCTTCCAGTTCACGTTCCTTGTCGGTCTGCGCCAGCGCGGTGCCCGGCAATGCCATCGCAATCGCCAGCGCCAGCGCGCCTACCTGCCAGCGCGGTTTCGTCTGTGTACTCATTACTTCCCCTCCCATGAGAACGACCGTCGAACGGATCGACGATTCGTGCCGAGTGTGCTCACGGTTGTCGGATGGGGCTATTCACCTTTGGTCGTAGTCGGCGTATTTATAGACCATGGTCTAATGCGGATTGCCGCCAAGCCGGCAACAATAGGCGCTGGATTTTGTGCCGCAAGGCCGAGGAGGAGTGATGAGCCAGTCGATTTATCCCGCTGCGGACGCGTTTGTCGCACAAGCCGCCATCAACGCCGAAGATTACCGCCGCAACTATGCGGCATCGGTGAGTGATCCCGACGCGTTCTGGGGCAAAGTGGCCGAGCGTCTGGACTGGATGCGCAAACCCACCGTCGTGCGCGACGTGTCGTTCAATGTCGATGATTTCCACATTCGCTGGTTTGCCGATGGCGAGCTCAATGTCTCGGTCAATTGCCTGGATCGCCAGCTCGCTACTCGTGGCGACAAGACCGCGCTGATCTGGGAAAGCGACGACCCGGCCAAATCACTGCGCATCAGCTATCGCGAGTTGCACGCGAAAGTGTGTCAACTGGCCAACGCGTTGCGCAATCTCGGTGTCGGCAAAGGTGATCGCGTCACCCTTTACTTGCCGATGATTCCCGAGGCTGCAATCGCGATGCTGGCCTGTGCCCGCGTTGGTGCCGTACATTCGGTGGTGTTCGGTGGCTTTTCGCCCGACGCGCTCGCCGGCCGCATCGCCGATTGTGAAACCAAGCTGGTGATTACCGCCGACGAGGGCATGCGCGGCGGCAAGAGCACTCCGCTCAAGGCCAATGTCGATGAAGCGCTCAAGCGCCCCGGCACAACCTGTGTTGAAACGGTGCTGGTGGTGCGCCGCACCGGTGGCGCAGTGGCGATGCAGATGCCGCGTGATCGCTGGTACGACGCGGTGGTCGACAGCCAGCCCACAACCTGTGAACCCGAACGGATGAATGCGGAAGACCCGCTGTTCATCCTCTACACCTCCGGCTCCACCGGCAAGCCCAAAGGCGTGCTGCACACCACCGGCGGTTATCTGGTGTACGTGAGCTACACCCACGAATGTGTATTCGACCTCAAGGAAGACGATGTGTTCTGGTGCTCGGCCGATGTCGGTTGGGTGACCGGCCACAGCTACATCGTCTACGGACCACTGGCCAACGGCGCTACTTCGTTGATGTTCGAGGGCGTGCCGAACTACCCCGATTTTTCGCGGTTCTGGCAGGTGGTGGACAAGCACAAGGTCAGCATTTTCTACACCGCGCCAACCGCGATCCGGGCATTGATGCGCGAGGGCGAGGCGCCGGTCAAAGCCACGTCACGTAAATCCATTCGCTTGCTGGGCACCGTTGGTGAGCCAATCAACCCGGAAGCATGGCGCTGGTATCACGAGGTGGTGGGTGACGCGCGTGTCCCGATCGTCGATACCTGGTGGCAAACCGAAACCGGCGGCATTCTCATTTCGCCGTTGCCCGCCGCGATACCGCAAAAACCCGGTTCCGCGACGGTGCCGTTTTTCGGCGTGCAACCGGCGCTGGTCGATACCAACGGCGTCATTCTCGACGGTGAGGCCGAAGGCAATCTGGTGCTGCTCGATTCCTGGCCCGGACAGATGCGCACCGTCTATGGCGATCACCAGCGCTTCATCGATACCTACTTCCGCACCTACCCCGGCATGTATTTCACCGGTGATGGCTGCCGCCGCGATGCCGACGGCTATTACTGGATCACCGGCCGCGTCGATGACGTGATCAATGTTTCCGGCCACCGCATCGGCACCGCCGAAGTGGAAAGCGCGCTGGTGGCGCATTCGAAAGTGGCCGAAGCCGCCGTGGTGGGTTGCCCGCATGAGATCAAGGGTCAGGGCATCTATGCCTACGTCACCCTCAATGCCGGCGAAACCCCCAGCGATGAACTGCGCAAGGAGCTGGTGGCCTGGGTACGCAAGGAAATCGGCCCGATCGCCACCCCCGATCACCTGCAATGGGCGCCCAGTCTGCCCAAGACCCGCTCGGGCAAGATCATGCGCCGCATCCTGCGCAAGATCGCCGAGAATGCCCCCGACCAGCTCGGCGACACCTCCACCCTGGCCGACCCCGGCGTGGTGACCTCGCTGGTGAGTGAGCGGATGATTCGGTGAGGGGAATCCACGGATATCCTGGGCTCATTCCCGTTTTTTTGTAGGAGCACCCTGTGAGCGGTCGAGCGAGCCGCGCAGCGGCGAAGTGTCGGGGCGAAGCCCCGCGTGACCGTGAAGCGGTCGAGGGCATAGCAAGCGCAGCTTGCGCTGTCGCGCAGCGACTGCCCGTGATCCCACCGTCAGCGTGTAACCGGGTCGCCCACAGGGTGGGCTCCTACAGGGGGCGTTCACCGCTTTCGTGGGAGCGCGCCTGCGCGCGAAGCTTCTCGCGACATTGTTCGCCGGCAGGGCGGTTCCCACAAAAGCCGCAATCAGCAATAGGCGTGTTACTGACTTGCAAATCCGGTTTTTTTGCAAGTGCCTCGCATTATCACATCGCGGTCACTGTGGGCAGGCGGAGCAACGGCATGTGCCTGGCAGTACGAGGCACTACACTGGGCACCCGGCTACGCGATTGAAATGGCGTGCCCAAACCCACCCGATGAGATGCCCGATGGAACCCGCAACAACACCCACCACCGACGCACTGCCAACCTTGAGCACCATTGAGGCACGTATCCTCGGTTGCCTGATCGAGAAGCAGGCGACAACCCCCGAGAATTACCCGCTGACCGCCAATGCGCTGGTGCTGGCCTGCAATCAGAAGACTGCCCGCGACCCGGTGCTGGAGTTGCAGCCCGGCGCGGTGGGCCATGCCCTGCGCGAGCTCGAGGATCGCCGGCTGGTGCTTGCCAATCATGGTTCGCGCGCGCAGCGTTACGAGCACCGTTTTACGGCGGTGTACTCACTCACCTTAAAACAACAAGCGGTGCTGGCGCTGATGATGCTGCGCGGCCCGCAAACCGTGGCCGAGTTGCATGCACGCAGCGAACGCCTGGCCCCATTCGGCGACAGCGACGAGGTGCAACAAACGCTGGAGCGCCTGGCCCAGCGCAGCCCGGCGCTGGTAATCCGGCTCGGCCGCTTGAGCGGACAGCGCGAGGACCGCTACATGCACCTGCTGTGCGGGCCGGTGGATGTGGAGCGCTATGCGCAAGCCGCCGCAAGTACCAGCGCGCCGCGACGCGGTGAGCTCGAAGCCCGTATCGAGGCACTGGAACAGGCCTTGGATGAACTGCGTACGCGGCTTGATGTGCTGACCGGCGGCTAAGGATGCTCTGAACAAGCAGGTTTCCGTCATTCCCGCGAAAGCGGGAATCCAGTTTAATCAATAGCCTGGACCCCGGCTTTCGCCGGGGTGACGACATGTTCAGAGCATCCCTAACCGACAACGCGGACGAACAAGGCCTTGCCGCTGCTGCCCGATACGACACGCTCTTCCACCGCGAAATGTTTGGGCTGGCTTTTGAGCAACTCGCTCAATTTGCGATAGCCGTACAAGCGGGTATCGAAATCCGGCCGCACCTTGTTCAGATAAGCCCCCACCGGCGCCAGATTGGCCCAGCCCAGTTCGTCCGACGCATCCTCGATCGCCTGCCGGATCAAGGTCAGTGGCGGCGGCAGCGGGCCGCTTGCAACGGCGGGCTCGGCCACCTCGGCGACAACGCCTTTTGCGGTTTTCGTCGGTGTCGTTGCATCCTTTGCGGCTGCTTTTGTTGTTGTCGGCTTTGCCTTGGTGGCCTTGTCGGTTGCCGGCGTCGACTTCTCCGGCGTTTGCGTCTCAGCGCGCAACACCTCGGTGTAGATGAACTTGTCGCAGGCCTGCACAAACGGATCGGGCGTCTTGCGTTCACCAAAGCCGTACACCGTCAGCCCTTCCTCGCGCAGCCGTTGCGCCAGCCGGGTGAAATCACTATCGCTGGACACCAGGCAAAAGCCGTCGAAACGGCGCGTGTACATCAGATCCATCGCGTCGATGATCAGCATGCTGTCGGTGGCGTTCTTGCCGCTGGTGTAGGCGAATTGCTGCACCGGACTGATGGAGTGCTTGAGCAGCGCTTTCTTCCAGCGCGTCAGTTGCGGCGAGGTGAAATCGCCATAGATGCGCTTGACGCTGGCCACCCCGAACTTTGCCACTTCCGCCAGCAAGCCCTCGATCACCGCAGCCTGCGCGTTGTCGGCATCGATCAGCACCGCAAGATGGCGTTGCTCGTCGTCTGAACTGCGCGACAGATTTCCGTTGGTTTTACCTGCATTGGTCATCGGACCAGCCTCGTTGCTCAACTAGGTTGAGCCCTACGTTACCAGCCAAAGCCGATCGGTGGTCGCAACAGATGGCCATGCTGCGGGCAGCAGCCAATGCCATTGCAAGAGGTTTACCGCGCAGTCGCCTCGTCGCCAACCTACATCGCGACCAGACTGAACAACAAGGTCGCGGTGATCCCAATCGACAGCAGGATCATGTACCACATTCCCAACCACGTGTAGTTCCACCCGGTCAGCAACCAGCCCTGACCGTATACGCGTTTTTGCATCAGCAGCAAGTAAACCGGCATCCACACCGCCACAATCACCTCCAGCCAGCGCGCTGGTATCGCCAGCCAATGCCATGCGCTGTCTGCCAGTTGACCAAAAACCATCATCAGGAACAGCGCCGCGAACAAAAACGCGTGACTGTGCAGCGCCACAATCAGGTGCTCCATATACAGACGGCGTTTGAACAGAAAAGTGATCTTGAGCAGCAACGCAAACAGTGGCATCAGGATGAACAGGGTCGACGGCAGCGCCGAGAGCACGGCGTCCTTGAGTTGGTTGGGGTCTTTCTGGATGCGTTCGATATTGCGTTGACCGCGCTCAACCCAGTGGTTAATGCTGTCGTTGACGCCAGCCGGAAGCCAGGCAATCTTGATCGGATTGGTTTGAGCGTCCCACGGACGGTCGCCAAACGAAATCTGCGGCGATGTCGATGGTGGCGAGGCATTCTCTGACGCAGTGGGCGACCCACCCGGAGATACTGCAGCTCCCTGCAATTGTGCCAGACGACGATCAGCCGCCTGCATTACCTGGCGCTCGGCTGCAGCCATCGACTGTGCCAGCCCAGGTACTTCGGCCACTTCCGCCCTGGCTTTGGCAATCTGCGCCAGCGCCTGGTCGCGACGCGCAATCAATTCCGCTTCGCTGTTGGCTGAAGCCAGCGCACCGGCATCAACGCTCACGAGCGCGTCGGCGCCTGAGGCATCGCCATTGCTATTCAGATCAAAGCCAAACTGCGCGACAAAAAACGCGAGCAGACTGAGAAACACAAACAGGCGAACCGGGCTGACATAACGTACGCGACGCCCGGCGAAATATTCCGTACTCAAGAATCCAGGGCGCAACAGCAAGGGCCCGATGGTTTGCACAATACGGCCATCAAGCTCGAATACGGAGTCGAAGAAATCGCCGATGAAGCTGGAGAAATGCCTGACCAAACCGCGCACCGGCTGGCCACAGCGATAGCAGTGATCACCCAGCAACGGTAACCCGCAATTCTGGCAGCGCGATGTTTCTGCTGGTTCCGTCAGTGTCGGCTCGGTGATGGTCATGCAGCGATTCCCCAATCGCGTTGCGCGTCAGATAGCAGGTGCCATCTGAAATCCGGTGTCGTATCAGCGACATCGTACGTTGGACGGTGGTGCTGTCAAGCGACATCGTGAGGCGATGGTAAACGCGCTGACGAATGTACGCGTAGGCGCGGGCGGAATAGTTACAACTGTGCGAGAAGATGGTGCGCCCGTCGGGCGATAGCCCGCGTAGGCGCGGGCCATTGAGCATCAGGGAAACGAGAAAGTGGTGCGCCCGACAGGATTCGAACCTGTGACCCTTGCCTTCGGAGGGCAATACTCTATCCAGCTGAGCTACGGGCGCATTGATACTTCAAATGGTGCAGTTTAGCGTGTTGCAGGATTACGATCCCGGGTTACGGCCTGCGGCCTAACCCAGGCTACGCTACGGGCGCGTTTACGCTTCGAATGGTGCAGTTTAACGTGTTGCGGTCGGCGCATCACATATCGCCACACATTGCCAGATCACGATCCCGGGTTACGCCGCACATGGATGTGCAAGTGCCGCGAGGGCATGGATGCACATGAGCGGCCGGCCTACTGCCTAACCCGGGCTACGCTACGGGCGCGTTTATGCTTCGAGTGGTGAAGTTTAGCGTATTGCGGCCGGCTCATGACACATCGCCGTACTTTGACGGATCATGATCCCGTGATCAGCACACCAGCCTACGTGCCACGCGGCTTGGCGCGATGGGTGGGCGTGGCGGTCCACGGGTCATCGGGCCAGGGGTGCCGCGGGTACCTGCCTTTCATTTCTTTTTTCACCTCGGGATAGGTGCGCTGCCAGAAGCTGCGCAGATCCTGGGTGATCTGTAGTGGTTTGCCGCCGGGTGAGAGCAGGTGCAGGGTCAATGCAATCCGGCCGTCGGCAATGCGCGGGGTGTCGGCCAGGCCAAACAGCTCCTGCAGCTTCACCGCCAGCACCGGCGCGCTGCCCTGCGCGTACGCGATGGCGCGTTCCTGCCCTGAAGGCACGCTGATCCGACGCGGTGCGAGCTGGTCGATCCGCTGTCGCGCTGCCCAGTCAAGATTGCTGCGCAGCGCTTCACCGAGTTCGTCCTCAGAAAGCGCATCCAGGCGGGTCTTGCCGATGAAGGCTGGTTGCAGCCAGCGTTCGCGCGTCACCTGCAGGGCCTCGTCGGACAGATCGGGCAGGTCAAGTTCGGGCATCCAGTCACGCAGGCAGCGCACGCGCGCGCGCCACTGCGTGAGTGCCTCGGTCCATGGCAGCACGTCCAGGCCCAGTTCGCCTACGGCGTCGCACAACGCCTGCGCTGCCTGGGTCGGATCGGGGCGACCGGCCGGGCGGCTATCGAGCACGATGCGATCAAAACAGCGTTCGCGGCGTGCAACAAGGGCGCGCGCAGACGCGTCCCAACGCACCGTGTCGTGTTCAACAAACTGCTGTGGGAAATCGCGTTGTAACCGAGTTGCATCCACCGGCGTTGCGCGCAGGATCAGCGCTTCCCTGGCGTCGTGACGCAACTCGACGATCACCAGCCACGGCTCGCCGAATACCGCGCTATCGTCGAACAAACGCGCGCTGCGGCCATTGGCAAGCTGGTAGCGGCGCGGATCGCCGGGGTGTTGATGGGCGATACGATCAGGGAATGCATGCGCCAGCAGATCGCCAAACGCGTGTACGGGAACCGATCCTGGCGGCGCGGCCGAACAACGCAGCCGGCGACGCCACTGCGTCGCGGCCTGATCGATGGCAGCCAATGCGCCGCGACTGGCATCGCCCGGCGCACGACCGCTACGGAAGGCGGCCAATGCCTGCCAACGCGCCGCCAGTGCATCGCTGCGGCTACGCAGCGGATCACGCGCTTCCACCAATGCCGCCAGATCGCAGGCCAGGGCGCGCTCATCGCCATTCGCGGCATGCAACATCGCAGCCAGACGCGGATGAGTGCCCAGTTCGAGCACGCTCCGGCCGAAGGCGGTGATGCGCACATCGGTATCCAATGCGCCGAGGCGTTGCAGCAAATCGCGCCCGGCCGCCAGTGCGCCAACCGGCGGCGGATCGGGGAAGCGCAACGCGGCGCTGCCCCAGGCGGCCAGTTCCAGTGCCAGCGGTGCCAGTTCGACCTGCGCGATTTCCGGCGTGCGGGCTGGCTCCAGCCGCAGCGAGGCCGGCCACAATCGGTAACACCAGCCCTCGGCCACCCGCCCGGCGCGGCCAGCACGCTGATCGGCGGATGCTTGTGAAATGCTGACCGTGCTCAGGCGGGAAAATCCGGAGTTGGGGTCATAACGCGGTTCGCGCGCCAGGCCACTGTCGATAACCACTCGCACCCCGGGCAGGGTGACCGAGGATTCAGCGACGTTGGTAGCCAGCACCACGCGGCGGCGGCCCTGTGAATCGCTGTGCAATGCCGCGCTCTGCGCATCGATCGCCAATTCGCCGTGCAGCGGCAACACCAGCACGTCGTCATCGGCGAGATGCGACAACGTCGCCTGCGTCTGTGCGATTTCGCGCTGGCCGGGCAGGAACACCAGCAGGTCGCCGCTGTGCTGGTTCAATGCGTGCTCGATGCAGCGGCGCAATTGCGCCAGTTCGGCTTCCTCGCGGCGTGATGGGAAGTGATTTACCTGCACCGGAAAACTGCGCCCGGCACTGCTCAGTCGCGGCGCATCGAGGAATGCCGCCAGCCGCTCGCCATCCAGTGTTGCCGACATCAGCACGATGCGCAGTTCCGGGCGCAACTGCGCCTGCACATCCAGCGCCAGCGCCAAGCCAAGATCGCCGGCGAGATGGCGTTCGTGGAACTCGTCGAAGATCAGCGCGGCCACGCCATCCAGCGTCGGGTCAGCCTGGATCATGCGGGTAAGAATGCCTTCGGTCACCACTTCGATGCGGGTCGCTGCGCTGACCTTGTTTTCGAAGCGGATGCGATAACCGACACTGGCGCCGACCGCCTCACCGCGCGCGCTAGCCATATACCCTGCTGCCGCGCGCGCCGCCACCCGCCGTGGTTCGAGCATGATGATGCGGCCATCACCACGCCATGTCGCATTCAGCAACGCAGGCGGTACTTGCGTGGTCTTGCCGGCACCGGGCGGCGCTTCCAGCACCAGCCGCGGATGCACCGCAAGGCTGTCCAGTACTTGCGGCAAAAGGCCATCAATCGGAAATTGCGTTGCGCTCATCGCACAAGGATACGTTGCAAGCGCCGTCGCACGCCTTACAATTCTCGGGCTTCAAACGGCCATGGGCAACAACACGCAGTCCGCAAAATTCGCAAAGGGCGCAAATATTCATTCGCTTCTCTCTTTGCGCTCTTGGCGTCCTTTGCGGACCCAGGGCAGTTGATCTTCGCTCCACCGATGCAAACCTCAGGCGGTAGTCCCATGCAGCCCCCAGGATGGGTAGAGCGTAGCGAAACCCATCAATCACGAAGTCACCAGCCCCGGATTTTAAATGCAACTCATCGACATCGGTGCCAATCTGGGCCACGAAAGTTTCGCCCATGACCTCGACGCCGTGTTGGCGCGCGCACGCGCTGCCGGCGTGGCACAGATGGTGGTCACCGGCGCCAGCCGCGAAGGATCGCAACACGCGCTTGCGCTGGCCCAGGCGCACCCGGATTTGCTGTATTGCACGGCCGGAGTGCATCCGCATCACGCGCTGGAATACACCGATGAGGCCGAAGCCGAACTGCGCGCCCTGCATGCCGATGCGCGGGTATGCGCGGTGGGTGAGTGCGGGCTGGATTATTTCCGTGATTTTTCGCCGCGCCCGGCGCAGCGGCGCGCGT
The DNA here is from genome assembly GCA_030681035.1 of Lysobacteraceae bacterium. Classification (GTDB taxonomy): domain Bacteria; phylum Pseudomonadota; class Gammaproteobacteria; order Xanthomonadales; family Xanthomonadaceae. The sequence goes on along the minus strand of JAUXUI010000013.1, from coordinate 7,629 downwards.
TTGAACGGCAGTTGCAGATCGCAGCCGATACCGGCAAGCCGCTTTTTTTGCACCAACGCGACTCACACGCCGATTTTGTCGCTATCCTGCGCGGCTTCGATGGCCAGATCGGCCCGGTGGTGGTGCATTGCTTTACCGGCAGCCGCGACGAGCTGTTCGAATGCCTCGATAACGATTGGCATATCGGCATCACTGGCTGGCTGTGCGATGAGCGGCGCGGCACCCATCTGCGCGAGCTGGTGCGGCACATTCCGGCCAACCGGCTGATGATCGAAACCGATGCGCCCTATCTGCTGCCGCGCACGGTGCGGCCACAGCCGGCGCATCGGCGCAATGAGCCGATGTACCTGCGCCATATCGTCGAGGAGCTGGCGCGTGATCGCGGTGAAGATGTTGCGGTTACCGCCGCCAACACGACCGCAACCGCGCGCGCGTTTTTTCGCTTGCCGGTGATCGATCGGTAGCGCGGACCAGCAGCCTGTCGGACTTCACCGATTTTGGCAAGGCAAAGCCGAGCCTTCGCTTCGGTCGGTCGCCCACAGGGCGGGCTCCTACAGAAAAACGGTTGCGCTTACCTGTAGGAGCCCACCCTGTGGGCGACCTGCCAGAGCGATCGATGGGTGCGAATATAGGCCGCGTTTCAACTACGCAAACCCACACCGCGTTTGAGCAGCACCAGGCCAAGCCAGCTCAACACCACCACAAAGCCGATCATCACCGCGTAGCTCAGGCCCAGCGGCACATCGCTGACTCCCAGCAAGCCATAGCGGAAGGCGTTGACCATGTACAGGATCGGGTTGGCGTGTGAGGCGTTGGCCCAGAACTCGGGCAGCAGGTTGACTGAATAAAACACGCCGCCGAGATAGGTGAGCGGGGTCAGGATGAAAGTCGGCACGATGGCGATATCGTCAAACTTCTTGGCATACACCGCGTTGACGAAACCGGCCAGCGAGAAAATGGTCGCACCGAGAAACACCGTGCTCAGGGTAATCAGCGGATGCGGAATACGTACCTCGGTGAAGAACATCGCGATCACCAGCACGATCGCGCCCACCATCAAGCCGCGCAGCACCGCGCCGGCGACATAGCCGCTCAGGATCACCCACGGCGGCATCGGTGCCACCAGCAATTCCTCGACATGGCGGCCGAACTTGGCGCCAAAAAAACTGGAGCTGATGTTGCCGTAGCTGTTCTGGATGATGCTCATCATCACCAGCCCGGGCACGATGAAATCCATGTAGGTAAATCCGCCCATGTTGCCGATGCGGCTGCCGATCAGATTTCCGAAAATCAGAAAATACAGGGTCATGGTGATCGCCGGCGGCACCAGTGTCTGTGCCCAGATGCGCAGGATGCGATGCACCTCGCGGCGGGTGATGGTGTACAGCGCGACCAGATTGGGATGCGTGCTCATGCGGCGCCCTTGCCATTGCCGGTGAGGTGAACGAACAGTTCTTCCAGGCGATTGGATTTGTTGCGCATCGAGCGCACCCGAATACCCGCATCGCCGAAAGCAGTGAACACGCGGTTGAGGTCGAGCGCTCGCGGCATGTCCACTTCGATGCAGTGGCTATTGGCCGAGGTCAGGGTAACGCCATCGACCCGTGGCAACTGCGCCGGCACCTCGCCATCGATATCGAAGATGAAGCCTTCCACATCCAGCCGCGCCAGCAGCTCGCGCATCGGCCCGTTGGCGACAATCTGACCATGGTCGATGATTGCCAGATTGCGGCACAGGTTTTCCGCTTCTTCCAGATAGTGCGTGGTCAGGATGATGGTGGTGCCAGCGGCGTTGATGTCGCGCAAGGTTTTCCACATACCGCGACGGATCTCGATATCGACGCCGGCGGTGGGTTCATCCAGAATCAACAGCCGTGGCCGCGTCATCATCGCGCGGGCAATCATCAAGCGCCGCTTCATGCCGCCGGACAGCGTGCGCGACATCGTGTGCGCCTTTTCACTGAGTTGCGCCCGAGCAAGTTCTTCATCGGCACGCACTATCGCCTCAGCGCGCGGTACGCCATAGAAGCCGGCGTAGTTCACAAGGATGTCGAACGGCTTTTCAAACAGGTTGAAGTTGATTTCCTGCGGCACCAGACCCAGCAAGCGCATCGCCGCAGAACGGTTTTTCGCCACCTCTTCACCGAAAACACGTACCGCGCCCGAGCTGGCATTGACCAGTGAGCAGATGATGCCGATCAATGTCGATTTGCCGGCTCCGTTCGGGCCGAGCAAGGCAAAGAAATCGCCGGGCGCCACGCTCAGGCTGATGCCTTTGAGCGCTTCGACGCGGCCACTATAGGTTTTGCGCAGGTCAGTGACCTCAAGCGCGGGAGTCTTGGTCATGGGGGTTTGCATTGGCTGGCCGGAAGCAATATTGGCCGGAGCTGGTTAGTATATCGGGTCACCCCTTCACGCCGCCTGTATTGCTCGCGTCGTGTTCGTAATCTGGAGATACCGTGGCCGCCCATTTTCCGCTGAAACTGATCCATTCGCGCGCACTGGCACCCAGCATCCATCACTTCGTGTTTCGCCGCGACGATGGTGAGGCGCTTGCGTTCTTTCCCGGCCAGTTCATCCAGATTCATTTCAGCTATCCCGATGGCAGTCCGACCAAGCGTAGCTATTCGATTGCGACGGTGCGCGAGGCGGCGCAATCACCGGACGACCCGATCGAAGTGGCGGTGTCGTATGTACCCGGCGGTGCCGCCAGCGAGTTGTTCGGCCAATTGCGTGAAGGCCAGCAAATTGACGCCAGCGGCCCGTTTGGCCGCTTCTGCCTGATGCCGGCTGACAGCAATCGGCGCTACCTGCTGATTGCGACCGGCACCGGTGTTACCCCTTACCGCGCGATGCTGCCGTTGCTGCGCCAGGCAATCGCCGAACGCGGGGTCGAGGTGCTGCTGTTGTTTGGTGCGCGCACACCCAACGAATTGCTGTATGGCGACGAGTTTGCCGCGTTCGCTAAGGCCAATCCGGGCTTTCGCTTCATCCCCTGCTTCAGTCGTGAGCCAGCGCTGGACGATGCCTATCCCGAACAACGTCGCGGCTATGTGCAAGATGCGCTGGCGTCGCTCGCTCCCGACCCGGAGCATGACCTTGCCTACCTGTGCGGCAATCCGGACATGGTGGATGCGGCGTTCGAGATGCTTAAGGGCTTTGCCTTGCCAGTGCCACATATCCGCCGCGAGAAGTACGTCAGTAGCCGATAACCTGTGTCAAGTGTGCTTGACACAGGGGCATGGCCGCTTTACTCTGCGTGTCAAGCTCCCTTTACACGCAGGTTTTACATGAGCGCTTGTTCCTGGCGGGATTCTCGTACCAGCTTCGTCGCGGCTTTGGCGTATGGCGTGACCGTGTTGATCTGCGTTTGGCTGCTCAAGCATCCACTTGCCGATGCGGCGCCCGTATGGCGTGCGCTGGTGGCGCTGGTGCCCATGGCTCCGATTACCTGGATGATCCGTGTCCAGGTCGCGATGATCCTGGCGCGCGATGAACTGCAGCGACGTATCGATCTGGAAGCGATCGCCATCGCCAGCATCGGTGTTGGCCTGGGCTCACTTGGTTTGGCGCTGCTGATCGTCGCGCGTGTTTGGGATGTCTCGGGCCGCTCCGCTCTGCTCTGGGTGCTGCCTGCGCTTTTGCTCAGCTATGGGCTTGCCCGTTACTGGGTTGCACGGCGCTACCGATGAAAAGCCGGGTGCGCGAATTGCGTGAGGGTGAGGGTTGGTCGCAAGCCACACTGGCCGAACACTTGGGCGTTTCACGACAGACGATCAATGCGATCGAAACCGGCAAATATGATCCAAGTCTGCCGCTGGCCTTGCGTCTGGGTCGGTTGTTCAAGCAACCGGTAGAGTCGATTTTTTTTAACGAGGAGGAACACACATGATGCTTGATTCCGTCATCCGACGACGTGCTCGCTGGTTGTGGTCGCTGCTCGCGATTACGGTTGCCTTTCCGGGCAGTGCACTGGCACGTGAGCTCGGTTCTGTCACATTCGCACCCTGTACATTGTCCAGCACAGCCAGTGCCACGGCAGTAGAAGCGCAATGCGGCACTATTTCGGTTCCGGAAAATCACGCCGATCCGCAAGGCCGCCACATCGATCTGGCCATCGCCTGGGTGCCGGCACGCGAAGAAGCGCTACCCGATCCGGTGTTCATGCTTGCCGGTGGCCCCGGCCAATCAGCGCTTGAAGGTTACCCGCAGTTGGCCGATGCCTTTAGCGACACCAACAAGCGCCACCACATCATCCTGCTCGACCAACGTGGCACCGGCGCCTCCAATCCGCTGATCTGCAAGAACGCGCAAGGCGAAAGCGCGGTGATGGCCGAAGGCACTGAGTCGCCAGAAGCTGCGGCGGCGTTTGCCGAGAGCTGTCGCGATGAGCTGTCTGATCATGCCGACCTGCGCTATTACACCACCACCGACGCGATCCAGGACCTGGATGCCGTGCGCGCTGCCCTCGGCGCCGAACAGATCAATCTAATCGGTATTTCCTACGGCACCCGGGTAGCGCAGCACTACGCTGCCCGTTACCCCGCCCAGACGCGAACGGTGCTGCTCGACAGCGCGGTACCGAACGAGCTGATCCTGGGAAGCGAACATGCGCGCAATCTGGAAGATTCGCTTGATCAACAGTTCGCCCGCTGCGCGGATCTGCCGGCTTGCGTCGACGCTTTCGGCAATCCGCGTGAACAGCTCAATACCGTCTTGCAGTTGGCACGTGATGCGTCGCCAATGGTGCGATTTCGTAATGCGGTTTCCGGTGAATGGCAAAACGAACGCTTGAGTGAGGACCGCCTGGTCACGCTGGTGCGGCTGTTTGCCTATGCGCCAGTGGTGGCCGCGATGCTGCCGATGACCTTGCACGACGCCGCCCATGACAATCCGGAAAGCCTGATGGCACTGTCGCAAATGATCGGCTCGCAACTCAGCGAACAAATCATGCATGGCATGCAGCTTTCGGTGATGTGTACGGAGGATGCGCAGAGCCTGACGGCAAACGCCAATGATGTAGACACCTTGCTCGGCACAGCATTGGTCGATTTTCTCAAGGCGCAGTGCGCAGTATGGCCACGCGGTGAATTGCCCGATGCGTTCCACAAGCCGCTGCACAGCGACCTGCCGATTCTGATACTTGCCGGCGAGTTCGACCCGGTAACGCCGGTTCGCTATGGCGAGCAAATCGTCAAGGGGCTCGACAATGGGCGCCTGCTGGTGCTGCGCGGCCAAGGCCATAACGTGATTCCGGCTGGTTGCATGCCCAAGCTGATGGCGCGTTTCATCGACAGTGCCGACGCGAAAGCACTGGACAGCACATGCCTGGATGCCTTGCCTTACGCGCCGCCGTTCACCGGTTATTACGGCTGGGAACCCTGAGCGCCCGCCGCTTCCGGTTCGCCACGTCCTACACAGCAAGGAACCCAACATGATTCACGTCGAAAATCTGCGTAAATCCTTCAAGACCAAAACCGGCGTGGTGAAAGCCGTCGATGGCGTTAGCTTTTCCGCTCCCGATGGCCAGATCACCGGCTTGCTCGGCCCCAATGGCGCCGGCAAGACCACCTGTCTGCGCATGCTGTACACGTTGATGAAGCCCGAATCAGGCACGGTCACTGTCGATGGCCTGGATGCCAGCCGCAATGCCGACGCGGTTCGCCGTTCGCTCGGCGTATTGCCCGATGCGCGAGGCGTTTACAAGCGACTCACCGCTCGCGAAAACATTACCTACTTCGGTCGCCTGCACGGTATGAGCGAATCCGACATCGCCAGTCGCACCGAGAGGCTGGTTGCGGCACTGGAAATGGGCGAGTTCATTGATCGCCAATCGGAAGGATTTTCGCAAGGTCAACGTACCAAGACCGCGATTGCCCGCGCGCTGGTGCATTCACCACGCAATGTCATTCTCGATGAGCCAACCAATGGCCTGGATGTGATGACAACGCGTGGCCTTCGCAATTTTTTGCTTGAGCTCAAGCGTGATGGCCATTGCGTGATTTTTTCAAGCCACATCATGCAAGAGGTGGCGGCGTTGTGTGACCGCATCGTGGTGATCGCACACGGCCACGTGGTGGCACAAGGCACCGCTGATGAACTTATCGCGCAAACCGGCGCAGCCAATCTGGAAGACGCTTTCGTCAAGGCTATTGGCTCCGAGGAGGGTTTGCTCGCATGAATATTTTACTTACGGTGATGCTCAAGGAACTGGTCGACTTCGCGCGCGACCGCCGTACCCTGTTCATGGCGTTGTTCCTGTCACCGATCATCATTCCGGTGATGTTGGTCGGCATCAGCACGGTGGTGCAGAAGAAGAACGCCGCACAGTTGGAAAAACCGCTCGAGTTGCCGGTGATCGGCGCAGAGTACGCACCCAGCCTGATCGCCTATTTGCAGGGCCACAACATCGTGATCACGCCAGCGCCGGCAGATCCCACAACAGCGATTCGTGAGCAAAGCGAGGATGTCATCCTGGAGATCGACGCGGCGTTTGCCGACAATTGGCGGAAAAGCAAACCAGCAACGGTGGAAATCATCCACGACGCGACCCGCCAGGATGCCCGCATCCCGGTGGCTCGGATCGAGGGCGTGTTGCAAAGCTATAGCCAGACCGTGGGCAGCCTGCGCTTGTTGGCGCGGGGTGTCAGCCCTGGCGTTATGACTGCGCTACAGATCGGCCATCGCGACCTGTCCACGCCCGAAGCCAAACAGGGCCAGATTCTGGCGGCCATGCTGCCGTATTTTCTGATCCTCACCGCATTTCTTGGCGGCGCCTATCTGGTGATCGACACCACCGCGGGTGAACGCGAGCGGCAATCACTGGAGCCACTGCTGGCCACCCCGGCTTCGCGGGAAGCGGTGATGAGCGGCAAGATTGCGGCAGCCTGCGTCATTGGTTTGACCAGCTTGTTGTTGACCATGATCAGCGTCAAGATCGGTTTCGCGTTGGCGCCCGGGCTTGGCAGCAAAGCCGATGTGTCGTTATGGGCCATCGCTCGCATCCTCGGCATCCTGATCCCGATGCTGTTGCTCGGCACCTGCCTGTTGACCTTGATCGCGGCCAGTGTGAAGAGCGTCAAGGAGGCACAAAGTTACATGGGCATCCTGATGATGGTGCCGATCATCCCGACCGTCTTGTTGATGATTTCGCCGGTAAAGAATCAGTTGTGGATGTTTGCGGTGCCGTTTCTGGCGCAAAACCAGATGATTGTGAGCGTGCTGCGCGGAGAATCGATTGCGATGCTGCAATGGGCAATCTATTTCGGCGTTGGCCTGTCGCTGGGACTACTCCTGTGGCTGTTCGCATCGCGAATGTATCACCGCGAGCGGTTGGCGATATCGGCCTGATTTTCGCCGCGCGTGGCGAGTTATCCCGCCATCAGCGCGTTTCCGGGTCGCCCACAGGGTGGGCTCCTACAGTCGGGCATCGCGGTGTTTTTGTAGGAGCTCACCCTGTGAGCGACAGATGCTGCAACACCGCAAGATGACTCTCGCGCGGTCGGCAGCCGTGCATCGCGGTGTTTTTGTAGGAGCTCACCCTGTGAGCGACAGATGCTGCAACACCGCAAGATGACTCTCGCGCGGTCGGCAGCCGTGCATCGCGGTGTTTTTGTAGGAGCTCACCCT
>JAUXUI010000008.1 GCA_030681035.1 Lysobacteraceae bacterium | reverse complement strand
TGGTCCCGTGGTCCCGTGGTCCCGTGGTCCCGTGGTCCCGTGGTCCCGTGGTCCCGTGGTCCCGTGGTCCCGTGGTCCCGTGGTCCCGTGGTCCCGTGGTCCCGGCATCACTCAATCAAACAACCGCTTGTCTTTCGCATACTCACGCGCCGACTGCCGGGTAATCAAACCGCGCTTGACAATATCCTGCAAGCATTGATCCAGCGTCTGCATACCGTATTGCTGACCGGTCTGGATGGCTGAATACATCTGTGCCACCTTGTCTTCACGGATCAGGTTGCGGATCGCCGGCACACCAACCATGATCTCGTGCGCCGCAACGCGGCCACCGCCCACTTTCTTGAGCAGCGACTGCGACACCACCGCACGCAGCGACTCAGACAGCATCGAGCGCACCATCGGCTTCTCGCCGGCCGGGAACACGTCGATGATGCGGTCGATGGTCTTGGCAGCGGAACTGGTATGCAGGGTGCCAAACACCAGATGGCCGGTTTCAGCAGCGGTCAGCGCCAGCCGGATGGTTTCCAGATCGCGCAACTCGCCGACCAGGATGTAATCGGGGTCTTCACGCAGGGCCGAGCGCAGCGCCTCGTTGAAGCCATGCGTATCGCGGTGAACTTCGCGCTGGTTGATCAGGCATTTTTGCGAGGTATGCACGAACTCGATGGGATCTTCCACCGTCAGGATGTGGCCGAACTCGCTTTTGTTGATGTGATCCACCATCGCCGCCAGCGTGGTCGATTTGCCCGAGCCGGTGGGGCCAGTGACCAGAATCAGCCCCTGCGGCTGCTCGATCAACTCGCGAAACACCTTGGGTGCGGCCAGATCATCAAGCGAAAGCACTTCGGACGGAATGGTGCGGAATACCGCACCAGCGCCACGGTTCTGATTGAAGGCATTGACACGAAAGCGGGCCAGCCCAGGTATCTCGAACGAAAAATCGACTTCCAGGAATTCTTCGTAATCGCGGCGCGCTTTATCCGACATGATGTCGTAGACCAACGCGTGAACCTGCTTGTGATCGAGCGCAGGAATATTTATCCGTCGCACATCACCATCAACGCGGATCATGGGAGGCAAACCGGCTGACAGATGCAGATCGGACGCCTTGTTTTTGACTGAAAATGCCAGCAGCTCAGCAATATCCACGTACGCTCTCCCTTGCCCCTACCATGAGGTGCCACATTCGTTGCAGTATAGCCGCAATCTGCGCAGGTCAAACCCACCCACATGCCAAGCCCGCGACACCGATTGGATGCCCTGTTGCAACGCATCGATACCGCCGCGCGTGACGCCGGGCGTAGCGATCACGTCAGCTTGCTGGCCGTGTCGAAAACCCAGAGCGCCGATGCCATCCGCGCCCTTGCCGGTGCTGGCCAGCAAGCATTCGGTGAAAACTACGTGCAGGAAGCCATCGCAAAACAGGCCGCATTGCACGACCTGACGCTTCAGTGGCATTTGATCGGTCACCTGCAAAGCAACAAGGCGCGCGAAGCGGCACAACATTTCGACTGGGTACACAGCGTTGACCGCGCCAGCGTAATCGATGCACTGGCACGTCACCGACCCAATACCCGTGCGCCGTTGAATCTACTCATTCAAGTCAATATCGACTCCGAGGACAGCAAATCGGGGTGCCGCCCCGAGGCCATCGACGAACTGGCGGCGCGCATCTCTCAACACGGCACGCTGTGCCTGCGCGGCTTGATGGCAATACCAACCCCCGAGCACCACCCGCAACAACGCGTCGACAGCTTTGCCCGCATGCAGCAGGCTTTTATCGCACTGCGCAGTACCTATTCCAGCATCGATACCTTGTCGATGGGAATGAGCGCCGACTTTGAACAGGCCATCAGCTACGGCGCAACCATGGTGCGCATCGGTACTGCCTTGTTTGGGCCGCGTGAATAGTGCGGGGCCACGGGGCCACGGGGCCTCGGGAAAAGCGTAATGACCTTTTCCGCAAAGGACGTAAATTAACGCAAAGGCAGGAGAAGCTTGCGTCACGGATCGCACTGCCGTGTTTGTCATCGCACCATCGCAACGATGACGCGGTCCCGGGTTACGACGCACAAGGATGTGCAAGTGCCGCGGGTGCATGGCGACGGCATGGATGCCGGAGGTAGAGCAACGCAGGAGCAGTTGCCGGATGCACAAGAGCGGCCGGCCCTGTGGGCCTCGTGTTCATGTTCATGTTGACACCCCGTTTTTATGTAGCCCGGGTTAGCGCGCAGCGCGTAACCCGGGACCGCCGCCAACATCCATCCGTGCATCACCAACCGGGGCAATGCGTGAACCCACCGCAGGCAATGCCGTGATGGTCATCGCGTTACCTTAGCCACAACGCGGTCCCGGGTTACGGCCCTGCGGGCCTCCAACCCGGGCTACAACTGCGTGCCGCGATTTGAGAAATTACGGTCGCGCACACAGCGCTCCCACAGCGGAGCACCGCACGGTGTGAACGTTGCGCAAGGCGTTTTGGGTTGTTTGCGCAAAGCCGATGCAAAGAGACTGGCCGGCTGCAGGGTTGAAAACCTTGAAGCGTCGCTCTTAAGCTTCGCCGCGCATCAACCACGACACTTCTTGCTATCGTGCGATCATCGAACCCGCACCATGCAATCGCAAAGAGCCGCCCATGACCGAGCCAAACGCCACCCCACCCCAGCACACCCCCGTCATCGCCTTCATCGGTGGCGGCAACATGGCGCGCAGCCTGATCGGTGGCCTGCTCGCGCGCGGCACCCCAGCGATGTCAATCCGGGCTGCCGATCCGAACACCGATTCACGTGCAGCCCTGGCAGCCGACTTTGGCATTCATGTCGAAGCCGACAACACCCTGGCTGCTGACGGTGCCGCCATCTGGTTATTGGCCGTGAAACCGCAGGTGATGGCGGCGGTCTGCGCCAGCCTGCGCGATCTGGCACAGGCACAGCGGCCCACCGTCGTATCCATTGCGGCCGGCATCACCAGCGCGCAAATCGATGCCTGGCTCGGCGGCGGCCAGGCCATCGTGCGCTGCATGCCCAACACCCCTGCCCTGCTCGGCGCCGGCGCGACCGGCGTATGTGCCAATGCCAGGGTCGGCGAAACCGCGAAGGCACAAGTGATGGCATTGATGGCCGCAGTCGGCATCAGTGTGGAGATCGCGGACGAAACACTGATGGACGCAGTCACAGCCGTATCGGGCAGCGGCCCCGCCTACGTTTTTCTGCTTGCCGAAGCATGGCAGGCGGCAGCACAGGCGCAGGGCCTGCCCGCCGATACCGCACGCGCGCTGGTCAATCAAACCATCCTTGGCGCAGCCCGGATGTTGTCGGAAACCGACGAAGCCGCCAGCGCCCTGCGCCAACGTGTCACCTCACCGGGCGGCACCACCCATGCCGCAATCGCACAACTGCAAGGCGACGGTTTCGCTGCTCTGATCGAACGCGCCATCGATGCAGCAACCCGGCGCGGCGCTGAACTTGCTGCGTCGGCGCCAGTCTGAACGGACGAACAACTAACCAGGTGACAGCAACACGCGCCAGCGCGATGATGCATACACTAGCCACGCACGAATTGCCGCCAGGAGAAGCTCGCCATGAACCTCACCCAACGTTCCGTCGCTATCACGCTGCTGTCGCTATTCGCCATCGCATTGGCGCCCGCCGCCAGCGCGCAGCACCAGAACATGATCCAGACCGGCGATATCACCGTGCATTACAACGCATTGGCGACTACCGCTCTCAGCGCCGAGGTCGCGCGTCAATACGGCATCACCCGTTCCGCCAGCCGGGCACTGCTCAATGTCGCAGTGCGCAAGGGTGAGCCTGGCGATGACAATGCCGTGCCGGCGGTGGTTACCGCTGCCGCAACCAATCTCAACGGCCAACGCCAGGAGCTGCGGATGCGCGAAGTACGCGAAGGCGAGGCTGTTTATTATCTGGGCGAAACCCGGATTGCCGACAAAGAAACCCTGACCTTTGAAATCACCATTGCCACCCCCGGTACCGACAGCCCGCTGCGGGCAAGCTTTCAGCAGCAGTTTTTTGTATCGCGCTGAGCGGGAGACACCATGACATTGCTGGCGGTACGCCATGGACAGGCGTCGTTCGGCAGTGCCGATTACGACCAACTTTCACGTAACGGGCATGAGCAATCGCGTCGCTTGGGTGCTTGGCTTGCCAGCCATGACATGCGCTTTGTCGCGGTGATTTGTGGCGACATGCGTCGGCACCGCGAAACGTATGCAGGGCTTGCCGAAGCCTTGCGTGACAACGGCATCGCTCTGCCCGCAGCACAGATCGACCCCGACCTGAACGAGTTCGACCATCGCGCAATCATTGCCGCATTCATGGTGCAGCAGCCCGATCATCCAACCATCCGCGCCACCAATGGCGGCATGAGCGGGACGCCACGCGAGGTGTTTGCCCTGTTGCAGACGGCACTACGCGCATGGGTTGCCGGCACACTCGATACGCACAGCGAATCCTGGCCGGCGTTTCGCCAGCGTACACAGCGAGCTTTTGCGAAGCTGGGCGAACAATCCGCGGCACAGGATGTGCTGCTGGTATCGTCGGGTGGAGTGATCTCGCAGTTGGCGCAACAGGCGCTCGACGCCGCCGATGAGCGTGCGATCGAGCTGAATCTGTCGTTGCGCAACAGCGCGCTGTGCGAGTTCCATGCCTTGCCCGACGGGCTGCGCATGGGCAGTTGGAATGCGCTGCCGCATCTGGCCAATGCGCGCGACTTGTGGACCTATTTTTAGGGCATCGGAGATCAGCATGAGCAACGAAATCGAACATGCGCAAGACCTGCACCGGCGCGTCAGCGCCTTTATGCAAGCGCACGTCTACCCGGCTGAAGCGGTGATCGAAGCCTGGGATAGCGACGCCGCGAAGCGCTGGCAGATTTGCCCTCTGATCGAAGAACTCAAGAGCAAAGCGCGCGCGCAAGGACTGTGGAATCTGTTTCTGCCTGATGCCAAGCACGGCGCCGGCCTGAGCAACCGCAGCTACGCGCCACTGGCAGAGCTGATGGGGCGCTCGCTGATCGCACCGGAGCTGTTCAACTGCAATGCGCCCGACACCGGCAACATGGAAGTGCTGCACCAATTCGGCAGCGCTGAACACCAGTCGCGCTGGCTGGAGCCGCTGCTCGCCGGTGAAATCCGCTCCGGGTTTGCCATGACCGAGCCCGACGTCGCCTCCTCGGATGCCACCAACATCGCCTTGAGCATCCAGCGCGACGGCGATGAATTGCTGCTCGATGGCCGCAAATGGTGGACCACCGGTGCCGGCGACCCGCGCTGCCGCATATTGATCGTGATGGGCGTCAGCAATCCGGAAAACGAACGCCACAGCCGCCACTCGATGGTGCTGGTGCCGATGGATACACCGGGCGTGCGCGTGGTGCGTCCGCTTACGGTGTTCGGTTACGACGATGCGCCGTACGGCCATGTCGAGCTGGCATTCGAGCAGGTACGAGTGCCGGCCAGCAACCTGATCGGCACGCCGGGATCGGGCTTTGCCATCGCCCAGGCGCGGCTCGGCCCCGGCCGTATCCACCACTGCATGCGCCTGATCGGCTTGGCGCAGCGATCACTGGAAATGATGCTGGAGCGCGCCCGCAACCGCGTCGCCTTCGGTCGCCCGTTGGGTGGCCACGGCATGGCGCAGGAGGCCATCGCGTTGTCGCGCTGCGAAATCGAACAAGCGCGCCTGCTCACCCTGCATGCAGCGGCTGAACTCGACCGCGTCGGCAACCGCGGCGCCAAAGACCTGATCGGCATGATCAAGATCGTCGCCCCGCGCATGGCCTGCACCGTGATCGACCGCGCCATCCAGATGCACGGTGGTGCCGGACTGGCGCAGGATCGCTTTCTGGCGCGGGCCTATGCCGGCGCGCGCTCGCTGCGCATCGCTGACGGTCCGGATGAAGTACACCTGAGCGCATTGGCGCGCTCAATGCTCAAGGCCAGCGCATAAACACGGCAAACGTCAGCGCCGCCGTGTGCAAGTTGTAGCGCGTGTCCGCAGCAAGTCGCCCACAGGGTGGGCTCCTACAAAAAGTCCTCAACGCACACCTGTAGGAGCCCACCCTGTGGGCGACCGAGCGAGCCGCGCAGCGGCGAAGTAAAGGCATAGGCCGCGCAGCGACGTTTCTTCCGAGGGCCTAGGAGCCTGTCGGACTTTACCTGGCACGGGCTGCAAATCCGTCTGCGCGGTGCATATTTCCGCCGAATCTTGGCCCGTAGCGGTGCTACGCGCCGGCGATCCGGCGAAAATCTGACCTCGCGCAGCCAAATTTTCGCCTCGACCGGCAAAGCCCGACAGGCTCCTAGCCTAAAAGCGAATCCGCCCGATCAACATGTCCTTGAACATCACCCAGTCGCCCATCAACGACCACAGCGGATAGGTGAAGGTGGCGGGACGGTTTTTTTCGAACACGAAGTGCCCCACCCAGGCAAAGCCATAGCCGATCACCGGGATACTGAACAACCAGACCGGTGGCAGCCGCCCCAGGACCACCGCAGCGATCACGCCGAGCACCAACGCGCTGCCGGTGTAATGCAGGCGGCGGCAGGTGCGGTTGCTGTGCTCGGAAAGATAATACGGGTAGAACTCGTCGAAGCTGGTGAACTTGTCGGACATGCTCAGGCCCTCCTCGGGTCAGTTTGCACAGTGATCGGCGGGCACTCAAGTTGCGCTGCGGCAACAAGCAAAGCCTAGCAGCCCGTTGGAATTGACGCCGATTACCTGCGGAAGAGCCGAGATGGCAGGTTTCAGGAATCGTACTTCAAAGCCCAGACTTCCAAGTTTCGTCATTCCCGCGAAAGCGGGAATCCAGTTTAATCCATGGCCTGAACCCCGGCTTTCGCCGGGGTGACGACTTATCCAGAGTTCCCCTGGCGCGGCTTTTCCTCGGCCTTGGCACGATCCCAATAGGCGTCCTGCTGCGCCAGGTCCAGATCGGCCAATGCGACGCCATCGGCAGCAGCAAGCACTTCCATCCGGCGGAAGCGACGCTCGAACTTGGCGTTGGCGCAGCGCAGCGCGTTACCAAAATCGACCTTGCCATGACGGGCCAGATTGACACAGACAAACAACACGTCGCCGATTTCATCCTCAAGCGCATCATGGCCGATGCCCTTGGCGAACTCCGCCCGCACTTCATCGATTTCTTCGTGCAGCTTTGCCAGCACCGGCTCGACATCGGGCCAGTCAAAACCCACCGTGGCCGCACGCTTTTGCAATTTGGTGGCGCGCTGCCATTCGGGCAAACCACGGGCGATGCCGGCCAGCGCGCTGTGATCATCGCTGCTGGCTTCGCGCTCGGCACGTTTGTGCTGTTCCCATGCGAGCGTTTGCGCATCAACATCGGTGATCGATACATCGCCAAACACATGCGGATGGCGGCGTTCCATCTTGTCGCAAATTGCGGCGGCGACATCGCTGAAATCAAAGCGGCCCTGCTCCTGCGCCATCTGTGCATGGAATACTACTTGCAGCAGCAGGTCGCCCAGCTCATCACGCAGGTCTTCGAAATCGCCGCGATCGATCGCGTCGGCAACCTCGTAGGCTTCCTCGATGGTATACGGCGCGACGCTGGCGAAATCCTGTGCCACATCCCACGGGCAGCCGTGCTCGGGATCGCGCAGGCGCGCCATGATCGCCAGCAGCCGCTCGATGCCATTGTGCTGTTCAGCCATGCAGCCACTCCCGCCACGGCAAATCGGCATCGCCCAGCGCAATGAAATCGGGGTTGAGCAACGAGGCTTTGCGGTTGTAACGCAGCGGTACGCCATCCAGCCCAAGCACCACGCCGCCGGCGGCTTCCAGCACGCACTGCGCGGCGGCGGTATCCCACTCGCTGGTCGGGCCAAAGCGCGGATAGACATCTGCCCGGCCCTGCGCAATGCGTAAAAACTTGAGCGAGGAGCCCAGCCCGAAGCGCTCGATCTCGCCCATCCGCGCCAGCGCTGCCTCGGTGCGCTCATCCAGATGCGAGCGGCTGGCCGCCACCCGCAACGGTGCCGCCGCCGGGCGCTGTGCGTTGATCGCGATATCCTTGTCGCCCAGCCGCAGAAATGCACCGCGCGAGCGCGTGGCGTAGACCAGCTCATCCAGTGCCGGTGCGTAGACCACGCCAAACACCGGCGCATCGCCTTGGATCAACGCAATATTGACGGTGAACTCGCCGTTGCGCTTGACGAACTCGCGGGTGCCATCAAGCGGATCGACCAGCCAGTAGCGGTGCCAGTGTTGCCGGACTTGCCAGTCGATGGCTGCCGATTCCTCCGACAGCACCGGAATGTCGGGTTCAAGTGCCTGCAAAGCGGCCACGATCAATCGGTGCGCAGCCATGTCGGCTTCGGTCAGCGGCGACGCATCGGCTTTGGCTTCAACCGCGAAATCACGGGCATACACCGCCATGATCGCAGCACCTGCGGCACGCGCAATGTCGATACACCGCTCAACGTAGGCATCAGGCATCGCTCATTCCATCTTGTTTGCGCGACAACCATTCGCGCGCAATGAACAATGCCGCCAGCGCGCGGCCTTCCGAACACTCATCGCGCAGCATCAGTTGATCCAGCGCATCCAGCCGCCACGGCACCACTTGCAGTGGCTCGGGCTCATCGCCGGGCAGGCATTCGGGGTACAAATCCTGCGCCAAAACCAGATGGGTGACATGATCCATGTAACTCGGCACCAGCGACAACGTCCGCAGTACTTCCAGCCGACGCGCACCAAAACCGACTTCCTCCTTGAGCTCGCGATTGGCGGCCTGCAATGGCGACTCACCGTCGTCGATACGTCCACGCGGCAGGCCCAGTTCATAGCGGTGCAGGCCACATGCATATTCGCGGGTGAGCAGCACCACGCCAGGCTCGGCGATAGCGACGATCACCACCGCGCCATTGCCGCGCGCGCGTTGCCGGCGATAGGTGCGGCGCTCACCGTTGCTGAACTCGAGGTCCAATTCCTCACGCCCATCGCCGCGATCAGTAATGCCATGGATGAGCGGAAGCTGCATGCTCATCGTTGCGCGCCGTACCAAAGACCCTGCAGGCGCAATACGCGCGCACCGGGCGTTTTGGGCTTGCCCATCCATTCCAGTGCCGGCAACAACGCCGGATCGCGTGCGCTCATGCGCACTTCGCCCGAATAGCCCAACGGCGACAACCACAATTGCCCATCAACAGCCAGCGGGCCACCATCGTCGGCAAGCACCAAGCTCGCCGCATTGGGCGCATCAAGGCTCAGGTGCCCGCGCAAGGTACCCAGTTCGGCACTGGCCAGCCCAGCTACTGCCGCATCGTGCCAAACCGCATCGCCATCGAGCACCACCAGCATGTGATCGCGCAACTGCGCGGCATGTATTTCAACGCGAATGCTGCCCAATGGCCGCAGTTCAGGCACGGCAAACACGCCTGCGAGGTAGTACGCCGGAAGTTCGCTGCGTAGCGCTTTCAGGCCAACAGTGGAAAACGAACGCCATACCTGGCCTTCGGCATTGCCCCAGTCGCCGTGCGCCTCGATATCGGCACGCAGGCGAAGACTGAACAGGGACGATGGATACAAACGCCAGCGCAAACTGCCCAGAGCACGCCCGCGATAAACAATCTCGCCAACGGCGCCACGCCAAAGGCTGCCTGCCACCGTGGACAAGTACAGGTCGGGCACACGCGCCTGCACCGCGTTGACCAGCATCTGCGCCGGGGCGAAAGCCAGTGCCAGCACCGCCGCCACCAGCAAGCCCAGCAACACCAGGAAAACACGCCGAATCATTGCGCTCCCTCGGCCAGCAGCACGCGCGCATCGACACGGCCGGCATTGGCGCGTTGCACCGACAACTGTTCAAGTACCACGCCTTGCGCAGAAACCTGTTGCAACCAACGCGCCAGCGCATCGAAATCGGCGGCAGACAAGGTAGCGCGAACCCGATTTGCACCCTGCGGCTCAACGCTGACCAGCGAACCGCCCAAACCGGCCTCGCGCGCACTGGCATCGGTACGCGCCAATAGCGAGCGCGCATCGGCGGCTGGGGCACGCGCCAAGCCACCCGCTGCGGCCAATTGCTGTGCTGCCGGGCGCATCCACGCCAATGCATCGGACTGGGTGACTGCCTGTGCCCGCAGGTTGTCGCGTACTCGTGACAAAGGCTGCCAAGCCAGCCCCCAGAGCAACATCAACACAACCAGTACAGTGCCAATTTGCAGAACGCCACGATCGCGCTCGCTCAGCCCATCCCACCACCTCTTCATCGGCTGCCTCCGCTCATGCGCAGTCGCCCTTCAACACCTTTGCTTCCCGGTGTTGCTGCCGTCAACTCAACCTTTGCACCCACTGCGAGACGCTGCTGCAAGGCGTCGAGCGCTGCCACATCCGGCGCACTAACCACCAGCTCAAGCGAACTATCGCGCAGTTCCAGCGCGTCGAGTTGAATGCGGGTATCGCTGGACAAGGCAGGTGCGGCCTGTGTAAGCAGCGCCAAACTGGTGTCGCCACGCCCCTGGCCGGCAGCAGCCAAGGCACTGCGCAGTTGCTGCTCGGCATCGACCACACGCGTTGCACCAGGCACCGCAGCGCGATACAGACCCGCCATTTCGGAGCGCTGACGCTCCACCAGCGATAGCAACTGTGCGCGCTCAAGCACGGCATAGGTAAAACTCAAGAACAGGCCGGCAAGCGCCAAACCAGCGGCCCACCGCCATGCGCGCTGGGTGCTCCCGGCGCGACGGCGCGGTGCATAGTCACCTTGCAACAAACTCAGCGCAGGGTCGTTACGTAACGCATCCGCGTATGCCACCAGCGCATCGTCCACGCGGCGGCTGTTGCGCAATGGCAACGGCGATTGCTGATCCCCAACCAGCACACCATCCAACCCGGCTTCGACCACACTGGCAAAGATCTGCAATTCGCCGGGCTGACCAACGAAGGCGCGTGCCTCGCCGTAGCGCAATACCGCGCGGTTCGGCTCAAGCAGTACCGTCGCCACACCAGCCTGCCATGGCAACAGCAGCGGCTCGGGAATCAGTACATCGGGCTCCAGCCCGTGCGTACGCAACGAACCGAGCAGCGCCTCAATCCGGGCGCGGGCAACCACCGCCACCGCTACCTGCTGCGGATCGGCAGCCGGCGCCCACGCCACATGCTGGGTTTCGATCGCGGCGGCAAGCTGATCCTCGATCGCATAAGGCAACGCCTGTTGCATCTGCGCCGCTGAGCGCGCCACCCGTGGCGCCGACATCAACAACACATCCTCCGCCGGAAAAATCACCCACAGCCGATCATCAGGCGTAACCGGCGGCACCCCGCGCTGAACGCGGACCGGGCCTGACGTAGACAACCAGCGCAACTCACCATCTGGCGCAATGCGGAGCAAGATTCGGGACATGGGCAGATTCTAACAGTGTGCCCTGCGGATCGGTCGCAGTGAGTTCACGGTGGGTATCGGAATTAAATATCACCCGGCAAAACCGTGAGCCTTATGCGTGAGGGGCCGCAAACACGCGTGCCGCCGGGCAGGTGCTGTCATGCCCACGCCCAGATCACGTCTGGGGCAGGCTCTGTGGGCGACCGGCCCGCCCACGCGAACCCCTCGCAGCCGTCATCGCGAGGGCCGCAGGCCCGTGGCGATCCATGCCCAGCGCTGCGCGACTCCCACATCCGCCCACCGACATCCCACGCCGCACCACCCGCCCACGCGATCCCCTTGCAGCCGTCATCGCGAGGGCCGCAGGCCCGTGGCGATCCATGCCCAGCGACGCGCGATGCCCACATTCACCCAGCACCACCCCACGCCGCACCATCCGCCCCATCAACCTGAATCACTTTATCGAAGAACCAGGAATTTTTCCGATTGCCCGGACCGGCGCACCCGCGTAAAGTCCAAGCACGGAACGGACTCTCCAACGTCGCGTGGCATCGACGACGCCGCTCCAACAAGGTGAAAATACCGCGATGCGCTTAACCGCCGATCAAGTGCAGGCCATTCGCCAAACCGCGCAGCGGGTGCTGGGCCCCGGTGTGCGGGTCAGCGTGTTTGGCTCCAGGCTCGACGACATGGCGCACGGGGGCGATATTGACCTCATGGTCGAATTGCCCGAGCCGGTAGGCAACCCGGCACTCTTGGCTGCGCAACTGTCCGCGCACGTGTCGCGTGTCATGCACGGCCGCAAAGTGGATGTGCTGATCAGCGCACCCAATCTCATGCGCCTGCCGATCCATGACATGGCATTCAAAGAAGGGCAATTGCTATGACTGTGAAACCCGGGATCGCACTGCGCCTGCAATTTCTGGTTCGAGTGGTGCGCAAAGAATGCCGGCACCTCGCCACCACCGACCAACGGCTGTTTGCAAGCGCATTCACTCTGGCGCAAGCAAGCCGACTCGAAACAGACCCCGACCTGGCAGAACGGGTGGAAGCCTTTGTGGGCCGATTTGGCCGCCTGCAAGACACCATCGGCGACAAGCTACTGCCATCGCTGTTGACCGCGTTGGGCGAAAAATCGTCCGCCACCATCGACAACCTGGATCGTGCCGAACGCTTGGGGTTGCTCATGTCTGCTGACCAATGGATGACCATCCGCCACCTCAGAAACCAGATGGTTCACGAATACGTTGAAGACCCGCTCGTGCTCACCAGCGCACTGCAAACCGGCCATGCTTTTGTGCCGGCACTCATTGCCGCAGCCGACAAAATGGTCACCGAAATCGTGCAGCGGGGTTGGGCATGAATAAACCGCCTCCCACAAAAACCTATCACCGCCCCAATCACGCCACCGCAGCCATATCCAGGTGAATTTCCACCGCGTCGAAAGGCACCTCAACCGCGCCGTCTGGAGTTCGTTGGGCGAGGCCAAGAGCTTCCAGCGCAGCAACATCGGCATGCACATTGGAGTAATTGCGCGCGGCTGCCTTGGCCAGTGCGTACACGCTGCACGCACCCTGCCGCCGCAGCGTATCAAGCAACTCGATGCGTGCTGGCGTCAGTTCGGCGAACAACGCGCGTGCGGACTCAAAGTGCAGCCGGTAGTCGGCCGGCGCGCCCGATTCGGCAGCGGCAAGTTGTGTTGTGGCGGTTGCAAAAACGCTGCCACGCGGCGCGAGGTTGATAATCGCTTTCATGCTCAGCCCTCCCAGTGATCCACATCGTGACGAAAGTCCGCCAACAGGCGCATCAATGACGTAAAGCGGTACGGCAATTCTTGCTCGCCAAGGTGCCGGTGGTCGCCTTTTCCGCGCTCATTGTCGTAACGGACCCGGCCCACGTTTCCGGCACCAAAGTAGAGCCGGTATTTGTACCCGTGCATACAGGGCAGTACCGGCTCATCCAATTGCCACACCACGATTTCGACGATGCTCCCGTCGTCGCGGACTTCCTTGACGTTGGCAAGCAGGCGGCTGGGCATGCTGTGCGTCATACCAATACATTGCGTGAAAGCAATATATCGCTCGCGTGCCATCAGTGCAACTGCACCAGCGCGCGCGGCTTCGGCGCAATGCCTTGAGCCGACCTGCCAAAGCCGCCTCGCACTGCGCACGGATGGGGAAGCATCCTTTTGTGGGAGCGGGCCTTCAATCCACCCAAGTCAAGGCTCAGACGTAGGATGGGTAGAGCGCAGCGAAACCCATCAAGCGCGTTGTAATGGCCTGGTTGATGGGTTTCGGTCGCTTCGCGACAGCGTTCGCTGCGCGAACTACGCCTTCGTTACACTCGGTCGCTGCGCTCTATTCATCCTGCGGCAACCTGTCAGAGTGATCGTTGGTGCGGATACTCGCGCCGCCGGAGCAATTGTCGAGTAGATCAGCACCAAGCTCGACAGGCTGCTAGCCCAGACGTGCGGGCTTAACTTGGGTGGATTGACCGGTAGCCTGGCCCGATGCGCCAGTTCAGCTGCGGTTTGACCGAGATTTCATGCCGTGTTAACGTAACAGCGCATTAGTACATTGACACGACTCGGGCTTGGCATGAAAAAACGTTCAATCAAACCGGCGGCTGGCGACAACCGGGCCCTGGATGGGCTAGTGCAAGCCCTGTTGGCGCTGGACACGCCAACCCGGATGCGCGCGTTTCTGATCGATCTTTGTACACCGGCGGAATTGCAGGCGCTGGCAGATCGCTGGCGGGTGGTGCCGTTGTTGATTGAAGGCGCCGCCTATCGCGACATCCATGATCGAACCGCCGTCAGTGTCACCACCATTGGCCGCGTTGCCCGTTGTCTTGAGATGGGCAGCGGTGGCTATCGCCACGCGTTGAATCAACTTGCCACGGATGGCCCCGACAAATCCTCGCAATGACAGCCACAGAGTTTCCCTGAGCATGACGATGTTTCGCTGCACTGACCCACCCCCGAACCTGCTGGCTCCAATCTCTTGGAAACCCCATGAAGTCGCGTGACCGTCTACGTATTGCCATTCAAAAATCAGGTCGCCTGTCTGCGCCAGCGCGTGATCTGCTGGAACGCGCCGGCTTGGCGTTTCGCGAAAGTCGTGATCGTCTGTTTTGTTTCGGTGAATCGCTACCGATCGATCTGCTGCTGGTGCGCGATGACGACATCCCCGGGCTGATCGCCGATGGCGTTTGCGACCTCGGCGTGGTCGGCAACAACGTGCTGGAAGAGCAGGCAGTGGCGCGCCAGCAGCAAGGCTTGCCAGCCGCGTATCAGGCGATTCGCCAGCTCGGTTTTGGTGGCTGCCGCTTGTCGGTGGCGGTGCCGCAGGAATGGGAATGGAGTGGGCCGGGCGACCTCGCCGGTAAACGCGTTGCCACCAGTTACCCGCAGTTGCTCGGTCGCTGGTTGCGCGATCAGGATGTGGATGCCGAAGTCGTTGAGCTGTCGGGGTCGGTGGAAATCGCGCCGCGTCTGGGCAAGGCCGATGCGATCTGCGATCTGGTTTCCAGCGGTGCCACCTTGCTCGCCAATCAATTGCGCGAAGCGGTGGTTATTTTTCAAAGCGAGGCGGTGCTGGTGGCACCGGCCGAGCCATTCGAAGATGCCCGCAGCGAATTGGCGGCGCTGTTGTTGCGCCGTCTCGATGGGGTGCTCAGCGTACGCGACAGCAAGCTGGTGATGTTCCAGGCGGCGCGATCGGCGTTGCCGGAATTGCTCAAGCTGCTGCCCGATGCCGATGCGCCGACGGTGCTCAGCCTCGACGGCGAACACGCCGAAGTGGCCCTGCAGGCGGTATGCCGCACCGCATTGACCTGGCAGCGGCTGGAAGACATGAAACGTGCCGGCGCGCGTGGCGTGCTGGTGTTGCCGGTGGAGCGGATGCTGGCATGAAGCGCATTGACTGGAACAGGCTCGACTGGAGCGGGCTCGACGAAGCCGGCCGCTGCGAAGCATTGCAGCGGCCGACGCTGCGCATCGCTGACAGCGTGCGCGACGGCGTGCAGCGCACCATCGCGCAAGTGTACGCCGATGGCGATTACGCGCTCAAGGCGTTGACTCGGCGTTTCGATGGCGTCGAACTCGACAGCTTGCAGGTGAGCGCCGATGAGTTCAGTGCCGCTGCGGCGCAAATCGATGACGCACTCAAGCAGGCGCTGGCCGAGGCGCGCGAGCGCCTCATCGCCTGGCATCGCGCCGGCATGAGCGCGGAGTTTGAAATCGATACCGCGCCGGGGGTGCGCTGCGGCCGCGTGATCCGTCCAATCGCGCGGGTTGGCTTGTATGTTCCGGCGGGTTCGGCACCGCTGCCATCCACCGCCTTGATGCTGGGCGTACCGGCAACACTGGCGGGTTGCACGCAGGTGGTGCTGTGCTCGCCGCCACGCGCTGATGGCACGGTCGATCCGGCGGTGTTGTACGCCGCACAATTGTGCGCTATCGATACGGTGTTCAAGCTCGGCGGTGCGCAGGCGATTGCCGCGATGGCAATCGGCACTGCCAGCGTGCCGCGTTGCGACAAGTTGTTCGGCCCCGGCAACACCTGGGTCACTGCCGCCAAGCAGGCGGTGAGCAGCGCTGAAGATGGCCCGGCGATCGACATGCCGGCCGGCCCTTCGGAAGTGCTGGTGATCGCCGATGCCGGCGCCAATCCCGCATTTGTCGCTGCCGATCTGTTGTCGCAGGCCGAGCACGGCCCTGATTCACAGGTGCTGCTGCTCAGCGACAGCAGCGAATTGCTCGATGCGGTCGCCATCGAGATCGGTCGGCAACTGGCATTGCTGCCGCGTGTGCAGATCGCGGAAAAGGCGCTGGCGCATGCGCGCCTGATCGCGGTGCCGTCGTTGGACGAAGCCTTTGTGATCAGCAATCGTTACGCACCCGAGCATCTGATACTGGCGCTGCGCGAGCCGCGTGCGTGGCTCGATCAGGTGCGTAGCGCCGGTTCGGTGTTTTTGGGCGACTATGCAGCGGAGGCGCTGGGCGATTATTGCAGCGGCACCAACCACGTGTTGCCCACCGGTGGCGCCGCGCGCGCTTACAGCGGTGTCAGCGTGGCGAGTTTCCAGAAAAGCATCAGCGTGCAGGCGGTGAGCGCGCAGGGCATTGCGCAAATCGGCCCGTGCGCGCTGCGCATCGCCGAAGCGGAAGGTTTGCATGCCCATGCGCAGGCGGTGCGGCTGCGCATGGGCGTGGGGAGCGGGCAATGAGCGAGTTGCTCGACCTGCTGCGCCCGGATTTGCGCGGATTCGCCGGCTATTCATCGGCGCGGCGCAGCGCCACGATGCCGGCAACCGTGTGGCTCAACGCCAATGAGAATCCGTGGCCCAATCCGGCCGATTCCGACGCGCATTGCCGCCGTTATCCCGAGCCGCAGCCGCAGGCCTTGCGCGCAGCACTGGCGGAACTGTACGGCGTCAGCGTTGGGCAATTGCTGATCGGACGCGGCAGTGATGAGGCGATCGACTTGCTGGTACGCGCGTTGTGCCGTCCCGGCGTGGACGCGGTGATCGCTACGCCGCCGGTATTCGGCATGTACGCGGTGTGCGCGCGGCTGCAGAACGCGCCGTTGATCGAAGTGCCGTTGCGCGATGGCGAGGCCGGCTTCAGCACCGACATGGCCGCGATCGCCGATGCGGCGCTGCACGGCAACGCGCGGCTGGTGTTCCTGTGTTCGCCCGCCAACCCGACCGGGCAGGGCCTCGCGTTCGATGCCATCGCCACGCTGGCAAACGCCCTGCGCGGGCAGGCACTGGTGGTGGTGGACGAAGCCTATGGCGAGTTCAGTGCGCAGGCGTCGGCGACCACGTTGCTGGCCGAACACGGCAATATCGCGGTGCTGCGCACGCTGTCCAAGGCGCATGCGCTGGCAGCGGCGCGCGTCGGCACCCTGATCGCCGATCCGGCGCTGATCGCGATGCTGCGCAACTGCCAGGCGCCGTATCCGTTGCCGACGCCCTGCGTCGAGCTGGCGCTGGCG
Organism: Lysobacteraceae bacterium; assembly: GCA_030681035.1. Taxonomy (GTDB): domain Bacteria; phylum Pseudomonadota; class Gammaproteobacteria; order Xanthomonadales; family Xanthomonadaceae. Next base: position 22,179 of record JAUXUI010000008.1, on the reverse strand, counting down.
GCGCTGGCGCCCGAAGCATTGGCGATCACCCGGGCGCGCGTGGCGCTGGTCATCAGCGAGCGTGAACGCCTGCTGGCCGCGTTGCCCGGCTGTGCCGGTGTGCGCCGCGTGTATCCCTCGCAGGGTAACTATTTGCTGCTGCGTTTCGTCGACGCCGAGGCCGCTTTCGCGCGTTTGCTGGCGGCGGGCATCATGGTGCGCGATATGCGCGCGCAGCCGCAGTTGGGCGACGCGCTACGCATCAGCATCGGCAGCGCGGCCGAAAACGATCTGGTGCTGGCCGCACTGGGTACGTCGATCCGCACGGCAGGAGTCAGCGCATGACCCGTATTGCGTTTCTCGACCGCGACGGCGTGCTGATCGAAGAACCGGCCGATTTCCAGATCGACAGTTACGCCAAGTTCCGTCTGGTCGAAGGTGTGATTCCGGCACTGCTGCGCATTCGCGATGCCGGCTACCAGTTCGTGATGGTGAGCAATCAGGATGGTCTTGGCACGGCCAGTTTTCCCCGTGACGCTTTCGAAGGGCCGCAGGCGTTGCTGCTGCAAATCCTCGCCTCGCAGGGCATCGTGTTGCGCGAGGTGCTGATCGATCCGCACTTCGAACACGACAACGCCCCCACCCGCAAGCCCGGCATCGGCATGCTGCTGCATTACCTGCGCGATCGCGACATCGATCTGGCCGCCAGCGTGGTGATCGGCGATCGCGAAACCGACATGCAACTGGCGAGCAATCTGGGGTGTCGCGGGCTGCGCTTCGGGCCGGGCCACCACGATTGGGCGCAGATCGCGCATCTGCTGGCCGATGCACCGCGCACCGCGCGAGTGCAGCGCACGACCCGCGAGACCGACATCCGCGTCAGCGTCGATCTGGATCGCGTGGGCGACCCGCAAGCGCACACCGGTATCGGCTTCTTCGATCACATGCTCGAACAGATCGGCAAGCACGGTGGCTTCGCGCTGGAGCTGCGCTGCGCGGGCGATCTGCACATCGACGAACACCACACTGTCGAGGACTGCGCGCTGGCGCTCGGTGAGGCATTGCGCCGCGCGCTCGGCGACAAACGCGGTATCGCGCGCTATGGCCAGGCCGATGCCGATGGCGAACGGGTGGAATTGCGATTGCCGATGGACGAGGCGCTGGCGAGCGTGGCGCTGGATCTTTCCGGACGCGCGTATTTCGTATTCGATGGCGTGTTTCCGCGCCAGCAGGTCGGTGGCCTCGCCACCGAACTGGTACCGCATTTCTTCCGCTCGCTATGCGATGCCGCCGGCCTCAATCTGCATCTGAGCGTGCGTGGCGACAATGCGCATCACATGGTCGAGGCGTGTTTCAAGGCGGTGGCGCGTGCGTTGCGCGTTGCCATCGCGCGCAGCGGCAGCGAGCTGCCCAGCACCAAGGGTCAACTGTGAAGGTCGCGGTGGTCGACTCCGGCGGCGCCAATATCGCCTCGGTGTGTTTTGCCTTGCAGCGGCTCGGGGTGGAAGCCGAGTTGACCGGCGATGCGGCGGTGATCCGGTCGGCCGAGCGGGTGATCCTGCCCGGTGTCGGTGCGGCGGCACCGGCGATGGCGCGATTGCGCGAGTTGAATCTGGTGCAGACCCTGCGCGAGATCGCCGCGCCGCTGCTCGGCATCTGTCTGGGCATGCAGTTGCTGTTCGATGTCTCCGACGAAGGCGATACGCCGTGTCTGGGCCTGTTGCCGGGGCGGGTAGGGCTGCTGCCCGATGCGCCCGGTGTGCGCGTGCCGCACATGGGCTGGAACACGCTGGAACCCGTGCGCGACGTGTCGCTGCTCGACGGCATCGGCAACGGCGCGCAGGCCTACTTCGTGCATAGCTACGCCGCGCCGGTGACCGACGATTGCATCGCCGTGTGCTGCCACGGCCAACGCTTCGCGGCGATGGTGCAACGCGGCCATGTGGCGGGCGCGCAATTTCATCCCGAACGCTCGGCCAGTACCGGCGCGCGTGTGCTGCATAATTTCATCGAAAGGGGATTGGCATGAATGGCACCCGCGCAAGCCAGAGCTCCCTCGGCTCGTCATTCCCGCGAAAGCGGAAATCCAGTGGCTTCAAGAAATTGACAGGAGCGAGGCGCTGGATGCCCGCTGTAGCCTGTCCTCGAATGCTTTAATCGGGGACGGGCATGACGGCGCTAAACAAGTGTCACTCGGGGTTGGCATGAGCTTCACCATCTATCCCGCCATCGATGTGCGCAACGGCAAGGTGGTGCGGCTGGCGCAGGGCGACTACGCGCGGCAGACCACCTATGGCGACGATCCGCAGGCGCAGGCGCAACGCTACGCTGATGCGGGCGCGCAATGGCTGCATCTGGTCGATCTGGATGCCGCGCGCGCCGGTGGCTACACCTTGTTGCCGTTGCTGAAGGCGTTGGCGACACACACCGCGTTGAAGGTGCAGACCGGCGGCGGCGTGCGCAGCGCGGGCGATGTCGCGCAACTGCTCGATGCCGGTGCGCAGCGGGTGGTGATCGGCTCGCTCGCGGTGCGCGAGCCCGACACGGTCGCCGGCTGGATCGCCCGATTCGGCGCCGAACGCATCACCGTCGCACTCGATACCCGTCAGGACGCGCAAGGCAACTGGCGGCTGCCGGTGCATGGCTGGACCGAAGACGGCGAGCGCGATCTCGATACGTTGGCGGCCGCCTATGCCGATGTCGGCCTGCGCCACCTGCTGTGTACCGACATCGCCCGCGATGGCATGTTGTCCGGCCCCAACCAATCGCTGTACCAGCATCTGCTGGGCCGCCTGCCGGCACTGGCGGTGCAGGCGTCGGGTGGCGTGCGCGATCTGGACGACGTGATCGCCGCACGCGCCAGCGGTTGTGCTGGCGTGGTGCTCGGCAAGGCGTTGCTGGAAGGCCGCCTCGAATTGGCGCAGGCACTGACATGCTGAGCCGCCGTCTGATCCCGTGTCTGGACGTGCGCGATGGCATGGTGGTCAAGGGCGTGCGTTTTCGCGATCACGTGGTGGTCGGCGCGATCGAGGAACTGGCGCTGCGCTATCGCGATGAGGGCGCCGACGAGCTGGTGTTCTACGACATCACCGCCAGCCCCGAACAACGCACCGTGGATCGGCGCTGGGTGGAGCGGGTGGCGCGCCTGATCGACATCCCGTTCTGCGTGGCCGGCGGCATCCGCAGCGTCGCCGATGCGCGCGCGGTGCTGCATGCCGGTGCCGACAAGATTTCCATCAACACCCCGGCGCTGGAACGACCCGAATTGATTGACGAACTGGCCGCCGCGTTCGGCGTGCAATGCGTGGTGGTGGGCATCGACAGCCTGCGCGACGACGATGGCGAATGGCGGGTGCGCCAGTTCACCGGTGATCCCGCGCGCACCCGTGCGTTGCCGATGCGCACGCTCGACTGGTTGGCCGAGGCGCAACAGCGCGGTGCCGGCGAGATCGTGCTCAACTGCATGGGCACCGACGGCGTGCGCGGCGGCTACGACCTGGCGCAGTTGCAGGCCGCGCGCGCATTGTGTCGGGTGCCGCTGGTGGCCTCCGGCGGTGCCGGCGCGATGCCGCATTTTGCCGACGTGTTTGCCAAGGCGGATGTCGATGCGGCGCTGGCTGCCAGCGTATTTCATTCCGGCGAGATCGCCATCCCGGCGCTCAAGCATTATCTGGCGGGCCGTGGCATCACAGTTCGACCGGTGGAGACTGCCGATGCACGCTGACGAAATCGAAGCGCTGGCGTTCGCCAAGCAGGACGGCCTGTTGCCGGCCATCGTGCAGCACGCGGGCAGCGGCCAGGTGCTGATGCTGGGCTATATGAATCGCGCCGCGCTGGAGCAAACGCTGGCAACCGGCAAGCTGACCTTCTACAGCCGCAGTCGCGATTGTCTGTGGACCAAGGGCGAAACCTCGGGGCACGTGCTCGATCTGGTTCGCATCGAAAGCGATTGCGACCACGACACCCTGCTGGTGCAGGCGTTACCGCACGGCCCGACCTGTCACCTCGGCCGCCCGAGCTGTTTCCCCGATGCGCCGGAGAATTTCCTTGTCACGCTCGATGCGCTGGTGAAGGATCGCGCCATCGACGCGCCGCCGGACAGCTACACCGGCAAGCTGTTCGCCGCCGGCGTGCGTCGCATCGCGCAGAAAGTGGGCGAGGAGGGCGTGGAAACCGCGCTCGCGGCGGTGGCGCAGGATGATGAAGCCCTGCTCGGCGAATCCGCCGATCTGATCTATCACCTGCTGGTACTGCTGCGCGCGCGCGGCCTCGGGCTGGCCGATGCGGTGGCGGTGCTGGCGCAGCGGCACCGAAAATAAGGCACGGCATCACCGCTGGAAGCACGCTCCGGATCACGTCTGGGGCAGGCTCTGCGCGCGAAGCTTTCGCAAGGTTTTCGCCGGCAGGGCCAGCATACCCGACCACGCGCCGGGCATTTCGATTCGGCAAGCGTGTCCGCTGGCTTGACACACGTGCGGTGCGGGCGTTCGCTTCAGCGCTGCCAAACTCCCTGCGCATGCTTGCCAAGCCGCTCGGCGTCTGTTGACGCACACAACGGCCGCGGTAACAAGGGAGATGCAGCCGGCACTTCACGGCCGGAATCCACCCACTTGCGCAACGCATCACGAAAATCCTTGATGCCGTCGCACTTGTCGCCGTTTTTACGCAGAGCCAGCACCGTGATGCGTTTGTCATTTGCGCGCTCGCTATCGACCTTGTCGATGTCACGCGCCGTCACCAGCCAGTTGTTGGCAAAGTAACGTGCCAAGTCGTGGCCAATCGAATCGAGCTTGTACAGGGTGTCGCTGGCTTTGCTGACGCCATCATTGGAGGAGCGCGAGAGATCACCGGCCTTGACCTCGATCGCCAGCGTGCGGTTGCCGCTGGCGAGCAGGACATCGAGTTCATTGTTGCGGCCGCTTCCGCTACCCAATTGCACCCCGGCGGCCCAATCGTCGGGGCGGACCGCTTCCACCTGTGCGGCCACCCACGCCTCCAGCCAGGAGCCGCTGAGGTAGTCCACTTCCGCCAGCGAGGCGAGCTGGATGTCCACACCGTTTCCATGCACACCGTTTCCATGATCGACCGGCGCCGCCGCCAGCACCCCGGCGTCGAGTAGGCGTTTACCCCACGCACCTCGTAGCAGGCTGCGTTGATGTTCGCCGATTACCGTGAAGCAGCCGTCGCGCGCGCTCTCGTGATCGATCCGCAGCAGATTTTTCTTGCCGCTGGTTTGCTTGCCATCAAGCACGCTGCGCATGTGTGCAGCAAGAGCATGCATGCCGGCGGCGGTATCTTGGTCTTTGAGCAGCGCTTCGGCCAGCGCGTCGCGTCGCATCCATTCACGGAACACGGGTGTCGCGCTCATGCAACCCGCTGCCTGTTTGCCGGTAGCGAATATCGCCGCCTGCACATCGATCACCGGCATCATGGTCTGCACCTTGTCGCTGGCCAGATCGACGATGCACTTCTTGCCGGTGTCCACATAGCAGATGTTGGTCGGCACACCGCTGGCAGCCAGACGCTGGCCGGCTCGGGTCAGTGCCATCGCCATCAGCTTGGTGCCACCGGTGATGTTGAGCACGAGGCGTTCGTGCTGATCGGCCAACTTGCCCAGAATTACCGCAAACGCCTGCTCCATCGCTGAATAGCTATCGTCCTCGAACTTCCTGGCGACAACCTGTGGTGCGTCTGCCGGCAACGCCTCCAGCATTTTGGTCAATGCCCGTTTACGGTCGTTCATGTTGCTGGTGAACAGCAGGTACACCTGCGCGGTGGGGTCATGCCGGTAGCCGATGTAGTTGGGCATGATCTCGCCACTGACCAGCATCACGGTCACCGCGCCCGATCCCTGCGCGCGTGCCGCACGGCCCGGCTTGACCGCGGCCGAGTCGATGGATTTGACCTCGTACTGGGTGAGGCGCGCCTTGAAAGCCGCCAACTGGGTGGCCGACAATTCCTTGCCGCGCAGCGCTGGCGGCACATCCAGGTCCAGCGCCCAGAACTGCGCGCCACGTTGCAGCACCGCGTCGATCACCTTCAGCGGCAGGGTACCCATCACCACGTCGCCCGGCTGCACGATGACTGGGTCCAGATGCTCGAGCACCGCATCCACCGGCCACGGCAGCTTGCCGCGGCGCGAGGCAAAACGCACCCAACGTTCGGTCATCGGATGGCGGGTGATGAAGTAAACCGTCATGGTGCTGTCCCCTGTGACGACGCAAGCGCCGAGCGTAGCAAGACCATCGGAGTAATGGAAACTGGCCTGGCAGGACGTTGATGTCGGCTCCGCTGCATTTAGCCGACCTGCGCCAAACGCAGCACGATGGATGGAGTCACCGTGCCCGGGGCTTGCCTTTTGCCTCGCAGCGGGCGCCTCTGCCGGCTCGGCGGTCAGGCGCCGGGTTGTTTGCAGTCCACCTCCCCGTAGTAGATGCGGCAGTTGTACTGCCTGCCCTGGTAAAGCACCCGATAGCCTGTTGCCAGAGCACCCTTGTTGAAGTCGGTCACGGTGATTTCCTTGCGCTCGACGCCGAAGTACTTGGCGTTGGCGCTGCTGCCGTTGTCGCAGGCAGCGAGCGCAATGGAAAGCAGCAGCACAATCACGATGCGCATGGGGTATTTCTCCTGTGGGTCGCGGGGTCATCATCGGCCGGGTAAGGCCACGACACGCATGTTGCCGCCAGCGCCGCGCCATCGCCCAAACCGCAAGCTTGTCGCCGGCGGGCCGTGCCGGCGATCTGCCACTGCCAGCCGCAAGCTTGCGTTTCGTGGCATGCGATTGTTTTTGCCGCATCGTTGCCACACCGCACCCAGATCGTGAAATGCCGCTGCGCAGCGCGCAGCACTGCAACCCGTAACACGATCCGACGCAGCCGGCAGCACGAGTTGCCTTGGCTTCACGCGTCGCGCCGCGCGACATGGATGTTGCCGGCCGACGCACCCGCCATTCGAATCGATCCCAGCGGAGATGAATAGCCCATGCAAACCGAGGCCCAGCAAGCGCAGCAAGCCCTGCACGACAAGCTCATGAGCGCGGCCAACATGACCTACGATTACACCCTGTTCATGTCGACACTGGCGCTGATCGTAGCCACATGGCTGCTACAGGTGCCGCATGATCTCAACCGCAACGAAGTGACACAGCTGCTGTTCGCCGCCTTGGTGCCACCGCTGCCCGATCCGGGCACCGTCGCTGCCGCAGGCACACATCTGCGCGCCGGGCATCCGCTGTACATGGTCATTATCAGTTTCACCTGGATCTGGTGGCTGTTTGGCCACGCCCTGTTGGTTGGCCGGCGCGAGTGTTTTCCGCACATTTACTGCGCCACCGAAATCTTCCGCCGCGTGCTTGGCTGGCCGAGTATTTTCCTGCACGAACTCTCACACGCCGTGTTCGCCATCGTCACCTTGCATCACATCACCCGCTTCGACGTGCGCTGGGACTGGGGCTACGTCGGCACCTGGGGTTCGCAGCGTCTGCGCAGCGTGTACTCGCTGGCGCCGCTGATCTGGACCTGGCTTGGCCTGCAGACTGCCTACCTGCTGGCCACCCACACGCTGTTGTGGTGGCAGGGCGTCGGCCTGGCGCTCACGGTGCCGGTGCTGATCCGCGCCGGCAAGCCCTCCGGCGGCGACTTCGTCAACGCCGGCCTGATCGGCAAACTGGCATACCTGTACGTTGATTTCACACTGCTTTTGCTGGTGTTCGGTGCCATCTGGCTCGGCGAGCTGTAGCCTGCCGGTGTTGCGTGGCCGCCAACACGACGGCTGTTGCGACCGTTGTCGGCTTCGAAGCAATCGCCCCGAGCCGACTTGCGGCCTTGACGATTGGAGCCGGTTCGATCAAAGGATTGGGGTTAAGTAAGTGCCATTCGTCTTGACCCCTCTGCATTACGGGCATGGTCTTCTTGCGCTGGTGTGAGAGCGCCAGCGGCAGGTCGTCTGACAGCAAGCGCAAGCAGATCGAGGCCACAGATCGAGGCCGACCACTCGGCGGCCCGGGAGGGTTGCGCAAACCTCAGGGTTGTACTTCGCCAACTGGATCGGGCGCTTCCGGCGTGGCTGGAACGGCGGCGACTCGATGCAACGCAGGCCTTCCCGGCGCAAGCCGGGCGCACAACGCGTTGAACCGCTCCGATGGAACGACATCGGGGGCAAAGACGAGCGCGACCAGTTCGCACTCCAATGCCTCCCGGTTTCCGTCAATCAGTACCAAGTGCTGGCGATCCCTGTGGCTTGCGTTATGCGCCATCGATGATCGCACGAATTGCATTGATTGATTCGACCCTACGTCGTCTTGATCCTCTTGAGTTCAGGGAATGGTTGCGGCACGTGCTGCCCCGTCAGTCTGGCGGAGAGTTTGTCTTAATCCCTTTGAGTTCAGGGAATGGTTGCGGCCAATTGCGCAGTCGTCATGCCACGACGGAGCCTGTCTTAATTCCTTTGAGTTCAGGGAATGGTTGCGGCACTTACGCGGCTCTGCCCAGGTGTGGACCAATCCACCCAAGTTAAGCCCGCACGTCTGGGCTAGCAGCCTGTCGGGCTCGGTGCTGATCTACTCGACAATTGCTCCGGCGGCGCGAGTATCCGTACCAACGATCACTCTGACAGGTTGCCGTAGGATGGGTAGAGCGCAGCGACCGAGTGTAACGAAGGCGTAGTTCGCGCAGCGAACGCTGTCGCGAAGCGACCGAAACCCATCAACCAGGCCAGTACAACGCGCTTGATGGGTTTCGCTGCGCTCTACCCATCGACTGAGCCTTAACTTGGGTGGATTGCGGCGAAAGCCGGGGTCCAGACCATTGATTTCGCTGGATTCCCGCTTTCGCGGGAATGACGAAAACCTACTTGTTCAGAATATCCCTGATTAGCGGCGACTGGATTGACCACCCGCCGGCGGTGCAATGCCGCCGGCAGTGATCGATTGCATCGTTGTGTTGTGCGATGTGCGTTTTTACGCCATTCAGTCAAATGGGCAATTGCGTAGCGATTCGTGCGCTGTGATGCCGTTGGCACATCGCTGCGACGTGCGTTCGTTGGTGTTGAGGTGTTAGCGTGTAGTGCGATCCTGCCCGACACCAAGGATCCGCGCGCGATGAAAGCATCTGATCTGTTGGTTCAGTGCCTCGAGAACGAGGGCATCGAATATATCTTCGGCGTGCCCGGCGAAGAGGAAGCGCCAGGTCGCGCGTTCATCGCGCGTAATCGTGCAGCGAACCCGGAGATTCTTACGTGATCACGGCGACGGGTTCAGGGTGATCGCGGGCTGTGCCGGCCGATCAATGATGGCCGTTGTCGTGGCCTTTGCCACGTTTGTCGTCATGGTCGTTGTCATGGTCATCGCGCCGATCATCACGGCGACCGCCGCGGTCGTTGTTGCCATGATCGTCATGGCGATCATGGCGGCGCTCGCGATACTGCGGGACGTAGACATGGTTGTACCAGGTGTCCCGAACAAAGTAGACGCGCTGGTCGCAGGCGTTGTATTCACCGCAATACCGGCTCCAATGCCGCGCGTGTCCTGGCTTTACTCGCAGGTAAATTGGCGCGCGCGCTGCTCGCCGCTGCACCATCCTCGGTTGGCTGTACAGCAGTTGCGGACGCGGGTAGTCGCCGATGTCGATGCGGCCATAATAGCCGGGCTGGCCGATACTGATCGAAACCCCGACATCGGCGGCATGTACCTGAACGCTGGCACCGATGGCGAGTGTTGCTGCGAAAACGACAAGCAGACGTTTCATGGTAATGCTCCTGTGGCGTAACACGATTTGAGGAGGTTCAGGGCAGTGCCAATCGCCTGATCCCGCGCCATCCTCGCGCCTTGGCGACGTTCCCCGTCCTGCCTCCAGCCGGGCTGGGGCGCAGTGTTGATCGATCCGAGACTAATGGTCGGCCCACCGTTGGTCGGTACGCTGGCACACGCATCGTCCAGGAACAGTGTTGGCGAAGGATCAGTGGCAGCAACGACCCGCACGTTAGCGCCCTGCCGGCTGTCATATTTGCCCACGCGATGCGCCTGTGCGACGATCCAAAAGGTTTGCCGGCATCGGGGCGGTGCCGGGGCGCGAGAGGCCGGGTCATGGCCGGCTGGCGTGTAGGTGGGAAAGCAATGGGGAAATTCAGATGTCATCGCGACGCAGCCAGCCAGCGCCGTGTCGCGCAGCAATATGCGTGCGGTAACGATGCCGTCAATCGTGCAGCCGTCAGCGTACGTGCCTTCGTCAATAACATTCACGAGTGGGGAGATAACGATGCGTACCAGAAAGAATCTGTTGGTGGTAGCTGTCGGCCTTGCACTGATGCAGGGCCAGTTGGTGAATGCACAGCAAGCCGCAGCGTCCGTGCCACCTGAAAAATCCGATGAGAACAAGGCAGTTCTTTTTGATGCAGTCATCGTCACGGCAACTAAGCGTGAAGCGAACATCTATCAGGTGCCGGTGGCGATCAGTGCATTTTCCGCCGAGACCATCGAGCGCCAGGGGATCGCGGATTTGACCGATATCGGCAAGTTCGTGCCCAACATGAATGTGACCGGCTTTTCTGCTGGTCACACCTCGTCGGTCAATGCCTTCATCCGTGGCATCGGCCTGCAAGATCACCTGATCACCACCGACCCGGGTGTCGGCGTCTACGTCGATGGCGTTTACCTGGGTCGTCAGGTCGGGCAGAACTGGAGCCTGGCCAATATCAGTCGGGTGGAAGTGCTGCGCGGCCCGCAGGGCACGTTGTATGGCCGCAACTCGATTGGCGGCGCGATCAATATCATTACCACCCAGCCTGGTGAAAAAGAGGAAGGACGCGCCAGCTTCACGCTGGGTACCCGTGGCCGGGTGAACAGTGATGTGTACATGAATGGCAAATTGAACGACACCGTCGCGGCATCGTTCACCGGTGCGTATACCAAGCGCGGTGGCATCGGCAAGTTCGTCAATCTCGATACCAATCGTGAAGTTGGCGAGAGCGAAGATTTTGCCGGACGACTGGCAGTGAAGTGGCAACCCAACGACGATTTCTCGTTGCTGGTGGCGGTGGATGCAAACGACGGTAACGGCGGCCTGCGCCCTTACACCACCTTGATTGACGAGTTGCCCAACGGTGCCCTGTTCCAGGCCGGTTTTCGTAATTCCGACGTTTCCGCCAACCCGTTCGACAACAATACCGGGCAGGCAGATCAGGCCAAGACCACCAATTCGGCCAGTGGTGTTTCGCTGACCGCGGACTATGCGTTCAATGAAAATATCGCTGCCAAGCTGATTTTCAGTGATCGCCATTCCGAGTACGAGGCGGGCCTCGATGATGACAGCCTGTTCGAAAACTTCATCACCTTCCCGGAGGTGGGCGAGGCCGACCAGACCTCGGCCGAACTGCAAATCAGTGGCACCTATGAGCGTTGGGACTTCATTACCGGACTGTACTACTTCGAGGAAGACGGTTTTGCCCGCCAGGACAACACCGTGTTCACCGGCTTCCCTGGCAATGATTTGCTCAAGCAGGATACCGAGAGCAAGGCGATCTACACCAACATCGGGTTTCATGTCAGCGATCAACTGCGGCTTTCCGCTGGCCTGCGCTACACCGAGGACGACAAGAAAGCCGGTTTCAACATCAACGACAGCCTGATCGATGCCACCGGCCAGCGAGACTGGAACCAGGTCAGTTGGGATGTGTCGGCAACCTACGACATCAACGAGTACATGAGCACCTACGCGACCGTCCAGAACGGTTATCAGTCGGGGCAATTTCCGCCGCGTCCGTTCTGCTTGTTCGGGTTCATCGATTTCACCCAGCCCGGCAACGTCAGCACACCGAACTGTTTTCAGGCCAATGACAACGTCACCGCAACCAACTACGAGATCGGCCTGAAGGGCGAACCGTTCAGCTTCCTCAGCATGAGCATTGCGCTGTTTCTCACCGACTACAAGGACCTGCCATATCAGGTCAGCAGCACCACCAGCGGCGGCTTCGATACCCGCAACATCATCGTCGACCAGCAGTCCACCGGTGTCGAGTGGGAAGGCACCTTGTGGCTGAACGAAAACTTCCTGGTGCATTCCACCGCCGGTTATATCAACGTCGATGTGGATGACCCGACGGCGGTGGCACCGCTGACGCCGAAATACACGGCATCACTCAGCCCGGAATATACCTGGCGCATGGGCGTCGACGGCAAGCTGAGCTTGCGCGCTGACTATTCCTTCCGTGATGGCATGAACGGCGAGCCGACCGCAGACCCAGGCCGTTTCACCCGCATCAAAAGCCGCAGCCTGACCAACCTCAATGTCACCTACGTTCCCGAAAATGAAAGCTGGACGCTGGCGCTGTATGGCACCAACATCTTCGACAAACGCTATGACAACGCGCGCCTGAATACCGGCGATTACGTGTTGCAGATATTGAGCAACGATGCCAGCGAGTTTGGTGTGCGTTTCACCAAGTATTTCGGCCGCTAAAGAAGCTCTGAACAAGGTGTCACCCCGGCGAAAGCCGGGGTCCAGGCTATTGATTTCGCTGGATTCCCGCTTACGCGGGAATGACGAAAACCCACTTGTTCAGACTATCCCTAATTAGCGGCGGCTGGATTGACCACAGGCCGGCGGCGCAATGCCGCAGGCTGTGATCGATTGCATCGTTGAGTTGTGCGATGCGTGTTTTTGCACCATTCAGTTAAATCGGCAATTGGGCGGCGATAGGCCCGCTTCGATGCTGTTTGCCCGTCGCTGAGACGAGCGTGTATTGGTGTCGGGATGTTAGCGTGTAATGCGATCTTGCCCGACACCAAGGAGCTGCGCGCGATGAAAGCATCTGATCTGTTGGTTCAATGCCTCGAGAACGAGGGCATCGAGTACATCTTCGGCGTGCCCGGCGAAGAGAATGCCGACTTCATGCTGTCGCTGGAAAAATCGCAGAAAATCCGCTTCATCCTGACCCGGCATGAGCAGGGTGCGGCATTCATGGCCGAGATCTATGGCCGCCTGACCGGCAATCCGGCGGGCTGCCTCGGCACATTGGGGCCCGGTGCGACCAACCTGCTGACCGGCGTGGCCGACGCCAACATGGATCACGCGCCGCTGATCGCGCTGACCGGGCAGGGTGCCACCACGCGGCTGCACAAGGAATCGCATCAGATCATGGATGTCGAGCAGATGTTCGAGCCGGTAACCAAGTGGAACACCTCGATCCGCAATGCCGACACCATCCCCGAAATCGTGCGCAAGGCGGTTCGTGTGGCGCGCTCGGAAAAACCCGGCGCAGTGCATATCGAGCTGCCCGAGGATGTGGCCAAGCAGCAATCCGATGCGCGGCCGATGTCAGTGCATCGTTTCCGCCGCCCCGGCCCGGACAACAAGATTTCGGATCGCGCGTTCGACCTGCTGAAAAAGGCCAAGCACCCGGTGGTGCTGGCCGGCAATGGCACCTTGCGCAAACGTGCGAGCAAGCAATTGCGGTTGTTTGCCGAGGCTACCGGTATCGGCGTGCTGTCCACCTTCATGGCCAAGGGCACGGTTGATATGGACGCCGAGTACAGCCTGTTTACCGTGGGCCTTGGCAGCAAGGATTTTCCGACCTTGGCGATCGATGCTGCCGACCTGGTAATCACCATGGGTTTTGACATGGTGGAATATCACCCGAAGCTGTGGAACCCGAAGTCGGACAAGCAGATCATTCACGCCGACTTTTTGCCGGCCGAAGTGGATGCGCATTACAACCCGCAGATCGAGCTGGTCGGCGATCTGGCGCAAACGCTGTGGATGCTCAACGAGCGCGTGCGCGCACATGGCGCATTCGATTTCGACCTGAGCCAACAACGCGATCTGCGCCGGCGCATGCAGGAAGAGTTCCGCATGCATGCCGATGACGATGTGCAAGGCCCGATCCGGCCACAAAAGCTGCTGTGGGATGTGCGCCAGGTGCTTGGCCCGCACGACATCGTGCTGTCCGACGTTGGCGCACACAAGATGTGGATCGCGCGCAACTATCAGTGCCACGAACCCAACACCTGCCTGATCCCGAACGGCTTCTGCTCAATGGGATCGGCGCTCCCCGGTGCCATCGCCGCGCATATGGTGCATCCGGAGCGCAAGATTTTGGCGATCTGCGGCGATGGTAGTTTCCTGATGAACGTGCAGGAAATGGAAACCGCGCGCCGCTTGAATTCCGACATTGTGGTTCTGGTCTGGGAAGACGGTGGCTACGGCTTGATTGCCTGGAAACAGGACAACGAGTTTCAACATCACACCGATTTGTCGTTTGGCAATCCCGATTGGCTGCTATTGGCCAAGGCTTTTGGTTGGCATGGACACGTCGTCAACAAGAGCCGCGATTTCGCGGCGGCGCTGCGTAGCGCACTCGACGAGCCCGGCCCAAGCCTGCTGGTGGTGCCAGTGGATTATCGCGAGAACCCGATTCTCACCAAGCGTTTGGGCGAGATGTTTGGGGTCGCGGCCTGATGCGGGCAGCGCATGCATGCCGCCTGCCATTGCTTCCGAGGAGGATTCCATGAAAAACCTGACCATTAACGCCATATATGACGGTGGCACGCTGGGTAGCGTGCCGATTGCTGATGCCAATGCTGTGGAGCAGGCGCTGGCAACGGCCGCTGCACTGCATGCCGACAAATCCGCCTGGCTGCCGCTGCATGATCGGGTGGCGATTCTCGAGCGGTTGGCGCTGTTGATGCGCGAACGCAAGTCCGAGATAGCCTTGCAGGCTGCGCGTGAAGGCGGCAAGCCGCTGGCCGACTCGCTGGTGGAAACCGAGCGCGCCATCGATGGCGTGAAGATTTGCATTGAAGTGATCCGCCACGATCACGGCAGCGTGATTGCAATGGGCACCACCGCAGCATCGGCCGGGCGACGTGCGTTTACCCAGCGCCAGCCGATTGGCGTGGTGGTTGCGGTCAGCGCGTTCAATCACCCGCTCAACCTGATCGTGCATCAGGTGGCCACCGCCGTGGCCGCCGGCTGCCCGGTGCTGGTCAAACCGGCAAAAACCACGCCGTTGTCGGCGTTGGCGCTGGTGCAGATGCTGCATCAGGCCGGGTTGCCGAAAGCGTGGTGCCAATTCGTGTTGCCGGCCGAAAACAGCCTGACCGAGCGCATGGTTACTGATCCGCGCACCGCGTTTCTCACCTTTATCGGCAGCGAGAAGGTTGGCTGGATGTTGCGATCAAAACTGGCGCCGGGAACCCGCTGCGCACTGGAGCATGGCGGCGTTGCACCGTTGTTCGTGGCCGCCGATGGCAACCTGGAGGCGGCGCTGGCCGCAGTCAGCAAGGGCGGCTTCTATCACGCTGGCCAGGTTTGTGTGTCGGTGCAACGGGTGTATGCCGATCAGCGCATCGCCCGCCGCTTTGCCGAGCAACTCGCCACTCGCGCCAAGGCGCTGAAGGTTGGCGATCCGACCAGCAAAGAAACGCAAGTGGGGCCGCTGATCCGTGCGCAGGAAGTCGAGCGCGTACACGAATGGGTGTACGAGGCGGTGGACAAGGGTGCGCAGTTGCTGTGCGGCGGTGAGCCGCTGCCGCAGCAATGCTATGCGCCGACCGTGCTTTACGATCCTGACCCCACAGCGCGGGTAAGCACGCAGGAGATTTTCGGCCCGGTGGTGTGTGTCTACCCTTACACCGACATCGCGCAGGCAATCGCCTCCGCCAACAGCCTGGAGTTCGCGTTTCAGGCGGCGGTGTTCACCGATAGTCTGGAGATCGCCGAAACCGTGTTTGCCAATATCGACGCCAGCGCGGTGATGGTCAACGACCACACTGCGTTTCGTGTCGATGGAATGCCGTTTGCCGGCCTCAAACGCTCCGGCCTTGGCATCGGTGGCATGCCGTACACCATTGCCGACATGCAGATCGAAAAGATGATGGTGTGGAACGGCACGGTGAAGGCAGAAAAGCCACGCTAGGAAAACTCTGAACAAGTCGTCACCCCGGCGAAAGCCGGGGTCCAGGCCATTGATTTCTCTGGATTTCAGCTTTACTCGCGCTGCGCGCCTCGTCGCGGGAATGACGAAAGCCTACTTGTGAGGCACCACGCAAGACGCACGTTGGCTCACAGGGTGAACTCCTGCAAAAACCCATCAACATCCAGCATTGATGGGTTTCGGTCGCTTCGCGACAGCGTTCGCTGCGCGAACTACGCCTTCGTTGCACTCGGTCGCTGCGCTCTACCCATCCTGCTTGTTGCAGGAGCCCTGTGTGGGCGATTGGCGGCAAGATCGAGAATGCGAACACTCGCGAGCGGCTGCGCAGCTTGGTTATGCGGCGATGCCCAGGTGTGGGTAATCTGCCTGACGATGCTGAAATGCCAGGATGGCAGGCTTGACGATCACGCCATCACGGATATTCACCGCGCGCCGGATGGTTTCATCGTTCGCCCAACGTGCCTGGCCTGCCAGCACGGTGGGCAGATAGACGATCATGGCGGCGGATATCGAGCGGGTCGCGCTTTCCCACAGATA
This sequence comes from Lysobacteraceae bacterium, assembly GCA_030681035.1. Classification (GTDB taxonomy): domain Bacteria; phylum Pseudomonadota; class Gammaproteobacteria; order Xanthomonadales; family Xanthomonadaceae. Next base: position 5,736 of record JAUXUI010000008.1, on the reverse strand, counting down.
GCTTGGGGTGTGGTCCACCGCGTAGTAATCAACACTGCCGCTTTTGAACATCGGTTTGGCGAAACTGGTTGGTTTGGCGAAGTAAAAGCCCATGCCTTCGTCACAACTGACATCGATGATCAGGCTGCCGTGCCGCAGGCATGATTTTTCGTCTTCGTTGACGAACATGATCGGATGCTCCGGGTCTTGGAAAGTGCCGTTGACGATGATGTCGGATTGGCCGATCAACTCGGCAAGTGGGCTTTCACTGCCGTCATGCTCAACCACCATGATCCGCGCCTCACCCGGCTTGCCATCGCGCAGGCGCACGTAATGGCAATCCAGCACTTCTTCGCGCACCTCATGATCGGGGCGCTGGATGCAGATGGTGATATCGCGAAAACCGTGTGCCTTGAGTGCATAGATGGCGCCGCGACTGACCGCGCCAAAGCTGAAGATGATGATCTTGCGCTGGTTGCCGTAATGCCCGTCGATGCCTTTGAGTTGCAGGGCATGCAACACCGCGCAGTAGCCGGCCATTTCGTTGTTCTTGTAAAACGTGTGGCGTCCCATCTGGCCGCTGGGTGACCAGATATACATGTCCTCAAAGGCCACCAGGGTCAGTTTGTGATCGAGTGCCGCCTGGGTGATTGCGCGTTGCTGGGCGCAATGGGTGTAGCCCCAAAGCACGCCGCCTTCGCGCATTTCCTCAAGGTCGGCCTGCATCGGCTTGGCGATGATGGCGTTGCCGATGTCGGCCAATATTTCGTGCCGGCTGCTGATACCACCGCTCTGGCTGGCGAGGTGCGCGTCGGATATGCCGAACGGTTTGCCGTAACCCGTTTCAAATACCAGTTGGCGGCGCAGTGATTCGGGAATGCGCGACAGATGATCGGGATGGATCGGCATACGCCGCTCGTCAATCTTGCGTGAACTGCCAATGACGCCAAATGTTGTGGACATGAGAACTCCTTGTGCTGCGCTGACGCCTCGCGACGCGCAGCGATGTTGGGCTGGGGACAACACCCGTCGTCCGCAGCGTGGTGTCGGATGGGGCGCAGCGGCACCTTGCTGTTGCTTGCCGCAACGCGCATGCATGGGTTGGCGAAGCACTGTGCTTGCCGTGTGTTCGGGCGTTGCCGAGACGCAATGGAATTGCTGTAGCGATCGGAATGTGGCGCGCATGGCTGCATGCGCGATCCCCGGGGTGGGGAAGTATCCCGTGGCGAATCAGTGTCGTGTCGGTTACTGCCGTGCAGGTGTTGGACGAGGCTGCGCCTTGCTGTCCGGCGGTGACACGCGGTGTCGGACCAAACGGCCGAGCACCCACTATAGCAGCATGGCATCGCCACCACCGATGGCCGGTTCATAAAGCGCCACATTGAATCGGCTGCGGCATCGTGCAGTACCGCGCAGTGAGGTGACAGATGATCCGTTACAATCCGCGTTTGTCCAGATAATGCGGAACGCCATGTCCACCGAGCTTCGTGATCGTTTGCGCGCCACCATCGCCGCACTGCCCGACCCGCATACCGAGCAGGCGTTGGGTGACGCGGTGCGCGCCGTTGCCGTGGATGGCGACCGCGCCGCCATCGAGATCGTGCTGGGCTACCCGGCGGCGGGTTGGCATGCCGACTTGTCCGAACAGGCACGTGCGGCCGCGTTGACGGTGGCCGGGATTGCCCAGGCCGTGGTAGAGGTGAGTTCGCGGGTTGCGGCGCATCGGGTGCAGAAGGAGCTGACGCCGATGCCGGAGGTAAAGAACATCATCGCGATTGCCTCGGGCAAGGGTGGCGTCGGCAAATCCACCACCGCGGTCAATCTGGCACTGGCGCTGCAGGCCGAAGGCGCCAAGGTGGGCCTGCTCGATGCCGATATCTACGGCCCCAGTATCCCGATGATGCTGGGCCTGAGCGGCCGCCCGGACAGCCCGGACGGCAAGAAGATCACACCCAAGATCGGTCATGGCCTGCAGGCGATGTCGATCGGCCTGCTGGTGGGTGAGGATACGCCGATGATCTGGCGCGGGCCGATGGTGACCCAGGCTTTGCAGCAATTGCTTGGCGAAACCCAATGGCAGGGCCTGGATTATCTGATCATCGATTTGCCACCGGGCACAGGTGATATCCAGCTGACGCTGGCGCAGCGGGTGCCGGTGTCGGCGGCGATCATCGTGACCACGCCGCAGGACATTGCCCTGCTCGATGCCAAGAAAGCGTTGAAGATGTTCGAGAAGGTGGAGGTGCCGGTACTGGGCATCGTCGAAAACATGGCGGTGCATGTGTGCAGCCAGTGCGGCCATGCCGAGCATGTGTTTGGTGCTGGTGGTGCCAACAAGATGGCCAAAGAGTACGGAGTGCCGGTGCTCGGTGCGTTGCCGCTCGACATCCGTATCCGCGAACAGGCCGATGGCGGTGCGCCGACGGTTGCGGCGCAGCCCGATTCCGATCTGGCGCTGCGTTATCGACAGATCGCCCGCAACGCCGCCGCACGCCTGAGTTTGCAGGCAAGGAACAAGAGCATCGCGTTCCCGAATATCGTGATTCAGAATACCTGACGGTGGCTGCCTGGGGATGTTCGAAACACGTCGTCATTGAGGAGCGGCCGCTCCAGCCCTGTCAGGGTAGTGCGTCGTATCTGGCAGTACTTTCAGAACCACGCCGTTGATCGCGTCGATGTTGGCGGGGCAGCGTCCCGACGCGCCATCTGGTCGCCCACAGGGTGGGCTCCTACAGGGGTGGGTTGACGTTTGTTTGTAGGAGCCCACCCTGTGGGCGACCGTAATTTTTCAGCCGGCAAAAAAGCCACGATGTGCGCCTGTAGGAGCCCGCCCTGTGGGCGACCGTAATTTTTCAGCCAGCGCTCACGCTGGTCGGTCGCTGCATGGCACGGCGCTATCGGCAAGAAAATCGTGCGATTGTCGCCTGACAAGACAAGCCTCAAACCGATTGCAGCACTACCCTAACGTAAGTTCGCGGGTATCGGCCACGGCACGCCGTGCCGGTAGCCACGGCCGCAATGCCGCCAGCACGGTTTCGGCGCTGGCGCGATAGGTGGTGAGCTTGCCGCCGAGCACGCTCAGCACCCGCGGTTGTTGCTGGCGGTCGCACAACAGCAGCGTTTCGCGCGAACGGGTGAATGCACGGCCCGATGCCGCTGGCAATACGCGCAGGCCGGCGAATGTGCGCAGCGGTTCGACATCGCGCCAGCGTTCGAAGTAATGCCCGACCACGTCGCGCAAGTAGGTTTGCTCATCGGTGGTGGCTGAAACGGCATCGGCGCTGCCGGTATGGATTGCCTCGGTGGTGCCAACCAGGGTGTGTTGCTGGTAGGGCATGGCAAACACCGCGCGTTGATCGCTGGGTGCTTCAAGATAATAAATGCCCTGTCCGAGTTGGCCCGGCAACACGAGGTGACTGCCGCGTACCAACTCGATTCGCGGCGCTGGCAGTGCCGGGGTGAACCCAGCCAGCACCTCGCCGGCCCAAGCACCGGCGGCATTGACCACGATGCGTGCGCGGCACTCGTGTAGCTGACCGGCGTGCTGGTATTGCACCGCGCAGCCGTGATCGCCGATTTGCGCTGCGACAAAGCGCGCCGGCATCTGTAGTTGCGCACCGAGGCTTTGCGCCGAATGCATCACCGCGCGGGTGAGTGCGGCGTCGTCGGTTTGCGCATCGAAATAACGAAACACCGCCTGCAGGCCGTCGCGTCGCAGCCCATCAAGGCCATCCCATGCAGAGCGCGGCAGCGCCTGGAATCGGGTGTTCGGCCCCAGCCCGCCGAGCACTGCGTATAGACTCAAGCCGGCGCGAATCTGCCATGGCCGGCGCTGGCTGTCGCGATAGATCGGTACATGGAACGGTACCAAGTGAACCAGATCCGGTGCCTGCCGCAGCAGGCGCTCGCGCTCGTGCAGGCTCTCGCGCACCAGCCGCAACTGCGCGCTTTCCAGATAGCGCAGGCCACCGTGGATCAGCTTGCTGGAACGGCTGGAAGTGCCGCTCGCCAGCGCGGTCTTTTCCAGCACCAGCACGGAAAAGCCGGCTGCCGCGCCAGCCTGTGCAATGCCGGCGCCCTGGATGCCACCACCGATGATCAGCAGATCGTATTGCATGCCACCTTCCTTGCGGGTGCGGGCGCCGCAACGGCCCGACGATTGCGTAGACTGGACACATGATGCGACGAATTGGACTCATTCTGGCGTTGCTGTGGTTGTTGGCTGGCTGCGCGCACATCGAGCAGCCCGACCTGCATCGTTTGTATGCCAGCAACCGTACCGTAACCGATCAGCCGCCGGTGATCCTGATCCCGGGGTTGATGGGATCGCGCATCGTTGATGCCAATGGCAAGGAGTTGTGGCCGGGCGGTCTGAGCAAGCTGTTGTTTTCCTCATACGGCGATCTGGCGCTGGCTATCGACCCTGCCACCCTGGCCGTTGATACGTGCGGTGAAAAGGCGTCGGGTATCACCGATCAGATTGCCGGGCGGGCGTTTTACGCATCCATCATCCAGACCTTGCAGGACGCCGCCGGTTATCAGTTGACCCAGCCCGGGCACAAACCGGAACCGGGCAAACGCTATCTGTATGTGTTGTCGTACGACTGGCGGCTGGACAATGTCGAGTCGGCACGCAGCCTTGATCAACTGATCGAACAGATTCGCATCGACTTTGGGCAACCCGATCTCAAGGTCGATATCGTCGCGCACAGCATGGGTGGCCTGATTGCACGTTACTACCTGCGCTACGGTAGCCAGGACGTGCTCGAAGGCAATGACTTCCCACTCAATTATCGCGGCGAGGGCCGGGTGCGCCGGGTGGTGCTGCTGGGTACGCCGAATCTCGGTTCAGTCGAGTCGCTGCATTCGTTCATCGTTGGTCGGCGATTGGCACTGGGCAAGGTCAAGACAGAAGATCTAGCAACCTTCCCCAGCTTGTTCCAGTTGTTTCCGCATCCAATCAATGACTGGATCATCGCCGACACCGGCCTGGTACTTGATCGCGATGTATTCGATATCGATCTGTGGCGGCGCTTTGAATGGGCGATATTCGATCAAGGTGCGCGTGAACGCATTCGCAAGCGCTTTGCTGACCCAGCCTCGGCTGAGGCCGACCTGCAACTGCGCGAGCGTTTTTTTGGCCGTTACCTGGAGCGTGCCCGCCGATTTGTCTGGTCGCTGTCGGTGCCGTTGGAACGCGTGCCGTGGACAATGGTGACGTTTGGTGGCGACTGTGTGTTGACCCCGGCAAGGATCGTGGTTGAGGAGGCCAATGGCGAATCGGTGGCGCGGTTATGGCCTGACAAGATCGCGCGGCCCAGGCCAGGCGTGGACTACGACCGGCTGATGCTGGAGCCGGGAGACAGTACAGTGACCAAGGCTTCGCTGTTGGCGCGCGAATCGCTGGATCCGTTGGTGCCGCGCCATAAATACAGCTTCTTCCCTGCAAATTGGTCGCTGTTTCTGTGTGAGAGACATAACGCATTGAGCAACAATAGTTTTTTCCAGGATAACCTGCTGAACTTCCTGCTCAGCCGGGACGGCGCCAGATAATCGCCGCGCCAACAGCTTGCCTGATTAGCGCTATATCTCAGCCCGGCGGGCTTCGGCCCCTTCTCCCTCCGGGAGAAGGTGGCGCGAAGCGCCGGATGAGGGTTCAAGCCCGTACGATAGCCGATACTCGCACCGAACCCTCACCCCCAACCCCTCTCCCGGCGGGAGAGGGGCTTCTACCGCTGAGATATAGCGCTAATCAGG
>JAUXUI010000005.1 GCA_030681035.1 Lysobacteraceae bacterium | reverse complement strand
AGTGACTTCAGGAAATTGGGCACGAGCGAAAGAAGCTGGATGCCAGCTGTAGCCTGCCCTCGAATGCTTGAATCGGGGGCTGGCATGACGACGCTTAAGTAAGTGCCATTGGGGCCAGACTGAGATTTCTCCGCAATAAATTTAGTCTGGCCCCTATCGATTGCACCCCGCGAACGCTCTTGTTGCTTCGCTGCTGCCGCCATCGCTACGGGTTACAGGCATCAGGTGCGCAGCGCGGACTTGAGCGCCTTGCGGATGATCGCTTCGGCATCGTCGCCTTCGGCACGCACCTGCTCCACCATGCGCGCGGCTTCGGCATTCTTGTAGCCCAGTTGCTGCAATGCCACGTTCGCTTCGCTGACCGGGTCGGCGGGCACCGCTCCGCCATGGCCCAGGGTCACACCACCAGCGGCGATGCTGCTGGCGCGATCACGCAACTCCACCACCATGCGCTCAGCGGTTTTCTTGCCAATGCCGGGGATGCGGCACAGCGCGGTCACATCGCTGGCCTGCACCATGCGCGCAAACTCATCGGCGCTGACGCCCGACAACACCGCGAGCGCGATTTTGGCGCCGATGCCGGTGACTTTTTGCACATCACGGAACAGGCGGCGCTCGGCTTCGCGCAGGAATCCGTACAGCGATACCGAATCCTCCTTCTGCGCGTAGTGGGTGAACAGCGACACTTCGCGCCCCAACTCGGGCAAATCGTAGAAGGTGCTCATCGGCGCTTCCAGCTCGTAGCCCACGCCATGCACGTCGATCACCAGCCACGGCGGCTGCTTGTGGATCAGGATGCCTTTGAGTCGTCCGATCATGTCAACACTCCAACGGATGAAGTCGGGACTCGGGACTTGGGACTGGCAGCTTGTCGGACTTTGCCGGGCGCAGCGAAGAAAAGCTGGTTTGGTGCGAGCGCCCGAATCGATGATCTCCCCGGCAGGTCGCCCACAGGGTGGGCTCCTACAAAATCACGGTTGCGCTTAACCTGTAGGAGCCCACCCTGTGGGCGACCGAGCGAAGCGAAAGCTCCGGTTTCTTCGCAACGGCTCAAGTCCGACAGCCTGCCAGGGGCTCGGGGGACTCGAATAAGCCAAAGCAGTCGTCCGATCATGTCAACACTCCATAACTCATCATCGCCGGCTGCGCCCGCGCCGCCTTAGCAACTCCGAACCTACGGTACCGGTACGTTCGGCGAGGGTGCGGGTGTGGGCATGGGTGATCGCCACTGCCAGCGCATCGGCAGCATCGGCCTGCAATTTTTCATGCAGATTCAGCAACACACCAACCATGTGCTGCACCTGTCCCTTCTCGGCAGCGCCGCGCCCGACTACCGCACTCTTGATCTGCATCGGCGAATATTCCAGCACTGGCAGATTACGCGCCACCACCGCGCAGATCGCGGCGCCACGCGCCTGCCCAAGCTTGAGTGCGGAATCGGGATTCTTGGCCACGAATACGCGCTCGATCGCCACCTCGTTGGGCTGGTAGGTATCGATCAACGCCCACAACCGGAACAGGATTGCCTTCAACCGCTGCGGAAAATCCTCGGCGCCGCCGACGTACAACGCTTCGTTATGCACATGCACGCAGTGCCCGGTTTCGTCGGCATCGACGATACCGACGCCGGTACGCACCGAACCGGGGTCGATGCCGAGGATGCGCACGGGCGCTTGCAAGCCGGGACTGGGGACTCGGGACTCGGGACTCGGGTGTGGCACACGCGCGGGTGGGAGAGTTAGTGGCGCCAAGGCAGGGCTCTCCATGTGGTTTGATGGGTTTCGGTCGCTACGCTCTACCCATCCTACGGGTTTTGGCTCTTCCGAGTCCCGAGTCCCCAGTCCCCAGTCCCCAGTCCCGAGCTTTACTCAACCGGCAACGCGGCGTTGTGCGACACATCGCTGACATCATCGAGTGCTTCGAGTTTTTCGAGCAGGTCGATCAGGTCGTCCTCGATTTCCTCGGCCACTGCTACGCGGTTGCTCGGGCGCATCACCACGCCGGCATGGGCAGCATGCAAGCCGGCCGCAGCCAGTGCCTGCTGCACCGCTTCAAACTGCTCGGGCGCGCATAGCACTGCGCTTTCGCCGTGCTCGTTGATCACGTCATCAGCGCCGGCATCCAGCGCCGCTTCCAAAACCTTTTCCTCGGCTGCGGCATCGCCATCGGTGGCAAACACGATTTCACCGCAACGATGGAACTGGAACGCCACCGAGCCGCTGGTGCCGAGGTTGCCGCCATGTCTGGTGAGGGCATGGCGCACATCGGCCACCGTGCGCACCGGGTTGTCGGTGAAGCAATCGATGATCATGGCAATGCCGCCGGGGCCGTAGCCCTCGTAGCGCAATTCCTGCATGTCGGCGCTGCCATCGAGGCCAGCGCCGCGCTTGATTGCGCGGTCGATGGTGTCGCGGGTCATGTTGGCCGACAAGGCCTTGTCCACCGCCGAACGCAAACGCGAATTGCTGGCCGGATCGGCGACGCCGGAACGCGCGGCAACGGTGATTTCACGGATCAGCTTGGTGAACACCTTGGCGCGCTTGGCGTCTTCGGCATTCTTGCGACCCTCGATGGATGGACCTCTACCCATGACGCAACCTACAGTTGAATGAAGTGGACAAGCGGGCAATTTTACCTGATTGCCGCTGGCTCAGGCTGGAATCGACCATCACGCAGGAACTGTGCCGCTTGCGTTGCCACCGCGCGCGAAAACACCAGCCCGCTGTGGCTCACCGGCAACACGCAATGCGCGGCAAGCCCGGGCAGTCGCGTCTCGGCCACCGCCACCGTGCCGTCGTGCGGGCGCGACAAACGGCCCGGCAGCACGCCCAGCCCCAGCGCCAGGTTGCCAGCGATCATCGCGACCTGCGCCGTGCCCTGCCAGGCCGGCACGCCAGTTCGCAACAGACCAAGGCTATCGCCCAGCAGATGCTGGCCACCCGGCCAACGCGACAAACCGTGCGCGGCGGCGCTGCCACACAGCGGTGAACCCAGGCACAGCACGCGATCAACCGGCAATTGCGGCTCGGCCTGCAACGCCGACAACGCCATCAAGCCGCCCAGAGAGTGCGCAACGATGCGCACCGGCCCCGGCCCGAGTGCGCGCAAGCTGTCGATCAACAGCGGCAGTGCCGCATCCGGGCCACCACGCACACTCGGGTAGTTCAGCGTGCTCACCGCGAAACCCGCAGCGCGCAGTCGCCGCGACAACAGGCCCAACGCGGCGCCGCGCATCCACAGCCCGTGCAGCAGCAACACCGGCACGCGCATGGTGGTGGCGATGGCTTATTCGGCCTCGGTGCGGATATGCAGCTCGCGCAACTGCGCGTCCGCCACTGGCGACGGTGCCGAGGTGAGCAGGCATTGCGCCGATGCCGTCTTGGGGAAGGCGATCACATCACGAATCGAGTCGGTGCCGGCCATCAACGCAGCAATGCGATCAATGCCGAAGGCGATACCGCCATGCGGCGGCGCACCGTAGCGCAGAGCTTCGAGCAGGAAGCCGAACTTGGCCTGCGCTTCTTCAGCACCGATGCCGAGCAGGTCGAACACCGCCGACTGCATTTGCGAGCGATGGATACGGATCGAGCCGCCGCCGATCTCGTTGCCGTTGAGCACCATGTCGTAGCCACGCGACACCGCGTCGTGGGCATTGGCACGCAGGTCGGCCACATCATCGATGCTGGGCGCGGTGAACGGATGATGCAGGGCGAAATAGCGCTTTTCCTCATCGTCCCACTCGAACATCGGAAAATCGGTGACCCACAGCGGTTTCCAGGCGTTTTCGATCAGGCCCAGATCACGCCCGAGCTTGAGCCGCAGCGCGCCCATGAAATCGCACACGGTTTTATACGGGCCGGCGCCGAACAGCACGATGTCGCCATCATTGGCCTGCGCCGCATCGAGCACCGCCGCGAGGGTGGCATCGTCGAGAAACTTGGCGATCGGCGAACTGATGCCATCGCGGCCCTTGGCGCGCGTTTCCACCTTCATCCAGGCCAGTCCCTTGGCGCCGTACTTGCCGGCGTAGGTGGCGTAATCGTCGATCTGCTTGCGCGACAGGCTGGCGCCGCCGGGCACGCTCAGCGCGGCGACACGGCCCTGCGGATGATTCGCCCACTCGGCGAACACTTTGAACTCGCAGCCCTGCACCACCGACGCGATGTCGCGCAGCTCCATCGCGATGCGCAGATCAGGCTTGTCCGAACCGTAGCGACGCATGGCTTCGGCGTAGCTCAGGCGCGGGAACGCGGGCGCCAGCTCGACACCCTGCACGTCCTTGAAAATCTGCCGGATCATGGCCTCGACGAAATCCTGCACGTCGTGTTCGCTGACGAAGGCAAACTCGATGTCGAGCTGGGTGAACTCGGGTTGCCGATCGGCGCGCAGATCCTCATCGCGAAAGCAACGCGCGATCTGGTAGTAGCGATCAAAGCCGGCCATCATCAGCAACTGCTTGAACAACTGTGGCGACTGCGGCAACGCGAAAAACTCGCCGGCGTGTACGCGGCTGGGTACCAGATAATCGCGCGCGCCTTCGGGCGTGGCCTTGGTCAGGATCGGGGTTTCGATATCCTGGAAACCACGCGTATCCAGATAACGGCGCAGCGCGGTCACCAGCGCGGTGCGTTTACGCAACGTGCGCTGCATCACCGGGTTGCGCAGATCGAGGTAGCGATACTTCAGGCGCACGTCCTCGCCCGGCGTCTCGTGCGAATAGAACGGCAGCTTGTCGGACTTGTTGAGCACCTCGATGCGTTCCGCCAGCACTTCCACCTTGCCGCTGCGCAGGCGGTCATTGACGCTGTGCCGCGCACGCACGCTGCCAGTGATGCGCAGGCAATCCTCGTAGCCGACTTCGCTGGCGGCGATGAAGGCGGGATTCTCCGGCTCGGCCACCACCTGCACGATGCCCTCGTGATCGCGCAGGTCGATGAAACACACCCCGCCGAGGTTGCGCGATACATCGGCCCAACCGCACAGGGTGACGCGCTGGCCGATCAGGGATTCGTCGATCAGGCCGCAATAATGGCTACGCATGAAGGCTCCGGTTAACGCAGTGAGGTGGGAAGCCGACCATTTTAACGCGGAATGGGCTGAAGCCGGGACCTCGGGACTCGGGACTCGGGACTCGGGACTCGGGACTCGGGACTCGGGACTCGGGACTCGGGAAAAGCGTAAAGGTCTTGGTCCGCAAAGGACACAAAGGACGCAAAGACAAGGCGACGCTTGCGTCACGGCGCGCACTGTCGTGTTTGTCATCAAGCAATCGCAACGGCGACGCGGTCCCGGGTTACGCGCTTCGCGCTAACCCGGGCTACAACTGTAATCCCACCATCAGCGCGCAACCGGATCGCCCAAAGGGTGGGCTCTTACAGGGGCGCGCGTTGCGTGCGCAGGTTTCGCTACGCTCTACCCATCCTGCGGGCTGGCCGGTTTTTAACCATCAAGAAAAGATTTCGCTTACTTTGCGTTTTTTGCGTTCTTTGCGGACGGCTTCTGAATTTTATCGGTCAAGGCGCCACCGGCCCGGGCTTGCGCGCCTTGCGCGCGATGTAATCGATCATCGTGCCGGCCACGTCGACGCCACTCGCAGCCTCGATGCCCTCAAGGCCGGGCGAGGAATTGACTTCCAGCACCAGCGGGCCACGGTGCGAACGCAGCATATCGACACCGGCCACGCCCAGCCCCATCACCTTGGCCGCGCGCACCGCCAACTCGCGCTCCTGCGGGCTCAGCTTGACGGCACTGGCGGTACCGCCGCGGTGCAGGTTGGAGCGAAACTCGCCGGGCTTGGCTGCGCGCCGCATCGCCGCCACCACCTTGCCACCGACCACGAAGCAGCGCAGGTCGGCACCTTCGGCCTCGGCGATGAACTCCTGCACCAGAAAATTGGCATACAAGCCGCGAAAGGCTTCGATCACGCTGCGCGAAGCGGTCTGGCTCTCGGCCAGGATCACGCCATTGCCTTGGGTGCCTTCGTTGAGCTTGATCACATGCGGTGCCGGCCCGAGCATGTGCAACAGGTCGGTGGTGTCGTCGGGGTTGTCGCCAAACACCGTGGTCGGCAGGCCAATACCCTCGCGCGCCAGCAACTGATGCGCGCGCAGCTTGTCGCGTGAGCGCAGGATGGCATCGGAACTGTTGGGGGTGAACGCGCCCATCATTTCAAACTGGCGCAACACCGCGGTGCCGTAGAAGGTGATCGATGCGCCGATGCGCGGAATCACCGCTGCGATATCAGTCAACGCGCGGCCTTTGTAATGCACCTCGAAGCCGGCCGGCGCAATCCGCATATAGCAGCGCAGCGGGTCGAGTACGCGCGCACTGAAACCACGCACGCGCGCTGCCTCCAGCAGGCGCTGGGTTGAGTACAGCGCACTGTTGCGCGACAAAATGGCAATTTTCACGGCAGCAAATCCTCACCGGGCGGCTCGCCCAGCACAAAAGAACGGGATGGATCGACCATGAATCGGCTGGCCAGTGCGGTGCGGCCCAGCAACATCGGAAACAGCATCGCGCGGCGCGATGTCAGATTGATTTCGGCATCGAAAACCAGCCCGGCAAGCGCCAGTTGGGTGCGGATGAAAACCCGCTCGCCCACGTGACCGCCGGAATCGGTAACCGGCCGGCGATCAAGGACGCGCGCTTCTATCGCTTGCCCGGCAGCAACGGTGTTGTCCGGGTGCAGGCCGAAGCGCACCCATTCCACGCCGTCACGATCAAACACTTCCTGCCAATCGACATGCAATGCCGACGTGCGCGCGCCGGTATCCACCTTGGCGCGAACGTGGGCAAGCCCGAACCCCGGCAACGATACCCATTCACGCCAGCCCAATATGATCGTTGCGCTCATTGACAGCCCATAAACCAGAATAGCGACGCCCCACCACCACCATGCGACGAAGCAACGTGCGCATAGGTCATGGGGTCGGAGAAGGCCATTGCCGGGCACCTCTGAAACCGTTGCCGGCGGTGCGGGGTACGCACGCGCAGCAGGGTTTGGAAGTGTTGTGGAGCGGGTGAAGGGAATCGAACCCTCGTCAGTTGCTTGGGAAGCAACAGCTCTACCATTGAGCTACACCCGCGATGCCGGGATTATGCGCCAGCCCGAGGCGCAGCCGCAATGCAGAGGCTGCGCGTGGCCGTACAATAACGCGCATGGAAATCGAGCTCAATGGCAAAGCCACCACGGTGCCCGAAGGCATCACCATCAATGCCCTGCTCATCGACATCGGCCTTGGCGAGCGCCGGGTGGCGGTGGAAGTGAACCGCGAAGTGGTGCCGCGCAGCCAACATCTGGAATATCGCTTGAACGACAGCGACCGGGTCGAGATTGTGCATGCGATTGGGGGCGGGTAAAAATCAGGCTACCGCTGATGGCGCTGAGCGGCGATAATCGCGTCATGAATGCGCCCCATTGCTCCGATCCGCTGGTGATTGCCGGCAAAAGCTATCACTCACGCCTGCTTACCGGTACCGGCAAGTTCAAGGATATGGACGAAACCGCGCGCGCCAGTGAAGCCGCCGGTGCGCAAATCGTCACCTTTGCCGTGCGCCGCATGAACCTTGGCCAGGACCCGGGGCAACCGAACCTGCTCGATGCGTTGCCGCCGCATCGCTACACCCTGCTGCCCAATACCGCCGGCTGCTACAACGCCGAGGATGCGGTGCGTACCTGCCAACTGGCGCGCGAATTGCTCGATGGTCATGCACTGGTGAAACTCGAGGTGCTGGGCGACAGCAAAACCCTGTTCCCCGATGTGGTGCAAACCCTGGCCGCCGCCAAAACGCTGGTCGCCGACGGCTTTCAGGTGATGGTGTACACCTCGGATGATCCGATCATCGCGCGCGAGCTCGAGGCCATTGGCTGCGTGGCGATCATGCCGCTGGCGGCGCCGATTGGTTCCGGGCTGGGTATCCAGAACAAGTACAACCTGCTGGAGATCATCGAGAACGCCAAGGTGCCGGTGCTGGTCGATGCCGGCGTCGGCACCGCCTCGGACGCTGCGATCGCGATGGAACTGGGCTGCGATGGCGTGCTGATGAACACCGCCATTGCCGGCGCGCGCGACCCGGTGGCAATGGCCGGCGCCATGCGCAAGGCGATTCAAGCGGGCCGTGAAGCCTTCCTCGCCGGTCGCATACCGCGCCGCCGCAACGCCAGTGCCTCCTCGCCGGTCGACGGGTTGTTCTTCTGATGCGCACGGCGGCCACTCGCGCTGAAGCTGCGCCCGAATCCGCCGAGCCCGACGCCGACGCAAACAAGCGCAAACATCGCCCGGTACGCAGTTTCGTATTGCGCCAGGGCCGCTTCACCCCGGCCCAGCAACGCGCTTTCGATCAACACTGGGCCAGGTTCGGCATCGATTATCAGGCCCAACCACGCGATCTGGACGCGCTGTTTGGCCGCCATGCCGAGCACGTGCTGGAAATCGGCTTTGGCAATGGCGAATCATTGGCGTTCGCGGCGGCAGCGCAACCCGGGCGCGACCTGATCGGCATCGAGGTACATCGCCCCGGTGTTGGCCGCGCACTCAATGCACTGGCCGACCAGGGAATCAGCAATGTGCGTGTGTACTGCCACGATGCGGTGGACATATTGCGCCATGAAATCGCAGCCGGCACATTGGACGAAGTGCGCATTTTCTTTCCCGACCCCTGGCACAAGAAGCGCCACCACAAGCGGCGCCTGATCCAGCCGGCATTTGCCGAACTGCTGGTGTCGCGCCTGCGCGTGGGCGGCGTGCTGCATCTGGCCACCGACTGGTCCGACTATGCGCGGCAGATGTGGGCGGTACTCGACACCCAGCCGCAACTGAAGAATCTGGCCGGGCCGGGAGGCAGCGTTGCGCGGCCGCCGTGGCGCCCGGCAACCCACTTTGAACTGCGTGGCCTGCGCTTGGGTCATGGTGTGTGGGATATGTTGTATGAACGCTATTGAAAGCCCGCCCACAGACTGCTTGCGCCCCGGCGTGTATGTTGCGCTGAAGCTGCCCCATCACGCCGCCTGACCGAGAGCCAGACCACTCCCCATGTCCGACTACGCACTCACGACCGATATGCTGCTGGTACTCGGTCTGGTCGGCTTCACCATGGTGATGTTCACCTTCGAGCGGCTGCGCCCCGATGTCACCGCGCTGGTGGTGCTGGTTGCGATTGGCCTGCTCGGTCTGGTGCCGGCGCGGCAGTTGTTCGGCGGCTTTTCCGGCAACGCGGTGATCAGCGTCATCGCCACCATGATCCTCGGCGCCGGGCTTGATCGCACCGGTGTGCTCAATCGCCTGGCGATGGCCTTGCTGCGCGCCTCGCGCGGCTTCGAGGAACGGCTGATCCTGATGACTTCGACGATTGCCGGCAGTTTGTCGGCGGTGATGCAAAATCCGTCGGTCGCCGCTTTGTTCCTGCCGGTTGCCTCACGCCTGGCGGCGCGTACCGGCTTGTCGCTGGCGCGCATCCTGATGCCGGTCGCCGCCGCCATCATCATGGGTAGTGGCCTCACGATGGTCGGCAATTCGCCACTGATTTTGCTCAACGATCTGCTGGTCGCCGCCAACGGCAATCTGCCTTCGGGCGTCGCCACCATCAAACCGCTGACCATGTTTGCGCCGATGCCGATTGGCCTTGCCCTGCTCGCGGTCGGCCTGCTGTATTTTCGCTGGGTGGGCCGGCGCTGGCTGGGCAGTCGCGACGACCCTACCGTCACCCCGGCACGCACCGAAAGTTACTTCGCCCGCACCTATGGCATCGAGGGCGAAATGGTGGAGTTGACCGTCACCTCGGAAAGCCCATTGGTGGGCATGTCGGTGGGCGAAGCTGAGGCGCAGAAAAACGCGCCACTGTATCTGGCGATAAAAACCGGCAACGAGGCGCGTCTGGCGCCACCTGCCGACACCATGATCTGGGTTGGCAGCGTGCTCGGAGTGATGGCGCCACGCGACCAAGCCAGTGATTACGCGCAGAACAACCTGCTGCGGCTGGCGCCACGGCTGCGGCAGTTGGCCGACCTGTTCAACCCGGCGCGCGCCGGCATCTCCGAGGCGGTGGTGCCGCCCACCTCGCGCTTCATCGGCAAGACCCCGGCCGATCTGCAACTGCGTCGCCGGCTCGGGATCAGCCCGCTGGCGATCAATCGCGAGGGCAAAATCTGGCGTGAGGACATCCGCCAGATCCCGATCAAGGCCGGCGACATGCTGGTGTTGCACAGCATCTGGACCGACCTCGCACTGGCCGCAGAAAAGCGTGACTTCGTGGTGGTCACCGATTACCCCAAGGATGAGCAGCGCCCGCACAAGCTGTGGCATGCCATGTTCATGTTCGCGCTTGCGCTGGGGCTGGCGGTTACTGCGGAATTGCCGGTGCCGCTGGCGCTGATGACCGGTGCTGCCGGCATGCTGGTGCTCGGCGTGATCAACATGGACGAGGCATACGCATCGGTGAACTGGAAGACTGTATTCCTGATGGCGGGCCTGATACCGCTGGGCTGGGCGATGGATTCCACCGGTACCGCCGCCTGGCTGTCGCAGCGGGTGATCGACCACCTCGGCCCGGATTTGCCGATCTGGGTATTGCAGGCGGTGATTGGCCTGCTGACCACCGCGTTCGGACTGGTCATCAGCCACGTTGGTGCTACCGTGGTGATGGTGCCGCTGGCGATCAATTTTGCGTTGGCGGTGGGCGGTGACCCCACCGTGTTCGCGTTGATTGTTGCGCTGTCGGCCTCCAACAACTTCCTCAGCCCGTCCAACCCGGTGCTGTCGGTGATCATGGGCCCAGCCGGTTTTGCCTCGCGTGATCTACTCAAGCTCGGCCTGCCACTCACCTTCATCTACCTCGCGGTGGTGCTGGTGATGGTCAATCTGGTGTTTTGAACGACGTCCGAAGCGTTGTGCAGCAACATGCATCACGCCTCGCACTGACGACCACCGCGTTGTTGCGACGACGGTCGCCCACAGGGTGGGCTTCCTACAGGGAGCGTTCACCGCTTTCGTGGGAGCGCGCCTGCGCGCGAAGCTCTTTCGCCAGTTCGTTCGCCGGCAGGCCGGCTCCCACAGAAGCACTGGCTCGCACCGGCGTGCAAC
>JAUXUI010000004.1 GCA_030681035.1 Lysobacteraceae bacterium | reverse complement strand
AGTCGTAGGATGGGTAGAGCGCAGCGAAACCCATCAAGCGCGTTGTAATGGCCTGGTTGATGGGTTTCGGTCGCTTCGCGACAGCGTTCGCTGCGCGAACTACGCCTTCGTTACACTCGGTCGCTGCGCTCTACCCATCCTACGGCAACCTGTCAGAGTGATCGTTGGTGCGGACACTCGCGCCGCCGGAGCAATTGTCGAGTAGATCAGCACAGGCTGCTAGCCCATACGAGCGGCCTTAACTTGGGTGGATTGCAGCAGCCACCCCCGCAACGCACTGAAAATCGCGTCAGCAAACGGTGGTGCCCACTTATGCTTTCTCTGCACAAGCCGTCGCTCCAGCTTTTGCTGGAGTGACGGAACCAGGCTTGTTCAAAACATCCTTATACCTGCGGTGCCGGGCCGCCAATGCTGCCGGGCGCCGGCTTGCTTGAATCGTCATCCTTGTGCGGCGGCTTGTCGCTGACCCCCCAATTGCTTGGCGGTGCCGGTGGCTGGCCTTTCATGATCGAATCGATCTGGCTGGCATCGATGGTTTCATAAAGCAGAAGGGCTTCGGCCATCGCATGCAATTTGTCCAGATTCTCGCCGAGGATTTTACGTGAGCGTGCATAGGCGCGATCCAGGATGGTGCGCACCACGGTATCGATCTTGCGCGCGGTATCGTCGGAGACATTCTTGTGCTGGGTGACCGAGCGACCAAGGAACACCTCGTCCTCTTCTTCGCCATAGGACACCGGCCCCATCTCGTCGGACAGACCCCACTTGGTGACCATGTTGCGTGCCATTTTGGTTGCGCGTTCAATGTCGTTGCTGGCGCCAGTGGTGATCTTGTCGGCGCCAAAAATCAACTCTTCGGCAACACGGCCGCCATACAGCGAGCACAATTGCGATTCAATGGTGATCTTGTTGTAGCTGTACTTGTCGCCCTCGGGCAGGTACATGGTTACACCCAGCGCGCGGCCACGCGGGATGATGGTGACCTTGTACACAGGGTCATGCTCGGGCACCAGCCGCCCGACAATGGCATGGCCGGCCTCGTGGTAGGCGGTCAGCTTCTTCTCATCTTCGCTCATTGCCATCGAACGGCGTTCGGCACCCATCATGATCTTGTCGCGGGCCTTGTCGAAATGTTCCATGCGCACACTGCGGGCGCTCTCGCGGGCGGCGAACAGCGCCGCTTCGTTGACCAGATTGGCAAGGTCTGCGCCGGAGAACCCAGGCGTACCACGGGCAATGGTCATCGGCAGCACATCATCGGCCAACGGCACCTTGCGCATATGCACTTTCAGAATCTGCTCGCGACCCTTTACGTCGGGCAGACCGACCACCACCTGGCGGTCGAAACGGCCCGGACGCAGCAGCGCCGGGTCGAGCACGTCGGGGCGGTTGGTGGCGGCAATCACGATCACACCTTCGGTGCCCTCGAAGCCGTCCATTTCCACCAGCAATGCGTTCAATGTCTGCTCGCGCTCATCGTGACCACCACCGAGCCCGGCACCGCGATGGCGGCCCACTGCGTCGATTTCATCAATGAAGATGATGCACGGCGCATGCTTCTTGGCCTGCTCGAACATGTCGCGTACACGGCTGGCACCAACGCCGACGAACATCTCGACGAAATCCGAACCCGAGATGCTGAAGAACGGCACCTTGGCTTCGCCAGCGATAGCGCGCGCCAGCAGAGTCTTGCCGGTACCCGGCGGACCCACCATCAGCACGCCACGCGGAATCTTGCCGCCCAGCTTCTGGAACTTGCCTGGGTCACGCAGGAACTCGACCAGTTCGGCCACTTCTTCCTTGGCTTCGTCACAGCCAGCGACATCGTTGAAGTTGACCTTGATCTGATCCTCACCCTGCATTTTTGCGCGTGAGCGGCCAAAGCTCATCGCGCCACGACCACCGCCACCGGACTGCATCTGGCGCAGAAAATAGATGAAGATGCCAATGAACAGAATGTACGGCAGAAAATTGAGCAGGATATAAAGCAACGAGGGTCCGCTGGGCGCGACCTGGTCGATAGCAACCTTGTGATAAATCAGGTCGTTGACCAGATCCTTGTCCCCGGGATTGATGGTCTTGAACTTGCTGCCATCCTTGCGCTCGCCGTGGATGGTGACACGATCATCGTCAATCTTGACGCGCGCGACCTGATCTTCTCGCACCAACTGCACGAACTCGTTGTACTGCACGGTATCCGAGCGCACCGCGTTTTCGGAGAAGCTCTGGAATACACCCATGAGCACCACCGCTACGATTACCCAGATCAGCAGGTTTCTGGCCAGTTCATTCATCGACAACGTCCTCGTGGGCCGGATTCAACCGCACCCGTAATATAAATCAATGCTTGCCAGTGGCCAGCGCGTATACCTCGGGTGAGCGATTACGTGATGCCTTGGGTTTGCGTACAACCACCTTGCGATAGCGTTTACGCAGATCCGCAACATAGACGTCAAAGCCCGAGCCCATGAACAGCTTGGTCAGAAACACCCCACCTTCACGCAAATGCGCTTGCGCAAAGTCACGTGCCAACTCAGCCAAGTACATTGCCCGAGGCACATCCACCGCGGACATACCGCTCATATTGGGGGCCATATCCGATAGCACAAGGTCTACCCTGTCGCCGGCCAACAGCGCCTCGAACCGTGACAATGCCTCGGGCTGCCTGAAGTCGCCGTGAAGAAACTCGACTCCGGCAATCGGTGGCATCTCCAGAATATCCAACGCCACCACCCGGCCGCTGTGTCCCAGTTCACGACGCGCAACCTGCGCCCAACCACCCGGGGCCGCGCCAAGGTCGACGATTACCATGCCCGGCTTGATCAGCACGTCACGGTCGAGCAGTTCTTCAAGCTTGAATGCGGCGCGCGAACGCATGCCCTCGGCCTGCGCGCGTTTGACATAGGGATCGTTGAAATGTTCTTGCAGCCAGCGTTGACTGCTCTTGCTACGCGCCATGACAAATTATCGGGTTATAAGGCTCTCATGATACCCTTTCGCCCTGTTCACTGGCGGCAATGCCGCAGTGCCCCACCCCTCGCAGATCGATACGTCATCATGGCCAAACCGCTTCCTTCCGCTCAGGCGCGTTACCTGCGCAGCCTCGGCCACCCGCTCAAACCGGTCATCATGGTGGGTGCCAAAGGCATTACCCCGGCGTTGCTAACCGAGTTGACAGAAACCCTGAACCATCACGAATTGCTGAAGGTAAAGGTGTCCGCCGGTGATCGCGACGTGCGCGATGCCTGGATTGCCGAGTTGCTGGCGGGCTGCGATGCTACCCTGGTGCAACGCATTGGCAACACCGCCCTGCTCTATCGACGGCATCCCGAGAATCCGCAGATCGTGCTGCCCAAGCGCTGAGTGCCGTGCAGATTGCCCACGAGCCACTGGAGTTCCGCTATGTGCTGCGCGGGGTCTCGCGCGAAGGGGTTCTGCTCAACGAGCGCGTGCTCGGCAGCAGTTTCATCCTCAGCCCGAGCCAACTGATCGAAACCTGGGCGGTATCGGAAAGTGCGCCGTTGCAAGCCGGTGATCTTGAACCGCTGCTGGCGCTGCAGCCGGAACTGATCGTGATTGGCACCGGCGCACAACTGCGCTTCCCCGCGCCAGCGGTGCATGCGGCCGCGCTGACCCGCGGCATTGGCATCGAGTTTATGGACAATGCCGCAGCGGCACGCACCTTCAATCTGCTTGCGGGCGAGTACCGGCGTGTGGTGGCTGGGTTTGTCGTGGGTTGAATTAGCCGTACAAACCGCAGCGAACAATCCAGGCGCTGCGGGCGCGGTCAACCGCCGCAAAACGCCTGGTAATCGATGTAACCCGGAAATGCCCGGCCCGGCGCACATACCGTGCAGTCGGGATCGGGTTTCAGCCGGGTCTCACGAAAGCGCATCGTCAGCGCATCGAACTGCAGCAGGCGTCCGCTCAATGATTCACCGATATCGAGCAACAGCTTGATCGCCTCGGTCGCCTGGATCATGCCGATCACGCCGGGCACCACCCCCAGTACCCCGGCTTCAGCGCAATTGGGCGCGAACTGCGCCGGTGGCGGCTCGGGGAACAGGCAGCGATAACACGGCGCCGTGCCACGCTGACGACCGGCATCAAATACGCTGGCCTGGCCTTCAAAACGATGCACCGCGCCGTACACCAGCGGCTTGCCGTGTTTGACGCAGGCATCGGACAACAGATAGCGCGCCGCAAAGTTGTCAGCACCATCGACGATCACATCGGCCGCGCTGACCTGCGCATCGACGTTGTCGCGATCCAGCCGTTGCGGCACGGCCACGATGTCGATATCCGGGTTCAAGGCGGCAAGTGCAATTTGTGCCGACTCGGTTTTCGCCACCCCGATACGGGCATCGGTATGCAGAATCTGGCGCTGCAGGTTGCTGCGCTCCACTCGGTCGTCATCGATCACGCTGATATGGCCGACACCGGCTGCTGCCAGATAATAGCCCGCCGGTGAACCCAGGCCACCGGCGCCCACCAGCAGCACCCGCGAGCGCTGCAAGCGGCGCTGCCCGGCGACGCCGATTTCCGGCACCGACAAATGCCGCGCGTAACGCTGATAGAAACCGGCGTCGCTATCCGCTGCCGTCATCGGCAGGCCCAACGCCGCCCATGCCTCGGTACCACCGGCCACCGAACACACCCGCGCATAACCTCGCACTCGCAGAGTGTCGCACGCCGTGCGCGAACGGTTGCCGTGGGCACAGATCAGCATCACCGGCGCCTCGGGGTCGGCCAGCCAGCGCCCGGGCTCGGCCTCGAGCGCCGCACGGGCGACGCCCAGTGCCGCGTGAGCCATGCCCAATGCGCGTTCGTGCTGCTCGCGGATATCAATCAACAGCGCACCATCACCCAAACGTCGCAGCGCTTCGGGTGGGTCAATTTCTGATGGGAATGCCTCGGTTGTGCTCATGGCCCGGGATTATCGCTGATCGCCGAAGCCTTGTGGCTGCAAAGGCCGATAGCGGGTGTAAAGGAAGCGGAATCAGGGCCCAATGGCACTTACTTAAGCGTCGTCATGCCAGACCCCGATTAAAGCATTCGAGGGCAGGCTATATCTGGCATCCAGCTTCTTTCGTTCGTGCCAAACTTCCTGAAGTCACTGGATTCCCGCCTGCGCGGGAATGACGATTTGAGGGGGTTTCTGGCTTAAGGAAGTGCCATTGGAATCAGGGCCCTCTCATTCGAACACGGCTAAATCATGACGCATCGTATGGTCCCAGGAAGCGAACACCGTTGAAGTGGATCAGGTGAGACGGTGCGTCCGCAACCCAAACCTCGGTTTCCCAAGCGATTTCCCCAAGATGCTGGCCCATGACCGCCCTGTTGGGGAAAGCAGTAACAAAAACCAATCCTGCTGTCGAGTCGGCGAACAGATGGGCAAGCTCGGCGTGTCGCTTGCCATCAACCGGCCCGTGACTGGTGACAGACTCCACCAAAAGCAGCCAGTTGTTTGCCGTGTAGTGCAGTACCACGTCGGGCATCTTGCCGTGCGTGTCCACGTTGACACCCAAGTCAGCCAGTCTCGCGGCATCGAAGTATCCCCATTTCTCGCCAGTGTCTCCGGCGTAGAGCAATACGCTGCCTGGCGCAAAACGCGGCGCGAAGTCCTCAATGATGGCTTTGATCAACGCGCTGTGCGTGCCGGGGCTGAGGGTGATTTTGTGCCCTGGTACGATCTCAACCGGGATTCGGCTTTGCTCACGCTCCATGGCATAGCGGGCGACCAGTGTCTCGCGTCCAGCGAGCCACGCAGCGAGGTGTTCGTGCCATGCCGGTATGCCAAAGGTGCGCAGCAAGACGAGTGCTGCGGGTTCAACCTGATAGACCGCTTTGGGGCTGTTTACCGGACGGTCTGGTTTGTCCGGGGTGTAAAGCACGATGCCCGCATCACATAACTGGTGCATGGTCTGACGTCACACGGTCTCGCGGGTGTTTGGCGCATAGTCCTTGGCGTAATGTTCGCGCGCCCAATTCATGATGGGCGTGATGCCGATGAGCGGATTCCCCGCCTGCGACCAAGGTTTCCCCGGGGTGAGATCGAGAAGCGCCAACAGGCACAGCGCGGAGCGTTCATTGTGCTGCGCGCGTGGCAGCCCAAGCGAAGCAAGAACTTGCTGCGCGGCCTTGAGGTGACGATCTTTCTTGCTGTTCTTCATGTCGTAATCGTAGCGAACTGTCTGTCGATCATGCCTTGCGTGAGAGCTCCCTGACGCATCGCCCATTCGCCCAACTGGGTCAGCACCTCGCAGCTGGGGTATTTCATGCATCGCAAGTCGGTTGCGTTGACCTGCGTATGGCCACTGAAACGACGGAATGCCTCGTCAACCAACGTCGTATTCAGGAATACCGTCAGCCCATGTGCCAATGCCCGAGGCAAGCCGCGTCGGCCCACATGAAAGACGTTCAGATGATTTTCGAACCCGAGTGCCGGTGCGCCGTTGAATGCGTCGGGATCAACCAGACTCGCCACGATTCGACGCGATTCTTCCTTCGCCGAGAAGCGGCGCGCCACACAGTAGAAGCCGTTCGGATACAGCCACTTTGGTAACCGTCCGCCACAGCCCATCTATCCGCGAGCGGCAGGCTGCGGTGAAATGTCGTCGGTGTTGACCAGCGGAGCCCAGCGATGCGGGAGCAGGGTGTCGAGGTGTTTGTCGAGGGTGGTGGGCAGGCGCGTGAGGACGTCTTGGAGATACACGCGCGGGTTGTGGCCGTTGGCCTTGGCGCTCTCGATGAGGGTGTAGAAGACGCCGGCAGCATGGCCGCCGCGCTCGGAGCCGGCGAACAGCCAGTTCTTGCGGCCGACGGCGACCACGCGCAGGGCGCGTTCGGCGGCGTTGTTGTCGATCACGCACTGGCCGTGATCGAGGTAGCGGGTGAATGCCTGCCAATGGTTCTGAACATAGCCGATGGCGGCC
>JAUXUI010000003.1 GCA_030681035.1 Lysobacteraceae bacterium | reverse complement strand
TTGGTCAGCTCGTGCTCCTGCGCTTTGGTCAATTCAATCGCCGGGGCTACTCGCACTGACTCACTCCATGCTCAATCCAGGTGATGAATTGGACATCGGCAAGACTTTTAAGTTCCATCAAGAATCGAACACTACACTAGTAGCTGGCACTCTGGCCCAGCGCCCGTTCCAGACGCAGTGCCAGATCGGCGCTTACCGGCCGCTGGCCACGCAGCACCAACGATAGACGCATGGGCGTGGTGCCGACATGCAGCGCCAGTTGCCGGGCGCTGAGGGCGATCTCCTCCAGCGTTTCGCGCAGGTAGGTTCCGGGATGGATGGGAGCGAGTTTGCGGGGCATGGCAGGGGTTCCTCAGTGATAGTCCACGATCTCGACATCGACAACACCGCCGTCGCCATCGATGACAAGCGCCAAACACAACCCAACACGACGCTTGACGAGACCGTCGGGCACTATGCGAGGTCGCCCGGGAGCAGTTGCCGATAGTGCATCACAGTCAGCACTTCGATCTCGTCGGGCTGGATGCGATAGATGATCCGATAGGGCCGCTCGAGCACTTCGCGCAGCGTGTCGATCTGGTATTCCGGCACCCGGCGGCCCGCATGCGGAAACTCGCCAATGCGTTCGGCGTGGCGGGTGATCCGATCGATCATCGCGTCGGCACGCTGTGGCGCGTCCTCGGCAATATGGGCACGAATGGCGCGGAGCTTGGCTTTCGCCTCATCGGTGAGGCGGACTCTCATTCGGGCAAGCCAAACTCGCGGCGCACGGCCTTCACGTCGGTGAGATGACCGGCATCGGCATCAGCCAACCCGCGCTCGATCGAGCGGCGCACCGCCATCTCGTACACCACATCATCCCAGGTGGCGGTGTCTGGAAGATGGTCGATTAGCGCATGCGCTTGCTGTTTCAGGGCAGAATCGGTCGTGGGCATGACGGGGCTCCGGGCAGGACCGCAGCCATTCTACGCCGGGGAGTTCAGGCCCACCATCCCGCCGCCACGCCGCACCTGCCGACTCGCCCGCACCAAGCGCCCTACCGTGGTGAAGTGGACGCCAAAATATGCGGCAATCTGCTGGTAGCTTTACTCACCGCTCGCGTGCGCTGCCACCATCGCTTCCTCGCGGCTGCCGTGCGCGGCGGCAATATTTGACAACGGTGGAGCGGGCGGGCGCTGCTGCGCCCTCGGGATGTTCACATCGCGCGCATTGAAGTGCGCTCCCTGCGCTGCGTTGTGCATGCGTTCGACGAACGCATCATCGCCCAAAAATACCTGGCGGTGTAACCGTCCGCCGCAGCCCATCTACCGATTGAACGGGACGTGTGTTGAAGTGGCGTTGGTGATGACGGGCGGGAACCAGCGATGCGGGAGCAGGGTGTCGAGGTGTTTATCGAGGGTAGTCGGCAAGCGTCGCAGGACGTCTTCGAGGTAGACGCGCGGGTTGTGGCCGTTGGCCTTGGCGCTTTCGATCAGGGTGTAGAAGATGCCGGCGGCATGGCCGCCGCGTTCGGAACCGGCGAACAGCCAGTTCTTGCGGCCGACGGCGACCACGCGCAGGGCGCGTTCGGCGGCGTTGTTGTCGATCACGCACTGGCCGTGATCGAGGTAGCGGGTGAATGCCTGCCAATGGTTCTGAACATAGCCGATGGCGGCC
>JAUXUI010000047.1 GCA_030681035.1 Lysobacteraceae bacterium | reverse complement strand
GTCCCTCTCCCACCGGGAGAGGGGTTGGGGTGAGGGTCCGGCGAGCATAGAAGCTGCTGCATGGCATCGAACCCTCATCCGGCGCTTCGCGCCACCTTCTCCCGGCGGGAGAAGGAGTCGAAGCGTGCCTGGCTGAGATATTGCGCAAATCAGGATTCATGTTGCCAACACTATAGAAGAAAAGCGGATGCATGCCAGCAATCGGCGCACAAAGCTCAACGGTGTTCGCGAACGCTGCCGGGGCCGAACACGCAGGCGAAGCTGCTGCCGATGCTTACCTCGCTTTCAATCAGCAATTGGGCGTGGTGGCGGCCAAGGACATGCTTGACGATGCTCAGGCCAAGGCCGGTGCCGCCAGAGTCGCGCGAGCGGCTGGATGATACGCGGTAGAAGCGTTCGGTGATGCGCGGGATGTGTTGAGCGGGTATGCCCACGCCAGTGTCGGTGACGCTCAACATGGCGCCGCCATCGTCGCGCCGTTGCCAGCGGATGGTGATCTTGCCGCCATCCGGGGTGTAACGCACGGCATTGCTGACCAGGTTGGAGAATGCGCTGTGCAGCTCTTTGAGCGAACCTGCCAGATCGCATTGGGCAGTATCGACCAGGTGGATATGTTGCCGGCCGCGACTCAACGCCTGCGCCTCGCGTTCCAACGTGCGCAGCAGGCTGCTCATGATGACGGTTTCGTCGCTGGCACGGCTTTGCGCTTCCAGCCGCGACAACATCAGCAGGTCTTCGACGATTTGTGCCATGCGGCTGGTCTGGGTACGCATCTCCTCGATGATCGGTGCCCATTCGGGATTGTCGTCAGGTTCAAGCATGTCGAGATAGCCGTGAATCACGGTTAGCGGGGTGCGCAATTCGTGCGATACATTGGCAACAAAATCACGGCGGACCTGCTCCAGCCGCATCAGGGTGGAAATATCGCGCACCACCAGCAGCCATTGGTCTTCGGTATAGGCGATCAGGCGCAGGCTCAGGCGCACGCTGTCGTTGCCGGGCACGGCCAGATCGAGCAGTGGTTCAAGGCGATCCGGGCCGTTGAACCATTCGAGCACCCGTGGTGTGCGCAGCAGATTGGTAAAGCGCGCGCCCAGATCATGCGGATAGCGCAAGCCAAGCAGGCGGGCAGCGGAATCGTTGAACCACAAGATGGCCAGCCCCTGCCGCTCCAGCACCACAGCGCCATCGGGCACGGCAGCCGCAACCTGACGGTAAGCACGCAGGATCGACGCGAGTTTGCGTTTGCGCACCAGCGATTCGCGCTGACGCCGGTAGAGCAAGCTTTCCAGTTCGCCCCAGACCCCGCGGCCAAGCGGTGCAACCAGCCGGCGGCGTTCGCGCAGTAGACGCAACACCCGCCATAGCCGCAGGTAATGCCAGGCAAGCAAACCCAAGGCGACCAGTGCGATGCCGATCCAGGCCGAGGCGAGCAACGCGCGGCCAATAATCGCGCCGCCAAGCAGCAGGCCGGCCAGCCGCCACATCGATGATTGCCACGCTCGGCCGGGAAAGAAACTCATGATCGGCAGGAATTGCTGCTGGAAGCCCAAGCCAGCATATCAGGGCAGGGCAGCCGGCAAGCAAACGCCACGGCATTCAGACCGAGGTCGAGAAGCGATAACCCGAACCGCGCACGGTCTGGACCAGCGCTTCGGCACCATGCGGTTCCAGTGTTTTGCGCAGGCGCCGGATATGCACATCGACGGTGCGCTCTTCAACGTACACGTTGCCACCCCATACGCTATCGAGCAGTTGCGAGCGCGAGTACACGCGTTCGGGATGGGTCATGAAAAAATGCAGCAGACGATATTCGGTAGGGCCGATCTGGATCGGATCATTGCCGGCAAACACCCGGTGCGCCGCAACGTCGATGCGCAGGCTGCCAGCTTCGACCGTGCCTTCTCCGGTTTCTTCATGGGTGCGGCGCATCACCGCACGGATGCGGGCCATCAACTCGCGCGCCGAAAATGGCTTGACCATGTAGTCGTCAACACCAGCATCCAGCCCCGACACCCGGTCGTTCTCCTCACCGCGCGCCGTCAGCATGATGATCGGCACGTCGCGAGTGATGCCTTCCCGGCGCCATCGCCGCGCCAACTCCAGGCCGCTGGTGCCCGGCAGCATCCAGTCGAGCAGAATCAGGTCGGGAGCACGATCCGCTATCTGTGCCAATGCCTCACGGGCATCGCCGGCATGTACCGGTTCATATTCCGCTTTGCGCAGAGCAAAGGCGATCATGTCGCGGATGGCGGGTTCGTCTTCAACAATCAGGATGCGTTTGCGCACGCCTGTCACCTGTC
The DNA here is from genome assembly GCA_030681035.1 of Lysobacteraceae bacterium. Taxonomy (GTDB): domain Bacteria; phylum Pseudomonadota; class Gammaproteobacteria; order Xanthomonadales; family Xanthomonadaceae. Next base: position 3,167 of record JAUXUI010000047.1, on the reverse strand, counting down.
CATGTCTGTTAACGAGTGGACACAGTAGATAACACTTTTGTGACTATTTCGTGACACGCCGAAACGCGAACAGTATTGCGGGCCATGTGGTTTGCATGGTGTCAGTCAGTTTCACGAGCGGCATTGCTTGTCGCCCACAGGGTGGGCTCCTACAGGTGAGCGCAATCGCTATCCCCACACCCGCAGTGCTCTACCCCTGTAGGAGCCCACCCTGTGGGCGACCTGACAGGCTTATTGCGGCTGCGGCGCAAAACCCCGGTTCTGGCGCTCGGTAATGCCCTGGCGCTGCATCTCGATGGCGATAGGGGTGATGTAGGCAATACGGGCATCAACCCGCGCGCGTTGGATGTAGTCCAGATCATCGCGCTGCTGAAGTGTGCGTAATTGTTGCAACGCATCTTCGGCCCGGCCGCTAAGAAACGCCGCCTCGGCGTAGGCTTCCGCAGCGCGCAGGGTGTCGCCGGCCAACGCGCTGGCGCGGGCAAAACTGCGCTGGAACTCGACATCGTAGGCGCCCAGCAATAACAGCGGACGCAGCACTTCTTGTGCGCGTTGCCCGCTCTCGCGTGTGCTGCGTTCATTCAGGCTGCGCGCATAGCTCAGCAACACGGCTTCATTGCCGGGCAGGCGTGCCATCAGTGCGTCATAGCGGGCATCAGACCGGGCCTGCTCGCCTGCTGTGTGTTCCGCCTCGGCCAGTGCCAATTCGGCCCAGTAATTGTCCGGAAACTCTCGGCTTAGCGCGGAAAGTTGCGCAATGGCGAGGTTGGCCCGGTTGGCGCGGGTCAGTGCCAGTGCTTCGCCGTAACGCTGGGCGGCGGTAAAATCGCTCGGGTTGGCCTCACGTTGCATTTCGTAGTTGGCTGATTCCTGGATGGCAGAGGGCGCGCTCAGAACCCGCAAGCGCTCGCGTGCCCAGGCAAACAGCGTTGGGTCTGGCCGGATACGAACCAGATCGACGCCGGTAGCCAGGTCGCGTGGCAGTAGCGGGTTTTGTGCGCGTTCGTCGAACTTGGCGAAGTCGTATGTGTTGGCAAGTTCTTCGCCAACGATTCGCTCAGCGCGTTCACGTGCTTCGGCAATGCGGTTGGTGGTAACCGGATGAGTACGCAAAAACTCGGGCGGGCCCTGGTTGCCCGAGCGGGTGGCCAAGTGCATGCGTGAAAAGAAACTTGCCATTGCGTTCGGATCAAAGCCAGCACGGGCAAGCAACTGGATGCCGATACGATCAGCTTCCTGCTCGCCACCGCGGGTGAAATTGATTTGCCGTTGCTGCATCAGTCCGCTACCACCAGCTACAGCAGCCTGCACTGCATCGCCATTGCCGGTGGCACCAATGATGATACCGGCAAGCATGCCGAGCATGATCGGCAGTTGATCTTTTTGCGCGGCTTCCACCGCACGCACGATATGGCGCTGGGTGACGTGGGATATTTCATGGCCCAGCACGGCGGCCACTTCGTCCTGGTTTTCGGCGGTCAGCACCAAGCCGGCATTGATGCCGACATAGCCACCCAGCGTGGCGAAGGCGTTGATGTCGCGCGAGCGGATCACGAAAAACGTGAACTCCTTCTGCTTGCGGTCGCTGGCGGCAACCAGCGAGTAGCCCAGCGAGTTGATCCATCCCTCGATCAATGGGTCTTCGAGCAACATGCCCGACTCACGCACCTGGCGCAGGGTGATTGCGCCATAAATGGTTTCTTCGCGCGGCGTGATCAACTCGCCCGCCGACGAGCCGATGTCGGGCAGGGCGTCGGATGCGGCTTGCGCGCGCAGGGGCTGATTGGCTGCCAGAGCCAAGGCCAAGGCGAGTGTGGCGATACGCAGTTGCATTGGAAGAGCCTCAGGGCAGTTACCTACCCCACCAGTATCGGCGTGGCGGGGTTAACTCGAATTGAACCATGGTGATACGGAGCCGGCACTGCGATAACCCGATTGGTTGTGTCGTGAGACAATGGGCGTTTATCACTGGGAGACTCTGTATGGCCGATGTGCTGATCTATACCTCCGCGATGTGCCCTTATTGTGTGGCTGCCAAGAACCTGCTCGTCAAGAAAGGTGCAGCGTACACCGAAATCCGGGTCGATCTGGATCGTGGCAAGCGCGAAGAAATGATGGCGCGAGCCAAGCGCACCAGTGTGCCGCAGATATTCATCGGTGAAACCCATGTCGGCGGGTTCGATGACATGGTGGCGCTGGACCGCAAAGGTGGGCTGGAACCACTGCTTGGGGGCGCAGCATGAGTGATCGTCTGGCCGAGTTCACCGCGTTTCGTCAACGGATGAACGAGCGCATCCTTGCGCAGGACAATCAAGTGGTGCGGCGTTTTTTTGCGCTCGACACGCAAACCTACAAGCCGGGTGTGTTGGATCTCAAAACCAAGGAAATGCTTGGCTTGGTGGCCTCGCTGGTGCTGCGTTGCGATGACTGCATCAGCTACCACGTGGCGCAGTGTCATGCCGCCGGGGTGAGCCGTGACGAACTGTTCGAAGCCTTCAGTGTTGGCTTGGTGGTGGGCGGCAGTATCGTGATCCCGCATCTGCGCCGCGCCGTGGACTTTCTTGATCGGCTGGAGGCGGGTGAGCAGGTGACGCCGGATGCGCACGAGCACGGTTGACGGACTCGGGACTTGCTGAAGCCGGGATTGGGGACTCAGCAAGAGCAACAACACAGAAGCAAGAGCGAATGTCCGCGAAGGACGCGAAGAAAACAAATCAAAATGTGGGCTTTCCTTTGCGATGCTCTGAACAAGTAGGCTTTCGTCATTCCCGCGTAAGCGGGGATCCAGCGAAATCAATAGCCTGGACCCCGGCCTTCGCCGGGGTGACGACTTATTCAGAGTTTCCTTTGCGAACTTTGCGTGGTTTGCGGACCATTTGCTTCTCCCGAGTCCCGGGCCCGAGTCCGAGCCCGTAGGATGGGTAGAGCGTAGCGAAACCCATCATTGCCAGATGTTGTCGATGGGTTTCGGTCGCTTCGCGACAGCGTTCGCTGCGCGAACCACGCCTTCGCTTCGCTCGGTCGCTGCGCTCTACCCATCCTTCTATGAGCAATCGATTGTCAAGTACCGCCGCTGCGGTTTTTGCTTTTGCTGTTCGCTTTGTGGTTCTCCTGGCTGCTGACTGCTGTTGCTGTTGCTGTTGATCGGTTCGGCTGCGTCGGTTGCG
>JAUXUI010000133.1 GCA_030681035.1 Lysobacteraceae bacterium | reverse complement strand
GGGTAGAGCGCAGCGACCGAGTGTAACGAAGGCGTAGTTCGCGCAGCGAACGCTGTCGCGAAGCGACCGAAACCCATCAACCAGGCCATTACAGCGCGCTTGATGGGTTTCGCTGCGCTCTACCCATCCTACGACTGAGCCTTGACTTGGGTGGATTGGGGCGGCACCCTCTGAAAACAAGTTCGGTGAGGTAGCGGCGGAAATTTTGGTTAGACTGCAATGGCACTTACTTTAGCGTCGTCATGCCAGCCCCCGATTCAAGCATTCGAGGGCAGGCTGCAGCTGGCATCCAGCTTCTTTCGCTCGTGCCCAATTTCCTGAAGTCACTGGATTCCCGCCTGCGCGGGAATGACGATTTGAGGGGGTTCTGGCTTCAGTAAGTGCCATTCGGGTCAGACTGAGATTTCTCCGCAATATTGTCAGTCCACCGAATATGTCGCGTAATCCCAGTTACCCGCACAACGCATCAAGGGTGAGCTCGGTCATCGCGTCAACACCGGTTTGCCGCTGCGCCGCGTCCATGTGGATGTCGTGCAGCAGGTCGTCGGAGACCGTGAGCACGGCCAGTGCCTGCGCACCGAGCTCGGCGGCGAGGCCGTACAGGCCGGCGGCTTCCATTTCCACCGCCAGCACGCCCATCGCGGCGAGGGTGTCGGTGATGCTTTTGTTCGGCGAGTAGAACAGGTCGGTGGAGAACACGTTGCCGATATGCATCGGCACGTCGGCACGTTGTGCCTGGTCTGCGACCGCGCGCAGCAACGGGTAGCTGGCGCCGGCGCCGAAATCCATGCCGGCGAAGCGCATCCGGTTGACGTTGGAATCGGTGCTGGCCGACAGCGCCAACACCAGATCGCCGAGTTGCAGGCCGTCGTGTACCGCGCCGCAGGTGCCGACACGCACGATGCGCTGCACCCCGTAATGTTGGATCAGTTCGGTGGCATAGATCGAACTCGACGGTATGCCCATGCCGCTGCCCATCACCGAAATGCGCTGGCCGCGATAGCTGCCGGTGTAGCCGTACATGTTGCGCACCGTGTTTACCTGCACCGGGTTGGTGAGGAAGCGTTCGGCGATGTGCTGCGCGCGCAGCGGATCGCCCGGCAGCAGCACGGTGGCGGCGAAGGCGTCGGCTGCGGCGTTGATATGCGGTGTGCTCATGCCGGCTCCGGACGAGTGTGTTGCAGAAAGGATGTGCCGTTATCGAGTGGTGCCACGCGCAAATGCGTGGCAAGGCTTTGGCCGATGTCGGCGAACGAGTCACGGATGCCGATGCTGCCGGCGCGCAGGCCGGCGCCGCAGGCGAGGATCGGGATGTGTTCGCGGGTGTGGTCGCTGCCCGGCCAGGTCGGGTCGTTGCCGTGGTCGGCGCTGAGGATCAGCAAATCATCGGGCTGCAATGCCGCCAGCAATTCCGGCATGCGGGTGTCGAAATATTCCAGTGCTGCGGCATAGCCGGCAACGTCGCGGCGGTGGCCGTATTCGGAATCGAAATCGACGAAATTGGTAAACACCAGGCCGCGCTCACCGCACTGCGCCAGGGTAGCCAGGGTGGCATCGAACAGGCCATCGATGCCGTGCGCCTTGACTTCGGTGCTGATGCCGCTGTGCGCGAAGATGTCAGGAATCTTGCCGATGCCGTGTACCGCGCCGCCATCGGCGCACAGGCGGTCGAGCAGGGTAGGTGACGGCGGTGGGGTGGAGTAATCGTGGCGGTTGTGGCTGCGCTTGAAGCTGGCGGCATCGTCGCCGACGAACGGCCGCGCAATCACCCGGCCGATGCGGTAGTCATCGACGCACTCACGGGCAATCGCGCATAACCGGTACAGCCGCTCCAGCCCAAATGCGGATTCGTGGCAGGCGATCTGTAGCACCGAATCGGCGGAGGTGTAGACGATCGGCTTGCCGCTGCGCACATGCTCCTCACCCAATTCAGCGATGATCGTGGTGCCCGAGGCGTGGCAGTTGCCGAGCCAGCCGGGGAGGTCGGTGCGCGCGGCGATGGCGTCGAGCAATGCCGCCGGCATGCTGTTTTCGCGTTCGCGGAAATAGCCCCAGTCGTCCAGCATCGGTACGCCCATCATCTCCCAGTGGCCGGAGGTGGTGTCCTTGCCGGTGGAGCGTTCGCGTGCCGCGCCCCAGGCGGCGATGGCGTTGATGTCGGGATCGAAACCGGCCGGTGTGTGCCCGCTGGCCAGCCGCGCCGCATGGCCGAGGCCGAGCCGTTGCAGATGCGGCACCTGCAGTGGCCGCTGCTGCGTGCGCAGCGTGTGCGCTGCGATATGGCCCAGCGTGTTGGCACCGACATCGCCGAACGCCGCCGCGTCGGGCAGGGCACCTACGCCGAGTGAATCGAGTATCAGCAATGCAGCGCGGGGCATGAGGGTTTCCGGTTATGACCGATTCAACAGTAGAGAATAACAGCCCGGCGGCGCACTGCGCCCTACCGGATTGGTGCCGATGACTGCCGGCTTCACGTGCTTGTCACCCGGCTTCGGTTGTAATCTTCACAAAGCTGAAGAGCGAGGTGAAGCGATGCCAACGTCCAATGAAGTCGCCGGTCTGATCCTGCTGGTTGAGGACAACCGCAATATTGCCGAGATGGTGATTGAGTACCTGGAACGGCGCGGTTTTGAGGTGGATTACGCCGCAGACGGGCTTGAGGGCTACCGGCTGGCGCATGACATCAGCTACGACGCCATCGTGCTCGACCTGATGTTGCCGCGCATGGATGGCCTGGAAGTGTGCCGCAAGCTGCGCGAGGAGGCCAAGAAGTCAACGCCGGTATTGATGCTGACCGCGCGCGATACCTTGCACGACAAGGTGTCCGGGCTGGACGCCGGTGCTGACGATTATCTGGTCAAGCCGTTTGCGATCCAGGAACTGGAAGCACGCATCCGTGCCCTGATCCGGCGCGAACGCCGGCAGGTAAGCGCCGAGGTGCTGCATGTTGCCGATCTGGTGTACGACGCTGCCAGTATGCGTGTCACCCGCGCCGGACAGGAATTGACCTTGTCACCGATCGGCCTGCGCCTGCTCGGCATCCTGATGCGCGAGTCGCCACGGGTGGTGAGCCGGCGCGATGTCGAGCACGAGATTTGGGGTGACACGTTGCCTGATTCCGATACCCTGCGTAGTCACTTGTACAACCTGCGCAAAGTGATCGACCGGCCATTCGACAAGCCGCTGCTGCACACCGTGCAGAGTGCCGGTTACCGGATGGCCGACATGGATCTGCCACCCAGCACATGAACAATACCCGGCACACGGGCGGCGGCTTGCGCCGTAAAATATGGATCGCCTTCATCGTGCAGGTGGCGGCCATCAGCTTTGCCACCGTGCTCGGTGTGTATGGCGCGTCGGCGGTGCTCAAGCATCTGCTGATTCAGCGCGCCCTGACCGACGAAGCCGCGCATTTCTGGCAGCGGCTCGCCAGCGACCCGCAGGCGCAGGCCCCTGATACCTTCAACATGATGGGTTATCTGCTCGCGCCCGACATCACGGACGATGCTTTGCCCGAGTCCCTGCGTGGATTGCATCCGGGGTACCACAGCCTGCCGCGCGCGCAAGGCGGTTCGCTGGTGCTGGTTGATCGCAAACCCGTCGGCACCCTGGTGCTGGTGTTCAAGCAGGAGCAAGTTGATGCGCTGGCATTCTGGTTCGGCGTGGTGCCGTTGATCCTGGTGCTGCTGCTGATCTACCTGGTGGCGTGGGCCACGTATCGGGTGTCGCGGCGTGCAGTATCGCCGGTGATCTGGCTGGCCAATGTGGTGGAGCGGTGGGACCCCAAGCGCCCCGATGCCGATGCACTGAACCCGCAGAACCTGCCGTTGGATGTCGAGGGCGAAACCCTGGTGCTGGCCAAATCGCTGCATGGTTTTGCCAGCCGCATCGAGCGCTTTGTCGAACGCGAGGGCAATTTCACCCGTGATGCCAGCCACGAGTTGCGTACCCCGATGACGGTGATCCGCATGGCCTGCGACCTGTTGCTGGCCGACGGCTCGCTCGATGCCCATGCACAGCGCTCGGTGCGACGAATCCAGGGCGCGAGCCGCGACATGCTGGCGCTGGTCGAAGCATTTTTGATTCTCGCGCGCGAGGGCGATACCGGCCTGCCCGATGAAGACTTTACGGTCAACGACATCGTGCGTGACGAAGTGGAAAAAGCGCGCCCGCTGCTGCTCGACAAGCCGGTGCAGTTGCAGATTGACGAGCAGGCGACATTCGGCCTGCACGCGCCGCCACGGGTGTTGTCGGTGTTGCTGGGCAACCTGCTGCGCAACGCCTGTCTTTACACCGAAACCGGCTCGATTACGGTACGTATTGTGCCCGCTGAATTGCAGGTTATCGATACCGGCATCGGCATCAGTGCCGACGAGTTGGCGCGGGTGTTCGACCCGTTTTATCGCGCACAGCAGGGCCAGCGCGATGGCCACGGCATTGGCCTGAGCATCGTACGGCGCCTCTCCGAGCGTTTCGGCTGGCCGGTAAGCCTGGAAAGCGAGCCAGGCAAGGGCACCGTTGCCCGAATCCGTTTTCCCGAGAGCAAGCGGCTTGGCGTTTAGGGAACCCCTGAATAAGCCACATCTGGCGTCATTGCGAGCGGCCGCTCGTGCGCATCCGGCAACTGCTCCTGCGTTGCTCTACCTCCGGCATCCATGCCGTCGCCATGCGCCCGCGGCACTTGCACAGCCATGTGCGTCGCAGCGAAGCAATCCAGTGCTCTGATCTTTTGAAGATTTCTGGATTGTCCTAAAGGACTCCGATCCGCTATGGCCTGAAGGCCATGCGGAATCGTATGCCCTAAAGGACTCCGATCCGCTATGGCCTGAAGGCCATGCGGAATCGTATGCCACGTCGCTTTGCGTCTCGCAACGACG